>NZ_JBIBEB010000001.1:0-563871 GCF_042902325.1 Pseudomonas sp. NPDC012596 | reverse complement strand
ACCTATACCGCCTCCGTCAGTGCACCAGTTACCGGCAGCCCGCTGGTGGTCACCCTGGCCAACGGCCAGAGCATCACCATCGGTGTCGGCGAGTCCTCCGGTTCGGTCAATTTCACCGCGCCAAACAATGTTTACAACACCAATGCCCCGCTGACCAACAGCATCACCAAGGTTGAAGGCGGCAACTACGAGCAGCTCGAAACTGCAGGCACGCCAACCACCACGGTCACCGACAGCCCGGATACCCAGGCCACCACGGACCTGGTGCTGAGCGCCACCGGCGATGTCGCCGAAGGTGGCCAGATCGTCTACACCGCGACGCTGAGCAACCCGGCGGGCACGGCGATGACCGTGACCCTGAGCAACGGTGCGACCATCAACATCGCCGCCGGCCAGACCACTGGCCAGGTGACGGTCGCCGCACCGGCCGATGACGTCTACAAGGACGCCGGTCAGGTCAAAGTGAGTGTCACCGGCACTACCGGCGGCGACTTCGAGAATCTGGCGGTCAACCCGGCTGAAGCTGTCACCAACGTCAGCGACACGATCGATACGTCGACCGTGACCCTCACTGCCAATGCTTCGGTCGTGGAAGGTGGCGTGGTCACCTACACCGCTTCCGTCAGCGCGCCGGTCACCGGCAGCCCGCTGGTCGTGACCCTGGCCAACGGCCAGAGCATTACCATCGGCGTCGGCGAGTCGTCCGGTTCGGTCAACTTCACCGCGCCGAACAACGTCTACAACACCAACGCCCCGCTGACCAACAGCATCAGCAAGGTCGAAGGCGGCAACTACGAGAAGCTGGTTTCTGTTGGCAACACCACAACCAGCGTCACCGACAGCCCGGCCACCCAAGCCACCACCAATCTGGTACTGAGCGCCACCGGCGATGTCGCCGAGGGCGGCCAGATCGTCTACACCGCGACCCTGAGCAACCCGGCGGGCACGGCAATGACCGTGACCCTGAGCAACGGCGCGACCATCAACATCGCCGCCGGTCAAACGAGTGGCCAGGTAACGGTCGCGGCGCCAGCCGATGACGTCTACAAGGATGCCGGCCAGGTCAAAGCCACCATCACCGGTACCACCGGTGGCGACTTCGAGAATCTGGCCGTTAATCCAGCCGAAGCCGTGACCAATGTCAGCGACACCATCGATACGTCGACAGTGACCCTCACTGCCAATGCTTCGGTCGTGGAAGGTGGCGTGGTCACCTATACCGCCTCGGTGTCGGCACCGGTCACCGGTTCGCCGCTGGTCGTGACCCTGGCCAATGGTCAGAGCATTACCATCGGCGTGGGTGAGTCGTCCGGTTCGGTCAACTTCACCGCGCCGAACAACGCCTACAACACCAACGCTCCGCTGACCAACAGCATCAGCAAGGTCGAAGGCGGTAATTACGAGCAGCTCGAAACCGCAGGCGCGCCGACCACCACCGTCACCGACAGCCCGGCCACCCAAGCCACCACCAATCTGGTGCTGAGCGCCACCGGCGATGTCGCCGAAGGTGGCCAGATCGTCTACACCGCCACGCTGAGCAACCCAGCCGGCACGGCAATGACTGTGACCCTGAGCAACGGCGCGACCATCAACATCGCCGCCGGTCAAACGACTGGGCAGGTCACTGTTGCCGCGCCGGCTGATGACGTCTACAAAGACGCCGGCCAGGTCAAAGTGAGTGTCACCGGCACCACCGGTGGCGACTTCGAGAATCTGGCCGTTAATCCAGCCGAAGCCGTCACCAACGTCAGCGATACCATCGACACGTCGACCGTCACCCTGACCGCCACTCCAAGCGTGGTCGAGGGCGGTACTGTGGTGTACACCGCCTCGGTGTCGGCACCTGTGACTGGTTCGCCGCTGGTTGTGACCCTGGCCAACGGCCAGAGCATCACCATCGGCGTCGGCGAGTCGTCCGGTTCGGTCAACTTCACCGCACCGAACAACGTCTACAACACCAACGCCCCGCTGACCAACAGCATCAGCAAGGTTGAAGGCGGTAACTACGAGCAGCTCGACACTGCAGGTAATCCGACCACCACGGTTACCGACAGCCCAGCGACCCAAGCCACCACGGACCTGGTGCTGAGCGCGACTGGCGATGTCGCAGAGGGTGGCCAGATCGTCTACACCGCCACGCTGAGCAACCCAGCGGGCACGGCAATGACCGTGACCCTGAGCAACGGCGCGACCATCAACATCGCCGCCGGTCAAACGACTGGCCAGGTCACTGTTGCCGCGCCGGCCGATGACGTCTACAAAGACGCCGGCCAAGTCAAAACCACCATCACTGGCACCACCGGTGGCGACTTCGAGAATCTGGCCGTTAATCCAGCCGAAGCCGTCACCAACGTCAGCGATACCATCGATACCAGCACGGTCACGTTGACCGCTAATGCCTCGGTCATCGAAGGCGGCGTGGTCACTTACACCGCTTCCGTCAGCGCGCCGGTCACCGGCAGCCCGCTGGTGGTAACCCTGGCTAATGGTCAGAGCATCACCATCGGTGTCGGCGAGTCCTCCGGTTCGGTCAATTTCACCGCGCCAAACAATGTTTACAACACCAATGCCCCGCTGACCAACAGCATCAGCAAGGTTGAAGGCGGCAACTACGAGCAGCTCGAAACTGCGGGTAACCCGACTACTACCGTCACCGACAGCCCGGATACCCAGGCCACCACTGACCTGGTGCTGAGCGCGACTGGCGATGTCGCAGAGGGTGGCCAGATCGTCTACACCGCCACGCTGAGCAACCCAGCGGGCATGGCGATGACCGTGACCCTGAGCAACGGCGCGACCATCAACATCGCCGCCGGCCAGACCTCTGGCCAGGTGACCGTCGCGGCGCCAGCCGATGACGTCTACAAAGACGCAGGTCAAGTCAAAGCCACCATCACTGGCACTACCGGCGGTGACTTCGAGCAGCTGGCCGTTAACCCAGCCGCAGCTGTCACCAACGTCAGCGACACCATCGACACGTCGACAGTGACCCTCACTGCCAATGCTTCGGTCGTGGAAGGTGGCGTGGTCACCTACACCGCTTCCGTCAGCGCGCCGGTCACCGGCAGCCCGCTGGTCGTGACCCTGGCTAATGGCCAGAGCATTACCATCGGCGTGGGCGAGTCGTCCGGCTCGGTCAACTTCACCGCGCCGAACAACGTCTACAACACCAACGCTCCGCTAACCAACAGCATCACAAAGGTCGATGGCGGCAACTACGAGAAGCTGGTTTCTGTTGGCAACACCACAACCAGCGTCACCGACAGTCCGGCCACCCAAGCCACCACCAATCTGGTGCTGAGCGCCACCGGCGATGTCGCCGAAGGCGGCCAGATCGTCTACACCGCGACCCTGAGCAACCCAGCCGGCACGGCAATGACCGTGACCTTGAGCAACGGCGCGACCATCAACATCGCCGCCGGTCAAACGACTGGCCAGGTGACCGTTGCAGCGCCTGCCGATGATGTCTACAAAGACGCCGGCCAGGTCAAAGCCACCATCACTGGCACCACCGGCGGTGACTTCGAGAAGCTCGCAGTCAACCCGGCTGAAGCCGTCACCAACGTCAGCGACACCATCGATACGTCGACAGTGACCCTCACTGCCAATGCCTCGGTGATCGAAGGCGGCGTGGTCACCTATACCGCGTCCGTCAGCGCACCGGTCACCGGCAGCCCGCTGGTGGTCACGCTGGCCAACGGCCAGAGCATCACCATCGGCGTCGGTGAATCGTCCGGCTCGGTCAACTTCACCGCGCCGAACAACGTCTACAACACCAACGCTCCGCTGACCAACAGCATCAGCAAGGTTGAAGGCGGCAATTACGAGCAGCTCGAAACCGCAGGTAACCCGACTACTACCGTCACCGACAGCCCGGCCACTCAAGCCACCACCAATCTGGTGCTTAGCGCCACCGGCGATGTCGCCGAAGGCGGCCAGATCGTCTACACCGCCACGCTGAGCAACCCAGCCGGCACGGCGATGACCGTGACCCTGAGCAACGGCGCGACCATCAACATCGCCGCCGGTCAAACGACTGGCCAGGTAACGGTCGCGGCGCCAGCCGATGACGTCTACAAGGACGCCGGCCAGGTCAAGGCCACCATCACTGGCACCACCGGCGGTGACTTCGAGAAGCTCGCGGTCAACCCAGCCGCAGCTGTCACCAACGTGAGCGACACCATCGACACGTCGACCGTGACCCTCACTGGCAATGCTTCGGTTGTGGAAGGTGGCGTGGTCACTTACACCGCATCCGTCAGCGCGCCGGTCACCGGCAGCCCGCTGGTGGTGACCTTGGCCAACGGCCAGAGCATCACCATCGGTGTCGGTGAATCGTCCGGCTCGGTCAACTTCACCGCGCCGAACAACGTCTACAACACCAACGCTCCGCTAACCAACAGCATCACAAAGGTCGATGGCGGCAACTACGAGAAGCTGGTTTCTGTTGGCAACACCACAACCAGCGTCACCGACAGTCCGGCCACCCAAGCCACCACCAATCTGGTGCTGAGCGCCACCGGCGATGTCGCCGAAGGCGGCCAGATCGTCTACACCGCGACCCTGAGCAACCCGGCGGGTACGGCAATGACCGTGACCCTGAGCAACGGCGCGACCATCAACATCGCCGCCGGTCAAACGAGTGGCCAGGTAACGGTCGCGGCGCCAGCCGATGACGTCTACAAAGACGCCGGCCAGGTCAAAGCCACCATCACTGGCACCACCGGCGGTGACTTCGAGAAGCTCGCAGTCAACCCGGCTGAAGCCGTCACCAACGTCAGCGACACCATCGATACGTCGACAGTGACCCTCACTGCCAATGCCTCGGTGATCGAAGGCGGCGTGGTCACCTATACCGCGTCCGTCAGCGCACCGGTCACCGGCAGCCCGCTGGTGGTCACGCTGGCCAACGGCCAAAGCATCACCATCGGTGTCGGCGAGTCGTCCGGCTCGGTCAACTTCACCGCGCCAAACAACGTCTACAACACCAACGCCCCACTGACCAACAGCATCACCAAGGTCGATGGCGGCAACTATGAGAAGCTTGTCACCACCGGCACCCCGTCAACGACCGTAACGGATGTAGCGGGCACCAAAGACGCCACAAGCCTGGTCCTCAGCGCCACGTCGACGGTCGCCGAAGGCGGCAAGATCACCTATACCGCTACCTTGTCCAACAAGGCCGGGTCGGACATGACCATCAAGTTGAGCAATGGCGAGACCATCTCCATTGCCAAAGGCCAGACTGAAGGCAGCATCACCTTGAACGCACCCGGCGATGATCCCTACATCGATGCAGGGTCGGTTCAGGTCAAGATCGACGGCAGCACTGGCGGCGATTTCGAATTGCTGGCAGTTGACGGCGCTTACGCTGTCACCAAGGTCACCGACACCATCGACACGACCAACTTGACGCTCAGCGCCACGCCGACAGTCGCCGAGGGTGGCCAGATCACCTATACCGCCACGTTGAGCAACCCGGCGGGTACGGCGATGACCGTGACCTTGAGCAATGGCCAGACCATCAACATTGCCGCAGGCAAGACGTCGGGTTCGGTGATCGTCGCCGCACCGGCGGACGATGTATACATCGATGCCGGTGATGTGTCGGCGAAGATCACCGGTACTACCGGCGGCAACTTTGAAAACCTCGCCGTCAGCAACTCGGCTGCCGTCACGACGGTGACCGACACCATCCAGACCACCACCCTGAGCATCGGTGGCACCACGGCCGTAGCCGAAGGCGGTAACGCCAGCTATACCGTGACCCTCAGCAACAATGCACAAACCGATGTAACGGTGAAGCTGACCTATACCGGCACCGCTACCGATGGCGTCGACTTCACGGGCGTTGCCACCGTCACGATCAAGGCCGGTAGCAACTCGGCCAACTTCACCATCCCGACGATCAAGGACAACGCCACCGAGGGCACTGAGCAGTTCACCGTCAAGATCGATTCCGCCACCGGCGGCAACTTCGAGAACCTGGCAATCAGTGGCAGCGCTGGCAGCGTTACCACGCAGATCTTCGAGCCGGCCCCCGTGCTGGACCTCGACGCCAACGACTCGAGCGGCAAGACCGGCGCCGACTACCAGGCCACCTTCACCGAAAACCAGCCAGGCAGCGGCGTGTCGATCGGCGATATCGATGTCTCGATCACCGACTTCGACAGCTCGATGCTGACCGGCGCGACCGTGACCCTGACCAACCGTCAGCCAGGCGATGCCCTAAACCTGGGCAACAGCGTCAACGGCATCTCGATCAACGCGAACAGCACCGACGGTAAAGTGGTGCTGACCCTGAGCGGCACCGCTTCGCTGGCCGACTACATCCAGGCGATCAAGAACATCACCTTCATCAACACCAGTGAAGACCCGAGCACCACGCCGCGGGTCATCACGGTCACGGTGACCGATGGCGTCAACACCTCGAACACCGCGACCACCACGGTCAACGTCATCGCCGTCAATGACGCGCCAACCACCACGGGTGGTGCAGTCACCGGGACGGAGGACACCGACCTGGTGCTGGGTTGGAATGATTTCAACGTCAGCGATGTCGACTCGCCGATCAGCAGCCTGGGCGTCACCATCACCAAGCTGCCGGACGCTGGCACCCTGAAGCTGTTCAACGGCACCAGCTGGGTCGATGTGAAAGCCGGCCAGACCATCAGCCAAGCCGACATTACCGCGGGCAAGCTTAAGTTCGTGCCGGTGGCCAACCAGTCCGGTGTGGACGGCTATGGCGGCAGCGGCGTGGGCAACAAGCAGGCTGACTATGCGCAGATCAAGTACAAGCCTACCGACGGCAAGGATGCAGGCAGCGAAGCCACGCTGAAGGTCGACATCACGCCGGTCGCCGACAAGCCGGACCTGAGCATTGGCAACAACAACGTCAACTCGCTCGGCCTGACCAAGGAAACCTGGACCAGCCTCAACGGCCTGGGCACGAACGGCAACGGCATCACTGGCGATGCCCTGAAGAATGTATTCGCCAACTCCGGCAGCGCCAGCAAGAGCGAGCAGGTGACCACGGTCGACACCTCGGCCACCGTCACCCCGGGCACGGGCTCGAAGACGTCCGGCCTGATCTACCTGGAAGCCGGCAAGACCTACACCTTCAGCGGCACCGCCGACGACAGCCTGCAGATCGTCATCGGCGGCAAGAACGTCGCCGGCGCGACCTGGGGCTCGGCAAACGGCAGCATCTCGGGCAGCTTCACCCCGACCACCAGCGGCTACTACACGCTGGAGATCTACAACGCCAACCAGGCCGGCCCTGGCAGCCTCGATGTCAACATCAAAGTGGGCAACGGTGCGGTCACCGACCTGAACAGCGCCAACATCCCGATGTACCCGAACCTCTCTGCGCTGGCCGGCGCCGGGGTGACGGTGTCCGACCTGCACGGCAGCAATGGCCAGGGTTACTACGACGGCTACAAGCTCAACGAAGGTGGCGAGAACGGCGCACCGGTCAAGCTGGTGAGCATCAGCACCGCACTGACCGACACGGACGGCTCGGAGAGCCTGAGCGTCAAGCTCAGTGGCATCCCGGCAGGCTCGGTGCTGGCTGACAACGCAGGCCATACCTTCACCGTTGGCTCAAGCGCGGTGGATGTCACTGGCTGGAACCTGGGCAGCCTGACCATCAAACCCCCGGCCTACTACGCCGGCCAGTTCGACGTGAAGGTCACTTCCACCTCCACCGAGAGCGTTGGCGGCAGCACCGCGACCAACGAAGGCAGCATCAAGGTCACGGTCTACCCGCAGAGCTACACCACCAGCAACTTGTCGGCTGACAACGACACGGTCACTGGCACCGATGGCAACGATATTGTCGTTGCCGATGTCAGCGGTCTGCATGTGGTGCCGGGGCAGGATTACAACATTGCCTTCATCGTCGACACCTCTGGCAGCATGGGCTCGTCGGGCGTGAGTGCGGCGAAGTCTTCGCTGGAGTCGGTGTTCAAGACCCTGGCGGCGAGCGTCAAGGGTTCGCAGTCGGGTACGGTGAACATCCTGCTGGTCGACTTCGCGACCCAGGTCAAGAGCAGTGTATCGGTGACCCTCAACGACGCCGGCCTGAAAACCCTGCTGAACGCGCTGAGTACGCTGAATGCTGGCGGCGGCACCAATTATGAAGATGCGTTCAAGACCACTGCCAACTGGTTTACCAACCTCAAGGCTGCGGGGAGCACCGGGTCCAATCAGACTTTCTTCATCACCGACGGCAAGCCGACTTATTATCAGGGCAGTGAACAAGGCAACCCGACCCTTGGTAATACCAGCCTGACCTTTGACAGCTACCTGAGCTCGATCAACTACAAGGCAGGCATGACGGTCGGCAAGTACCTGGACAACACCAATTACCTGAGCATCGACAGCGATGGTGGCTTGACGGTCCAGACCTACAATTACTGGACAGGCAGGTGGACAACCACGCTGTCCGGTGATATCCGCGCCGAAGGCAATGGTGGTTACGAGCTCTCAACGCGCGGTGGCAATGGCAGCAGCACCAGCGATGCGACCTGGAACAACTCGACCGACAGCTTCAAGATCTTGTCTGGCCTGTCCAATGTCGAGGCCATCGGCCTCAACAACGACGTCAATACCAGCGACCTGAAGCCGTTCGACTCCGATGGCAAGCCGCAGACCAACATCGATCCAAGCAAACTGGCAGACGCGATTCTGGGCCATACCGAGGTCACCAAGCCGGGTAGCGACACGGTCAACGGTGGTGACGGCAACGACATCATCTTTGGCGACCTGCTGACCTTCCCTTCGGTGGCCGGCACGGGTGTCGAGGCGATCCAGGGCTACGTAGCCAACAAGCTGGGCGTGGATGCCGGTGATGTGGATGCCCGCGCGATGCACAAGTACATCAGCGAGCACTACACCGAGTTCGATGTTTCGGGCAGCAACGACGGCGCCGACACGCTGATGGGTGGTGCAGGTAATGACATCATCTTCGGCCAGGGTGGCAACGACGCCCTCGATGGCGGCAAAGGCAATGACATCCTGCTGGGCGGCAGTGGCAACGACACGCTGATTGGCGGCCAGGGCAATGACATCCTGATCGGCGGCAGCGGTGCCGATACCTTTGTGTGGAAGGCCGGCGACATCGGCAATGACGTGATCAAGGACTTCAAAGTCAGCGAGGGTGACCGCCTCGACCTGCGCGACCTGCTGCAGGGCGAGAAGGCCAGCACCATCGACAACTTCCTGAAGATCACCACCGTCGATGGCTCCTCGACCTTGCAGGTGAGCACTGAAGGCAAGCTCAATGCAGCCGGTGGCCTGGCCAATGCCGACGTTTCGATCAAGCTGGAAGGGGTCAACTGGTCAAACACCACGATCAACTCGCTGATCAGCGGTGCCGACCCAACCATCAAGGTCGACAACAACTGACCCATACCCGCGGTGGCCGTAGCAGGCCACCGCGGGGCGGTCTTTTCTCCTACCCTCGCGCAGCGCATACTCACGCGCCGGGCTGTCACGCCTGGTGAACTTTGCCTATGCTGCTGTCTACCAACAAGGAATCATCGTGACGAGGGACGACGCCATGTTCTACGTGCAACGCGACGCCGAGGGCCGTTTGCTGCGGGTAGAACCTGCAGCCTTTGCAGAACACACCGAAATCATTCCGGCCGACAATGCCGAAATCCAGGAATGGTTTGCCGACGATGTGGTCGAGAACAGCCTCAAGCAGCTCAAGCAGAGCGACCTGGACATGATCCGGGTGCTCGAGGACCTGATCGAGGTTCTCACTGCCAAGGGCGTGTTCAGCATTACAGACCTTCCACCTGGCGCCCAGGCCAAGTTGCTCAACCGCTCCACGGCGCGCAAGGCGCTCGGTAGCTTGAACAACCTGATCGAAGACGAAGAGGAGGGCGGGTTGATCTGAAACCCGCTGTGCTGCCTGGCCAGCACCAAAACAGCGCAATCGCCCCTTCATATCGTTATTCGTTAACGGTATTTAAACTATTTTTCTTATGACTTTATAGTCACCCCCACTGCGTACCCGTCGACCAATCGATGCGCCGCACGACTTGAACCCACACGGGAAAACCCCGTGCGTTTCTGATCGTTGCGCGCCCTGAAGTCGCGCACTGCGTGGGAGTGAAAAATGTCCGCCGCCTCGAACGCCTTGTCGTCCATCGACAGCGCCCAGCCGCAAACCTTTGAAATCCGCCCGTTCTCTGGTGCCGTCGGCGCCGAGATCACCGGCCTGGACCTGGCCAAACCAGTCAACGCCGAGGATTTCCTGCGTATTCATCGCGCTCACCTCGACCACCATGTGCTGGTGTTCCGCGACCAGCGCATCAGCCCTGAACAACAGATCAGCTTCAGCCGCCGCTTTGGCGAACTGCAGATCCATGTGCTCAAGCAGTTCCTGCTCGCCGGCCACCCCGAGATCCTGATCGTTTCCAACATCATCGAGAACGGCCAGAACGTCGGCCTGGGCGATGCTGGCAAATTCTGGCATTCGGACCTGTCGTACAAGCCGCTCCCCAGCCTCGGCTCCATGCTGCACGCCCAGGAACTGCCCAGCGAAGGGGGCGACACCCTTTTCGCCGACATGCACAAAGCCTGGGACGCGGTACCCGATGCGCTGCGTAAAGTGGTCGAGGGCCGCAATGCCGCGCATTCCTACACCGCCCGTTACGCCGAGACCAAATTTGAAGGTAGCTGGCGCCCGACCCTGACCGCCGAACAGCTGGCGCAGGTGCAGGAAGTCATCCATCCAGTGGTACGCACCCACCCGGAGAATGGCCGCAAGGCGCTGTTCGTCAGCGAAGGTTTCACCACCCGCATCGTCGGCCTGCCAGACGATGAAAGCCGCGACGTGCTGCAGCAGCTGTATGCCCTGAGCGTGCTCGACCAGAACATCTACCGCCACCAATGGCAGCCCCACGACCTTGTGTTCTGGGACAACCGTTCGTTGATCCACCTGGCCACGGGCTGCCCTGCGCACCTGCGGCGCAAACTGTTCCGCACCACCATCCAGGGCGATGCCCCGTTCTGACGACTGAGGAAACCATCATGCGCAAATCCATCAGCCGCCTGGCGGCGAGTATCGGCCTGGGCGCAAGCCTGGTCGTTGGTAGCCTCGCGGCGCCGACCGTGGCCCACGCCGAAGGCGAAATCCGCATCGCCGAGCAGTTCGGCATCGTTTACCTGCTGCTCAACGTGGTGCGGGACCAGCACCTGATCGAGAAGCACGGCAAGGAGCAGGGCATCGACATCAAGGTCGACTGGGCCCAGCTGTCTGGCGGCGCGGCAATCAACGATGCGCTGTTGTCTGGCTCGGTGGACATCGCCGGCGCCGGTGTCGGCCCGCTGCTGACCGTGTGGGACCGTACCAAAGGCCGGCAGAACGTCAAGGCCGTGGCCTCGCTGGGCAACTTCCCGTACTACCTGGTCAGCAGCAACCCCAACGTGAAGACCATCGCCGACATCTCCAACAAAGACCGTATTGCCGTACCGGCCGTGGGCGTTTCGGTGCAGTCGCGCTTCCTGCAGTACGCCGCGGCCCAGCAGTGGGGCGACAAGGAATTCAACCGCCTCGACAAGTACACCCTGGCCGTGCCACACCCGGATGCCACCGCAGCCTTGCTGGCGGGCGGCACGGAGCTCAACGGGCACTTCTCCAACCCGCCGTTCCAGGACCAGGCGCTGGCCAACAAGGACGTGCACGTGGTGCTCAACAGCTATGACCTGCTGGGCCCCAACTCGCCCACCCTGCTGTTCGCCACCGAGAAATTCCGTAACGACAACCCCAAGACCTACAAGGCCTTCGTCGATGCCCTGGCCGAAGCCGCAGACTTTGCCCAGAAGGACAAGGCGGCCGCCGCCGACACCTACATTCGCGTGACCAAGGCCAAGATCGACCGCGACGCGCTGATCAAGCTGATCGACAACCCGCAGTACGAGTTCACCGTCACGCCGAAGAACACCTACAAGCTGGCCGACTTCCTGTACCGGGTAGGCGCCATCAAGCACAAGCCGGAGTCGTGGAAGGACTACTTCTTCCAGGATGAACGCCCGCTGCAGGGGAGCTGACCGACCATGACCGCCCCATTGCCAGGCCACACGGCCAGCAACCTGAGCCGTGTCGCAACACCGGCGTTGCTCAAGGTGGACAACCTGAGCCTCGAATACCGCACCGCGCAGCGCGTGGTGCGGGCCACCCACCAGGTCAGCTTCGAAGTCGACCGTGCCGACCGTTTTGTACTGCTGGGCCCATCGGGCTGTGGCAAATCCACCCTGCTCAAGGCCGTGGCCGGTTTTATCGAGCCACGCGAAGGGCAGATTCTGCTCGAGGGCCAGCCGGTGCGCGGCCCGGGGCCCGACCGCATCGTGGTGTTTCAGGAGTTCGACCAGCTGCCGCCGTGGAAGACGGTGAAGCAGAACGTGATGTTCCCGCTGCTGGTCTCGGGCCAGCTCAAGCGCGCTGAGGCCGAGGAGCGCGCCCTGCACTACCTCGAGAAGGTCGGCCTGGCCGCCTTCGCCGACGCCTACCCGCACACGCTGTCGGGCGGCATGAAGGCCCGGGTGGCCATCGCCCGAGCTTTGGCCACACAGCCGAAGATCCTGCTGATGGACGAGCCGTTCGCCGCACTAGACGCCCTCACCCGGCGCAAGATGCAGGAAGAGCTGCTTCTGCTGTGGGAGGAGGTGCGCTTTACCTTGCTGTTCGTCACCCACTCCATCGAAGAAGCGCTGGTGGTCGGCAACCGCATCCTGCTGCTGTCGCCCCACCCAGGCCGGGTGCGGGCCGAGGTGCATAGCCACCAGTATGACCTCGGCAGCCTCGGCGCCAGGGACTTCCAGGCCTGCGCACGGCGCATCCATCGCCTGCTGTTCGACGAGGCCGAAGCCCCCGAACAAACAGACGACCTGGGCTTCAACGACATCCGCATCGCCTACTGACAGGAGCTTCAGCCATGACCACTACACCTGTACGGCAGGAATACGAGGTGCAGCTGGAGCCGCTGCTCAGTGTGCCTCTGGAACGCAACCTGCCGCTGGCCCAGCGCCTGTGGCAGCAAGGCTGGTTGCGCAAGGCGGTGATCCTTGTAGTCATCGCCGCCCTGTGGGAAGCCATCGCCCGCTACCAGGGCAATGACCTGCTGCTGCCAACCTTTCTGCAGACCGCAGCAGCGCTGTGGGACGGCCTGGTGAGCGGCGAATTGCCGGCCAAAGTCGGCGTGTCGCTGGTAATCCTGCTCAAGGGCTACCTGATGGGCATCGTCCTGGCATTCGGCCTTACCAGCCTTGCGGTATCGACCCAACTTGGGCGCGATCTGCTGGGCACGCTGACCTCGATGTTCAACCCGCTGCCGGCGATTGCCCTGCTGCCGCTTGCCCTGCTGTGGTTCGGGCTGGGTGATAACAGCCTGATCTTCGTGCTGGTGCACTCGGTGCTCTGGGCGCTGGCGCTCAATACCTACGCAGGCTTTCTCGGCGTATCGGAAACCTTGCGCATGGCCGGGCGTAACTACGGCCTGAAAGGCCTGCGCCTGGTGCTGCACATCCTGGTGCCCGCGGCCCTGCCGTCGATCCTGTCGGGGCTGAAGATCGGCTGGGCGTTCGCCTGGCGCACGCTGATCGCTGCCGAGCTGGTGTTCGGCGCCAGCAGCGGCAAGGGCGGGCTGGGCTGGTACATCTTCCAGAACCGCAACGAGCTGTATACCGACAAGGTTTTTGCCGGGCTCGCCGTGGTGATCCTGATCGGCTTGCTGGTCGAGGGGTTGGTGTTCAATACCCTGGAGCGGTTGACGGTTCGGCGTTGGGGCATGCAGCGGTAAATCCGCAGTGATGGCCCTATCGCCGGCAAGCCGGCTCCCACCTCAACCGTATCGGCTTCAAGCCCTGCGCGGTATGTATGGGAGCCGGCTTGCCGGCGATAGGGCCGGAACGGGCAACTAATTCTGGTACTGGGCAGCCGCACTGCTCAGGGTTTTGGCGATTTCATCCCGCAGGCCAACCGGCTGCTCCACCTTCACCCCATCCCCCTGGCTCAACACCCACAAGCGCACCCCCCAACCATCCTCGACCGTGGCCCGCAGCCGATGGCCGTGCTCCAGCGCGGTCAGCTGCATGTCCACGCTCAAGGGTGTATCGCGCAACTGCTTCGCCACTTGGTCACTGACCCAGGCCTGCAGCTCCAGCCCATCACCTTGCGCCGGCTGTAGCGTGTCACCGCGCAAATACCCCAGCAGATCGAAATTCCCCCGCAAATCCCCCGCACCATTCGCCGACCAATGCCAGCCAAACGGGATGCTCTTGTCATTGCGCTCCAGCGGAAAAATCAGCGACAACTCGTTGAGGTCGCGCTCCACCGTGCGTTTGCTGACATTGAAGCCCACATCACGCAGGCGCCACACCAGCTCGGCACTGGTAATGCCTGGCGAGCGGCTAGGTAGCTGGCGCAGCAGCGCCCACTGACGGCTGAGGGTGGCGCGGGTGGTGGCGAACGGCAAAAGGTAACGTCCTTGTCTAGGCTTGCCGCATCAGGATGGCGGCATGAGCAGGTCATGGCAATTAGCCACGACCCCCTCAGATCAAGGTTCCGCCATTTGGTTGCCTTGCGCTGAATCGTTCGCGACAGGTTTTGACGTGACGTCGCGCAGAATCACGCCTCATCACAGCCGCGGTCGGGGCTGTGGGCCGTTCAATGAGGATGAACATGTCTGCTGTCAGCAATATCCACTCGCTGCTCGCCCGTCTTCTGCCAGAGCAGGTCATCGCCGCGCCGACGCCAGCCGGGAGGCGCCAGCGGCTGTTCGCCGGGGTGGGCCTGCCGAGCCAGCGGTCGCTGCTGGTCAGCCGCCTGGACGAAGCACCGGACCTGCAGGCGGTGTACGCCGACCTGCGGCAGCAGGCGCTGGCCGGCAATGTGGCAGCGCTCAACGACCTCGGCTGGATCTGGCTCAATGGCAAGTACTGGCGCGCCGACACCGTGCTCGCCGGGCATCTGCTGCGCATGGCCGCTTTGCAGGGCAATGCCGCTGCCTGGTTCAACCTGGGGCAGCAGCATTACTTCGGCAAGGGTATCGATACCTCCTACGTGCAGGCTGCGGAATGTTACCGGCAGGCCTTTGACCGCGGCATGCTGCACGCCGCCGCTGCGCTCGGTGATCTGTTCGAGGAAGAAGTCTGCGACGCCGAACTGGGCTGGCAGGTAGACCTGATTCAGGCGTACCAGTGGTTTCGTCGTGGCGCCGAACGGGGCGAGGCGCGATGCCGGTTCGAGGTGGGCTACCGGCTGTTGCATGGCCTGCATGTGGAGGCGGACACCAAGGCGGCGCTGTACTGGCTGGAACTCGCGGCGGCGACCGGGGTAATGCAGGCAGCCGAGGAACTGGCGGTGCATTTCAGCAGGCGTGACGGCGCACGCTACCTGGACTGGCGCGACCGCGCGGTGCAGATGGGCAGCACCCTGGCGTTGGCGATGAAGCTCGAAGACCAGGTCCAGCCCTGAACTGGCTGTGCCTGAACCGGCCCTATCGCCGGCAAGCTGGCTCACACAGTTACCTCAGCGACGCCGTACCCTGTGGGAGCCGGCTTGCCGGCGATAGGGCCGGTGCAGACAGCCTCATTCCCATCAAGATGAACAACAATTCATCCACGCTCCCCGTCGCCTCGGGTTGACGACAGGGGGAGGGCGAGGCGTATATTGATAGTTAGCAAACTATGAATATCCTTGGTTCTCTTAGATGACGCTTGATTCCTTGCGCCTGCAAGTCAGCACCGGCATGGTCGTTGCTGCCCGCCACTGGCGGCGTATCTGCCATAGCGCTTTGACCAGCTACGGTATCTCCGAGGCGTGCGCCGCACCCTTGCTGATGATCGTGCGCCTGGGCGATGGCGTGCACCAGGTTGCCGTGGCCCAGGCTGCAGGCCTGGAAAGCCCCTCGCTGGTGCGTCTGCTCGACCAGTTGTGCAAGGCCGGGCTGGTGTGCCGCAGCGAAGACCCACTGGACCGCCGCGCCAAGGCCCTGAGCCTCACCGCCGAAGGCCGCGCCTTGGCAGAAGCCATCGAAGCAGAACTGGTGCGCGTGCGCCACGACGTGCTGCAGGGCATCGACGAGGCCGACCTGCAAGCCGCCTTGCGGGTGCTGCGTGCCTTCGAGGCCGCCGGCCTGGGCACCGCTGGCGGGGTGGCATGAACGGTTTCTTCAGCTCGGTACCGCCTGCCCGCGACTGGTTCTATGGCGTGCGCACCTTTGCCGCGTCGATGATCGCCCTGTACATCGCCCTACTCATGCAGCTGCCGCGCCCCTACTGGGCGATGGCGACCGTCTACATCGTCTCCAGCCCCTTCGTCGGGCCAACCAGCTCCAAAGCCCTGTATCGCGCCGTGGGCACGCTGCTCGGTGCCGGCGGTGCCATCTTCCTGGTACCGCCGCTGGTGCAGTCGCCGTTGTTGCTGACGGTGGCCATCGCCTTGTGGACCGGCACCTTGCTGTACTTGTCGCTGAACCTGCGTACGGCCAACAACTACGTGCTGATGCTGGCCGGCTACACGCTGCCGATGATTGCCCTGGCTGTGGTCGACAACCCCTTGGCGGTGTTCGATGTGGCCTCTTCCCGGGCTCAGGAAATCTGTTTGGGGATTGTCTGCGCAGCGGTGGTCGGCGCGATTTTCTGGCCACGCCGCCTCGCGCCTGTGGTGGTCGGCGCCACTGGCAGCTGGTTTACCGAGGCGATTCGCTACAGCGATACCTACCTGGCCCGCGATGTTGCGGCCGATAAAGTGGGAGGGATGCGTGGCGCCATGGTTGCCACCTTCAACTCGCTCGAATTGATGATTGGCCAGCTCGGCCATGAGGGCGCAGGCCCGCATACCCTGAAGAACGCTCGCGAACTGCGCGGGCGGATGACCCACCTGTTGCCGGTGATCGACGCCCTGGATGACGCCCTGGTGGCGCTTGAAGGCCGCGCGCCTGCACAGTTCAAGCAGTTGCAACCGGTACTCGCCGCGGCCCGGGAGTGGCTCAAGGGCACTGCTGAAAGCGCCTCGGTAGCACGCTGGGCCGCCCTGCACGAGCAAATAGATCGCCTGCAGCCCGGTGCCGCCGCCCTCGACCAGCGCGCCGAACTGCTGCTGTCCAATGCGCTTTACCGCCTGAGCGAATGGGCCGACCTCTGGCAGGACTGCTGCACCCTGCAGCATGCCTTGCGCGCGGATGACCCCAAGCCGTGGCGCGCGGTGTACCGTCACTGGCGGCTGGGCCGCCTAACGCCGTTCTTCGACCGTGGGTTGATGCTGTACTCAGTGTTGTCCACCGTGCTTGCGATCATCGTCGCCTGCGGCCTGTGGATCGGCCTGGGCTGGAACGACGGCGCCAGCGCGGTGATTCTGGCCGCGGTATCGTGCAGTTTCTTCGCGGCCATGGACGACCCGGCGCCGCAGATCTACCGGTTCTTCTTCTGGACGTTGATGTCGGTGATCTTCTCCAGCCTGTACCTGTTCCTGGTGCTGCCCAACCTTCACGACTTCCCGATGCTGGTGCTGGCGTTCGCTGTGCCGTTCATCTGCGTCGGCACCCTGACCGTGCAGCCGCGTTTTTACCTGGGCACCTTGCTGACCATCGTCAACACCTCGACCTTCATCAGCATCCAGGGCGCCTACGACGCCGACTTCTTCAGCTTCCTGAATGCCAACCTGGCGGGTCCGGTGGGTTTGCTGTTTGCCTTCATCTGGACCCTGGTGATGCGCCCGTTCGGTGTGGAGCTGGCGGCCAAGCGCATGACCCGCTTCGCCTGGCGCGACATTGTCGAGATGACCGAGCCGGCCACCCTGGCCGAACATCGGCAGGTCGGCGTGCAGATGCTCGACCGCCTGATGCAGCACCTGCCGCGGCTGTCGCAAACCGGCCAGGACAGCGGCGTGGCCTTGCGCGACCTGCGTGTGGGCCTGAACCTGCTCGACCTGCTGGCCTACCTGCCGCGTGCTGGCAGCCAGGCCCGCGAGCGCCTGCAAACTGTGATCGATGAAGTCGGCGGCCATTACGCCGCATGCCTGCGCGCCGGTGAACGCCTGCATGCCCCTGCGGCGCTTCTGCGCAACATGGAGCGCGCACGCCTGGCGCTGAACCTCGATGAACTGTACGAACGCGGCGATGCCCGCACCCACCTGCTGCATGCCCTGAGCGGCCTGCGCCTGGCGCTGCTGCCGGGTGTCGAGGTGATGCTCGAGCCAGCCGAACAACCGCAACTGCCCCCCGGCCTGGACGGAGCGCCCCTGTGATCGGTGAACTGGATATCAGCGGGGTGTTCCTGCCCACGCTGCTGGTGATGATGTTTGGCACCTACCTGCTGTTCCTTGGGGTGCACGCCGTGTTGGTGCGTGTGCATTTCTATCGCCTGGTCTGGCACCGGGCGTTGTTCAATGTTGCTTTGTATGCCGTGCTGCTTGGCGCGGTGGACCACTTTTGCCGAAGCCTGATGCTGCCATGAAAAAACCTTTGCTGACCTTGGGCCGCGTGGTCCTGACCTTGCTGGTAGTGACCTTCGCCGCCGTGCTCGTGTGGCAGATGGTGGTGTACTACATGTTCGCCCCCTGGACCCGCGACGGCCATATCCGCGCCGACGTCATCCAGATCGCCCCGGATGTGTCCGGGTTGATCCAGAAGGTCGAGGTGCGCGACAACCAGACCATCAAACGCGGCGATGTGCTGTTCACCATCGACCAGGACCGCTTCACCCTGGCGCTGCGCCAGGCCAAGGCGACCCTCGGCGAGCGCCAGGAAACCCTGGCCCAGGCTTCCCGCGAAGCACAGCGCAACCGCAAGCTGGGCAACCTGGTGGCGGCTGAGCAGCTGGAAGAAAGCCAGTCCCGCGAGGCGCGCGCCCGTTCGGCGGTCAGCGAGGCCCAGGTGGCCGTCGACAGCGCCCAGCTCAACCTTGACCGCTCGGTGGTGCGCAGCCCGGTAGACGGTTATCTCAACGACCGCGCCCCGCGTAACCACGAATTCGTCACTGCCGGGCGCCCTGTGCTGTCGGTGGTGGACAGCGCTTCGTACCACGTCGATGGTTACTTCGAAGAGACCAAGCTGGGTGGCATCCACATCGGCGATGCCGTGGACATCCGCGTGATGGGCGACAACACCCGCCTGCGTGGCCATGTGCAAAGCTTTGCCGCCGGTATCGAAGACCGCGACCGCAGCAGCGGTGCCAACCTGCTGCCCAACGTCAACCCGGCGTTCAGCTGGGTACGCCTGGCCCAGCGCATCCCGGTGCGCATCGCCTTCGATGAAGTACCGCAAGACTTCCGCATGATTGCCGGGCGTACCGCCACGGTGTCGATCATCGAGGGTCAGCAGCCATGAAACAGCTGATCCTGGCTGGCTTCTGCCTGTCTTTGGGTGCCTGCATGATGGTCGGCCCGGACTACGAAGTGCCAAAGGATGCTGCGGTGCAGCGCAGCGACCTCAATGGCTCGCTGCGCCAGGATGCCGATAGCGTGGTGTCGGCGCCGGTGCCCGAGGACTGGTGGCAGCTGTATCAGGATCAGCGCTTGAACGAACTGGTGCGCCAGGCGCTGAGCGCCAACACCGAACTGCGCGTGGCCGCGGCGAACATCGCCAAGGCCCGTGCGCAGGTCGAAGTGGCCGAGTCGCAGGGCGGCTTCAACGGTGGTATCAAAGCCGGGGCGCAACGCCTGCAAGAGTCGGGTGAAGCCTTCCTGCAGCCGGAGAAGGTACCTGTGGCCAACATCGGCGAGGCAATCATCAGCGCGTCTTATCAATTTGACCTCTGGGGTACCTTCAAGCGCGGCACCGAGGCCGCCAAGGCCAATGCCGACGCCGTGCAGGCTGCTGCCGACACCGCGCGCATCACCCTGGTGGCCGATGTGGTCAAGGCCTACACCCAGGTGTGCTCGGCCAATGAAGAATTCCACATCGCACGCGAGTCGCTCGACCTGCAGCAGCAGAGCGTGCAGCTCAACCAGCGCCTGCGCGATGCTGGCCGGGGCGATGAAACCCAGGTCACCCGCTCGCAAACCCAGTTCAAATCGTTGCGCGCCGAGTTGCCGCGTTTCCAGGCCGAGCGCGAAACAGGCCTGTACACTCTGGCCGCGCTGCTGGCCAGGCCGGTGGACAAACTGCCTGCCGGCACCGCCGATTGCGCCGAGCTTCCGCACCTGAACCAGTTGGTCCCGGTCGGTGACGGCGCAGCATTGCTCAAGCGCCGCCCCGACGTGCGCCAGGCCGAACGCCAGCTAGCGGCGTCTACAGCAACCATCGGTGTGGCCACGGGTGCGCTGTACCCGGACATCAGCATCGGCGCCCAGGTGGGCACCATCGGTATCCTCGAAAACCTCGGCGAGCCTTCGACCAACCGCTGGGGCTTTGGCCCGCAGATCAGCTGGAGCATCCCTACCAATGGCACCCGTGCGCGCATCCGTATGGCCGAGGCTTCTACCCAGGCCGCGCTGGCGCATTTTGATGGGGTGGTGCTGAACGCCATTCGCGAGACCCAGACCCGACTTGCGCAATACAGCGCTTTGCTGGACAGGCGTGATGCGCTGGCCGAGGCGGAAAAGTCGGCCAAGGAAGCGGCGGATCAAACGCATCGCTATTACCAGGCAGGGCGTGAGTCGTTCCTGGCAGACCTGCAAGCGACCCGCACTTACACCGACATGCGCGCGCAGTTGGCGGCGGCCAACAGCCAGGTGGCGATGGGGCAGATTGGGGTGTTTCTGGCGCTGGGTGGTGGCTGGAAAGATACCGCCAAACCTTGAGGCCCAATCGCCGGCAAGCCGGCTCCCGCAGGTTCAGCGCTGCTCTCAGGCTGCAGCTTGGAACTGGCCAATTTTTGGGGGCAGCCCACTCTTTAGGGCAGTCCATTCTGTGGGAGCCGGCTTGCCGGCGATGGGGCCATCACAGGCAACGCCCCAATCAAAGCCAGATCGCATCCCAATGCGGATAGTCACCTACCCGCTCAACCAAGCCCGCCCGCTTCGGGTTCATGACGATATACCGCGCCATGGCCCGCACATCTTCTTCTCGCCGCAAAGCCCTGTCATGAAACCCCTTCTGCCAAAGCCTTCCATACCGCCCCTGGTGCCGGTTGATGGCACAAGTGCTACGCGACTTCACCCGGCGCATCAGGGTCTTGAGGCTCACTGGCCCAAGCTCTATCAGCCAATGGAAGTGATCAGGCATCACCACCCAAGCTAGAGACCGGGCGGCACCTTCTTCCTCAGCCTGGCGAAACTGGCTGACCAACAGGCGGGCCGACTGAAAGCCCCTCAGCACCGGGGCTCTGTGCAATGTCGTGCTAGTGAGCAAATACAGCCGATTTCTTTCTGAAAAGCGGCCGACCCTCAACTGGTCTGAATGGGGACGATCCATGTGCCCTGCCTCATGATGGTTTGCTCATCAGGCTAGTAAGAATGGGGCTGATGGATCGGGGTGCAATTGACACCTGGTGTTTCAGCGGTGGCTTCATCGCCGGCAAGCCGGCTCCCACAGGCATTGCACCAAGCCTGAGCCCTGCGCCGAGCCTGTGGGAGCTGGCTTGCCAGCGATTGAGGGCAAAGGCCTCGCCATGGCCACTAAGCCGTAAGACATTTCCGAACCTGAAACCAAATGCTTCAGTTCTCTTCCTGCGTCGAATTATCCTACGGCGCCTGTCGGAAGCTGCCGTCTTTGCTGGAAAGCGCTCCAGGAATAATGTCCATGGGTCGCCTCGCAAGGCGATCGGGCGTGAGACACCCGGTCTACATTCGGTAGCACCGCTTAATGGTGGTCGTGCACGGGCAGGCTTCGGTCTGGCCGGGGTTACCGTATGTCCCGGGTCTCACCCCGTGCGCGACTGCCACCTAAATCCGTGAGACGAGGAGGAATGGCAGTTTCAGCTCTTCATACGGAGATTCACCATGAAAAAACTCGTTCCCGATCCGCCCCCATCCGTTCTGCTTCTGCTCGATCCACCCACCATCTCGCTCCCCGACCCACCCACCGCCAAAGAGTGCAGCGCGCTAATCCATGCACTGACCCAGGCCGTGCAGCAGACCACCAGCGTCCTGCTCGACAGCCAGCAAGGGCCGCAGCGGGACGCCATGGGCATGAACATCCGCCTGCTATGCCGGATGATCAATGCGTTGAACGAGCATGTAGGTGTTCAAGGAGCCAGACCGTGAGCAAGCGCCCAGGCCATGCCTCGACGGCAGGCATTGAAACCTTCGACCTGTTTAGCCTGAAACCTGATGTGCCGTTCGACCATGCTTTCTCGCAACTCTCGGTGCTACTCGGCTGCATCCGTCACCTCACCACCGAAGCTGAGATGGAAAACGATCGTGTCGCCGGCAGTGCAGCGCGGATTCTCAGTGAGATGGCCAAGGCATTGATTGATGATCTGGAGCGGGGGATGAGCAAGGCTCTTCAGTGAGCTTGTCTATGGGGCCGCTCCGAGGCCCCATGGCCGGTAACCGGCGTCCGCAGTTACAGCTGCGAGCTCAAGTGGTGCGCTGTACGTGTGGGAGCCGGCTTGCCGGCGATGGGCTGCGAAGCAGACCCAAGCTGTTTTGTAGCAAGGTTTTTCATGAAATCCGCCCACAAACCTTGAGGTAAGAAGAGTGGAAGTGAACAATGTTCTCTTTCGCATTCCCTTCGAGTCTGGCCATGAAAACCCGTTCCCGTCTGCTCGCCTGGCTTCCAGCATTACTGCTAGGCCCGGTGCTGGCGCTGTGCAGCAGCTTGGCCCACGCCGAAGCCCCCGCCGAGGCCACCAAGGCCTTGCACCTGCTGGACTACATCGGCGCCGACTACCCGCCGACCGTGCGCGACGGCAAGGTGATCGATACCGGGGAGTACCGCGAGCAACAGGAATTCAGCGCCGTACTGGCCGACTTGGTCAAAGGCCTGCCGGCAAATGCCGAGCAAGCTGAACTGGAGCAAGGGGTACAAGCCCTGCGCCAGGCCATCGAGCAACGTCAGGAGGGCACAGCAGTCGCCAAGCAGGCCCGTCAGCTGGGGGCTCGCCTGGCGGTGGCCTACGAGGTCAGCCAGGCGCCGGTGATTACACCTGATCCGGCCCGGGGCGCGTCGCTGTACGCGCAGAACTGCTCGATCTGCCACGGTGACACTGGCGCAGGTGACGGCCCGGCTGGCGTCGGCCTGGAGCCGGCACCGGCGAACTTGCGTGATGTCGCACGCCTTGACCAGTTGAGCCTGTTCGACCTCTACAACACCCTGGCGCTTGGCATCGACGGCACCGAAATGCCGTCCTTCGCCGACCAACTCGATGACCGCCAGCGCTGGGACGTCGCCGCCTATATCGCCAGCTTCACCGCCGACCCGCAGGCTGCCAAGGGTGACAAGACCTGGAACCTGGCCGACCTGGCCCGCCAGACCCCGGCGGAAGTGGCCGCTAACGAAGGTGCCGCGTTCGTGGAAGCTTTCCGCGCCCAGCGTGCCCAGCCGCCACAGGTCAAGCGTGGCCCGGCGCAGGTGCTCGAATATACCGCCAGTACCCTGGACAAGAGCCTGGCAGCCTACCGCGCAGGCGATCACGACCAGGCCTACGACCTGTCGGTAGCGGCCTACCTGGAGGGCTTCGAACTGGTGGAAAGCTCGCTGGACAACATCGACACCCAGGCGCGCAAGGACACCGAAAAAACCCTGATGGCCTACCGGCAGGCGCTGCAGGACGGCCTGCCGGTGGCCCAGGCAGAACAGCGGCTGGCTGAGGCCAAGGCCAAGCTCGATCAAGCGTCCAGGTTGCTAGGCAGTGATGGCCTGAGTTGGTCGCTGAGCTACATTTCCGGCCTGCTGATTCTGCTGCGTGAGGGCCTTGAAGCCATTCTGGTGCTAGCTGCGATCCTGGCCTTCCTGCGCAACACTGGCCAGCAGTCGGCAGTGCGCAGCGTCAATATCGGCTGGGGCCTGGCGCTAATCGCCGGTTTTGCAACCTGGGCCCTGGCTGCTTATGTGATCAACGTCGGCGGCGCCCAGCGTGAACTGCTCGAAGGGTGCACCGCGCTGTTCGCGGCGGTGATGGTGCTGTGGCTTGGCGTGTGGATGCACGACCGCCGCCATGCTGCGGCTTGGCAGGACTACATCAAGAGCAGCCTGGTCAGCGGCGGTGGGCGTTTCGGCTTTGCCATGCTGGCGTTCTTCTCGGTGTACCGCGAGCTGTTCGAAGTGATCCTGTTTTACGAAACCCTGTGGCTGCAGGCTGGGCCTGCAGGGCACCAAGCTGTACTGGCCGGAGGCGCAACGGCGCTGGTGCTGCTGGTCGGCCTGGCCTGGGTGATCCTGCGCGGTTCGGCCAAACTGCCGCTGTCGCTGTTCTTCAGCATCAACGCCGGGCTGCTGTGTGCGCTGTCGGTAGTGTTTGCCGGGCACGGCGTGAAGGCGTTGCAAGAGGCAGGCGTGCTTGGTACCCGGCCTGTGGCGTTCTTCGAGTTCGATTGGTTGGGGATTCATGCCGACGCGTACTCGCTGGCGGCACAGGCGCTGGCGTTGCTGGCGATTGTGGTGCTTTATGGGCGAAGTCGCCTGGCCGAGAAGCGCCGGGCTGCGGTTTAGTTATTGATGCTGCCGGCCTCTTCGCGGGCAAGCCCGCTCCTACAGGTACAGCGCAAGCTTTGAGGCGGCGCGAACCTGTAGGAGCGGGCTTGCCCGCGAAGAGGCCGGTACAGCTCTGAAGAGAGAATTGCCACATGCGCATATGGATCGACGCCGACGCCTGCCCCAAGGCAGCCAAGGACCTGATCGTCAAATTCGCCCTCAAGCGCAAGCTCGAGGTCATCATGGTGGCCGGCCAGGCCGTGGCCAAGCCGGCGTTCGCCGTGGTGCGGCTGATTGTCGTGCCGAGCGGCATGGACGCCGCTGACGATTACCTGGTCGAACACGCCGCGCCCGGCGAGCTGGTCATCTGCAGCGATGTGCCATTGGCCGACCGCCTGATCAAGAAAGGCGTCGCGGCCCTGGACCCGCGCGGCCGTGAGTTCGACGAGCGCAACATGGGGGATCGGCTGGCAGTGCGCAACCTGTTTACCGAACTGCGTGAGCAGGGCCAGGTCGGGGGCGGGCAGGCGCCTTATGGCGAACGCGAGAAGCAGGCGTTCGCCAATGCGCTGGACCGTATCCTCACGCGCCTGATCAAGAGCTGATCAGTCACCCTCGTGGGTCAGCTCCAGCACGCGATCCACCAGCTTGTAGATCCCGCCAGCCGCCTCGCTGATCGACGTGGCGACCATGTACGCAGGGGTGGTCACCAGTTTGCGCTGGGTGTCTTCGACGATGTCATGCACATCGCATTCTTCATGCGTGCCGCCCATCTTGACCACTGCCGCAGCGGTATCTGCATCCTTACCGATGGTGCAGACCACGCCTGGGCCGTAGATTTTCGCCGCCAGTGCCGGCGAGATGCAGATCAGGCCAACTGGCTTGCAGGCTTCGGCAAAGGCCTCGGCCAAAGCCAGGAGCTCCGGCTGCACCGTGCACTCGGAGCCTTCCACGGCAAAATTGGACAGGTTCTTCGCTGCGCCGAAACCGCCCGGCACGATCAGCGCGTCGAAGTCTTCAACGTTGGCTTCACGGATATCTTTCACCTCGCCCCGGGCAATGCGCGCCGATTCCACCAGCACGTTGCGCGACTCGGGCATCTGCTCACCGGTCAGGTGGTTGATCACGTGCATCTGCGCGATGTTCGGCGCAAAGCACTGCACCTGTGCGCCGCGCTGGTCGAGGCGCAGCAGGGTGATCACGCTTTCATGGATTTCGGCGCCGTCGTAGACGCCACAGCCGGAAAGAATCACCGCTACTTTTTTCGTCATGCTCATTACTCCCGTGTCGAGGCGCTAAATGTCCTCTAGTTTGGCAGATGTGGCCATAGGGATTCCCATGGGTGCATCCTAATCTCTGTGGACACCCTTCGAGGCTGCTGTCCATGGACCTGATATTGCTGGCCGTGCCGTTCTTCTTCGTGTTGATTGCGGTTGAGCTGGTTGCCGACCGTGTCCGCGGCCAGCGCAATTTCACCCTGGCCGACTCGATCAACAGCCTGAGCACCGGCGTGCTGTCCACCAGCACCGGGTTGCTGACCAAAGGGGTAGGGCTGCTGACCTATGCGCTGGCCTGGGAGCACCTGGCGCTGCTGCGTTTGCCGCAGGGTGCCTGGTGGGTCTGGTTGCTGGCCTTCGTGCTGTACGACTTCTGCTACTACTGGCTGCACCGCCTGGGTCACGAGCGCAACGTGTTGTGGGCAGCCCATTCGGTGCACCACCAGAGCGAGGAATACAACCTCACCACAGCACTGCGTCAGACCAGCAGCGGCTTCATCTTTTCGTGGATCTTCTACCTGCCGCTGGCGCTGATCGGCGTGCCGCCACTGGTGTTCATCACCGTGGCCTCGCTCAACCTGTTGTACCAGTTCTGGGTGCATACCCGGCACGTTCCCAAGTTGGGCTGGCTCGAATGGGTGCTGATCACGCCGTCCAACCATCGCGTCCACCATGCGCAAAATCCTGTTTACTTGGATCGTAACTACGGCGGTGTGTTCATTTTCTGGGACCGCCTGTTCGGCACCTTCAAGGAAGAAGACCCGGCCGAACCCGTGGTGTTTGGCGTGACCACGCCGCTGGCCAGCTGGAACCCGCTGTGGGCCAACCTGCAGTTTTACGCCCAGCTTTGGGACGACGCCCGGCGCACCGAGCGCTTCTGGGACAAGCTGCGTATCTGGTTCATGCCCACCGGATGGCGCCCGGCCGATGTGGCCGCGCGTTATCCACAGGCCAAGCAGAACCTGGCCCTGTTCCGCAAATTCGAGATTGCTCTGGGGCGGGCGCAGCAGGTGTATGTGGTGCTGCAATTCGCCGTTTATGTGGCGCTGGGCAGTTACCTGATGGATGCCGCCGAGCGAGTGCCGGCAGCGGCCTTGGTGCTGGGCTGGTCGGTGATGGCGTTCGGGCTGTTCACGCTGGGGGCGGCACTGGAGGACAGGCCGTGGGCAGGGCGCCTGGAACTGGCGCGCCTGCTGTCGAATGCGCCGGCCCTGTATATGGCGGGCGCTTTGGGCTTATGGGCGGTTACGCCGCTGGCCTGGTTCCTGCTCGTGTTTTACAGCGTGCTCAGCCTCTGTGGCCTTGCTCTCTGCCGCCGCCTTGCGCTCCGCGCGCAACGTGCGAAAGCGCCGGCGCAGCCAGAGCAGGGCGCCCAGCAGCAGCAGGCCACCGAGCACCCATAGCTCGTACTTCTTCACGTTGCCCAGCATGCCTTCGAGAATGGCACCGAAGTGGTACGCGGCAGCGCCCAGTGCCAAGGCCCAGACAGCAGCGCCGATACCATTGAGCAGCAGGTAGCGGCGTGGTGGGTAGCCAGACAGGCCGATGGCCACGGGCATGACCGTGCGCAGGCCGTACACGAAGCGGAAGCTCAACACCCAGATATCGGGGTGGCGGCGAATATGCTCAAGCGCGCGATCGCCCATGGCCTGCCAGCGCGGCTTGCGTGCCAAAATCTTGCGCCCGTGGCGGCGGCCCATGAAGTACCACAGCTGGTCGCCGGCATAGCTGCCGAAGAACGCCACGATCACCACCAGGCTGATGTCCATGTACCCGCGGAACGCGAGAAATCCTGCAAGCACCAGGATGGTCTCGCCTTCGAAGAAGGTGCCTAGAAAAAGGGCAAAATAGCCGAAATCCTGCAGGAATTGTTGAAGCATTTTCTGAGGTGCTGGCGAAATGAACGCGCAGCCTACCCCTTCGCGGGCATTCGTGAAAGTGTCCAAATGTGTCTCGACGTGAACAATTCCTACAAGGACAATGGCTTTGCCCTCAAGCTGCGGCTTGCGTCAGTCTGTAACACAGGCGTCATAATGGCTGCTTATCGTCCCGCTCAATTGATGATAGGGCGTTAACGTCCTCCAGGAACGTCCAGATGAATAATGAAGTGCTAACACCTGTCGTGATCAAGGATGCCGAGGCAGTCCCTGAAGAAATGGTGCAGACCCCACCAGACCTGCCAGAGCTCCCGGAACCTGTAGTCGAGGCCGCCGTCGCGCCTGCCCCTGTGCATGCGCCCACGCCCGCCATCGCCACCCCGAGCCTGGACGACAGCAGCCTGTACATTCATCGCGAACTGTCGCAGTTGCAGTTCAACATTCGCGTGCTGGAGCAGGCGCTGGATGAGTCCTACCCGCTGCTCGAGCGGCTGAAATTCCTGCTGATTTTCTCCAGCAACCTCGACGAGTTCTTCGAGATCCGCGTGGCGGGCCTGAAGAAGCAGATCAACTTCGCCCGCGAGCAGGCAGGTGCCGACGGCCTGCAGCCGCATCAGGCGCTGGCGCGCATCAGCGAGCTGGTGCACTTCGAAGTGGAGCGTCAGTACGCGATCCTCAACGATGTGCTGCTGCCGGAGCTCGAGAAGCACGCCATCCGCTTCATCCGCCGCCGTTACTGGACGCCCAAACTCAAGACCTGGGTGCGCCGCTACTTCCGCGACGAGATCGCGCCGATCATCACCCCGATCGGCCTCGACCCTACGCACCCTTTCCCGTTGCTGGTAAACAAGAGCCTCAACTTCATCGTCGAACTCGAAGGTGTCGATGCCTTTGGCCGCGACTCGGGCCTGGCGATCATCCCGGCGCCGCGCCTGCTGCCGCGGGTTATCCGTGTGCCTGAAGAGGTCGGCGGTGCTGGCGACAACTACGTGTTCCTGTCATCGATGATCCACGCCCACGCCGACGACCTGTTCCAGGGCATGAAGGTGAAGGGTTGCTATCAGTTCCGCCTGACCCGTAACGCCGACCTGGCGCTGGATTCGGAAGAGGTCGACGACCTCGCCCGCGCCCTGCGCGGCGAGCTGTTCTCGCGCCGTTATGGCGATGCGGTGCGCCTGGAGGTGGCCGATACCTGCCCGAAACACCTGTCCGATTACCTGCTCAAGCAGTTCAGCCTGAGCGAGAGCGAGCTGTATCAGGTCAACGGCCCGGTCAACCTGACCCGCCTGTTCAGCATCACCAGCCTGGACAGCCACCCGGAGCTGCAGTACACGCCGTTCACTCCGGCGATCCCCAAGCTGCTGGTGAATGCCGACAACATCTTCAGTGTGATCAGCAAGCAGGACATCCTGCTGATGCACCCGTTCGAGTCCTTCACCCCGGTGGTCGACCTGCTGCGCCAGGCCGCCAAGGACCCGCATGTGCTCGCCGTGCGCCAGACCCTATACCGCTCCGGCGCCAACTCGGAGATCGTCGACGCCTTGGTCGATGCCGCGCGTAACGGCAAGGAAGTCACCGCGGTGATCGAGTTGCGTGCGCGTTTCGACGAAGAGTCCAACCTGCAGATGGCCAGCCGCCTGCAGGCCGCGGGCGCCGTGGTGATCTACGGTGTGGTCGGCTTCAAGACCCACGCCAAGATGATGCTGATCCTGCGCCGTGAGCAGGGCGAGATCGTGCGCTATGCGCACCTGGGTACCGGTAACTACCATGCCGGTAACGCCCGCCTGTACACCGACTACAGCCTGCTGACTTCTGACGACGCGCTCACCGAGGACGTCGGCAAACTGTTCAGCCAGCTGATCGGCATGGGCAAGACGCTGCGCATGAAAAAGCTGCTGCACGCGCCGTTCACCCTGAAGAAGGGCATGCTCGACATGATTGCCCGGGAAACGCAGTTCGCCCTCGAGGGCAAGCCCGCGCACATCATCGCCAAGTTCAACTCGTTGACCGATGCCAAGGTCATCAAGGCGCTGTACAAGGCCAGCCAGTCGGGCGTGAAGATCGACCTGGTGGTGCGTGGCATGTGCTGCCTGCGCCCAGGCATTCCGGGGGTGTCGCACAACATCCAGGTGCGGTCGATCATTGGCCGCTTCCTCGAGCACACCCGGGTGTTCTACTTCCTCAATGGCGGCGAAGAGCAGATCTACCTGTCCAGCGCCGACTGGATGGAGCGCAACCTCGACAAGCGTGTCGAGACCTGCTTCCCGGTAGAGGGCAAGAAGCTACTGCTGCGGGTGAAGAAGGAGCTGGAAGGCTACCTGACCGACAACACCCACGCCTGGACGCTGCAGCCTGACGGGCGTTACCTGCGCAGCACGCCGACCGGTAACCAGAACCCGCGAAGTGCCCAGGCGACCCTGCTGGAGCGCCTGAGCAACCCGGTACTTAACGTACGCTGAGGACGAAATTGACCCGGGCCAGCCACTCCGCCTCGTTGGCGAAGTCGGCCTGGGTCAGTTGGTTCTCTTCCAGCCAGCCCTTCGGGAAGACCACGTTCAGGCTGTTATCGGCAGCCTCGAGCTGCACCTTCGGCATCTGCTGGGTGCCACGGATGTGGTGGAACAGGATGGCGAAACGCAGGAGCACGCACAGGCGCAGCAGCTTGACGCCTTCATCGCCCAACTCGGCGAACTTGTCCTTGGGAATGTTCCGACGGTGGCCGCGCACCAGCAGGGCCATCATCTGCTGGTCTTCACGGGAGAAGCCCGACAGGTCGGAGTGCTCGATCAGGTAGGCGCCGTGCTTGTGGTAGTGATAGTGGGCGATATCCAGCCCTATTTCGTGAATTTTAGCGGCCCATCCCAGTAGATCGCGCCAATTTCCATCTTCCAGGTCCCACGCCTTGGCCACTTGGTCAAAGGCATGCAATGCCTTGCGCTCGACCCGTGCAGCCTGGCCCTGGTCAACGTGGTAGCGCTCCATCAGCGAGTTCAGGGTGCGTTCGCGCACGTCTTCGTGATGGTGGCGGCCCAGCAGGTCGAACAGCACGCCTTCACGCAGGGCGCCATCGCAGTGGTCCATGCGCTGCAGTTCCAGTGCATCGAAGATCGCTTCGAGAATCGCCATGCCAGCCGGGAAGATGGCGCGGCGGTCGGGCTTGACCCCGTCGAAATCGATCTTGTCGGCTTCACCCAGCTTGAACATCTTGCGCTTGACCCAGGCCAGGCCTTCGGCGTTGACCTCGCCACTGCCCAGGCCGCCGGCCTTGATCGCGGCGCCAATGGCACGGATGGTCCCGGACGAACCAATGGCTTCGTCCCAGGTAAGGCGGTGCAGGGCATTCTCGATGCTCATCAGCTCCAGGCGCGCAGCGGTGTAAGCCTGGGCGTAGCGGGCCGGGGTGATCTTGCCGTCGCGGAAATAGCGCTGGGTGAAGCTTACGCAGCCCATTTGCAGGCTTTCACGCAGCAGCGGCTCGAACCGTTGGCCAATGATGAACTCGGTGCTGCCACCGCCGATGTCGGCCACCAAGCGTTTGCCAGGGGTGTCGGCCAGGGTGTGGGATACGCCCAGATAGATCAGGCGCGCCTCTTCACGGCCGGAAATCACTTCGACAGGGTGCCCGAGAATAGCCTCGGCACGCTGGATGAATTCGTTGCGGTTGCGGGCCTCGCGCAGGGCGTTGGTGCCAACTATGCGTACGGCGCCTGCGGGCATGCCGTTTATCAGCTGGGCAAAGCGCTTGAGGCATTCAAGGCCCCGTTCCATGGCTTCTTCGCTGAGCTTGCGCGCGTCGTCGATGCCGGCGGCCAGCTGAACCTTTTCGCCGAGACGCTCGAGAATGCGGATCTCGGTGTGGTGAGCCTTGGCCACGACCATGTGAAAACTGTTGGAGCCTAGGTCGATGGCGGCGATCAGAGACAGGTTCTTCGCGGAGGTATGCGGCATGATCTGAGGGTTCTCGGTCGTTAACCTGGCAATCGTGCCACGATACTTGGCTGTCGCCAACGCGCGGCACGCCAAGGGTTGATGCAAGGCAATGTGCCATTCGATGCTATGACACTTATGTGACAGTTTCGATTCGTGGCGTCTTGCACAACTATAGTGACACTCAATCGTCCGCGACTTCCTGTAGGGCGTGGGTGCGGCTATGATGGGCCACGTTTTTTGCTTACGACCCTGGAGATATCCATGAGCAGCGATCTGATCAAACACGTCACCGACGCCACCTTCGAGGCCGAAGTCCTGCAAGCCCAAGGCCCGGTGCTGGTCGACTACTGGGCTGAATGGTGCGGCCCATGCAAGATGATCGCTCCAGTCCTGGACGACATCGCTTCCACCTACGAGGGCAAACTGACCGTCGCCAAGCTGAACATCGACGACAATCAGGAAACCCCGGCCAAGCACGGCGTGCGTGGCATCCCGACGCTGATGCTGTTCAAGAACGGCAACGTCGAGGCCACCAAGGTGGGCGCACTGTCCAAATCCCAGCTGGCCGCGTTCCTCGACGCCCACCTGTGATGTGAAAAGCCCCGGAAACCCCGGGGCTTTTCTTTTCCAACCCACTAGACGTCGAAAAAAGCAAGTGTTACATTCGGCCTCGCACTGCTTCTCCAGTGCCCCCTGCACGCCGTCGCCGACGTACTCCTAATTAGAATCTGTGCGCGATCCTATCGCCTTCTAGCGGCGCGGCTTCATTAAGCCAGAAGCTTAATCCTCCCTTCATACATGATTACGTCACTCCCCTTATGAACCTGACTGAACTCAAGCAAAAGCCGATTACCGATCTGCTGGAAATGGCCGAACAGATGGGCATCGAAAACATGGCCCGTTCGCGCAAACAGGACGTGATTTTCGCCCTGCTGAAAAAGCACGCGAAAAGCGGCGAAGAGATCTCGGGTGACGGCGTGCTGGAGATTCTCCAGGATGGTTTCGGTTTCCTGCGTTCGGCTGATGCGTCCTACCTGGCCGGCCCTGACGACATCTACGTCTCGCCTAGCCAGATCCGCCGTTTCAACCTGCGTACCGGCGACACCATCGTCGGCAAGATCCGCCCGCCAAAGGAAGGGGAGCGTTACTTCGCCCTGCTGAAGGTCGACACGATCAACTTCGATCGCCCTGAAAACGCGAAGAACAAGATCCTGTTCGAAAACCTGACGCCGCTGTTCCCCAACAAGCGCCTGAAGATGGAAGCCGGCAACGGCTCCACCGAAGACTTGACCGGCCGCGTCATCGACCTGTGCGCCCCGATCGGCAAAGGCCAGCGTGGCCTGATCGTAGCTCCGCCGAAAGCGGGCAAGACGATCATGCTGCAGAACATCGCGGCGAACATCACCCGTAACAACCCCGAGTGCCACCTGATCGTTCTGCTGATCGACGAGCGCCCGGAAGAAGTGACCGAAATGCAGCGCACCGTGCGCGGCGAAGTGGTCGCCTCGACCTTCGACGAGCCGCCGACCCGTCACGTGCAGGTTGCCGAGATGGTCATCGAGAAGGCCAAGCGCCTGGTCGAGCACAAAAAGGATGTGGTCATCCTGCTCGATTCCATCACCCGCCTGGCACGTGCCTACAACACCGTGATCCCGAGCTCCGGCAAGGTACTGACCGGTGGTGTCGACGCCCATGCCCTGGAGAAGCCGAAGCGCTTCTTCGGTGCCGCACGTAACATCGAGGAAGGCGGTTCGCTGACCATCATCGCCACCGCGCTGGTAGAAACCGGCTCGAAGATGGACGAAGTGATCTACGAAGAGTTCAAGGGTACCGGTAACATGGAGCTGCCCCTGGACCGCCGCATCGCCGAGAAACGCGTGTTCCCGGCCATCAACATCAACCGTTCCGGCACCCGCCGCGAAGAGCTGCTGACTGCCGACGACGAACTGCAGCGCATGTGGATCCTGCGCAAGCTGCTGCACCCGATGGACGAGATCGCCGCCATCGAGTTCCTGGTCGACAAGCTCAAGCAGACCAAGACCAACGACGAGTTCTTCCTGTCGATGAAGCGCAAGTAAGCGGTTAGATCGGTCAAGTAATGATTGGGGCTGCTTCGCAGCCCATCGCCGGCAAGGCGGCTCCCACAGGTCCTCTGCGATCCTTGTGGGGGCTGGCGTGCCGGCGATGGGGGGCGAAGCGGCCCCAAGTCATTTTTGGCCATTGCACGCCGTTCGGCGCTACACTCTGCACCCCGACCGATACGGCCAACACGAGGCTCATGCATGCAGTATCGCGATTTGCGCGACTTCATCCGTGGCCTGGAGCAGCGCGGCGAACTCAAGCGCATCCAGGTTCCTATCTCCCCTGTCCTGGAAATGACCGAGGTGTGCGACCGCACCCTGCGTGCCAAGGGCCCGGCCTTGCTGTTCGAAAAGCCCACAGGCTTCGATATGCCGGTGCTCGGCAACCTGTTCGGCACCCCGCAGCGGGTGGCCATGGGTATGGGCGCCGAATCGGTCGATGAGCTTCGCGAGATCGGCAAGCTGCTGGCCTTCCTCAAGGAGCCGGAGCCGCCGAAGGGCCTGAAAGATGCCTGGTCGAAGCTGCCGATCTTCAAGAAGGTCGTGTCGATGGCGCCGAAAGTGGTCAAGGATGCGGTGTGTCAGGAAGTCGTGGTCGAGGGCGATGATGTCGACCTCGGCCAGTTGCCGATCCAGCACTGCTGGCCTGGTGACGTAGCCCCGCTGATCACTTGGGGCCTGACCGTGACCCGCGGCCCCAACAAGGACCGCCAGAACCTGGGCATCTATCGCCAGCAGGTCATCGGCCGCAACAAGGTCATCATGCGCTGGTTGAGCCACCGGGGCGGCGCGCTGGACTATCGCGAGTGGTCCGAAAAGAACCCTGGCCAGCCGTTCCCGGTTGCCGTGGCCCTGGGCGCCGACCCGGCGACCATTCTCGGTGCCGTGACGCCGGTACCCGATACCCTGTCCGAATACGCCTTTGCCGGCCTGTTGCGCGGCAACCGTACCGAACTGGTGAAATGCCGTGGCAGCAACCTGCAGGTGCCGGCAACTGCCGAGATCATCCTCGAAGGCGTGATCCACCCAGGCGAAATGGCGCCAGAAGGCCCTTACGGCGATCACACCGGCTACTACAACGAAGTGGACAGCTTCCCGGTGTTCACTGTCGAGCGCATTACCCATCGGCAAAAACCGATCTACCACAGCACCTACACCGGGCGGCCGCCTGATGAGCCGGCGATCCTCGGTGTGGCGTTGAACGAAGTGTTCGTGCCGATCCTGCAAAAGCAGTTCCCGGAGATCATCGACTTCTACCTGCCGCCGGAAGGCTGCTCGTACCGCATGGCGGTGGTCACCATCAAGAAGCAGTACCCAGGCCACGCCAAGCGCGTGATGCTGGGTGTGTGGTCGTTCCTGCGACAGTTCATGTACACCAAATTCGTTATCGTCACCGACGACGATATCAATGCCCGTGACTGGAATGACGTGATCTGGGCCATCACCACGCGCATGGACCCCAAGCGTGATACGGTGATGATCGACAACACGCCGATCGACTACCTCGACTTCGCGTCGCCGGTATCGGGCCTGGGGTCGAAGATGGGCCTGGATGCCACACACAAGTGGCCAGGCGAGACGACACGCGAATGGGGCCGGGTCATCGTCAAGGACGAAGCCGTCACCCGCCGCATCGATGAGCTGTGGGATCAGTTGGGAATAGATTGATGCAGGTAACGTTGCAGCCGTCCGGGGCAGTGCTGGCGCTTGAACCCGGGGAACGGATCCTGGATGGAGCGCGGCGGCTGGGCTATGACTGCCCGAACAGCTGCCGCAATGGCAATTGCCATGTCTGCGCCGCATTGTTGGTCGAAGGTCGCGTTCTACAGAACGGTGAAGAGCGCGACCATGGCGAGCTGTTCACATGCATTGCCGAACCGCTGGAGGACTGTGTTTTGCTCTGGGATGGTGTGCTGGCCCTGGGCGAGCTGCCAGTGCGAAAGCTGGCATGCAGCGTCACAGAATGCGTTGATGTCGGCGGCGACGTCTGGCGCGTGCGTTTGCGCGCGCCAGCTGGCAAGCCGCTGCGCTATCACGCCGGGCAGTACCTGATGATCGAGCGCGAAGGTGGCAAGCAGGCGGCGTTTTCGCTGGCTTCGGCACCCCATAGCGGGCGTGATCTGGAGCTGCACGTGCTGGCGCGTGAAGCCAGCGCCTTGCAGTTGCTCGAGCAGTTGCAGCGCAACGGCCTGGCACGCATAGAGATGCCTTTCGGTGACACTCATCTGGCCGAGCTACCCGATGGGCCGCTGGTGCTGATCGCCGCCGGTACCGGCATGGGGCAGATGCACAGCCTGGTAGAACACTGCCGCGCCCAGGGTTTCAAGCACCCGGTGCACCTCTACTGGGGTGTGCGCCGCCCCGAAGACTTCTACGCCATCGAACACTGGGACGAATGGGAACGCTTGCCCAACCTGTTCCTGCACAAAGTGGTGAGTGATCTTTGCGGTTGGGAAGGCCGCTGCGGCATGCTGCACGAAGCGGTGTGTGAAGACGTTCAGGACCTCAACACGGTCCACGTCTACGCCAGCGGTTCACCTAACATGGTCTATGCCACCCTCGACGCCCTGGTCGAAGCCGGTATGGATGCCCACCGCATGCGTGCCGATGTGTTTGCCTACGCGCCGCGTGGTTAATAACCAAAGTTTCAGGTAGTGGGTATAAGGCGGTAATTATTACCGCCTTGACTAATAACTTTCACTATACTCCAAACAATGCTCTCCAATCGTCGGAAGTTCGCGTAAAACTTAGGTCTCGGGGCTTGAGTGTTGGCGTGTTTCTATCCTAAGGTGAAGGCAAGCACACAAGGTGTGGGGCCTGGGCCCGGCACGCAGCGACTTTCGCTATATCGGTAGTTCACAGGGAATAATGGCGGCAGCTTATGTCGGCAATTGAAAGTTTGTCCTGGAAAAGTTCTTATCCTCCGGCGCTCGACTTCGGCCAGCAATTGACCCGCGAGCAATTGATCAACTCCATGCAAATGACCATGTCACGCCATGAAGGTGGCCCGGTGTGGCTGTTTGCCTATGGTTCGTTGATCTGGCGCCCGGAATGCAGTTCGGTCGAACGCCAGCGCGCGCGCGTGCATGGCTATCACCGTGGGCTGTATTTGTGGTCGCACGAGCACCGGGGCACCCCGGAAACCCCAGGCCTGGTGTTCGGCCTGGACCGCGGCGGTTCGTGCAGTGGTTTTGCCTATCGCCTGGATGAAAGCAACCTCGATGACTCGCTGATGGCTCTGTGGCAAAGGGAGATGCCGTTCCCCGCCTATCGTCCGCATTGGCTCAGTTGCCGGTTGGGTGATGGCAGCAAGGTTCAGGCACTTGGTTTTGTGCTGGAACGGCACCTGCCGTGCTACGCCGGTAACCTGCCGGACACCTTGCTCAGCCAGATCCTGGCAAGCGCCAAGGGGCGGTATGGCACCACGCGCGAGTATGTAGAGCAGACGTTGAATGCACTGCGCAATCACCAGATGCCGGATCGCAACCTGGAGGCGCGCTTCAGGCGCTGCCATAACCTGCGCGAGGTTTGAACCAGCCTGTTGCGGCCCTATCGCCGGCGAGTCGCTTAGGATTACGCCGGCACCTGTAGGCGCCGGCTTGCCGGCGATAGGGCCGGTGGGGGCACGATCAATCAGCAATCTTACCTGGCCAGCACCACCAACTTACCCACAGCCTTCCTTTGCCCCAATTGCTCGATCGCAGCACCCGCCTCGGCCAGTGGATAAGTCTGAGAAATCAGCGGTTTCAGCTTGCCCTCGGCATGCCAGGCGAACAGCTGCCGGAAATTGCCCGCATTATCCTCCGGCTGGCGCTGGGCAAACGACCCCCAGAACACCCCGAGCACCGCTGCGCCCTTGAGCAGCACCAGGTTAGCCGCCATCTGCGGGATCGTCCCGCTGGCAAAGCCCACCACAAGCAGCCGGCCATTCCACGCCAGCCCGCGTACGGCCTGCTCGAACAGCTCACCCCCAACCGGGTCATAGATCACATCCACACCCTGGCCACCGGTCAGGCGCTTGATTTCTTCCTTGAGGCTGGCCTGGCTGTAATCGATCAGCTCATCCGCCCCCGCCGCCTTGGCGACGGCCAGCTTCTCGGCGCTGCTGGCCGCAGCGATCACCTTGGCGCCCATGGCCTTGCCGATTTCCACTGCCGCCAGGCCGACCCCACCGGATGCACCCAGCACCAGCAGGGTTTCCCCAGGCTGCAGTTGGCCGCGTTGCTTGAGTGCATGCATCGAGGTGCCGTAGGTCATGCCAAAGGCGGCGGCGGTGGTGAAGTCCATGCTTTCGGGAATGGGCATCACGTTGTAGAACGGCACGGCCACCTGTTCGGCAAATGCCCCCCAGCCGGTCAAGGCCATCACCCTGTCGCCCACCTTGAACGCCCCAGCGCGCTCACCCACCGCGGCAACCACACCGGCAGCTTCGCCACCCGGCGAGAACGGCAGTGGCGGCTGAAACTGGTATTTGCCTTCGATGATCAAGGTGTCGGGGAAGTTGACCCCGGCTGCTTGCACATCCAGCAGAATCTCGTTTTTTTTCGGCGCCGGGCTGGCCACCTCTTCCAGCACCAGGTCGCGTGCCGGGCCCAGGGTTTTGCACAACACAGCTTTCATCGGGGCTATTCCTTTGCGTGTAGTGGCCGATAAGTGTAAGAGGGCCGCCGGCCGGGTCAACGAGCATGGCCCGCCCTGATGGGCTGGCATAAGCCGGGGCTTGGGTTTGAGCGGTGTGCTGGGTAAGCTGGCGCCAATTGTTTTGAGGAGCGAATGAGTGAAAGCGTGGATCTTGATGGTGCTGGCCCTGATGCTGCCAGCGGCGGCCATGGCCGAAGAAGCCAAGGAAGGAGCCCCCAAGGTTTCCTACATCAGCCTGAGCCCGCCCTTCGTCGGCAACTACGCCCTCGACGGTGGCCCCAAGCTGCGTGTGTACAAGGCTGACGTGGCCCTGCGCGTGACCGGTGACGAAGCCGCCAAGGCGGTGAAGCACCACGAACCGCTGATTCGCAACCAGCTGGTGGCGCTGTTCACCCAACAGGGTGTGGATAACATGAGCAACGTCGAAGCCAAGGAGGCGCTGCGCCAGCAAGCACTGAAGCAGGTGCAGCAGGTGATGGAAGCGGAAGAGGGCAAGCCGATTGTCGAGGACCTGCTGTTCAATAATCTGATTGTGCAGTGATCTGAGCAAACCGGGTTTGCGCGGTCCCTGGGCGTGCACTGCCCATGCGATAAGTGAAGGGGCCGCCGCTCACCGCGCCAGTGCGACAATCGCCGCCCACTGCTCCTCGGTCACGGGCATCACCGACAACCTCGTCCCTTTGTGCACCAGCGGCAACTCCGCCAGTGCGCTCTGTTGCTTGAGCAGCCCCAGCCCCAATACCTGCCTGAATGTCTTCACATGCGCCACATCCACTGCGCTCCACGGATTTTTCTCGGGAGTGGCCTTGGCGTCGTGGTAGTGGCTTTGCGGATCGAGTGCGGTCGGGTCCGGGTAGGCCGCCGCGATGATGCGGCCGATCCCGGCAATGCCAGGTTGCGGGCAGCTGGAGTGGTAAAAGAAGAACTCATCACCTACGCTCATGGCCCGCAGGAAGTTGCGGGCCTGGTAGTTTCGTACGCCATCCCAGCGCGCCTCGCCCAAATGGCCCAGCCCTTCGATCGAGAGCTCGTCGGGCTCGGATTTCATCAGCCAGTAGGCCATGGATGCTGCTCCTGAAAAGGTTTGAAATAACCTGTAGCACGAAACCGACAGCCGGTTGGCGTCAACGTTTGCGTGTGGGCTCAGGTTGTCGGAAAATGCGCCGATTTTAACGCTAGCTGCTCCGGCGACACCAAAAAAGTCGTCGAGCCAGAACAGTATGCCGGGGGGCATTCTTCGATGAATCAACGTAAACCGGACCTCCTTTGGGTCCTGGTCTTCATCTTTGGTCTGGGTGTGGTCACCACCGGTTATGCTCAGGGTATCTGGGAGCGCAAGCTCGATACCGCCTACCAAACCCCGGTCGACGCCGGCCAGCCGCAGCGCTGATCCCCTGCTGGCGCCGCTCAGTTCGGTGCCAGGTACCAGCCACGGTCCGAGACCGTGCCCTGCAGTGGTACATCCCAACTGGCTTGCGCCAGTCGCTCGACCTTCTGGCATTCATGCGCCAGCCCCAGCAGCAGCGGTTTTTTCCACGTTTTGCGGCGTGCCTGGTAAGCCAGGCTGCGGTCGTAGAAACCGCCGCCCATGCCGAGCCGCCCGCCGACTTCATCAAAGCCCACCAGCGGTAGCAGAATTAGGTCCAGTGCCCAGACAGGGCGTTGACGCCTGCGGTCGGCCAATGGCTCTGGAATACGGAAGCGGTTGCGCTTGAGTTTTTCACCCTTTTCAAAACGCTGAAACACCATGCGTGTGCGCGGCCAGGCGTGCAATACCGGCAGGTAAACGCGCTTACCCCGGCGCTGGGCCTCGCGCAGCAGCAGCTGGGGGTCGATTTCACCGTCGTTGGGCAAGTACAGGGCAATGTGCCGGGCGCGCCGGAACAGTGGGTTCTGCGCCAGTTGGCGATAGAGGCCCAGAGAGGCTTGCTGTTGCTGTGCGGGGGTGAGTGCGCGGCGGGCATTGCGCAGCAGGCGACGAAGCTGGGGCCGGGTGAGCGGCGCGGTGTCGGTCATGGCACAGGCGTTCCCAGTTGTCGCTACTGGTGTGGAATCTGCCTGCGGCAGGGCAGGCAAAGAAGAATAAGGCTCCCCGATAAGACCGCTATCGGTGTAGCCCTTGAACCCGAAAGTTCAAGGTGGAGATTGCAGGGGGCGTTAAGGCTTTCCGTCGGGCGGACATGCACACCGGCCCCAGCGTGCAACCCCCGTGGTTGTGCGTATCGGCTCAGGGACATAACCGACTGGCGCATCCCCCAGGGAGTGGCGCCAGTATACCAATCTCAGCCGATTTTGGTATCCGCATCGTCGGACAACGCCTTATCGACGCGATCGAGCAAGTCACGGACCTGCTCGCGGGTGGCGTTGCCAGCGGGGGCGTCGGTGCGATCTTCCTGGCGGTGCAGCATCTCGTGGGTGATGTTCAATGCGGCCATCACAGCGATACGGTCGGCACCGATCACCTTGCCGCTGCTACGGATCTCACGCATCTTGCCGTCCAGGTAGCGTGCGGCGCTGACCAGGTTGTTGCGTTCTTCCGGCGGGCAGATGATCGAGTACTCCTTGTCCAGGATCTGCACGGTGACGCTATTGCTTGAACTCATGAGTCTTGCTCCAGGGCCTTGAGGCGTAAGATCATCGACTCGACCTTGCGCTTGGCGATCTCGTTCTTTTCGATGAGGTGGGCGCGCTCTTCGCGCCAGGATTTTTCCTGAGCTACTAGGAGTGCATTCTGCCGTTTTAGTTGCTCGACGCGTTCGATCAGCGACTCAAACCGGCTCATCAATGCTTGCAGGTCATTCTCTTGCGTGGGTTGCACTCGATTCGCTCCGTCATTGAATCACCCGTCGATGATGCCTCTCCCTGAGCGGTGACGGCCAGTGCCGATGGTCTTGGCGCGCCTGCCGGTGCTAGGATACAAGGCCTTCATTCTAGTCAAATGCGCCGCCTGGCGCCTAGCCGACCATGCCTAATACCCAATCGCCTTACGTTGCCTTCGCCATGCTGCTTTCGAGCAATGGCCATCCTGTCACTCCTGCCGAGCTGCACGGCTTGCTGGTCGGGCGCAGTTGCGCCGGTGCCGGCTTCGATGCCGATGCCTGGCTGGCCGACGCCGCCCAACTGCTTGAAATCGAGCCCGGTGACACTGTCCGCAACGCCCTGATCGGCCTGCAAGAGATGGTCAAGGGCGAGCTGACCAGCGATGACATGGCCATCGTCCTGTTGCTGCCGACCGATGACGCCGCGCTGGCCGACCGTGCTGCCGCATTGGGCCAGTGGTGCCAAGGTTTCATCACCGGTTTCGGCCTGAACTCCGGTGGCAAGGACCTTTCCACCGAAGCCAAGGACGTCCTGCAGGACCTGGTTGCGATTTCCCAGGTTCAGGAAGCCCTCGAAGAGTCCGAAGACGGCGAGAGCGACTACATGGAAGTCATGGAATACCTGCGCGTGGCGCCTCTGCTGCTGTTCTCCGAGCTGGCCAAGCCGGCGGCACCCGCGTCCAAGCCATCGCTGCACTGATCAACCGGGGGTAGTTCTGCCCATGAGCCATATACCCAAGGCCGAGTATGCCCGTCGGCGCAAGGCGCTGATGGCGCAGATGGTCCCCAACAGCATCGCCATCCTGCCGGCGGCCGCAGTTGCCATCCGTAACCGCGATGTCGAGCATGTGTACCGCCAGGACAGCGATTTCCAGTACCTCAGCGGCTTTCCCGAGCCCGAGGCGGTTATCGCCTTGATCCCGGGGCGCGAGCATGGCGAGTACGTGCTGTTCTGCCGCGAGCGCAACCCTGAGCGCGAGCAATGGGACGGCCTGCGTGCCGGCCAGGAAGGTGCAGTCCGCGACTTTGGCGCGGATGATGCCTTTCCGATCACCGACATCGACGAGATCCTGCCGGGCCTGATCGAAGGCCGCGAGCGGGTGTACAGCGCCATGGGCAGCAACCCCGAGTTCGACCGCCGGCTGATGGACTGGATCAACGTGATCCGCTCCAAGGCCCGCCTCGGCGCGCAGCCACCGAACGAGTTCGTTGCGCTGGATCACCTGCTGCATGACATGCGTCTGTATAAATCGGCGGCAGAGGTGAAGGTGATGCGCGCCGCGGCGGACATTTCTGCGCGCGCCCATGTGCGGGCGATGCAGGCCTGCCGTGCGGGCCTGCACGAGTACAGCCTCGAAGCCGAACTGGACTACGAATTCCGTAAAGGCGGGGCGAAGATGCCGGCGTATGGTTCGATCGTCGCCGCTGGTCGTAACGGCTGCATCCTGCACTATCAGCAGAACGATGCGCCACTCAAGGACGGCGACCTGGTGCTGATCGACGCTGGCTGTGAAATCGATTGTTATGCCAGCGACATCACCCGCACCTTCCCGGTCAGTGGGCGTTTTTCGCCCGAGCAGAAGGCCATTTACGAGCTGGTGCTAAAGGCCCAGGCCGCCGCATTCGCCGAGATCGCCCCGGGGAAGCACTGGAACCACGCCCATGAAGCGACCGTGCGGGTCATCACCGAAGGCCTGGTGGAGCTGGGCCTGCTCAAGGGCGAGGTGCAGGCGCTGATCGACAGCGAAGCCCATCGCGCGTTCTACATGCACCGCGCCGGGCACTGGCTGGGCATGGATGTGCATGATGTGGGCGAATACAAGGTAGGTGGCCAGTGGCGGGTGCTGGAGCCAGGCATGGCATTGACCGTCGAACCGGGCATCTATATTGCCGCCGACAACCAGAGTGTCGCAAAAAAATGGCGCGGCATCGGGGTAAGGATCGAGGACGACGTGGTGGTGACCAAGCATGGTTGTGAAATTCTGACCTCGGGCGTTCCCAGGACGGTTGCCGAGATCGAGGCGCTGATGCAGGCGGCACGTAAGGACGCAGCATGAACCGAGTCAACCTGGCGATCATCGGCGGCGGCCTGGTCGGCGCCAGCCTGGCCCTGGCCCTGCAGGCCGGGGCAAAGGCGCGTGGCTGGAAAATCCTGCTGATCGAGCCTTTCGCCCCTGGCGACAGTTTCCAGCCCAGCTACGACGCGCGCTCTTCGGCATTGTCGTTCGGTACCCAACAAATCTATCAGCATTTGGGCCTGTGGCAGGCCATCAGCCCGCGTGCCGAGCCGATTCGGCAGATTCAGGTTTCCGACCGTGGCCGCTTCGGCTCCACCCGCCTTGATGCGATGGAAGAAGGCGTGCCGGCGCTGGGCTACGTGGTGGAGAACGCCTGGCTGGGCCAATGCCTGTGGCAAGGCTTGGACAGTGAGGTGGTGAGCTGGCGTTGCCCGGCTGAAGTGAAGGCGATGCAGGCGATTGCCGGTGGTTATCGCTTGCAACTGGACGACGACACCAGCCTGGAATGCGACCTGGCGGTGCTGGCTGACGGTGGCCGGTCCGGGTTGCGCGAGCAACTGGGTATTCATGTGCGCCGAACGCCCTACGAGCAGAGTGCGCTGATCGCCAATATCACCCCGGGCGAAGCCCACTGTGGGCAAGCCTTCGAACGCTTCACCGAGCAAGGCCCCATGGCCCTGCTGCCTCTACCTGATAACCGCTGCGCACTGGTATGGACCCGGCAGGGGATGGACGCCAAACGCCTGGCCGAGGTCGACGAACGCAGCTTCCTGCGTGAGCTGCAAAACGCCTTTGGCTATCGCCTTGGCGCTCTGCGCCAAGTCGGTGTGCGGCACCTCTACCCGCTGGCGCTGGTCGAGGCCGATGAACAAGTGCGCCCGCACCTGGTGGTGCTGGGTAATGCCGCGCATAGCCTGCACCCTATCGCCGGGCAGGGGTTCAACCTGTCGTTGCGCGATGTGCAGTCGCTGGCCGACGCGTTGCTCAAGGGCCCCCAGCAGCCAGGCGACCTTGCAACCCTGCAGGCGTACCACCAGCGTCAGCGGCTTGATCAGGCCCTGACCATCGGCTTTTCCGACCAGGTCACGCGGCTGTTCGGCAGCAACCAGCCGCTGCTGGCTACTGGCCGCAACATCGGCTTGCTCGGGCTCGACCTGCTGCCACCGGCCAAAAGCTGGTTCGCCCGCCAGGCCATGGGCCTGGGCACTCGCCCAGATCCGCGAGGCCAGGCATGAGCAGCCCGCGCCGGCTGGCGCGTCGGGCGCGCATGTTGCGTTGGCTGCTGAATGTCTACCCGCCGTACCTCGGCGCTGGCATTCGCATCCAGCACATCAGCCCGGACATGCGCAGCATCAAGGTACGCATGAAACTCACCCGCTGGAACCGCAACTACGTCGGTACCCAGTTCGGTGGCAGCCTGTACTCCATGGTCGATCCGTTCTACATGCTGCTGCTGATCGAACAGCTGGGGCGTGAGTACATCGTCTGGGACAAGGCTGCCAGTATCGACTTCATCAGCCCGGGCAAGGGGCCGGTGTACGCCGAATTCCACGTCGATGACGCACTGCTGGAAGAAATTCGCCTGCAGACGGCCAGCGGCAAGAAGTACCTGCCACGTTTGCAGGTCGATATCCGCGACGGCGCCGGCGAACTGGTGGCGCGGGTCGATAAAACTTTATACGTGCGGCTCAAGCCGCAAGCGAGGCAGGCGTAAGGCATGGAAATGCGCGCAGATCTGTTGATTGTCGGTGCCGGTATGGTCGGCAGCGCCCTGGCCTTGGCATTGCGCCACAGCGGCCTGGAAATTCTCCTGCTCGACGGTGGCCCGCTGTCGGTGAAGCCGTTCGACGGCGCTGCACCGTTCGAGCCGCGGGTCAGTGCCTTGTCGGCGGCCAGCCAGCGCATTCTCGAGCGCCTGGGCGCCTGGGATGGCATCGCCAGGCGCCGCGTTTCACCGTATTCGGACATGCATGTGTGGGACGGCAGCGGCACCGGCCAGATCCACTTTTCGGCGGCCAGCGTGCATGCGCAGGTGCTCGGCCATATCGTCGAGAATCGGGTGGTCCAGGATGGCCTGCTGGAACGCCTGCACGACAGCGATATCGGCTTGCTGCCCAATGCCCGCCTGGAGCAGATGCGCCGTTCTGGCGATGAGTGGCTGCTGACCTTGGCCGACGGCCGCCGCCTGCGCGCACCACTGGTGGTGGCTGCCGACGGTGCCAACTCGGCGGTGCGGCGCCTGGCCGGTTGCGAGACGCGCGAGTGGGACTACTTGCACCACGCCATCGTTACCAGCGTGCGCTGCAGCGCGGCTCACCAGGCCACGGCCTGGCAACGCTTCACCGATGAAGGGCCGCTGGCCTTCCTGCCGCTGGCGCGTGACGGCCAGCAGGACTGGTGCTCGATTGTATGGTCGACCACGCCGGAGCACGCCGAGCAGCTCATGGCGTTGGATGATCAAGCCTTCCTCAGGGCGCTGGAACGCGCCTTTGAGGGGCGATTGGGCGATGTGCTGCAGGCCGACCCGCGAGTGTGCGTGCCGCTGCGCCAGCGCCACGCCAAGCGCTATGTGGACGAAGGGCTGGCGCTGATCGGCGATGCCGCACACACCATCCACCCGCTGGCCGGGCAGGGCGTCAACCTGGGCTTCCTCGATGCCGCGGTGCTGGCCGAGGTGCTGGTCAATGCCTGTGACCGCGCAGAGCGGTTGGCGGATGTAAAGGTGCTCAGCCGTTATGAACGCCGGCGCATGCCGCACAACTTGGCGTTGATGGCGGCAATGGAGGGCTTTGAGCGGCTGTTCCAGGCCAACCCGCTGCCGCTGCGCTGGTTGCGCAACAGTGGCTTGAAAATGGTCGAAAAACTGCCGGAGGCCAAGGCGTTGTTCGTGCGGCAGGCGTTGGGCCTGACAGGGGATCTGCCAGAACTGGCCAAGCCCTGAAGGTCATCTGCAACATCCGGTAACTGCTGGGTGGATGAGTCGTAAAATGGGATTCACTACCATTTGCGCCTCTCATACGATCCGAGGAGTGCTTTCCATGTTGCCACGCAAGCCCCTACTGGCCGCCCTGGCCCTGACCCTGTTCGGCGGTACAGCCCAGGCGGCGGACGAAGTGGTGGTGTACTCCTCGCGCATCGACGAGCTGATCAAGCCGGTGTTCGACGCCTACACCGCCAAGACCGGCGTCAAGATCAAGTTCATCACCGACAAGGAAGCCCCGCTGATGCAGCGCATCAAGGCCGAGGGCGAAAATGGCGTGGCCGACCTGCTGTTGACCGTTGACGCCGGTAACCTTTGGCAGGCGGAGCAGATGGGCATCCTGCAGCCGATCAAGTCGGACGTCATCGACCAGAACATCCCGCCGCAGTACCGTGCTTCGTCCCACGACTGGACCGGCCTGAGCCTGCGCGCACGGACCATCATCTACTCCACCGAGCGGGTCAAACCGACAGAGTTGAGCACCTATGAAGCGCTCGCCGACCAGCACTGGGAAGGCCGCCTGTGCCTGCGCACGGCCAAGAAGGTCTATAACCAGTCGCTGACCGCCACCCTGATCGAAAATCACGGCGAAGCCAAGACCGAACAGATCGTCAAAGGCTGGGTGAACAACCTGTCCACCGATGTATTCTCCGATGACAACGCGGTGATCCAGGCCATCGAGGCCGGCCAGTGCGACGTGGGCGTGGTCAATACCTACTACTACGGCCGCTTGCACAAGCAGAACCCAAGCCTGCCGGTGAAGATCTTCTGGCCTAACCAGGGCGACCGTGGCGTGCACGTCAACCTGTCGGGTATCGGCCTGACCAAACATGCCCCGCACCCGGAGGCCGCCAGGAAGCTGGTGGAATGGATGACCGGCGAAGAGGCGCAGAAGCTGTTTGCCGACATCAACCAAGAGTTCCCGGCCAACCCGAAGGTCAAGCCATCGGATGAAGTTGCGGCATGGGGCAGCTTCAAGGCTGACAGCATTCCGGTGGAAATCGCTGGCAAGCGCCAGGCAGAGGCGATTCGTCTGATGGATCGGGCTGGCTGGAACTAAGCGCCAGGGCTTATCCTTCCGGGGCCTGCAAAGGCCCTATCGCGGGCAAGCCCGCCCCTACAGGCCAGCGCCTATCCCTGTAGGAGCGGGCTTGCCCGCGAACGACCGCGCAGCGGTCGCAAACCGCCACCGAGACATTCGCCTTGCCCCACACCCCCCAACGCCGCTGGTACCTTCCGGTCACCCTGACCGCCGCCCTGGTGCTCCTGCCCATAAGCGTCCTGCTGCTGTCCTGGCAGTCGATAGACCTGCAAATCTGGTCGCACCTGCTCGACACCCAGATGAGCCGCCTGCTCGGCAACACCCTCACGCTGGTGCTGGGTGTCGGCGTAGGCGTCACCGTGCTCGGCGTAAGCCTGGCCTGGCTCACCAGCCTCTGTGAATTCCCCGGCAGGCGCTGGCTGGACTGGGCACTGATGTTACCGTTTGCGATCCCGGCCTACGTGCTGGCATTTGTCTTTGTCGGCCTGCTGGACTTTGCCGGCCCTGTGCAAAGCGCCTTGCGCGAAGTGTTCGGCCCCATGCGCCTGCCGCGGGTGCGTTCCACCGGTGGGGTGATCATCGTTCTGGTGCTGGTGTTCTACCCGTACGTCTACCTGCTGGCGCGCACTGCCTTCCTGGCCCAGGGCAAGGGCCTGATGGAAGCGGCGCGGGTGTTGGGCCTGTCGCCACTGCAAGCCTTCTGGCGGGTCGCCCTGCCCATGGCCCGCCCGGCCATTGGCGCCGGCATCGCGCTGGCGCTGATGGAGACACTGGCAGATTTCGGTGCCGTCGCGGTGTTCAACTTCGATACCTTCACCACGGCCATCTACAAGACCTGGTACGGGTTCTTCAGCCTGTCCAGCGCGGCTCAGCTGGCCAGCCTGCTGTTACTGGCGGTGATGCTGGTGCTGTACGGCGAACGGCGTGCCCGCGGCGCTACGCGCAGCGGTAACGAACGCCCTCGTGGGCAGGCGCTGTACCACCTGCGTGGCATCAAGGCACTGCTGGCCAGCGGCTGGTGCCTGCTGGTGTTCGCCTGTGCCTTCGTCATCCCGCTGCTGCAGTTGCTCGCGTGGTTCTGGCAGCGTGGGCGGCATGACCTGGATGAACGCTATATCGGGTTGGTACTGCACACCCTGTACCTGGGGGGCATGGCGGCCTTGATCACGGTCTGCGTGGCATTGCTGCTGGCATTTGCCCGGCGTCAGGCGCCAACCGGCGGTATCCGTGCCGGCGTTGGCCTGGCCAATCTGGGTTATGCGTTGCCCGGTTCGGTGCTGGCAGTGTCGATCATGCTGGCCTTCAGTTACCTCGACAATCACCTGGTGATTCCGCTTTCCTCGTGGCTCGGCGGAGCTGGCAAGCCGCTGCTGCTGGGCAGCCTGGCGGCCTTGCTGCTGGCCTACCTGGTACGCTTCATCGCTGTGGCCTACGGGCCGCTGGAAGGCAGCCTGGAGCGTATCCGCCCGTCGTTGCCGGAGGCTTCGCGCAGCTTGGGCGTCGGTGGTGCGAGATTGTTTTTCAAGGTGTATCTGCCGCTATTGGTCCCCGGCGCACTCAGCGCCGCGCTGCTGGTTTTTGTCGATGTGCTCAAGGAAATGCCCGCCACCTTGCTGATGCGCCCGTTCGGCTGGGACACCCTCGCCGTACGCGTGTTCGAAATGACCAGTGAAGGCGAGTGGGCCCGGGCCTCGCTGCCCGCGTTGACCTTGGTGCTGGTGGGCCTGCTGCCAGTCATCGGCCTGATCCGCCGTTCAGCCAAACGCCCAGGTCACAGTCACTGAGGGTGCCAGCCTGCGCCCATGCGGCTACAATGCGCGGCATTCGCGCGACGGGTCCTACAAGAAGAGCTGACGACCAAACGTCATCGACCGCCGCCGCTTCGCCACGCCCGGAAGGAGAAACCCATGGGACAGCGCACGCTTTTATACGACCTGCACCTGGCGCTTGGTGCCAAGACAGTCGATTTCGGTGGCTGGGACATGCCCCTGCACTATGGCTCGCAGGTCGAGGAGCACCATCAGGTGCGCAGTGACTGTGGGGTCTTCGATGTTTCACACATGACCGTGATCGACGTCGATGGCAGCGATGCCACCGTTTGGCTACAGCGCCTGCTGGCCAACGACGTTGCCCGCCTCGACAGTGTCGGCAAAGCACTCTACAGCCCGCTGCTCAACGAAGCGGGCGGGGTGATTGACGACCTGATCGTCTACCGTATGGAAAATGGCTACCGCCTGGTCACCAACGCCGCCACCCGCGCCAAAGTACTGGCTTGGCTGGAAAGCCAGAGTGCCGATTTTTCGGTCGGTATCGAGGTCCGTCCCGACCTGGCCATTCTCGCCATCCAGGGCCCCCAGGCCCGCGAAAAGGTTGCAGCCTTGCTCAGCGCCTCGCGCGCCGCGCTGATTCGGGAGCTACGCCCGTTCGAAGGGCTGGTCGACGGGGACTGGTTCATTGCCCGCACCGGCTACACCGGTGAGGACGGGCTGGAGATCATTTTCCCGGGGGATGAGGCCGTGGCGTTCTACAACGACCTGGTTGGCGCCGGTATCGCCCCCAGTGGCCTGGGCGCCCGCGACACGTTGCGCCTGGAGGCCGGTATGAACCTCTACGGCCAGGACATCGACGAAAGCCACACCCCGCTGACGTCCAACCTGGGCTGGAGCATCGCCTGGGAGCCGGCTGAGCGCGACTTCATCGGCCGCGCTGGCTTACTGGCGGAAATCGAACAAGGCGTGCAGGGCAAGCTCGTCGGCCTGGTACTGGAAGAGCGCGGTGTTTTGCGTGCCCACCAGGTGGTTCGTGTGGCCGGGATTGGCGAAGGAGAGATCACCAGTGGTAGTTTCTCCCCTACGCTGAGCAAATCCATTGCCCTGGCGCGTGTACCCATGGCCACCGGCGACCGTGCCGAGGTCGAAATTCGCGGTAAATGGTACCCGGTGCGGGTGGTCAAGCCGACCTTCGTGCGCCACGGCAAGATTCTGATCTGAAACTTTAACGGCGGGCCGACCGCTGACCCAATCGAGGAATACAAGACATGAGCAATATCCCCGCCGATCTGCGTTTTGCCGAAAGCCATGAATGGGCCCGCCTGGAAAGTGACGGCACAGTGACCGTTGGCATCAGCGACCACGCTCAGCAAGCCCTGGGTGATGTGGTGTTCGTTGAACTGGCAGAGGTTGGCAAGGTGTTCGCCGCTGGCGATGCGGCGGGCGTGGTCGAGTCGGTAAAGGCGGCTTCGGACATCTACGCCCCGGTGGGTGGTGAAGTGATCGCCGTCAACGAAGAGCTCGCCGACAGCCCGGAGCAGCTCAACGAAGCCCCTTACTCCGCGTGGATCTTCAAGCTCAAGCCAAGCAACCCGGCTGAGCTGGACAAGCTGCTGGATGCTGCCGGTTACAAAGCCGCTATCGGCGAGTGATACCGCGCTGGCTTCATCGCGGGCAAGCCCGCTCCTACAGGTTCACCTCTGGCCTGTAGGAGCGGGCTTGCCCGCGAAAGGGCCGGTACTGCCAAAGCAAGTTTTCCCGCAGTATCGGCAATCCTTCCTAGACTTATAAGTCTCCATGAGACCTGGTCTAGGAAGAGAGCGTCGTCATGTCCCAGTCGCCATCCCTGCATCAACTGCAAGAGCTCAACCCTTTCCTGCGCCGCCACCTGGGGCCCGATGCCTCGGAGCAGCAGGCCATGCTCAGCGCCCTTGGCCTCGCCAGCCGCAGCGAGCTGATCGAGCAGACCGTCCCGCCGGGCATCCGCTTCAACCGCGCACTCGACCTGCCGCCGGCACTGGACGAACAGGCCGCGCTGGCCAAGCTCGCCGGCTACGCCGAGCAGAACCAGGTGTGGACCAGCCTGATCGGCATGGGCTACCACGGCACTGTCACGCCCACCGTCATCCTGCGCAACGTGCTGGAAAATCCTGGCTGGTACACCGCCTATACGCCTTATCAGCCGGAAATCGCCCAAGGTCGGCTGGAGGCCCTGCTCAACTTCCAGCAGATGGTCATCGACTTGACCGGCCTGGCCCTGGCCAATGCCTCGCTGCTCGATGAAGCTACTGCAGCTGCCGAAGCCATGGCCCTGGCCAAGCGCGTGGCGCGCAACAAGAGCAATGCGTTCTTCGCAGACGAGCATTGCCACCCGCAGACGCTTTCGGTACTGAAAACCCGTGCCGAGGGGTTTGGCTTCGAGTTGATCGTCGACTCTGTGGATAACCTGGGCAAGCATGCGGTATTCGGCGCCTTGCTGCAGTACCCGGACACCCACGGCGAGGTGCGCGACCTGCGCCCGCTGATTGACCAGTTGCACAACCAGCAGGCGCTGGCCTGCGTGGCGGCTGATCTGCTCAGCCTGGTGGTGCTGACCCCGCCTGGCGAGCTCGGTGCCGATGTGGTGCTGGGCTCGACCCAGCGCTTTGGCGTGCCCATGGGCTACGGTGGCCCGCATGCCGCCTATTTTGCCTGCCGCGACGACTACAAGCGGGCCATGCCGGGCCGCATCATCGGTGTCTCGCGCGATGCGCGTGGCAACACGGCTCTGCGCATGGCCCTGCAGACCCGCGAGCAGCATATTCGCCGCGAGAAGGCCAACTCCAACATCTGCACGGCGCAGGTGCTGCTGGCCAATATCGCTGGGTTCTACGCTGTGTACCACGGCCCTGAAGGCTTGCAGCGCATCGCCCAGCGTGTACACCGGCTTACCTTCGTGCTGGCTGCCGGCCTCGAAGCCAAGGGCATCAAACGCCTCAACCAGCACTTCTTCGACACCCTTACCCTGGATGTCGGCGGCGCGCAGGCGGCGATCATCGAAAGCGCGGAAGCGGCGAGGATCAACCTGCGCATTCTCGGGCGCGGCCATCTGGGCGTGAGCCTGGATGAAACCTGCAATGAGGCCACCGTGTTGCGGCTGTTCGGCATTTTCCTCGGCGTGGATCACGGCCTGGACATCACCGCACTCGATCAACAGGCCCTGCCGGAGGGCATTCCCGCCGCGCTGGTGCGGCGCACGCCGTTTCTAGCCCACCCGGTATTCAATTTGCACCACAGCGAAACCGAGATGCTGCGCTACCTCAAGCAGCTGGAGAACAAGGACCTGGCGCTGAACCAGTCGATGATCCCGCTGGGCTCCTGCACCATGAAACTCAATGCCACCAGCGAGATGATCCCCATCACTTGGCCAGCGTTCGCCAACCTTCATCCCTTCGCCCCAGCCGCGCAGGCTACGGGTTACAAGGCAATGATCGACGAGCTGGAGAGCTGGTTGTGTGCCATCACCGGGTTCGACGCCATTTGCATGCAGCCCAACTCCGGCGCCCAGGGTGAGTACGCGGGGCTCATGGCGATCACTCGCTATCACCGCAGTCGTCATCAGCCCCAGCGCACCCTGTGCCTGATCCCGTCGTCGGCCCACGGCACCAACCCGGCCTCGGCGCAGATGGCTGGCATGGAGGTGGTGATCGTCGACTGTGACGATGCCGGCAACGTCGACCTCCAAGACCTCAAGGCCAAGGCCCATGCCGCCGGCGACAAGCTGTCATGCCTGATGGTCACCTACCCTTCGACCCATGGCGTCTACGAAGAAGGTATTCGTGAAATCTGCGAAGTCGTGCATCAGCACGGCGGCCAGGTGTACATGGACGGCGCCAACCTCAACGCCCAGGTCGGCCTGGCGCGGCCGGCCGACATCGGTGCCGACGTGTCGCACATGAACCTGCACAAGACCTTTTGCATCCCCCACGGTGGTGGCGGCCCTGGCATGGGGCCGATTGGCATTCGCGCCCACCTCACACCCTTCGTCGCCAGCCACCCGGTGGTGCCGGTACCGGGCCTGGACCCGAACAACACTGCGGTCAGCGCCGCCCCCTGGGGCAGTGCCAGCATTCTGCCGATCAGCTGGATGTACATCGCCATGATGGGCCCGCAACTGGCGGATGCCAGCGAAGTGGCGATTCTCTCGGCGAACTACCTGGCCAGCCAGCTGGGCGGTGCCTTCCCGGTGTTGTACCGGGGCCGCAACCAACGGGTGGCGCATGAGTGCATTCTTGACCTGCGGCCGCTCAAGGCACAGACCGGGATCAGTGAGGAGGATGTCGCCAAGCGCTTGATGGACTATGGCTTCCATGCCCCGACCATGTCATTCCCGGTACCGGGCACCCTGATGGTCGAGCCGACCGAGAGCGAGTCGAAGGCTGAGCTGGACAGGTTCGTCGAAGCGATGCTGGCGATCCGCGCGGAGATAGCCCAGGTGCAGGAGGGCAACTGGCCGGCGGAGGACAACCCGCTGAAGCATGCCCCCCATACCCTGGCTGATGTGCTGGCACCGTGGGACCGGCCGTACAGCCTGGAGCAGGCCGTGGCCCCCAGCGCTCACGTACGCCAGCACAAGTATTGGCCAGCGGTGAACCGGGTCGACAATGTGTATGGGGACAGGAACCTGTTCTGCGCGTGTGTGCCGGTGGAGGCGTATCGCTGATATCGGTGTTGGCTTCATCGCCGGCAAGCCGGCTCCCACAGGGGTACTGTGGGAACGGGCTTGCGCGCGAAAAGGGCGGCGCGGTTATTCGGCTAACGAATTCTTGGCCAGAATGGCATTGGCCAGCTCCATGTCGCTGGCTTGCAACCCTGGGTTCTCGGTCCGTACTTGGCGCATCGCTGCTTCAAGGTAGGGCCCGCGAATAGCGCCCTCGCTGGCGACGAAGCTGCCGGCGTCATCCTGTGCCGCGAGGACCAGCTTGTGGTCCCTGGAGGTCAGGTAGGTCGATCCCGTGGTCGCGCCGGAAGAAATCACGTTGCGCCAGAAGGTATCGGCAAAGGCGGAGCCAATGGGCAGCGAAAGCAGGGCAGCGGCTGCGATGGCGGTTTTGAGACGCATGATGAAACACCTCGAAGGGTGAGGGCTGATGTTGCCCGCTTTGATCGTGCCTGACGGGCGCAAGTTCCTTGTGCACAAGGGTTTTTCGCTCACGCGCAAACCCGCAACACTTCCTCGTAAAGGGTCAGCCCCCGAGCCACTTTGGCCTCGCCACAGCGGCGCAGATCCACTAAGCCTTCAGCCATGGCCTGTTGCCGCAAACTGGCCAGATCGACCCCGGCGCCGATTCGGGCACGCAGGTTTTCACTCGGCACCAGCAACTCGAACAGGCCTGTGCGGCCATGAAAGCCGGTACCCCGGCATAGCTGGCAGGGTTGGCTGCTGGCCGACGATGCGCTTCCCTGGCACTCGCGGCACAGCAAGCGCACCAGGCGCTGGGCCATTACCCCGCCCAGGGTGGCCTTGATCAGGTAATCGGCCACGCCCAGTTCCAGCAAGCGGGTGATGGCGCCACAGGTATCGTTGGTGTGCAGGGTCGACAGCACCAGGTGCCCAGTGAGGGCCGCCTGCACCGCCACCAGGGCGGTTTCGCGATCGCGGATTTCGCCAATCATGATGATGTCAGGGTCCTGGCGCAGCAGTGCTCGCACGCCGTTGGCAAAGCCAAGGTCCAGCGCCGGTTGCACCTGCAGCTGGTTGAACGCCGGTTCAAGGCGCTCGATCGGGTCTTCGATGGTGCACAGGTTCACCTCGGGCGTGGCCAGCAGCTTGAGGCTGGCGTAGAGCGTGCTGGTCTTCCCCGAGCCGGTGGGGCCGGTGACCAGCAGGATGCCCTGGCGGCGCTGCAACAATGCTTGCCATTGCGCCAGTTGCTCACCTTCAAGGCCCAGGCGGTCAAAGTCTTCCTGCAGCTGCCGCGGATCGAACAGGCGCAGCACGATTTTTTCGCCGAAGGGCGTGGGCAGGGTCGACAGGCGCAGTTCTACTTGATTGCCACCTGGCAGGCCGGTCTTCACGCGGCCGTCCTGCGGGCGGCGTTTTTCCGCTACATCCATCCGCCCCAGGTGTTTCAAGCGGCTCACGACAGACAGCGTCACGCTCGCCGGGAAGGCATAAACGGTGTGTAACAGGCCGTCTATGCGGTAGCGCAGCCGGCCCTGCTCGCGGCGTGGCTCCAGGTGGATATCGCTGGCGCGCTGTTCGATGGCGTATTGCAGCAGCCAATCGACGATGTGCACGATATGCGCATCGTCGGCGGTAGCATCGGCCTGGCGTTTGCCGAGTTCCAGCAACTGCTCGAGCTCACCCAGGCTGGCCGACTGTTGATGCTGTGCGCCCTGCACCGAATGGGCCAGGCGGAACAGCGACTGGCCCAGCTGGCGTAACTGCAGCGGGCTGGCCAGCACGCGTCGAATCGGCTTGCCCAGGCTGCGGGCCAGGTCGGTTTGCCAGTCGCACTGGTAGGGCTGGGCGCTGGCCACGGTGATGCCACCACTGTCGCTGGCCAGGATCAGAATGCCGTGGCGCTGAGCGAAGGCCGGCGATATCAGCCCGTTCACCTGGGATAGGTCGAGCTGCAGGGGATCGATGCGCTGAAAGGGTTGGCCCACTTTATTCGCAAGCCATTGGCACAGGGTGTCCAGATGCAGCCGCTGGCCGGTGCGCTGGCGGTCTTCGAGGTCCAGGGCAGCAATGGTTTCGAGGGGATGGCGGCCAGGGTGGGTGGTAGCCAGTTCCAGTACCTGGCCTGCGTCGCGGGCGCTCAGGTGCTGGTCGGCCTGCAGGGCATCCAGCAGGCGGTTGAGATCAAGGGATTGATCGTTGCAATTATGCATGGCGGCATCCGTGCCAGGTGATGAGTTCCTGGTGAAGGCTAGCCGGGGCAGCGTAAGCGCGCGCTGGTAAAGGGTTTCGGGATCTTGCCGAACGATGCTCAGGCGATTGCCAGTTCCACACGTGCCTGGTTCTCCAGGCTGACCTCTGCGACACACACCAGATTGCGCAATTTTTGCGCAATTACCTCGGCCCGATGCCAGCTCAACCCGCCGATACCGATTTCGACATCGAGCAGGTCTTCTTGTTGGCTCACTTGCACGCTGTGCGGTGTAAGAAATTGCAGGGCGAACAGGTTGAGTACGCGGCACAGGGTGTCTGGCTCGGCTTCGGCCTGCAGGTGGTAACGCACGGTGCTGTGGCTGGCGTTGGCGGCCCAGACATCGGATCGGGGCAGGGGTCGTTCGAGTGCGTTCATGCTGATCTCCGCAATGGTGGGAGAAATTCTTGCACGTCTTTCCGGGCATTTTTTCGCTATGATCCGATCAATTTGCTTATTGCGCAGATTGATTGATTCGATTAAGTGCGTTTAGAGGGTTTAATAATGCAAGGCGAACTGGATGCCTACGATCGGCGCATTCTTGAACTGCTGCAAGAGGACGCTTCACTCTCCAGCGCGCAGATTGCCGAGCGCGTGGGCTTGTCGCAGTCGCCCTGTTGGCGGCGGATTCAGCGGCTGAAGGAGGAGGGTGTGATCCGTGGCCAGGTCACCTTGCTCGACCGCAAGAAGGTCGGCCTGAACACGCAGATTTTTGCCGAGGTGAAACTCAACGCCCACGGCCGCTCCAATTTCACCGAATTCACCGAGGCGATCCGTGGCTTTCCGGAGGTACTGGAATGTTATGTGCTGATGGGTGCGGTCGACTTCCTGCTGCGTATCGTCACGCAGGATATCGAAGCCTATGAGCGGTTCTTCTTCGAAAAGCTGTCGAATGTGCCGGGGATTCAGGAGGTCAATTCGATAGTGGCGCTGTCGGAGATCAAGTCCACCACCAGCCTGCCGCTGGGGCGCTGAAACTGGATGGAAGCGGCCTTGCCGGTCCGGGGGGCCGGCAAGGCTGCTCCTGCAGAGGCGGTCAAGCCTTCAACAAATGCTTCCAGCCACGGCTCTGATCAATCGCACGCGCCTGCTCGATACGGGCCTCCAGCAATTGGCCAGGCTCTTCGCCCAGTGGCAGCTCAGCCAGCTCATGCAGCTTTTTCAGGTCGCCATACAGGCGGTCCATCTGCGGCGCTTCAAGCACCTGGCGTGCATGGTGCAGCCAGGCGAGCAACTGCTCGATACGCGGCAGCTGTTCAGCAAGGTCTTCCGGGCGCTGGGTATACAGCGGCAACTTCAGTGCGCGCCCTTCTTCACCCAGCAGGTGTGCCAGCCAGCTGGCCAATTGTGCCTTGCCCTGACGTTCGCCACGGCCCTTGCGCTCTGTGGTCCAGGCACGGGCCAGCAGCCAGCGCGAGGTTTCCAGCGAGAACTGGCCCCAGCGCACATCTTCGAGCTCTTCGAGGAATTGTTCGGGTGCTGCGCGACGGATGTCTTCATCGTCATTGCCGGCCTGCACCAATGGGCGCCAGTCTTCCAGCAGCGCGTCGAGGCTCGCGCGCAGGTCACGGGTGGTGGCGCGCGGGGCGGCCTGGCCTAGGCTGGCGACCAGGGCACGCAGTTCGGCCAGGGCCTGTACCCAATCCTGCAGCAGGCGCCAGTGGCCATTGTGGCGGTATTGCTCGGCCAGGCGCTGGCTGCTGCCGAGCAACTGCCAGGCGAGGGCGGTGAAGGCATCGTCCAGGGCCATTTCGGCGTCCAGTTCGGTGCTTGGCAGGCCCAGCTCGTAGCTGTCCGGCTGCAACAGGCGGTAGCCCCGTTCGGCCTTGCTGATGTCGCATGGCATCAGCGGCAGGCTGGCAGCCAGCTCGGCAGCCAGTTCCAGCAGGGCTTGCGGGGCGCCTTCGCGCAGTTCCAGCTCCAGCTCGCAGATCTCTTCCTTGCGTTTACCAGCGATCACGAAGCCCTGGTCCAGCGCGGCTTCGATCACCACTTTGGATTTGCCACGGCCCCAGGCGATTTCAGCGAATTCGCGGGTGAAATCAGTGGTGAACAGCGGTTTGATGGTTTTCTTGTCCAGCTCACCCAGCTGCTCGGGCCAGCAGGTGGCGTCGAGCTTTTTCAGGTCGAGCTTGACCTTGTCCAGGTTCCACTCGAATTCGTTGCGCTCGGACAGCCCCGCCACGCTCTGGCCGCGACATTTCAAGGTCTGGATGATTGCCTCGCCATCGCGGCGCAGGCGCAGCGCGACACGGGCGGCAGCAAGGTCGCGCTCCGGGGTGTCGAAGTACTGGTTGAGCAGTTCGCGGGTCTGCCAGCCGGACTTGTTGCGCTTTTTCAGCAGAGGGTGCTCGCGCAGTGCGGCCAGGGTGTCGCGGCTGGCGCGAAGCTTGAGTTCAGTTTCTTTGTGCATCGCAGGCTCGAAGGGAGGGCGTGATTGCCGTGCAGTCTACAGGACTGGGCCGGCTACGGTTTATTCCTTACGGCGGATGGCCCTATGATGGGCAACGCTTTCGAGGAGTACGCGCATGCCGTTGCCAACGCTGAAAGACCAGTTTGCCGCTTTGATTGCCGCGCCCTCGGTCAGTTGCACCCAACCCGCCCTGGACCAGTCCAACCGCCAGGTCATCGACCTGCTGGCCGGCTGGCTGGGTGACCTGGGGTTCAACTGCGACATACAGCAGGTCAGCCCTGGCAAGTTCAACCTGTTGGCCAGCCGTGGCACTGGCCCGGGTGGGTTGGTGCTGGCCGGCCATAGCGACACGGTGCCGTATGACGAGCAGCTGTGGGCCAGCGACCCGCTCAAGCTGACTGAGGTCGACGGCCGCTGGGTGGGCCTGGGCAGCTGCGACATGAAAGGCTTTTTTGCGCTGGTTATCGAGGCGGTGATTCCACTGCTTGAGCATGACTTCAAGCAACCCTTGCTGATCCTTGCCACCTGCGATGAAGAAAGTTCGATGTCCGGCGCCCGCGCCCTGGCAGAGGCCGGCCAGCCGCTAGGCCGCGCCGCGGTGATCGGCGAGCCGACCGGCCTGCGGCCGATCCGCATGCACAAGGGCATTCTGATGGACCGCATCGACATCCTCGGGCGCAGCGGCCATTCGTCCGACCCCAGCCTGGGCCGCAGCGCGATGGAGGCCATGCATGAGGTGATGGGCGAGCTGATGGGCCTGCGCCGGCAGTGGCAGGAAACCTACCGCAACCCGCAGTTCACTGTGCCCATGCCGACCATGAACTTCGGCTGCATCCACGGCGGCGACAACCCCAACCGCATCTGCGGCCAGTGCGCGCTGGAATTCGACCTGCGCCCGCTGCCGGGCATGGACGCCGAGCAGCTGCGTGCTGCAATCCGTGAAAAATTGCGGCCGGTTGCCGAGCGCCATGAGGTGCGCATCGACTACGCGCCGCTGTTCCCCGAGGTGCCGCCGTTCGAGCAGGCGGCCGATGCCGAGCTGGTGCAAGTGGCTGAGCGGCTCACCGGCCATCGCGCCGAAGCGGTGGCGTTCGGCACCGAAGCGCCTTATCTTCAGCAGCTGGGTTGCCAGACTATCGTGCTTGGCCCAGGTGACATCGCCTGCGCCCACCAACCCGGCGAATACCTTGAAATGTCACGAATCGAGCCTACCGTGCGTCTATTGCGTGAGCTGATCCGGCACTATTGCCTGAATTAAACGTCCACCTTGCTTATTCGTTCTTGCCTAGAGGAGACCGCGCGTGACCGCAAGCCTGTTCCGACGATGATCCTGAACGCCGTGTGATCCAACGTTCTCCGTCCACTTTATCCACAGGCCCTGTCATGCCCGATTACGTCAACTGGCTGCGTCATGCCTCCCCGTACATCAATGCCCATCGCGACTGCACCTTTGTGGTCATGCTCCCCGGCGATGGGGTAGAACACCCCAATTTCGGCAATATCGTCCATGACCTGGTGTTGCTGCACAGCCTCGGCGTGCGCCTGGTGCTGGTGCATGGTTCGCGCCCTCAGATCGAGAGCCGCCTGGCGGCCCGTGGCCTGACCCCGCATTATCACCGCGGCCTGCGCATCACCGATGCGGCCACCCTGGACTGCGTGATCGACGCCGTGGGTGCCTTGCGCCTGGCCATCGAGGCCCGCCTGTCGATGGACATCGCGGCCTCACCGATGCAGGGTTCGCGCCTGCGCGTGGCCTGCGGCAACCTGGTGACCGCCCGCCCCATCGGCGTGCTCGAAGGGGTCGATTACCACCACACAGGCGAAGTCCGTCGCATCGACCGCAAGGGCATCAGCCGGCTGCTCGACGAGCGTTCCATCGTCTTGCTGTCGCCACTGGGCTACTCGCCAACCGGCGAGATCTTCAACCTGGCCTGCGAAGACGTGGCCACCCGTGCAGCCATCGAGCTGGGTGCCGACAAACTGCTGCTGTTCGGCGCCGAGCCCGGTTTGCTGGACGAGCAAGGCAAGCTGGTACGCGAGCTGCGTCCGCAGCACATCGCACCGCACCTGGCACGGCTGGGCAGCGATTATCAGGCTGAGCTGCTGGATGCCGCAGCCGAGGCCTGCAAGGGCGGCGTTGCCCGTAGCCACATCGTCAGCTACGCCGAAGACGGCGCGCTGCTCACCGAGCTGTTTACCCGCGGCGGTGGCGGCACGTTGGTGTCGCAGGAGCAGTTCGAGGTGGTGCGCGAGGCGACCATCGAAGATGTGGGTGGTTTGCTGGAGCTGATCAGCCCCTTGGAAGAGCAGGGCATCCTGGTGCGGCGCTCGCGTGAAGTGCTGGAGCGGGAGATCGAACAGTTCAGTGTGGTCGAGCGCGAGGGCATGATCATCGCCTGCGCGGCGCTGTACCCGATTGCCGATTCGCAGGCCGGTGAACTGGCTTGTCTGGCGGTTAACCCAGAGTACCGCCATGGCGGGCGCGGTGACGAACTGCTGGAGCGGATCGAGAGCCGGGCGCGGCAGATGGGCCTGAATACGCTGTTCGTGCTTACCACGCGGACCGCGCACTGGTTCCGCGAGCGTGGCTTTGCGCCGAGTGGGGTGGAGCGGCTGCCGGCGGCGCGGGCTTCGCTGTACAACTACCAGCGTAATTCGAAGATCTTCGAGAAGACCCTGTAAGCGCGTGCCGGCCGCTTCGCGGGCGACACCAATCCCAAGCAAAAACGCCGCCCCAGAGGGCGGCGTTTTCAGTTACACAGTATGCAGATACCAGTTGTACTCGAGGTCGGAGATCGAGTGCTCGAACTCTTCCAGCTCGCTCTCCTTGCACGCGACAAATATGTCGATGTACTTCGGATCGATGTACTTGTTCAGGATCTCGCTGTCGTCCAGCTCGCGCAGGGCATCACGCAGGTTGTTCGGCAGGCTCTGCTCGAGCTGCTCGTACGAGTTGCCTTCGATCGGCGCACCCGGCTCGACTTTATTGGTCAGGCCATGGTGAACACCAGCCAGCACGGCCGCCATCATCAGGTACGGGTTGGCGTCGGCGCCGGCCACGCGGTGCTCCAGGCGTACGGCGTCTGCCGAACCTGTCGGCACGCGCAGGGCCACGGTGCGGTTGTCCAGGCCCCAGCTCGGTGCATTCGGCACATAGAACTGTGCGCCAAAGCGGCGGTACGAGTTGACGTTCGGGCAGAGGAACGCCATGGACGCTGGCAGGGTCTCGAGCACACCGCCGACAGCGTGACGTAGCGCGGCGTTCTGCTCGGGATCCTCGCTGGTGAAGATGTTGTTGCCATCCTTGTCCAGCACGGAAATGTGTACATGCAGGCCGTTGCCTGCCTGGCCCGGGTAGGGCTTGGCCATGAAGGTGGTGTCCATTTCATGGTCGTAGGCGATGTTCTTGATCAGCCGCTTGAGCAGCACTGCGTAGTCACAGGCCTTGAGCGGGTCGGCAACGTGGTGCAGGTTGACTTCGAACTGCGCCGGGGCGCTTTCCTTGACGATGGCATCGGCCGGAATGCCTTGCTCCTTGGCACCTTCGAGGATGTCCTGGAGGCAGTCGGCGTATTCGTCGAGGTCGTCGATCAGGTACACCTGAGTCGATTGCGGGCGCTTGCCCGAGATCGGCGAGCGGGGTGGCTGCGGGCGGCCATTCACGTTCTCCTGGTCGATCAGGTAGAACTCCAGCTCGAAGGCAGCGCAGATGGTCAGGCCCAGGTCGTCGAACTTGCTCACTACCTGACGCAGCACTTCACGCGGGTCGGCGAAGAACGGCTCGCCTTCGAGCTCGTGCATGGTCATCAGCAGCTGGGCGGTGGGGCGTTTCTGCCACGGCTCGTTGCAGAGCGTGTCAGGGATCGGATAGCAGATGCGGTCAGCATCGCCGATGTCCAGGCCGAGCCCAGTGCTTTCGACGGTGGAACCGTTGATGTCCAGGGCAAAGAGGGAGGCCGGCAGGTTGATGCCTTTCTCGTAAACCTTGTGGAGGCTGGTGCGCTCAATGCGCTTGCCACGCACCACACCATTCATATCTGCAATCAGAAGGTCAACGTAGAGAACCTCAGGATGTTCCTTAAGGAACGCGTTCGCTTCGTTAAGCTGAACGGCACGCGGGGGTACCGACATGATGCAACACCTTTGTTGTTAAAAATATCAATCAAGGGGGGCTTGCAGGACCAGTCAATCGAAAAGCCCTACTGATGTCAAGCCAACCACATGATGCCCTGAAATGGCACATCTACGGCAGATTTGCTGCATATCGGGGCGTGCCATTATCCGCTATTTCCCTGTGAAAGGGCTATCTCCGACATGCCGTGTTTTATTTTTTACGGAGTGGTTGTGTAAAAAAATGAACAAGGCTAAGCTCGGTCACAACCCAAAACACAATAATACGAGGGTCACATGGTCCGCTTGTCGCGACCTGAAAGCACTGCCTTTGCAGTGTGCTCGGGCATCCCTGTCGTTCCTGCAAGCAGCAATAGCGCTGTGGCCGCCGTGGCCGCAATAATTGACGTTTTGCGCGCCTTGCACACCCCTCGTAGCACCGTTTCGCTTCCTTCGTTGTCTTGCTGCCCTTCAAACTCATTTCGGACACGCTTGTTTTCAGTGTATCCACTGTGCTCCTGCGTGGGGGTTTTTGCTTTAGCAACTCACTCCATCCAGAATCAATGCGCGGACCACATTACCTCCTGAGGTATCTATGAGTAACAACCTCGACCAGCTCACCGATTGGTTGAAAGAGCACAAGATCACCGAAGTCGAATGCCTGATCAGCGACCTGACCGGCATCACCCGCGGCAAGATCTCACCGACCAACAAGTTCATCGCCGAAAAAGGCATGCGCCTGCCCGAGAGCGTGTTGCTGCAGACCGTGACCGGCGATTACGTCGATGACGACATCTATTACGAACTGCTCGACCCGGCCGACATCGACATGATCTGCCGCCCTGACGAGAACGCCGTGTTCCTCGTGCCGTGGGCCATCGAGCCAACCGCGCAGGTTATCCACGACACCTACGACAAGAAGGGCAACCCCGTCGAGCTGTCGCCGCGCAACGTCCTCAAGAAGGTCCTCCAGCTCTATAGCGAGAAGGGCTGGCAGCCGATCGTCGCGCCAGAGATGGAGTTCTACCTGACCAAACGCAGCGAAGACCCTGACTTCCCGCTGCAACCGCCGGTTGGCCGTTCGGGCCGCCCGGAAACCGGCCGCCAGTCGTTCTCGATCGAGGCAGCCAACGAATTCGACCCGCTGTTCGAGGACGTCTACGACTGGTGCGAATTGCAGCAGCTGGACCTCGACACCCTGATTCACGAAGATGGCACGGCGCAGATGGAAATCAACTTCCGTCACGGCAACGCCCTGCACCTGGCCGACCAGATCCTGGTATTCAAGCGCACCATGCGCGAGGCGGCGCTCAAGCACAATGTGGCCGCGACATTCATGGCCAAGCCGATGACCGGCGAGCCAGGCAGCGCCATGCACCTGCACCAGAGCGTGGTCGACGCGGTCACCGGCAAGAACATCTTCAGCAATGAAGACGGCAGCATGAGCGAGCTGTTCCTCAACCACATCGGTGGCCTGCAGAAGTTCATCCCCGAGGCGCTGCCGCTGTTCGCGCCCAACGTCAACTCGTTCCGCCGCTTCCTGCCCGACACATCGGCGCCGGTGAACGTCGAATGGGGCGAGGAGAACCGCACCGTCGGCCTGCGCGTACCGGATGCCGGCCCGCAGAACCGCCGCGTTGAAAACCGCCTGCCCGGCGCCGATGCCAACCCCTACCTGGCCATCGCCGCCAGCCTGCTGTGCGGCTACATCGGCATGGTCGAAGGTATCGCTGCCAGCGCGCCAGTGCAGGGGCGTGGCTACGAGCGGCGCAACCTGCGCCTGCCGCTGACCATCGAAGATGCTCTGGAGCGCATGGAAGTCAGCCGCGCGCTGACCCAGTACCTGGGCAAGAAATTCATCACCGGCTACGTCGCCACCAAACGCGCCGAGCACGAGAACTTCAAGCGAGTCATCAGCTCCTGGGAGCGTGAGTTCCTGCTGTTTGCTGTGTGATCAACCCCTGAGGCCGCCCACCGGCGGCCTGTGGAACATGGAGAAGCACATGAGCGTCAAAAACCCGCAAACCCGTGAATGGCAAACCCTGAGCGGCGAGCACCACCTTGCACCTTTCAGTGACTACAAGCAGCTGAAGGAGAAGGGGCCGCGCATCATCACCAAGGCGCAGGGCGTGCATTTGTGGGACAGCGAGGGGAACGAGATTCTCGACGGCATGGCCGGCCTGTGGTGCGTGGCGGTCGGTTATGGCCGTGAAGAGCTGGTGCAGGCTGCCGAGAAGCAGATGCGCGAGCTGCCGTACTACAACCTGTTCTTCCAGACTGCCCACCCGCCTGCGCTGGAGCTGGCCAAGGCCATCACCGACGTGGCGCCCGAGGGCATGACCCATGTGTTCTTCACCGGCTCCGGCTCTGAAGGCAACGACACCGTGCTGCGCATGGTCCGCCATTACTGGGCACTCAAGGGTAAACCCCACAAGCAGACCATCATTGGCCGCATCAACGGCTACCACGGCTCCACCTTCGCGGGTGCCTGCCTGGGCGGCATGAGCGGCATGCACGAACAGGGCGGCCTGCCGATCCCGGGCATCGTGCACATCCCGCAGCCGTACTGGTTCGGTGAAGGCGGCGACATGAGCCCCGACGAATTTGGCGTATGGGCTGCCGAGCAGCTTGAGAAAAAGATTCTGGAAGTCGGCGAAGACAATGTTGCCGCCTTCATCGCCGAGCCGATCCAGGGCGCTGGCGGCGTGATCATCCCGCCTGAGACCTACTGGCCGAAGGTGAAGGAGATTCTCGCGAAATACGACATCCTGTTCGTCGCCGACGAAGTGATCTGCGGTTTCGGCCGTACCGGCGAGTGGTTCGGCTCCGACTACTACGACCTCAAGCCCGACCTGATGACCATCGCCAAGGGCCTTACCTCCGGTTACATCCCCATGGGCGGTGTGATCGTGCGTGACAAGGTGGCCAAGGTGATCAGCGAAGGTGGCGACTTCAACCACGGCTTCACCTATTCAGGCCACCCGGTGGCGGCCGCGGTGGGCCTGGAAAACCTGCGCATCCTGCGTGACGAGAAGATCGTCGAGAAGGCCCGCACGGAAGTGGCACCCTACTTGCAAAAACGTCTGCGTGAGCTGCAGGACCACCCGCTGGTGGGCGAAGTGCGCGGCCTGGGCCTGCTCGGCGCGATCGAGCTGGTCAAGGACAAAGCCACCCGCAGCCGTTACGAAGGCAAAGGCGTGGGCATGGTCTGCCGCAACTTCTGCTTCGACAACGGCCTGATCATGCGCGCGGTGGGCGACACCATGATCATCGCACCGCCTTTGGTGATCACCCATGCAGAGGTGGATGAGCTGGTGGAAAAGGCGCGCAAGTGCCTGGACCTGACCCTCGAAGCGATCCGGTGAGCCTTTGCTAGGCTAGCGTTGTGACATTAGTTGGTTACAAGGGGCTGCTTTCCTTGAAACAGCGCCTTGTAACTTGCCAGACTAGCGGCTGTTCCAGTCGCCCGGCGCTCTGCACCGTAGGTCTTGGCTGCTGAACAGATGGCTAAATAAAAATTCTGGAGCATGACGCATGAAGAAAATGGGCAAGACGTTGCTGGCCGCCGCCCTGATGGGTGCCATGGCCACCGCTGTACAGGCTGAAGACAAGGTGCTGAACGTCTACAACTGGTCGGACTACATCGCTCCGGACACCATCGCGAAGTTCGAAAAGCAGACCGGCATCAAGGTCAAGTACGACGTCTTCGACAGCAACGAAACCCTGGAAGCCAAGCTGCTGGCAGGCAAGTCGGGTTATGACGTGGTCGTACCGTCCAACAACTTCCTGGCCAAGCAGATCAAGGCTGGCGTCTACGAAGAGCTCGACCGCTCCAAGTTGCCGAACTGGAAGAACCTCGATGCAGACCTGCTCAAGGCCGTCGGTGACGCCAGTGACCAGGGCAACAAGCACGCCTTCCCGTACATGTGGGGTTCGATCGGCATCGGCTACAACCCCGAGAAGGTCAAGGCCGCACTGGGCGTGGACAAGATCGATTCGTGGGACGTGGTGTTCAAGCCTGAGAACATCGCCAAGCTCAAAAGCTGCGGCGTAAGCTTCCTGGATGCACCCACCGAGATGATCCCGGCCGCGCTGCACTACCTGGGCAAGCCGACCAACAGCACCACCAAAGAGGACCTGAAGGCCGCCGAGGACCTGTTCCTCAAGATCCGTCCTTCGATCACCTATTTCCACTCGTCCAAGTACATCGGCGACATGGCCAACGGCAACATCTGCGTAGCCGTCGGTTACTCGGGTGACCTGGAGCAGTCCAAGGCCCGCGCCCATGAAGCTGGCGACAAGGTCAAAGTGGACTACGTCATTCCGAAAGAAGGTGCAGGTACCTTCTACGACATGGTCGCCATTCCGAAAGATGCCGAGCACAAGGATGCCGCCTACCAGTTCATGAACTTCCTGCTGCAGCCGGAAATCATGGCTGAAATCACCAACGCCGTGCGCTTCCCGAATGGCAACGAGGCTGCTACCCCGTTGGTCGACAAAGCCATCACCAGCGACCCGAGCATCTATCCGCCGGCTGACGTGAAAAAACAACTGTACGCGATCGCCGCTCCCGAAGCTGCCGCCCAGCGTTTGATCACCCGCAGCTGGACCAAGATCAAGTCGGGCAAGTAAGCCTGATGCACAACCTCTGGGCCGGGGTTTTCCGGCCCAGAGCCAGTGAATGGCAATTGATGATTGCGGCATCGAGGCTGCGAAGGTAAGTTGCGCGCCGGTTTTGCCTGCGCCGCAGCGCTGCGCCGTTACCAAGGCACTGATTGTGAGGACACCCACTTGTCTATTTCTGTATTACGCAAAGCCTTGATGGCTGGAGCGGGCCTGACGCTGGCATGCAGCGTCCAAGCGGCGCCTACGGTGCATTTGTACAACTGGTCCGATTACATCGGGCCGACCACGTTGGCGGACTTCGAAAAGGCCACGGGGATCAAACCCGTGCAGGACGTTTTCGACTCCAACGAAACCCTGGAAGGCAAGCTGCTGGCCGGCAACACCGGCTATGACGTGGTGGTGCCGTCCAACCATTTCCTCGGCAAGCAGATCAAGGCGGGCGCGTTCCAGAAGCTCGACAAGAACCTGCTGCCCAATTATTCCAACCTCGACCCGGCGTTGATGAAGCGCCTGGAAAAGAACGACCCGGGTAACCAGTACGCCGTGCCTTACCTGTGGGGCACCAATGGCATCGGCTACAACGTCGACAAGGTGAAGGCCGCGCTGGGCGTGGACACCATCGACTCCTGGGCCGTGCTGTTCGAACCCGAGAACATGAAGAAGCTCTCCAAGTGCGGTGTGGCCTTCCTCGACTCGGCGGACGAAATGCTGCCAGCGGTGCTCAACTACATGGGCCTCGACCCCAACAGCACCGACCCCAAGGATTATGCAAAGGCCGAGAAGAAGCTGCTGGCGGTGCGCCCGTACGTGACCTACTTCCACTCGTCCAAGTACATCACCGACCTGGCCAACGGCGATATCTGCGTCGCGGCAGGCTTCTCCGGTGATGTGTTCCAGGCCAAGGCCCGCGCTGAAGAAGCGAAGAAGGGCGTGAACCTGGCCTACGCCATTCCCAAGGAAGGCGGCAACCTCTGGTTCGACGTGCTGGCGATTCCCAAGGACGCCAAGAACGTCAAAGAGGCCCATGCCTTCATCAACTATTTGCTGAAACCTGAGGTTATCGCCCAGGTCAGTGATTACGTCGGTTACGCCAACCCGAACCCCAAGGCTGGCGACCTGATGGACCAGGCCGTGAGGACTGACGCCGCGGTTTACCCACCGCAGGAAGTGCTGGACAAGATGTTCGTCAACAGTGAGTTGCCGCCCAAGGTGCAACGTTTGATGACCCGCAGCTGGACCAAGGTCAAGTCGGGCAAGTAACAATCCAGGCCCGCCGCCAAAGCGGGGGCGGGCACACAAATCTTGTTGGGAGTTTCACTCATGGCAGTTGCCTCCGGTGCCTATAAGAAAGCCCTCGAGGGTGGCCAGCAACCCAAGCAGGTGCTGGTCAAGATCGACCGGGTCACGAAGAAGTTCGACGAAACCATCGCCGTAGACGATGTATCGCTGGAAATCCGTAAAGGCGAGATCTTCGCCCTGCTGGGTGGCTCCGGCTCCGGCAAATCGACCTTGCTGCGTATGCTCGCCGGTTTCGAGCGGCCTACCGAAGGGCGCATCCTGCTCGACGGCGTCGACATTACCGACATGCCGCCCTACGAGCGGCCGATCAACATGATGTTCCAGTCTTACGCGCTGTTCCCGCACATGACCGTGGCGCAGAACATTGCCTTTGGCCTGCAGCAGGACAAACTGCCCAAGGCTGACATCGACGCCCGCGTGGCCGAAATGCTCAAGCTGGTGCACATGACCCAATACGCCAAGCGCAAGCCGCACCAGCTGTCCGGTGGCCAGCGTCAGCGTGTGGCCCTGGCCCGTTCGCTGGCCAAACGTCCCAAGCTGCTGCTGCTCGACGAGCCGATGGGCGCGCTGGACAAGAAGCTGCGTTCGCAGATGCAGCTGGAGCTGGTCGAAATCATCGAGCGCGTAGGCGTGACCTGCGTGATGGTGACCCACGACCAGGAAGAGGCCATGACCATGGCCCAGCGCATCGCCATCATGCACCTGGGCTGGATCGCCCAGATCGGCTCGCCTGTGGATATCTACGAGACGCCAACCAGCCGCCTGGTGTGCGAATTCATCGGCAACGTCAACCTGTTCGAGGGTGACGTGGTCGACGACGCCGAAGGCCACGCGATCATTGCCAGCCCGGAACTGGAACGCAAGATCTACGTCGGCCACGGCATCACCACTTCGGTGGAAGACAAGCACATCACTTATGCGCTGCGCCCGGAGAAGCTGCTGGTAACCACCAAGCAGCCAGAGTTCGAGCACAACTGGTCGCGCGGCAAGGTCCACGACATCGCCTACCTGGGCGGCCACTCGGTGTTCTACGTCGAGCTGCCGAGCGGCAAGGTGGTGCAGTCGTTCGTCGCCAACGCCGAGCGCCAGGGCGCGCGCCCGACCTGGGGCGATGAAGTGTACGTGTGGTGGGAAGATGACAGCGGCGTGGTACTGCGGTCATGAAACTGCGCAAGCTCAAGCGAGCCTTCCAGCGCTTGACCCCGGAGGGGCGGCACTTGGTGATCGGCGTGCCGTTCATCTGGCTGTTCCTGTTCTTCATGCTGCCGTTCTTCATCGTGTTGAAGATCAGCTTTGCCGAAGCCGACGTGGCGATCCCGCCCTATACCGAGATCTACAGCTACGTCGAAGACAAGATCCAGCTGGTGCTCAACCTGGCCAACTACGGCCTGTTGACCGAGGATGAGCTGTACATCTCGGCCTACCTGGGCTCGTTGAAGATGGCCTTCTTCAGCACCTTGCTGTGCCTGCTGATCGGCTACCCGATGGCCTACTCGATCGCCAACGCCAAGAAAGAAACCCAGACGGTTCTGCTGCTGCTGATCATGATGCCGACCTGGACTGCGATCCTGATCCGCGTCTATGCCTGGATGGGCATCCTCAGCAATAACGGGCTGCTCAACGGCTTCCTGATGTGGACCGGGCTGATCGACCAACCGCTGCAGATCCTCAACACCAACCTGGCGGTGTATATCGGCGTGGTCTATTCGTACCTGCCGTTCATGATCCTGCCGCTGTTCGCCAACCTGGTGAAGCATGACCAGAGTCTGCTCGAAGCAGCATCGGACCTGGGCTCGAGCACCTTCAACAGCTTCTGGAAAATCACCGTGCCGCTGTCGAAAAACGGCATCATCGCCGGCTGCATGCTGGTGTTCATCCCGGTGGTGGGCGAGTTCGTGATCCCGGAACTGCTGGGCGGCCCGGAAACCCTGATGATCGGTAAAGTGCTGTGGCAGGAGTTCTTCAACAACCGCGACTGGCCGGTGGCATCCGCCCTGGCGGTAGTGATGCTGGCGATCCTGATCGTGCCGATCCTGCTGTTCAACCGCAGCCAGGCAAAAGAAATGGAGGGCCGCGCATGAAACGCTTCAGTTTCTCCAAGCTGATGCTGGTGCTCGGCTTGCTGTTCATCTACCTGCCGATGCTGATCCTGGTGATCTACTCGTTCAACGCCTCCAAACTGGTCACAGTGTGGGGTGGCTGGTCGATCAAGTGGTACGTCGGCCTGCTCGACAACACTCAGCTGATGGGTTCGGTGATGCGTTCGCTGGAAATCGCCTGCTATACGGCGGTGGCAGCGGTGGCGCTGGGTACCCTGGCGGCCTTCGTGCTGACCCGGGTCACCCGCTTCAAGGGCCGCACGCTGTTCGGTGGCCTGGTCACCGCGCCGCTGGTGATGCCCGAGGTGATCACCGGTCTGTCGCTGTTGCTGCTGTTCGTGGCGATGGCGCAAATGATCGGCTGGCCGCAGGAGCGCGGTATCGTCACCATCTGGATCGCCCACACCACGTTCTGCGCGGCGTATGTGGCGGTGGTGGTGTCGGCGCGGCTGCGTGAGCTGGACCTGTCGATCGAAGAAGCTGCCATGGACCTGGGAGCCAAACCGTGGAAGGTGTTCTTCCTGATCACCATCCCGATGATCGCGCCGTCGCTGGCGGCGGGTGGCATGATGTCGTTCGCCCTGTCGCTGGATGACCTGGTACTGGCCAGCTTCGTGTCCGGCCCTGGCTCGACCACCTTGCCGATGGAAGTGTTCTCGGCGGTGCGCCTGGGCGTCAAACCGGAAATCAACGCCGTGGCCAGCCTGATCCTGCTGTCGGTGTCGTTGGTTACCTTCTTCGTCTGGTTCTTCAGCCGCCGGGCCGAAGAACGTCGCCGCAAGGCGATCCAGCAGGCGATCGAAGAAGGTGCGGCGGCGAACGTGTCGCAGCCGCAGGTCAAGCGCCCGACGGCTGCAGCTGCGTCGGCCTGACGTCCGATGTTGGTTGGGGGCCGAATGGGCTCGCCGATGTTCCAGTGTCGTTCATAAGATCGAGCGCCGCCCGCGCGGCGCTCGATTTCTGCAATTGCATAAGATTCAAGGCATGCACCCCGCGCCCGCGCAAGGCCCCCATCACCGCCCAACTGACCCCCGTCAGTGTTTTTTCTGAACCCTGATCTACGCTAACAGTCGCATCCCACGAATCATTTGTGCGCAAGCTAGGAGCCTGCATGAGGGTGACGCGTCCACTGTTGGTCGTATGCTTGGGGCTGCTGGGCATGCTCACCGGCTGCAGCAAGGAAGAAGCCCCCGAGGTCATGCCGCGGGTCGGCGTGCTGCAGGTGCAATCTACCGATTTTGCTGCCAGGGTGACCCTGACCGGCGATGTGCAGGCGCGGGTGCAGACCGACCTGTCGTTCCGTGTCGGCGGCAAGATCATCTCGCGCAGCGTCGATGTGGGCGATCACGTCAAGGCCAACCAGGTGCTGGCGCGGCTCGACCCAAAAGACCTGCAGAACAATGTCGACTCGGCCAAGGCCGAAGTGTTTGCCGCCCAGGCACGGGTGACGCAGACCGCCGCCGCCTTTGTGCGTCAGCAAAAACTGCTGCCCAAGGGCTACACCAGCCAGAGCGAGTACGACGCCGCCGAGGCCGCGCTGCGCAGTAACCAGAGCGCGCTCAAGGCTGCCCAGGCGCAACTGGCCAACGCCAAGGAACAACTGAGCTATACCGCGTTGGTGTCCGAAGCCGATGGGGTGATTACCGAGCGCCAGGCCGAGGTCGGCCAAGTGGTGCAGGCCACCCAGCCGATCTTCGGCCTGGCCCGCGATGGCGACCGCGATGCGGTGTTCAACGTCTACGAATCGCTGCTGGTGGCACCGCCCAGCGACGCTGGCGTGATCGTCAGCCTGCTCGACGACCCCAAGGTTCAGGCCCAGGGCTTTGTCCGCGAAGTTACCCCGACGGTATCCGCGCAGAGTGGCACGGTGCAGGTCAAGGTGGCCCTGCGCAATGTGCCGCCAGCCATGCAGTTAGGCTCGCCGGTGACGGCCACGACCAATGCCCAGGGGAGGCCTAGCATCGAACTGCCTTGGTCGGCCTTGACCAAGGAGGTGCACGCGCCAGCGGTATGGGTGGTAGGTGAGGGCGACAAGGTCGAATTGCGCAAGGTCCAGGTTACCCGCTACCTGACCGGCAAGATCGTCGTCGCCCAAGGCTTGAAAGGTGGTGAGACGGTGGTGGTCAGTGGTGGCCAGCTGTTGCATCCGGGCATGCAGGTTGAAAAAGTCGATGCCAAGGATGGAGGCTCCGCGCCATGAAACGTTTATTGCTGCTGTGCGCGGCCGGCCTGCTGTTGACTGCCTGTGGCAGCGAAGAAGAGCAACCCGAAGCCGTGCGCCCGGTGCTGTCGACCTTGGTCGAGGCCCAGGCGCAGTCACAACTGGGCCGCTTCGCCGGCACCATTCAGGCGCGTTTCGAAAGCACCTTGGGCTTTCGCGTATCCGGGCGCATCGCCCGGCGTTGGCTGGATGTCGGCGCCCAGGTGAAGCCCGGTGATACCCTGGCCACCCTTGACCCGACCGACCAGCAGAACCAGCTGCGCGCCGCCGAGGGCGACCTGGCCAGGGTTCAGGCGCAGTGGATCAACGCCCAGGCCAACGCACGTCGCCAGCAGCAGCTGTATGACCGCGGCGTCGGCGCCCAGGCCCAGCTGGATATTGCCCAGACCGACCTGAAAACCACCGGTGCCAGCCTGGAGCAGGCCCGCTCGGCGGTCAGCCAGGCGCGCGATCAGCTCGATTACAGCACCTTGCGCAGCGACCATGCGGCGGTGATCACCGCCTGGCAGGCCGAAGCCGGGCAGACCGTCACGGCCGGGGAGGCCGTGGTCACCTTGGCCCGTCCAGACGTCAAGGAAGCGGTCATCGACCTGCCCATCAGCATCGCCGAAGTGTTGAGCAAGGACCTTACGTTCACCGTTGCCTCGCAGCTGGAGAGCAGCATCAACACCACGGCTACCCTGCGCGAGCTGGAGCCCCAGGCCGACGCCGCCACGCGCACCCGCCGTGCCCGGCTGACCCTGGCCAGCACCCCGGCTGCGTTCCACCTGGGCACGGCGATCAGCGTAACCCTGACCTCGGCGATCACCCCGCGCAGCGAACTGCCCCTGAGCGCGCTGCTTGAACGTGATGGCAAAACCCAGGTCTGGGTGATCGACCCCCAACAGAAAACAGTCGCCACCCGTGACGTTACGCTGACCGAGCGCACAGGCGACAGCGTCCTGGTGAGCGCCGGCCTGCAACCCGGCGAGCGGGTGGTGACCGCCGGCGTGAACAGCCTCAAGCCCGGCCAGAAAGTTACATTCGACGAGGACGCGCAATGAAAGGAAGCTTCAACCTGTCCGAATGGGCGCTGCGCCACCAGTCCTTCGTCTGGTACCTGATGTTCGTCGGTTTGCTGATGGGGATTTTTTCCTATTTCAACCTGGGCCGTGAGGAAGACCCGTCGTTCACCATCAAGACCATGGTGATCCAGACCCGCTGGCCCGGTGCGACCCAGGACGAGACCCTCTACCAGGTCACCGACCGCATCGAGAAGAAGCTCGAAGAGCTCGACTCCCTCGACTACACCAAAAGCTACACCCGCCCCGGTGAGTCCACCGTCTACGTCTACCTGCGCGACACCACCAAGGCCGGCGACATACCGGACATCTGGTACCAGGTGCGCAAGAAGATCCAGGACATTCGCGGCGAATTCCCCCAGGGCATCCAGGGGCCTGGCTTCAACGATGAATTCGGCGACGTGTTCGGTTCCATCTACGCCTTTACCGCCGACGGCCTGACTATGCGCCAGCTGCGCGACTACGTGGAGCAGGCCCGAGCCGAGGTGCGCGAAGTCCCCAATATCGGCAAGATCGAACTGGTCGGCACCCAGGACGAGGTGCTGTACCTGAAATTCTCCACCCGTAAGCTGGCGGCCCTGGGCATCGACCAGCGCCAAGTCATGCAGGCGCTGCAGCAACAGAACACGGTAACCCCGGCCGGGGTGATCGAAGCCGGGCCAGAGCGCATTTCGGTACGTACGACCGGGCAGTTCGCCTCCGAGAAAGACCTGCAAACCGTCAACCTGCGGATCAACGACCGCTTCTTCCGCCTGGCCGATATCGCCGATATCGAGCGCGGCTACGTCGATCCGCCTTCGCCGATGTTCCGCTACAACGGCCAGTCCGCGATTGGCCTGGCGATCGGCATGAAGGCCGGTGGTAACATTCAGGTCTTCGGCGCCGCGCTGAAGCAGAAGATGGAAAGCATCGTCAGCGAGCTGCCAGTGGGCGTAGGTGTGCACACCGTGTCCGACCAGGCGGTGGTGGTCAAGCAGGCGGTCGGTGGCTTCACCAGCGCCTTGTTCGAAGCGGTGGTGATCGTGCTGGCGGTGAGTTTCGTCAGCCTGGGCGTGCGCGCCGGGCTAGTGGTGGCCTGCTCGATCCCGCTGGTGCTGGCCATGGTCTTTGTGTTCATGGAGTACAGCGGCATCACCATGCAGCGGATTTCGCTGGGCGCGTTGATCATTGCCCTGGGGCTGCTGGTGGACGATGCGATGATCACCGTCGAGGTGATGGTCACGCGCCTTGAGATGGGCGAGAGCAAGGAAGATGCCGCGACCTTTGCCTATACCTCGACCGCATTTCCCATGCTTACCGGTACCCTGGTGACCGTGGCCGGCTTCGTGCCGATCGGCCTCAATGCCAGTTCAGCGGGCGAGTACACCTATACCCTGTTCGCGGTGATCGCCGTGGCGTTGATCGTGTCGTGGGTGGTGGCGGTGTTCTTCGCGCCGGTGCTCGGGGTGCATATTCTCAAGGCCGACAAGCTCAAGGCCCACGAGGCAGAGCCTGGCCGTGTCGGGCGGGCGTTCGAGGGTGGGTTGTTGTGGTGCATGCGCCACCGCTGGCTGACCATCATCGGTACCATCCTGCTGTTCGTCCTTTCGCTGGTCAGCATGCGCTTCGTGCAGAACCAGTTCTTCCCGTCTTCCGACCGCCCGGAAATCCTCGTCGACCTCAACCTGCCGCAAAACGCCTCGATTGAAGAGACACGCAAGGTGGTCGACCGCCTCGAAGCCAGAATCAAGGACGACCCGGACCTTGTGCGCTGGAGTACCTATATCGGCCAAGGCGCGATCCGCTTTTACCTGCCCCTGGACCAGCAATTGCAGAACCCGTACTACGCCCAGCTGGTCATCGTCAGCAAAGGCTTCGAGGAGCGCGCGGGCATGATGGCGCGCCTGCAGAAGCTGCTGCATGAAGAGTTCGTCGGCATCGGCACCAACGTGCAGTCGCTGGAAATGGGCCCGCCGGTAGGTCGGCCGATCCAGTACCGCGTCAGCGGCAAGGACATCGACCAGGTGCGCAAGCACGCGATCGAGCTGGCCACGTTGCTTGATGCCAACCAGCACATCGGCGAGATGATCTACGACTGGAACGAGCCCGGTAAGGTCCTGCGCATCGAAATCGCCCAGGACAAGGCGCGCCAGCTGGGCCTGTCGTCCGAAGACGTGGCCAACGTGATGAACAGCATTGTCAGTGGCGCGCCGGTGACCGAGGTAAACGACAATATCTACCTGGTGGATGTGGTTGCCCGCGCCGTGGACAGCGAGCGAGGCTCGCCGGACACGCTGCAGAACCTGCAGATAGTCACCCCAAGCGGCACCTCGATACCCCTGCTCGCCTTCGCCACCGTGCGCTACGAGCTGGAGCAGCCGCTGGTGTGGCGCCGCGATCGCAAGCCGACCATCACCATCAAGGCCTCGGTCAGCGGCGAAATCCAGCCCACCGACCTGGTGGCGCAGCTCAAGCCTAAGATCGATGAGTTCGCCAGTCAGTTACCGGTCGGTTATGAAGTGGCTACTGGCGGTACGGTGGAGGAGAGCGCCAAGGCCCAAGGACCGATCCGCAAGGTCATCCCGTTGATGCTGTTCCTGATGGCAACCTTCCTGATGATCCAGCTGCACAGCACACAGAAGCTGTTCCTGGTGGTCAGCGTGGCGCCCCTGGGATTGATCGGTGTAGTGCTGGCGCTGGTGCCGACCGGCACGCCGATGGGCTTTGTGGCGATTCTCGGGATTCTCGCCCTGGCCGGCATCATCATTCGTAACTCGGTGATCCTGGTGACCCAGATCGACGAGTTCGAAGCCCAGGGCTATTCACCGTGGGATGCGGTGGTGGAAGCTACCAACCACCGGCGCCGGCCAATTCTGCTGACCGCCGCGGCAGCCAGCCTGGGCATGATCCCGATTGCCCGCGAAGTGTTCTGGGGCCCGATGGCCTACGCCATGATTGGCGGCATCATCAGTGCGACGCTGCTGACGCTGCTGTTCCTGCCGGCGCTGTATGTGGCCTGGTACAAAATCCGCGAGCCTGAAAACGCTAGTAAAACCTGATTCTGAACCCTGTGGGAGCGGGCTTGCCCCGCGAATGCTTAGGTGAATTCACCATCGCATTCGCGGGGCAAGCCCGCTCCCACAAGTGTTCATGGCAATTTTCTAAAATGGTTATATAAACATTCTTAAACAGTATTTTTAAGAATATCCGCGCCTCACTACTATTGCCCTCAAGCCAGGCGCAAACCCTTCAAACCTCTGCCCGGCACCCTCACTCCAAGGAGAACGAGCATGAGTGCATCTCTGCGTAGCATCGACGGTCAGGACGAAGCCACCATTCTGCGGGAGATCCAGAGCGCCCTGCGCGATCTGCGTTTCGGTGCGGTGGAGATTACCGTGCATAACGCTCAGGTCGTGCAGATCGAGCGCAAGGAGAAGTTCCGCCTGCAGCAGCCCGGCAACAAGCCCGGCTGATACCGCATCACACTCAAAACTAGAAAAATGCCAATCGGGAGCTTCACCATGTCCATCCGCCGTTATGCGCTCGCCGCCCTGGCCAGTGCCGTTTTTGCCGGTTCCGCCATCGCCAAGGACTACGAACTGTTGAACGTGTCCTATGACCCGACGCGCGAGCTGTATCAGCAGTACAACGCCGAATTCATCAAGCACTGGCAGCAAGCGCACCCGGACGATAAGGTGAAGATCCAGCAGTCCCACGGCGGCTCGGGCAAACAGGGCCGTGCGGTAATCGACGGCCTGCGCGCCGACGTAGTGACCCTGGCCCTGGCCGGCGACATCGACGAAATCGCCAAGCTCGGCAAGACCCTGCCGGAGAACTGGCAGACCCGCCTGCCGGACGCCAGCACCCCGTACACCTCGACCATCGTGTTCCTGGTACGCAAGGGCAACCCGAAAGGCATCAAGGATTGGGGCGACCTGATCAAGAAGGACGTCTCGGTCATTACTCCGAACCCTAAAACCTCCGGCGGCGCCCGCTGGAACTTCCTCGCAGCCTGGGCCTATGGCCTGAAGCAAGGTGGCGAAGCCAAAGCCACCGAATACGTGAAGGAGCTGTTCAAGCACGTGCCTGTACTGGATACCGGTGCCCGTGGTTCGACCATCACCTTCGTCAACAACGGCCAGGGCGATGTGCTGCTGGCCTGGGAAAACGAAGCGTTCCTGGCGTTGAAGGAAGACGGCGGCGCCGACAAGTTCGAAATCGTCGTGCCTTCGCTGTCGATCCTTGCCGAGCCGCCAGTGGCTGTGGTCGACAAGAACGCGCAGAAAAAGGGTAACGAACAGATCGCCGAGGAATACCTCAAGCACCTGTACAGCCCGGCCGGCCAGAAAATTGCCGCCGAAAACTTCTACCGCCCACGTGACGCGAAAGTCGCTGCCGAATTCGGCAAGCAGTTCCCGAAACTGGATTTGGTAACCATCGACAAGGACTTCGGTGGCTGGAAGACTGCACAACCCAAGTTTTTCAACGACGGTGGTGTGTTCGACCAGATCTATCAGGCCCAGTAACTGGCCGAGGAAAAGCGGGGCCGCTTGGCGGCCCATCGCCGGCAAGCCAGCTCCTACAGGAATCGCGCAGTGCTCTGGCCTGTGGTAATCCTTTGGAAGCTGGCTTGCCGGCGAAGGGCTGCGCAGCTGCCCCGGGATTCAGAAGCTTGCACCAGCCCGGAATTATTTCCGGGCTTCGTGCGTTCAACCAGGGATATTTATGTCACGTCGCATTTCCCCCGTCATACCCGGCTTCGGGCTGACACTGGGCTACACCTTGGTGTACCTCAGCCTGATCGTGCTGATACCGCTCGCGGCCATGTTCATACATGCCTCGCAGCTCACCTGGGAGCAGTTCTGGAACATCATCAGCGCGCCACGGGTCATCGCCGCGCTCAAGCTGAGTTTCGGCACCGCCCTGTTCGCCGCCATCATCAATGGCGTCATCGGTACCCTGCTGGCCTGGGTGCTGGTGCGCTATACCTTCCCTGGGCGCAAGATCATCGATGCGATGATCGACCTGCCGTTTGCCCTGCCCACCGCCGTAGCCGGTATCGCCCTGACCGCCTTGTACGCCCCTGCTGGCTGGGTGGGCCAGTTCGCTACCGACCTGGGCTTCAAGATCGCCTACACACCGTTGGGCATTACCCTGGCACTGACCTTCGTCACCCTGCCGTTCGTGGTGCGTACGGTGCAGCCGGTGCTGGCAGATATCCCGCGTGAAGTCGAAGAGGCTGCGGCCTGCCTGGGCGCAAAACCACTGCAGGTGTTCCGCCACATCCTGGCGCCGGCTCTGTTGCCCGCCTGGCTCACCGGCTTTGCCTTGGCTTTTGCCCGTGGCGTCGGCGAGTACGGTTCGGTGATCTTCATTGCCGGCAACATGCCGATGAAAACCGAGATTCTGCCGCTGCTGATCATGGTCAAGCTCGACCAGTACGACTACACCGGCGCGACCGCCATCGGCGTGCTCATGCTGGTGGTTTCCTTCATCCTGCTGCTGCTGATCAACCTGCTGCAGCGCCGCATCGAAACCCCTTGAAGGAGGCCCGGCTATGTCCAGTTCATCCCTGAGCGCTACCGCCGCCGCCAACGCCGCACGGCGTGGCAGTGCCACCTCGCGGCGCATCCTGATCGGCCTTGGCTGGCTGGTGTTCGCGCTGTTCCTGTTGCTGCCGCTGGTGATTGTGGTGTCGCAGGCCTTGAAGAACGGCTTTGGTACGTTCTTCGAGGCGATCTTCGAGCCTGACGCGCTGTCTGCGCTCAAGCTGACCTTGCTCGCGGTGGTCATTTCCGTGCCGCTGAACCTGGTGTTCGGCGTAAGCGCTGCATGGTGCGTGAGCAAGTACACCTTCCGTGGCAAGAGCGTGCTGGTGACCCTGATCGACCTGCCGTTCTCGGTGTCGCCGGTCATTGCCGGCTTGGTCTACGTGCTGATGTTCGGCGCCCAGGGGCTGTTTGGGCCTTGGCTGCAGGACCACGATATCCAGATCGTCTTTGCCCTGCCGGGCATCGTGCTGGCGACCATCTTCGTCACTGTGCCGTTCGTTGCCCGTGAACTGATCCCGCTGATGCAGGAGCAGGGCACCCAGGAGGAAGAAGCCGCACGCCTGCTGGGTGCCAACGGCTGGCAGATGTTCTGGCACGTGACCTTGCCGAACATCAAGTGGGGCCTGATCTACGGCGTGGTGCTGTGCACCGCGCGGGCCATGGGCGAGTTCGGCGCGGTGTCGGTGGTATCGGGGCATATCCGCGGCGTCACCAACACCTTGCCGCTGCACGTGGAAATCCTCTACAACGAGTACAACCACGTCGCGGCCTTCAGCGTGGCCAGCCTGTTGCTGATCCTGGCGCTCTTCATCCTGCTGCTCAAGCAGTGGAGCGAGAACCGTATTAACCGCCTGCGCCATAGCGCCGCGGAGGAATGATTCATGTCGATCGAAGTTCGTAACGTCAGCAAGCGCTTCAACAGCTTCCAGGCCCTGGACAACATCAACCTGGATATCCACAGCGGCGAGCTGGTGGCCCTGCTGGGCCCGTCTGGCTGCGGCAAGACCACCCTGCTGCGTATCATCGCTGGCCTGGAAACGCCGGATGACGGCAGCATCGTGTTCCACGGCGAGGATGTGTCGGGCCACGATGTGCGTGATCGCAACGTCGGTTTCGTGTTCCAGCACTACGCGCTGTTCCGCCACATGAGCGTGTTCGACAACGTCGCGTTCGGCCTGCGCATGAAGCCCAAGGGCGAGCGCCCGAGCGAGAGCAAGATCACCGAAAAGGTGCATGATCTGCTGAACATGGTGCAGCTGGATTGGTTGTCCGACCGCTACCCTGAGCAGCTCTCCGGGGGCCAGCGCCAGCGTATCGCCCTGGCCCGTGCCCTGGCGGTGGAGCCCAAGGTGCTGCTGCTCGACGAGCCGTTCGGCGCCCTCGATGCCAAAGTGCGCAAGGAGCTGCGCCGCTGGCTGGCACGGCTGCATGAAGACATCAACCTGACTTCGGTATTCGTGACCCACGACCAGGAAGAAGCCATGGAAGTGGCGGACCGCATCGTGGTGATGAACAAGGGCGTGATCGAGCAGATCGGCTCGCCGGGCGAAGTGTACGAGAAGCCGGCCAACGACTTCGTCTATCACTTCCTCGGCGACTCCAATCGCCTGGCGCTCAGCGAAGGCAATCACGTGCTGTTCCGCCCGCACGAGGTGTCGTTGTCTCGCCATGAGACTGAAGGGCACCATGCCGCCGAGGTTCGTGATATTCGCCCGCTGGGGGCGACTACGCGGGTGACGTTGAAGGTGGAAGGGCAGAGCGAGTTGATCGAGGCCGAGGTGGTCAAGGACCACGACAGCCTGACTGGGCTGGCGCGGGGCGAGACGCTGTTCTTCAGGCCGAAGGTCTGGCAGAAGGTGGCGGATATCTGATCCCTCAGATCATCGAAAAGCCCGGGCATGGTCCCGGGCTTTTTATTACCCGTGTAAGAATCGCCGCCGAACTCCTGTAGGAGCGGGTTTACCCGCGATCGAGGGCGCAGCCCTCGCGGCAATTCGATGCCTTGCACGAATATTTTCCATGCCTGCAATGCATCGGTTTTGCGCTGCTATTACGAATCCCGCGAATCACGTGGCTTCCAAGCAGCCACCCAAAATCAATATGCTTAAACGATCTAACTTTAATTTTAAACATTACTTTAAGAGATAAGCCTCTGGCCCCGATGATTCAGCCACACACCTGAATCAAGAACCCCAGGAGTTTGATCAATGGGTAATGTCCAGACGGCCGTCAGGGCCTACGACCAGCCATGGCGCCCGGCCCCGGGTGACCTGGTCGAGCTTGGACGGACACTTCGCCTGCCGCTGGGCCAGCTGCGGCTGCAACGCACGCCGGTCAGCGGCCTCAAGCGCCGCGACAAGCTGGCGTTGGGCTTTCTGGTGCTGGCCTTGCACGGCGCCGCCGCTTACTGGGTAAGCCAAGCCCCGACGCCTGAGCTGCCGGTGGTACCACCACAGATTCCGCCCATGACCATCGAGTTCGCGGCACCTGCGCCGCCCGTGGTCGAGCCGCCTCCGCCGGCCCCGGCACCGCCGGTGGTGGAGCCACCGCCGCCGGTCGTTGACGAGCTGGCCGCCAAGCCTAAACCCAAGCCAAAGCCGCTGCCCAAGCCCGTGGTCAAGCAGGCGCCCAAGCCGCAGCCCAAACCCGTCGAGGCACCACCCCCTGCGCCTGCGCCGGTGGCGGCCCCCGCACCGCCTGCGCCACCCGCGCCGGCTCCGGTAACGCCCGCTTCGGCCAACGCCGCGTACCTGAAGAACCCGGCGCCGGAGTACCCGCAGATGGCCCAGCGCCGCGGTTGGGAAGGCACCGTGCTGCTGCGAGTCGAGGTCTTGCCCAGCGGCAAGCCAGGGCAGATCCAGCTGCAGAAAAGCAGCGGTCGCGATGCCCTCGACGCCGCCGCCCTGGCTGCGGTCAAGCGTTGGAGTTTCGTGCCCGCCAAGCAGGGCGATGTGGCCCAGGCCGGCTGGGTCAGTGTGCCGATCGATTTCAAGCTTCGTTGATTTTCGCCAGAACATTATTTGCAGAGCATAGGAAGACACTCTCATGAGCCTGTTGGCATCCCCCCTCGAGTCCGTTGAAAGCGCAGTCATCTGGCTGCTGGTAGGTTTTTCTGTCGCTACCTGGGGCTTGGCCCTGGTCAAGGTCGTGCAGTTCGTGCGGCTGAAGAATCAGGACAAACGCTTCCACCAGCAATTCTGGGCAGCCTCGAGCCTGGATGCGGCGGCGCAAATCAGCCATGAGCTGCCTGGCCCGGCGGCCCGCGTCGCCCAGTCTGGTTATGCCGCGATTGCCGTCGGCGAGGCCCAGGCCAACGACCTGAGCCACGCGATCAATCACCAGGACCGCCTGGAACGTGCCCTGCGCCAGCAGATCGTGCGTGAGCGCCGCTCGCTTGAAACCGGCCTGGCCGTGGTGGCCAGTATCGGCAGTACGTCGCCGTTCATCGGCCTGTTCGGTACCGTGTGGGGCATCATGGAAGCCCTCAAGGGCATCAGCGCGGCAGGCTCGGCCAGCCTGGAAACCGTGGCGGGCCCCATCGGCGCGGCACTGGTCGCCACGGGTGTGGGTATCGCTGTCGCGGTGCCTGCGGTGCTGGTCTACAACTACTTCCTGCGCCGGCTCAAGCTGACCGCCGCCGACCTGGATGATTTCGCCCACGACTTCTATAGCCTGGCGCAGAAGAGTGCCTTCCGCGTACTGGTGCACCCCGCCGTGCAAAAGGCGCAAACCGGTTTCACCCAGCCGGTGAAGGAGGCGTCCTGATATGGCCTTTTCGACCCAGGACAACGACGAAGTCCTCAGTGAAATCAACGTCACGCCCCTGGTAGACGTCATGCTGGTGCTGCTGGTGGTGTTTATCGTCACTGCACCACTGCTGACCAACGCCATCCCCATCAACCTGCCCAAGACCGAGGCCGTGGCCCCGGTGGAGCAGAAGGACCCGCTGGTGGTGAGCATCGATGGCGGCGGCAAGCTGTTCATCAACAAGGACGAGATCCAGCCGGACCTGCTGGAAACCAGCCTCAAGGCGGCCAAGGCCAAGGACGAACAAGTGCGTGTGCAGCTGCAGGCTGACGACGGCGTCAACTACGGCGAGGTGGCGCGAGCCATGGCCGCGATCGAACGTGCAGGTATCAGCAAATTGGCGGTGATCACCGCGCGCTGATCGGCAAACCCTCTTCAGGCAAGTGCTTATGGGCCTTATCTCTTGGCAGGGGTAGGCCCTTTTTTTGTTCGTCCCGAAATGTTGCAAGCGTGGCTCCACCTGGGGCCTGGCTTGGGTTCTGTGGTGATGCACAAATCGAGCGCCGCCCGCGCGGCGCTTCGCGAAGCGCTTGCCTTGGGATCTTCAGTGCTCTTGAGATCGAGCGCCGCCCGCGCGGCGCTTCGCGGGGCAAGCCCGCTCCCACATTTGTTGCAACGTGCCATTCCAGTCAGGCCATGGTTGTCCGCCTTGGCGCATGGCTGAAGACAGGTGAGGCGGCAGCAGTGCCAGCCGAAAAACCTCGTCGAGCCACCAAGGCTAACAACTATGGCCCATCAGGCCATGGCACGTTGCAACAAATGTGGGAGCGGGCTTGCCCCGCGAAGCGCCGCGCGGGCGGCGCTCGATCTCACAGGCGCTAAACATGCCTTGGCGAGCCTCGCTCAGCTTTATACTAAAAGTTATTAATAAATAGCTTCTTATTCCTTTACGAATATAAACCCGTCCCTATACTTGTCTCCAAGCACGCAAACTTACTGGAGGCGTCCCCATGCGCAATGAGTCGATTCGCTACCTGATTGTGCCGGGCTGGCAAGGATCGCCAGACAACCATTGGCAGAGTCACTGGCAGCGCACCTTGCCCAACAGCGCCCGGGTCGAGCAGCAGGACTGGCTGACTCCGCAGCGCCAGGACTGGGTGCAGGCGTTGGAGCAGGCAATCGCCGCTGAACACTCGCCGGTAATTCTCATCGCCCACAGCCTGGGTTGCATCACGGTCGCCCACTGGGCCGAGCAGGCCAGCCCGGCCTTGCTGCGCCGGGTGCGTGGCGCGCTGTTGGTGGCACCGGCCGACGTCGAGCGGCCGACCTGCTCGCCCGCCTTGCGCAACTTCGCGCCGATCCCGCTGCAGGTGTTGCCATTCCCAAGCCAGGTGGTCAGCTCCGACAACGACCCGGCGGTGACCGTGCCGCGCGCGCTGTTCCTGGCTCAGGCCTGGGGGGCTGAAGCAGGGTTGCTGAGCAACGCCGGGCACATCAACGTGAAGTCTGGGCATGAACGCTGGGAGCAGGGCTTCGCCTACCTGTATCGCCTGCAAAGCCGGGTTGAGCAGCGCGCACTGCGCCGCGCCTGATCGGCCCTACTGTTTATCGTTAGCCTGACGCCCGGCCGCTGGAGGCCTGGGGCGGGAGTTCGTCATGACCTTTCAAAACCCGTTCGGCCAGCCCCTGCTGACCTTCCCTGAACTGGACAAGAGCCCACTGAGCATTCGTGCCAAGGCACTGGTGTTCATCGACCCGCGCTCGCAGCAGTTGCGCAAGGCCCTCGAACTGTTGGCGCCGCAACCGCTGCCGGTGCTGATCCGCGGCGAGACCGGCACCGGCAAGGAGCTGCTGGCCCGGCAGATCCATCGCGCCAGCGACCGCGGCGGGCTGTTTGTTTCGGTCAACTGCGCGGCCATCAGCCACACCTACGCCGACGCCGAGCTGTTCGGCTACAGCGCCGGTGCTCACGGGGGGACTGCCAGCAGCCGTGCGGGTTGGTTCGGCTCGGCCAACGGCGGCACGCTGTACCTGGATGAGATCGCCGACTTGCCGTTGGCTATCCAGGGCAAGCTGCTGGCCGCACTGGAAAACCGCGAAGTCACCCGTGTCGGTGCGCAACAGCCGCAGCCGGTAGATGTGCGCCTGGTGGCGGCGACCAGTATCGACCTGGCGCGGGTGGTGAAGGCCGGCAGGTTCAACGAACGCCTGTACCAGTACCTGCGCGAGGGTGCCCTGGAGCTGCCGCCGCTGCGTGAGCGCCGCGGCGATATCCTGCCGTTGGCCGAGTACTTCGTGGGTATCTACACCGCACGCCTGCAACGCCCGGTACCACTGATCAGCGAAGCGGCCCAGCAGGTACTGGAAGCCCACGCCTGGCCCGGCAACACCCGCGAGCTGGAGAACATCATCCACTTCGCCCTGCTGGTCAATGACAGTGACGAGATCCAGCCAGAAGACCTCGACCTGCCCAACCCCGCAGGCTAGACATCGCTCATAAGCAAAGTCGGTAATGGCAGTTTGTTTTTGGAATAAGTAGCTAATTAAAAGGTATTGTTGCGGAATAAAAAATCTCGGTATCTTCCGCCTCACGCCCGCTGATGAAACGGTTGGGCACCGACTTCGCCATCGCCGATGGCCAGAAACAGAACAAGGACCACCATGAAGAAGACCCTGCTGACCACGGCCCTGGCCGCCGCCCTGTCGTTCTCCGGCCTGGCTGCTGCCGCCGAGAAACTGGTGGTTGCCGCCACCCCGGTACCCCACGCTGAAATCCTTGAGCTGATCAAACCGACCCTGGCCAAAGAGGGCGTGGACCTGGAAATCAAGGTCTTCACCGACTATGTGCAGCCTAACGTGCAAGTTGACCAGAAGCGCCTGGACGCCAACTACTTCCAGACCCTCCCGTACCTGAAGAGCTTCAACGAAGGTAAAGGCACCCACCTGGAAACCGTGATCGGCGTGCACGTGGAGCCATTCGGTGGCTACTCGAAGAAGATCAAGAACCTGTCCGAGCTGAAGGACGGCGCAACCGTTGCCATCCCTAACGAAGGCAGCAACAGCGGCCGTGCCCTGATCCTGCTGCAGAAGGCTGGCCTGATCACCTTGAAAGACCCGAAAAACGCCCTGGCCACCCCGAAGGACATTGCAGAGAACCCGAAGAAGCTGAAGTTCAAGGAGCTTGAATCGGCCATGCTGGCGCGGGTACTGGACCAGGTCGACCTGGACATGATCAACACCAACTACGCGCTTGAAGCTGGCCTGAACCCGGCAAAGGATGCGCTGGTAATCGAGGGTAGCGACTCGCCGTACGTGAACTTCCTGGTTGCCCGCCCGGACAACAAGGACAGCGAGGCTATCCAGAAGCTGGCCAAGGCCCTGACCAGCCCAGAGGTGAAGGAATTCATCGCCAAGAAGTACAGCGGTGCGGTGCTACCGGCGTTCTGATTCGGCCCTGCATGGAAAACGCCGGCGCATTGCGTCGGCGTTTTTTTTTGGTGCTGGCAGTGGTTGATGGGGTGGATTTAGCGGCCCTTCGCGGGCAAGCCCGCTCCTACAGGCACCGCTTTGAGTGTGCTTTGCGCCGGAATAACCCCCATCTGTGCGCGCTGGTAGCGCCCCTCGACGTACCCCTCGGCCTGATCCGCAAAGTGCCTGTCGAACGGCACCCCACTTTGCCCTACCGGGTTACTGGTCAGCGCCTGCCCGGCATCGGCAAAATCGATCAGCCGCCGTGTCGAAGGTCCATACGTCACTGGCCAGGGTGCCGGCCCGATCTTCGCAGACAGGTTATTGGGCACTTCATGGGTGCCGGGCGCCGCGAACGGCCCTACGTTGAACAGTAGGTTCAGCGGCTTCTTCACCCCCAGCGGATGGTTGTGCGTCAGCGTATGCGCCTTGCCCCATTGCCAGCTGGCCGGGTCTTTGCCGATGGTTTCACGCAGGTGCTTGAGCGTCTGCTGCCAGGCGCCACGCACGACGGCGGTGCGGTCGGTTGGTTGAGTGGCCCCGCGGGTGTTCCACCACGGCGATTCGGCATCGGCGGCCAGGCGTGGCAGGGCGGCGTCGATGGCGCGGGTGCTGATCAGCACCGGGAACCAGGTATCGCCGAGCTCGTCGTGCAGCGCGCCATACGCCAGCTGGTACAGGAACTGGTTGAACAGGGTGGCGCTGGTCGAGTCCAGCGGGTAGTCACCGCGCCAGGCCGCCAGTTGCTCGACCAGCTCCTTTTCCTCATCGCCCTGGGCGACGCCGCGCAGGGTCGCCAGTAACGGCGCCAGCGTGCGAGGGCCGTAATCGTTGGCGGTGTCCAGTTGCAGCGCCTGGCTGTTTTCGGTGTCCCATTTCACTTGCGCGTTGGCCAGCTGGCGGTCCAGCTGCCGGCCCCGGTCCGCAAGGTTGTAGTAGCCTGGTACTGGCACCACCGCTGGTGGCTGGTAGTTGGCCGAAACGATGTAGCCACTGGCCGGGTTTTCCTGCTGTGGGTTGACGTTGAAGGGGTAGAACCCCAGCTTGTCGGCCTGTGGGCTGGCACCCTCGAGGATGAAGGTCGGGTTGACGCCCTCCGGGCGGATCGGCAGTTGCGCCGCTGCCCACCAGCCGATATCGCCACGCGCGTTGGCCCAGACGAAGTTCAGCCCCGGCGCGTGTACCTTGGCGGCCGCTTCGCGCATCTTGGCCAAGGTGTCGGCGCGGTTGAGTTGGTAGAAACCTTCGAGGATCGGGTTGTCGGTCTCAAGGAATGCCCACCACATGGCGATGGGTGTGGCGCCGGCGGTTGCCCCCAGCACCTCGTTGACGATCGGCCCGTGAGGGGAGCGGCGCAGTTCGACGGTGACGGGCGGCTGGCCTTTGACGGCGATCTTCTGCTCGGTCTTTTCCAGGGGCCGCCATTGGCCATCGACCATGACCTGGTCGTTGTTGGCCGGGTTGACCTTTTCGGCAATCAGGTCGACATCGTCGTTCTGGAACATGGTCAGGCTCCAGCCGAAGTCACGGTTGTGCCCGAGCAGCGCGAACGGGTTCAGCGCCTGGAAATAGCCATACAGGTTGAAGCCAGGCGCCGACAGCTCTGCCTCGTACCACACGGCCGGCACCGCGAAGCTGATGTGCGGGTCACCGGCCAGCAATGGCTTGCCGCTGCGGGTACGGCTACCTGCAATGGCCCAGGCGTTGCTGCCCTCGAACTGCGGGATACCTGCATCGCCAAGGGCCTCGTGGCTGAGCCGCGCCAGGGCTTCCAGGCTTTGCCAGTCTGCGGCGGCCAGTGGCGTGCGGATCGCACCGTCAGGGCGCCAGTCGAGGTCGAAGATCTTCAGGTACTGCGGGCCGAGCTGATCGCGGATGTAGGTGAGCGCAGGCTCGGTGCGGAACGCGGCAGCAAAGCTGTAGGCCAGGTAGCCGGCAATGCTCAAGGTGTCTTCGGCGGTGAACGGCCTGGGGGTGATGCCGATCAGGTCAAACTCCATGGGCTTGGGGTGGCTGGCCTGCCAAGCGTTGATGCCGTCAAGATAGGCTTGCAGGGCTTGCCATGCAGGTGACTGGCGGTCCAGCCGCTGCACCATCAAGGCAGCCTGGTCGCGGATGCGCAGGCTGCGAAACAGGGTGTCGGTGGGCAGCAGCTTGTCGCCCAGCACTTCGGCCAACTCGCCACGCGCCAGGCGGCGCATGATTTCCATCTGGAACAGCCGGTCCTGGGCATGCACGTAACCGAAGGCGCGGTACAGGTCCGCTTCGTTCTGCGCCTGCAGGTGCGGCACGCCGCGGGCGTCATAGCGCACGCTGACCGGGGCCTGCAGGCCGGCGATCACCACCTCGCCGTCACGCTGCGGCAGCTTGCCATGCACGTACCAGTAACCAGCGCCGGCAGCTACGGCCACGACCACGGCCAACAGGGTCAGGCTGCGCTTCATCGAGACTCCTTGTGCATTCGAGCGGAAACTGTGGTCCGATCTTCGACGTATTCGCGAACAGAGCATAGCCCCCGACAGGAGATTCCATGTCCCTCAGCGAAAAACAGAAAATGCTCAGCGGCCAGCCCTACCATGCCAGTTGCCCCGAGCTGCAGGCCGAGCAAATTGCCAGCAAGCACTGGATGCACCGTTACAACAGCAGCTTCGAGTTGCTCAATGAAGCCCGCAACGGCTTGCTCGCCGAGCACTTCGGCCATGTGGGCGAGGGCACCGTGATTCGCCCGCCGTTCTTCTGTGACTATGGCTACAACATCAGTGTCGGCCGCAATACCTTCATGAATTTCAACTGCGTGATTCTCGACGTGCTGCCGGTGCGCATCGGCGATGACTGCCAGATCGGCCCAGCGGTGCAGATCTACACCGCCGACCACCCGCTTGACCCCGAGCAGCGCCGCAGCGGGCTGGAAAGCGGGCGGCCGGTGACCATCGGCAACAACGTGTGGATTGGCGGTGCGGCGATCATCCTGCCCGGGGTGACCATCGGCGACAACGCGGTGGTCGGCGCGGGCAGTGTGGTAACCCGCGATGTGCCGGCGGGCGCGGTGGTGGTGGGTAACCCGGCGCGGGTGCGTCAGCCGGCCCAAGGGCAGTAACAGCCAACTGCAAGCGTATTGGATGCGCTGACCTGGCGATCATCGAGCAGCGCTTTGAGGATCGGCTCGATGAAGCTGTTGCTGGCATTGCACACCGCGCCTTCGCTGTAGGGGCCGAAATAGGCAAGGTTGCCCTGACGGTCCCAGATCGCCACGGCGGGGGAGGCGGGCAGATGCTCGCTACCAGGCAGGTTGGCGATGGGTTGCAAGCGTGTGAGGTTGGCCGGCAACTGGCCGTGGCTACCGGGTTTTTGCACGAAGTGGAACGTTACATCAGCGCCTGCAAAGTGGCTGACCAGGTCGGCCAGGTGCTGCTGGTTGCCGACATTGCAGGGGCAGGCCGGGTCCCAGAAATGCACCACGCGGATCGGGCCAGGGCCTGCGAGTGCCGCGGGCAGGCGCAACTGGCTGCCGTCGAACAGGGTGGCCTGGTTGTCGAAGGGGCGCAGGTAGCGGGACTGGAAATTGTCATAGGCCCACCAGAGCACGGCGGCGCCGAGCAGCACCGCGGTGGCCATGATTACCCGTTTGATTGGCGTCTGCATGAAGAATTCGCTGTTGTTTTTGCTGGCCTCATCGCCGGCAAGCCGGCTCCCACAGGTACAGCGGCGGCTGTGGAAAACATGCGGCCCTTGTAGGAGCCGGCTTGCCGGCGATGAGGCCAGTTCAGGCAATAAAAGTGCCCAAGCTTGCCACGATGGGGCCAAGAGCTGAATATCCCAGATCAATACTCGCTTCGCTTTGGATGTACCTGATGCCTGTTGCTTTTCAGCCCGACCGCCTGCGCCCCACCCTCGAGCCCTTGAGCGCTCGCCAGCCCCTGTCTGCGCCGGCCCAGGACTACCAGCGTTTCTATGGCCTGAACCTGTCGGCGCAGAGCTGGCTGGGTGGCTTCCAGGCAGCGGGTTTCGAGCTGGTCGGGCAAGCCTGGCTGCCGCCGCAGCCTGTTGCGACGCTGTTTCTGCTGCATGGCTATTACGACCACATGGGCCTGTACCGGCATGTGATCGAATGGGCGTTGAAGCAGGGCTACACGGTCATCAGTTGCGACCTGCCTGGGCATGGGTTGTCCAGCGGCGAGCGCGCCAGCATCACTGATTTCGCGCTGTACCAGCAGGTGCTGGACGCTTTGTTCGAGCAGGCGCGGAGCCTTGACCTGCCGCGACCGTGGCACATGTGCGGGCAAAGCACGGGCGGGGCGATTGCCGTGGACCACCTGCTGCACCAGGGCGCAAAAAGTCCGATCGATGGCCAGGTGATCCTGTTGGCGCCGCTGGTGCGCCCACGTGCCTGGCTGTGGTCGAAAGTCAGTTATCGGGTGCTGCGCCATTTCGTCAATGGCATCGAACGGCGCTTCAGCGAAAACACCAACGACCCGGCGTTCTTGCCGTTTCTGCAGGCCGACCCGCTGCAGCCGCGTCGCTTGCCCACCGCCTGGGTTGGCGCGCTGATGGCCTGGGTCAAGCGTATCGAAGCCGCCCCGTGCAGCACGCGGCAGCCTTTGATCATTCAGGGAGAGGCGGATGGCACCGTGGACTGGCCGTATAACCTCAAGGTGCTCAAGGCCAAGTTCAGCGAAGCGCAGATCCTCATGCTGCCCGAGGCTCGCCACCACCTGGCCAACGAGCTGCCGGGCATTCGCCAGCGCTACTTCGACTTCATCGATCAGCGCCTGGGCTGATTACTTGAGGTTGGCGCCGTTCTGGCCGACCGCCAGCCCTGCGCGCACGGCAGCCACGGCAGCCTGGTAATACGCCTTGCCTTCCGGCGATTCGGCAAAGGTAGCGAACTGCTCGAGTTCGGCGTCTGACAAGTCTCGGTAGACGTACAGCAAGGTGTTGTTGAGGTCTTCGCCAATCTGGCTCATCAGCCGCTGGCGCTGGCCGTCGAGCAGGCCCTGGGCCTGGCCGCCACCGAACAGGCCGGGGATCATCGAGCTCAAGCTGTCGGCAGCCACCCCGGCGATCGCCAGGCTAACCTCGGCACCGGCTTCGCGGGCCGGGAGTGCCTGGGCCAGGTGGCCGATGATCAGCAGGCGGTTGTCACTGGCCTGGATCTTCGGCAGGCCTTTGGCGTTCTTGGCCAACTGGTCCTTGCGCGTGGCCAGCAATTCGGCGGCGACGATCTTGCGCCCCAGCGGCGACTGGAAGAAGGCCAGCGCCGGCGCAGGGTTGGGCAAGGCGCTACGCAGCTGCGCCAGGGCACGGCGATCCATACCCTCGGCCTGGAAGCGCTGGTTGCTGTTGTTGACCAGCGCCTGGTAAACGGCAGGCGGCAGGCTGTTGCGGTAGCGCTGCTGGGCGGCGCTCACGGCATCATTGAAATGGGCGCGCTGGTCGGGCCAGCCGGCGGCCTTGTACAGTTGATCGAGGCTGTCTGCCCAGACAGGCATGGTGCAGATCATCAGCAGAAGCAGGGAAAACAGACGGCGCATTCAGGACTCCTGTCGGCAGATGGCTATTGTCCTTGGCTCGGCGTCGGTTTGTCGAGATACGCGCGTGATTCTCGGCCAAGTGGCGCTGTGCGAGTGCAGGGCTAATGGATATGATGCGCGCCATGCACATATCCCCTGAACACCCGATGCTTGCGGCCGTCGTCGACGATCTGGCCACCCATGGCTGGTCGCAGCAGGCCCTTTTTCTGCCTGGTGAACTGGTGCGTGCGCTAGCGGCCGAATGTCGGCGCCGTGATGCAGAAGGCCAGCTTAACCCTGCCGGGGTTGGGCGCGGCGTTTCCCAGGAGGTGCGCGAGGCGATCCGTGGCGACCAGATCGAGTGGATCGACCCCGGCCAGGCCGAGGCGTGCGACCAATACCTGGCGGCTATGGACCACGTGCGGCTGGCCATCAATCAGGGCTTGTTCCTCGGGCTTGAAGACTTTGAGTGCCATTTCGCCCTGTATCCACCGGGGGCGTTTTATCGCCGGCATCTGGACCGTTTTCGCGATGACGACCGGCGCATGGTTTCGGCGGTGCTTTACCTCAATGAAGACTGGCAGCCGGAGGATGGCGGCCAGTTGCGCATGTTCCTGGCTGACGATGTGGTGCACGACGTGCAGCCGGTGGCCGGCAGCCTGGTGATTTTCCTGTCGGGCGAGGTGCCGCACGAAGTCTTGCCGGCCGGACGCGAAAGGCTATCGCTGACGGGCTGGTTCCGGCGCCGTGGCAATGACCCGTTCTGACTTGCCCAGGGTGCTGGTCAGCGCTTGCCTGCTAGGGCAGCCGGTGCGTTATGACGGCCGAGCCAGCGGCCATCCTGATCTGTTGCAGCGCTGGCAGGCCGAAGGGCGTGTGGTGCCGTTGTGCCCTGAAGTGGCTGGCGGTTTGCCGACACCGCGCCCGGCGGCGGAAATCCCGGGAGGGCAGGGTGGCGCTGTGCTCGACGGTGGCGCGCAGGTGATCACGGTGAGTGGCGAGGTTGTCAGTGCTGCGTTCCTGGCCGGTGCGCAGCAGGCGCTGGCGCTGGTGCGTCGGCATGGTATCCGGGTGGCGGTGCTCAAGGCTGGCAGCCCTTCGTGTGGCAACCGGTTGACCTACGACGGCGCGTTTGCCGGGGTGAAGGTGCCGGGTGAAGGGGTGACTACGGCGCTGTTGCGGCGCGAGGGAGTGCTGGTGTTCAGCGAATTGGAGCTGGAAGAAGCGCAGCGAGCGCTGGCTGGACTTTTAGCTTAATTCTCTTCCGGCCTCTTCGCGGGGCAAGCCCGCTCCCACAAATACCGCGCAATTCTGGCGAACTGTGACATATCTGTGGCAGCGGGCTTGTCCCGCGAAGGGGCCGGTACAGGCGACAAATCAGTTATTGCCCGGCAGCAGTCTCCTGCACACCCTTGAACCACTTCTGCTCAAGCTCTGCAGTACGGCCACTGTCCTTGAGCCGCTGCAGCGCATTGTTCACTGCGCCCTCGAACGCGGGGTTGCCTTTCTGGAACGGGATCACCAGTTTCTTCTCGCCGAATGGCTGGCTGACATCGAACGGGGTGTCGGCCTTGGGTGCGCTTTCTGCCGGCGTCAGGGTGATGTCGTAGGTTCCACTTTGCACCCCTGGCAACGCTTCGGCGGCAGGGGTTTCGATGAATTCGGCCCGCAGGTCCAGCTCTTTGGCCAGCTCCTGGCCGAACTCGATGTCGAAACCGGTCAGGTGGTCGTTTTCCTTGAAGGCATATGGCGAGTTGTCGGCCTGCACGGCAATGCGCAGTTCGCCCCGGTCGGCTATTTCGTCTATCAGCTCGGCTTGAGCCAATGGCGTGATGAGTACTGCCAGCAGTACGCCTATGGTCGAACGCATGTAAAGCCCCTTTCTTTGGCAAATGAATAACTTTCGCCACGACTTTCTTCCTCGTCGTGGTCGAGCGCAGCCTATGACCTTGAAGCCTTGGCGAGGTTTAACCCTAACTGAAATATTTCTCTTTGTGGGCTATGGTGAACAGCCGCCGCCGTAGGAATTTTCTGGCGGCGGCTTTCAAGTGAATCACAGGAGAAGTGAATGAACAGCCTATTTTCGCGTGCTGCCGTTGCCGGTCTGCTGATGGGGGCCTCGCTATTGGCCAGCGCTGCGGATGCGCTGAAGAGCCAGGAGCCGCCCAAGGATGCCAAGGTCTTCATCGTTTCCCCCGCCGATGGTGCAACGGTCGACAAGACCTTCACCGTCAAGTTCGGCATCGAAGGCATGGGGCTCAAGCCTGCGGGCGACCAGACGCCACACACCGGCCACCACCACCTGCTGGTGGATGTCGACAAGGAGCCGTTGGCTGACCAGCCACTGCCCACCAGCCTGATGCCCGAGAGCGGTGTTGCGCTGCCGGCGGGCCCACAGGTGCTGCATTTCGGCAAGGCACAGACCGAGGCCACCATTACCCTGACGCCGGGCAAGCACACCTTGCAGTTGGTGCTGGGCGACCAGTATCACGTGCCGTTCAAGCCAAGCGTCGAATCGAAGAAGATCACCGTTGAGGTGAAGTAACCATTGCGACCCTATCTTCTGTAGAAGCGACCTTGCGTCGCGAAAGGCCTGCGAAGCGGGCCCAGGGGTTCACAGAAGAACGAAAAAGGGAGGCCACCTGGGCCTCCCTTTTCTATACCGCAATCAAGCTCAGAACAGTACGCGCGAGCGGATGGTGCCCTTGACGTGCTGCAGTTTTTCTTGCGCCAGGTCGGAGTACTCGGCATCGACGTCGATGACCACGTAACCCACTTTCTCGTTGGTCTGCAGGAACTGACCGGAGATGTTGATCCCGTTCTCGGCGAAGACTTTGTTGATCTCGCTGAGCACGCCTGGGATGTTTTCGTGGATGTGCAGCAGGCGGTGCTTGCCTGGGTGCGCCGGCAGGGCCACTTCAGGGAAGTTGACCGAGGATACCGAGGTACCGTTGTCGCTGTACTTGACCAGTTTTTCGGCCACTTCCAGGCCGATGTTGGCCTGGGCTTCGGCGGTGGAACCACCGATGTGCGGGGTCAGGATCACGTTGTCCAGGCCGCGCAGCGGGCTTTCGAACTCTTCGTCGTTGGAACGCGGCTCTACCGGGAACACGTCGATGGCGGCGCCGATCAGGTGCTTGTCCTTGATCGCGGCGGCCAGGTGGTCCAGCTCGACAACTGTGCCACGGGCGGCGTTGATCAGGATCGCGCCCTTCTTCATCGCGCGGATTTCTTTCTCGCCGATCATCCACTGGGTGGATGGCAGCTCAGGCACATGCAGCGAAACGATGTCGGCCAGGCCCAGCAGCTCGTTGAGGCTCGCGACCTGAACGGCGTTACCCAGCGGCAGCTTGGTCAGCGGGTCGAAGAAGTACACCTGCATCCCGAGGTTTTCAGCCAGTACCGACAGTTGAGTACCGATCGAGCCGTAGCCGACGATGCCCAGCTTCTTGCCACGGATTTCGAACGAGTTGGCCGCGCTCTTGATCCAGCCGCCACGATGGCAGGAGGCGTTTTTCTCGGGGATGCCGCGCAGCAGCAGGATGGCTTCGGCCAGCACCAGCTCAGCTACCGAACGGGTGTTCGAGTACGGGGCGTTGAATACGGCGATACCGCGCTCGCGGGCAGCTTCCAGGTCGACCTGGTTGGTGCCGATGCAGAAGCAGCCCACAGCGACCAGTTTCTTGGCGCAGTCGAAGATCTCTTCAGTCAGCTGGGTGCGCGAACGGATGCCGATGAAGTGGGCATCGGCGATCTTTTCCTTCAGCTCGGCTTCCGGCAGCGAACCCGTGAGGTATTCGATGTTGGTGTAGCCGGCAGCCTTGAGAGTATCGACCGCGTTCTGGTGCACACCTTCAAGAAGAAGGAAGCGGATCTTGCTCTTGTCGAGAGAAGTCTTGCTCATCTGCGTAAACCTGTATCCCGGAGAAAAATGGCGAGGGGTGATGCTAGGCGCGGCGTGGGCCTTAGCATGAACAGCGGGAGGGCTATGCTAGCATACGCGACACAATCTGAGCTTATCCCGACAGGTGAAGAGTGCTCAGGGTGACTATGAATAAGTCGAGAGTTCCAGCGATGACCCACCCCGCTGTAATTGATGAACTGATGACCCTTGTCGACCCTGGCAAGGTCCTGACTGACGCGGCTTCCTTGGAAGCTTATGGCAAGGACTGGACCAAGCATTACCCGCCCGCACCCAGCGCCATCGTGTTCCCCAAAAGCGTGGAGCAGGTGCAGGCCATCGTCGGCTGGGCAAATCGCAATCACGTAGCGCTGGTGCCATCCGGTGGCCGCACCGGGCTCTCCGGCGGTGCCGTGGCGGCCAATGGCGAGGTGGTGGTTGCCTTCGACTACATGAACCAGATTGTCGACTTCAATGCTTTCGACCGCACCGTGGTCTGCCAGCCAGGCGTCATCACCCGCCAGTTGCAGAACTTCGCCGAAGAGCAGGGCCTTTATTACCCGGTCGATTTCGCCTCCAGCGGGTCCAGCCAGATCGGCGGCAACATCGGCACCAATGCCGGCGGCATCAAGGTGATCCGCTACGGCATGACCCGCAACTGGGTTGCCGGCCTGAAGGTGGTCACGGGCAAGGGCGAGTTGCTGGAGCTGAACAAGGACTTGATCAAGAACGCCACCGGCTATGACCTGCGCCAGCTGTTCATCGGCGCCGAAGGTACGCTGGGCTTCGTGGTCGAGGCGACCATGCGCCTGGACCGCGCCCCGCGCAACCTCACTGCGATGGTGCTGGGCACGCCGGACTTCGACTCGATCATGCCCGTGCTGCATGCCTTCCAGGGCAAACTCGACCTCACTGCGTTCGAATTCTTTTCCGACAAGGGCCTGGCCAAGATTATGGCCCGTGGCGACGTGCCGGCGCCGTTCTCCACCGACTGCCCGTTCTACGCGTTGCTGGAATTCGAAGCCAGTACAGAGGACGTGGCCAACGAAGCACTGGCCACTTTCGAACACTGTGTCGAGCAGGGCTGGGTGTTGGACGGGGTGATGAGCCAGAGCGAGACCCAGCTGAAAAACCTGTGGAAGCTGCGCGAATACCTGTCCGAGACCATCTCGCACTGGACGCCCTACAAGAACGACATCTCGGTCACGGTTTCCAAGGTGCCGGCGTTCCTGCGCGACATCGATGCCATCGTCAGCCAGCACTACCCCGACTACGAGGTGGTCTGGTACGGGCACATCGGCGACGGCAACCTGCACTTGAACATCCTCAAGCCCGAGCACATGAGCAAGGATGATTTCTTCGCCTCGTGCACCAAGGTCAACAAGTGGGTGTTCGAGATCGTCCAGCGTTACAACGGTTCGATCTCTGCCGAGCATGGCGTGGGCATGACCAAACGCGACTACCTGGGCTACAGCCGCTCGCCGGATGAAATTGCCTGCATGAAGGCAATTAAGGCCGTCTTCGACCCTAACGGCATCATGAATCCGGGTAAGATCTTCGCTCCTGAATAAAAAGCAGTAAGCAAAGGAGTCGGCCATGAGTTACCAGCACCAGTACGTAGACGGCACGCGCATTCACTTCCCGCTGGGCAAGGTGGTATGCATCGGCCGTAACTATGCCGAGCATGCCAAGGAACTGGACAACCCTATTCCGAGTGAACCGCTGCTGTTCATCAAACCGGGCAGCTGCGTGGTGCCGTTGGAAGGTGGGTTCAAGATCCCGACCGACCGTGGCTCGGTACACTACGAAGCGGAAATCGCCGTGCTGTTGGGCAAGTCGCTGTCTGCCCACGCCTCGGAAGAGGAAGTGCTGGATGCAATCTCCGGTTATGCCCCGGCGCTGGACCTGACCCTGCGCGACCTGCAGGCCAAGCTGAAGGAAAAGGGCCTGCCGTGGGAACTGGCCAAGAGCTTCGACGGTGCCTGCGTGCTGCCGCCGTTCGTGTCGGCTGCCGCGTTCGAGAATGTGACCGATATCCCGGTGCGCCTGACCATCAACGGCGAAGTGCGTCAGGAGGGTAATAGCTCGATGATGCTCAACCCGATCGTCCCGATCATCCAGTACATGGCCCGGCATTTCTCGCTGCAGGCGGGCGATGTGATCCTCACCGGTACGCCGGCAGGCGTCGGTCCGTTCAACGTCGGTGATGAGCTGGTGCTGGAATTGCCGGGTGTGAGCCGCTTCGAAAGCCGCGTGCTCTGATCTGATACCGCGCCCTTCGCGGGTAATCCCGCTCCTACTCGTACAGTGCCGCCTGTAGGAGCGGGCTTGCCCGCGATGAAGGCAACGCAATTTACCGATTTTTCACAACCCATCCGGATAATGCGCGAACCTTCGCCCAATCTTCAGGAACCCCTGCATGCCATCGCCTTCCACCGCTCCCGCATCCCCCAAGCGCCGCTTCTACCTGCGCTGGCCGTTTGGCCTGGCCGTGGCTGCGGTGATCGGCTATGGCGTGGCCGTGGCGATGCATTGGGACGACCGTGGCCTGCTGTGGATGAAAGAGAGCTTTGAAACCAGCGCCGAACGTAGCGAAAGCGTGTGGTTGCCGGATTACCAGGTCGACATCGATGCCAAGCCTATGCCCGGCATGGAAGATGACGAAGCCTCAGACGTGGCCTTCAACCCGCATACCCGCACCCTGTTCGTGGTAATGGGCAAAAACCCGTTCCTCGTCGAGCTGAACCTCGATGGCGATGTGCTGCGGCAGATCCCCCTGGTGGGCTGGAACAACCCGGAAGGTGTCGCCGTACTGGAAGATGGCCAGTTGGCAATCACCGATGAGCGCCTGCATGACCTGACCGTGGTCAAGGTAGATGCGCAGACCCGATCGCTGAACCATGCCGATTTCCCGAGCCATGACCTGGGCACGTCGGTAAAGAGCAACAAAGGCTTCGAAGCCATAGCCTGGGACCCGCTGCGCCAGCGCCTGGTGATTGGCGAAGAGCGCCCGCCGAAGCTCTACACCTGGAGCACCGATGGGCGCAGCCCACTCAAGGGTGGCAAGCAGGTGCTGGCCAGCGACGAACTCGACCTGCGCAACTTGTCGGCCCTGGGTGTAGACCCGCGCACGGGCCACCTGTTGGTGCTTTCGGCCGATTCCAACATGCTGCTCGAGCTCGATGAGCAGGGTCAGCAGGTCAGCTTCATGACGCTGCTGGGCGGCTTCAACGGCCTGAAGGACACCATCCCACGCGCCGAAGGCGTGGCCATGGATGACAAAGGCAACCTGTACATGGTCAGCGAGCCCGCGTTGTTCTACCGCTTCAGAAAAAACTGATATCAGAATCAGATCATTCTGATGCTGGCATTAAGCTTTACTTCAGTTGTTCGTGGTTAGATTCGCCGTCCTCAAACCGAGTCTGCCTCTATGCGTCGTTATGTCCGTTTGCCCCTTGTCCTGGCTGCCTGTGGCCTGCTCGCCGTGCTCGCTCTGGGCGTGGCCGAGCAGCAGTTTCGCCTGGCCGAGCGCGGCTGGTTCAACCTCAAGACCTGGTGGCAGCCTGCTGAGCAAAGCATGGGCCTGGACCGCTACCGGGTGGTGATCGAGGCGCAGCCGGTGGAAGGGCTGGACGATGATATTTCGGCACTGACCTACGACCCCGACCGCAAGACCTTGTTCACGGTCACCAACAAGCGTTCCGAGCTGATCGAACTGTCCCTGGACGGGCGCATTCTGCGCCGCGTTCCGCTGACCGGGTTTGGCGACCCGGAGGCGGTGGAGTATGTCGGCCCCAACAGCTTTGTGATCACCGACGAGCGCACGCAGCGGCTGATCCGCGTGCGCCTGGATGACGACACGTTGTTTCTCGATGCCCAGGATGCCGAGCAGCTGAGCCTGGGGATCGGCCTGAACGGCAACAAGGGCTTCGAGGGCCTGGCCTACGATTCTGCGGGCAAGCGCCTGTTTGTGGCCAAGGAGCGCGACCCGATGGTGATCTACGAGATTCACGGGTTTCCCCATTCCAACCCTCAGCAACCCTATGCGGTGCATGTGGTGCAGGATCGCAAACGTGATGCGCGGTTGTTCGTGAGGGATCTTTCGAGCCTGCAGTTCGACGAGCGCAGTGGACATTTGCTGGCGTTGTCGGATGAGTCGCGGCTGGTGATTGAACTGGACGTGAAAGGCAAGCCGCTGAGTACCCTGTCGTTGCGCAAGGGGTATCAGGGGCTGAAACAGACTGTGCCGCAGGCGGAGGGGATTGCGATGGATGAAGCGGGGACCATTTATCTGGTCAGTGAGCCGAACCTGTTTTATGTGTTCAAGCAGCCGGTTGATTGAGTGTTCTTCTGGCCCCAATCGCCGGCAAGCCGGGTCCCACAGGTAATCCACAGTTATCAAAGGCCGTGGAGACCCTGTGGGAGCCGGCTTGCCGGCGATGGCTTTACTCGGCAGTAAGGTTCTTTACGCCTTCCGAAGTACCCAGCAGCAGCAAGTCCGCCGGCCGCGCCGCGAACAGGCCGTTGGTGACCACGCCGACAATCGCGTTGATTTGCGCTTCCAGCTCCACCGGGTTGGTGATCTGCAGGTTGTGAACGTCGAGGATCACGTTGCCGTTGTCGGTGACCACACCCTCACGGTACACCGGGTCGCCGCCCAGCTTCACCAGTTGGCGCGCCACGTGGCTGCGGGCCATCGGGATGACTTCCACTGGCAGCGGGAAGGCGCCCAGCACCGGCACCAGCTTGCTCCCATCGGCGATGCAGATGAAGGTCTTGGCCACGGCCGCGACGATCTTCTCACGGGTCAGCGCCGCACCGCCGCCTTTGATCAGGTTCAGGTGGGCGTCGCTTTCGTCGGCGCCGTCCACATAGAACTCCAGCTCGCTGACGCTGTTCAGCTCGTAGACCGGGATGCCATGGCCCTTCAGACGCTGGGCAGTGGCCTCGGAGCTGGCGACTGCACCGTCGAAGGCGGTCTTGTGCTGGGCCAGGGCGTCAATGAAGAAGTTGGCGGTCGAACCGGTACCGACGCCGACAACGCTCTTTTCATCCAGCTTGGGCAGAATGAAGTCGACAGCGGCCTGGGCGACGGCCTGTTTGAGTTGGTCCTGGGTCATGCGGGCTCCGAAAAGGGGCAGGGCGGTTTTCAAAGTTGCCTAGTATAACGGCTCGGGCGGCTTTGCTGTGGTCGCCCGACGTAGCGCTGGGGTAGACTCGCAGCCCTTGTCCCGCGGCCAGTGATGCTTTCCCGATGCTCGAACAGTACGTCAAGAAGATCCTCACCTCGCGCGTCTACGACGTCGCTGTCGAAACCCCGCTGCAGAACGCCGGGCAGCTGAGCAAGCGCCTGGGCAACCATATTCTGCTCAAGCGTGAAGACCTGCAGCCGGTGTTCTCCTTCAAGATCCGTGGGGCGTACAACAAGCTGGCGCAACTGAGCCCTGAAGAGTTGGCGCGTGGCGTGGTTACTGCTTCGGCCGGCAACCATGCCCAGGGCCTGGCCCTGGCCGCGCGTGAAATGGGCATCAAGGCCACCATCGTGATGCCCAAGACCACGCCGGAGATCAAGGTCGAAGGTGTGCGTTCGCGGGGCGGCAAGGTGGTCTTGCATGGCGACTCGTTCCCGGAGGCGCTGGCCTACTCGCTGAAGCTGGTCGATGAGAAGGGGTTGGTCTATGTCCACCCTTATGACGACCCGCACACTATCGCCGGCCAAGGCACCGTGGCCATGGAGATCCTGCGCCAGCACCCAGGCCAGTTGGACGCGATCTTCGTGCCGGTGGGCGGCGGCGGCCTGATCGCCGGCATCGCTGCCTACGTGAAATACCTGCGCCCGGAAATCAAGGTGATCGGTGTCGAGCCGGATGACTCCAACTGCCTGCAGGCGGCCATGGCCGCTGGCGAGCGCGTGGTGCTGCCGCAGGTCGGGCTGTTTGCCGATGGCGTGGCGGTGGCGCAGATTGGCCAGCATACCTTCGATATCTGCCGGCTGTATGTAGATGACGTGGTTACTGTCAGTACTGACGAAATTTGTGCCGCAATCAAAGATATCTACGACGATACCCGCTCGATCACCGAACCTGCCGGCGCGTTGGGCGTCGCCGGTATCAAGAAGTACGTGGAGCTCACCGGTGTGAGCGGGCAGACCCTGGTCGCCATCGATTCGGGCGCCAATGTCAATTTCGACCGCCTGCGCCATGTCGCCGAGCGCGCCGAGCTGGGCGAGAAGCGCGAAGCAATCATTGCTGTGACCATCCCAGAGCGCCCGGGCAGCTTCAAGGCCTTCTGCGAGGCCATCGGCAAACGCCAGATCACCGAATTCAACTACCGCAAGCACACCTCCGACGAAGCCCACATCTTCGTTGGCGTGCAGACCCACCCGGAGAACGACCCGCGCGCTGCACTGGTGCAACAGTTGATCGATCAGGGTTTCCCGGTCACCGACCTGACCGACAACGAACTCGCCAAGCTGCACATCCGCCATATGGTCGGCGGCCATTCGGCCGGTGCCAGCGACGAGATCGTGCTGCGCTTCGAATTCCCCGAGCGGCCGGGGGCGTTGTTCAACTTCCTCAACAAGCTGGGCGGGCGCTGGAATATCTCGATGTTCCACTACCGCAACCATGGTGCGGCTGACGGCCGTGTGGTCGCTGGGCTGCAGGTGCCAGAAGACGAGCGCCACCTGGTGCCGGCAGCGCTGGCCAAGATCGGTTACCCGTATTGGGATGAAACCGACAACCCGGCCTACCGGCTGTTCCTGGGTTAAGCGGCTAAGCTTGGGCTGATGGCCCCTTTCGCGGGCTTACCCGCGAAAGGGGCGACGCGAAATAGCCTGCTTAAGGACAATTTGAAGATGGAACACCTGACCACCATCAAGGCCTTGCACATCGTCGCTACCGCGCTGCTGCTTCTGGGCGCGCTGGGCCTGGCGATCTGGACCGTTCGCGCGCGCCGCCAGGGCGATGCCGAGGCCTATGCAAAACTGCTGCGCCGGCCGCTGGTGTTTGTCTGGCTGGTGATGGGCGCGTGCCTGGTGAGCATGCCGTTCACCGGCTGGTGGCTGGTGCACCTGGTGGGCTGGCCATTGGGGCAGACCTGGGTGCTGGCTTCAAGCGTCATCTATACGGTGGGCGCGTTTGCCGTGTGGTGGTTGCTGGTGCGCCTCAATCGGCTGCGCAAGGCCGAAGCGGTAGGGTTGCGGTTTACCCTGGCTCTGGCCGTTTTCAGCGGTGTTTGCTTTCTGTCCATTGCCGGGTTGATGGGCGCCAAGCCGGTCTGACAGCCTTCTGCTACACCGGCCGGCCTCTTCGCGGGGCAAGCCCGCGAAGAGGCCTGAACAGAACTGCCTCAATCTCTCAAAGAAACCACCGGCCAGCCGCGCCGTTCGGCCTCGGCCTGCAGGTTAGGGTCCGGGTCCACCGCCACCGCATGCGTCACGCGCTCCAGCAGGGGCAGGTCATTCATCGAATCGCTGTAGAAATAGCTGTCCTCCAGATCGAAGCCGTTCTCCAGCATCCAGCGCTCAAGCCTCGTCACTTTGCCTTCACGGAAACACGGTATATCGGTACTGCGCCCGGTATAGCGGCCATCCTGCATCTCGCATTCGGTCGCCAGCAGCACCCGCACGCCCAGGCGGCGGGCAATCGGTGCAGTGACGAAGCGGTTGGTGGCCGTAATGATTACCAGCTGGTCGCCGGCATCGCGGTGCTGCTGCAGCAAGGCCAATGCCTTGGGCAGAATGATCGGTTCGACGCAGTCACGCATGAACTCGCGGTGCCATTGGTCGAGCTGGGCCGGCTCGGTCGCCGCGAGAATTTCCATGGAGAAGGCCAGGTAGGCCTGCAGGTCCAGGGTGCCGTTCAGGTAATCCTGATAGAAGGCGTCGTTGCGTTGTTTATAGGCGATCGGGTCCAGAATGCCCCGTTCGCACAAATAATCACCCCAGGCGTGGTCACTGTCGCCACCAAGGAGGGTATTGTCCAGGTCGAATAAAGCCAGGCGCATCGTGGTCACTCGCATCAGCCACAGGGTAGGCCCGCAGAATACGGAGTTTTCACCGCGCTGCACATAAGCTTGGTGGGCGCGTTGCTGCGCTCGCAGGCTTTGTGGAACAATGCGGTGACATGCGTTTGCGAGGTTGCTGCCGTGATCGACCCGGATGGTTTTCGCCCAAATGTCGGGATCATTCTCACGAATGATGCCGGGCAGGTGCTATGGGCTCGGCGGATCAACCAGGATGCCTGGCAATTCCCGCAGGGTGGTATCAACCCTGACGAGACGCCGGAAGATGCCCTGTACCGCGAGCTGAACGAAGAAGTTGGCCTTGAACGCGATGATGTGGAAATTCTTGCCTGCACCCGCGGCTGGTTGCGTTATCGTTTACCCCAGCGACTGGTCCGTACCCACAGCCAACCGCTGTGCATCGGCCAGAAGCAGAAATGGTTTTTGCTGCGCCTGGTGAGCAATGAGCAACGGGTGCGGATGGACCTGACCGGCAAGCCCGAATTCGACGGCTGGCGCTGGGTCAGCTATTGGTATCCGCTGGGCCAGGTGGTGACCTTCAAGCGTGAAGTGTACCGCCGTGCCCTGAAAGAGCTTGCACCGCGTCTTTTGACGCGCGACTGACGACGGAGTTCGACCCCGAGCCATGCTCAATACGCTGCGCAAGATCGTCCAGGAAGTGAACTCCGCCAAAGATCTCAAGACGGCGTTGGGCATCATCGTCTTGCGCGTGAAGGAAGCCATGGGCAGCCAGGTCTGCTCGGTCTACCTGCTCGACCCGGAAACCAACCGTTTCGTGCTGATGGCCAGCGAAGGCCTGAACAAGCGTTCCATCGGCAAGGTCAGCATGGCCCCCAACGAGGGCCTGGTGGGCCTGGTCGGTACCCGGGAAGAGCCGCTGAACCTGGAAAACGCTGCGGACCACCCGCGTTATCGCTATTTTGCCGAAACCGGTGAAGAGAAATTTGCCTCATTCCTCGGTGCGCCGATCATCCACCACCGCCGCGTGGTCGGCGTATTGGTTATCCAGCAGAAAGAACGCCGTCAGTTCGACGAGGGCGAAGAAGCCTTCCTGGTGACCATGAGTGCTCAGCTCGCCGGGGTTATCGCCCACGCCGAGGCTACCGGCTCCATTCGTGGCCTGGGCCGCCAGGGCAAGGGCATCCAGGAAGCGCGCTTCGTTGGCGTGCCCGGCTCGCCGGGTGCCGCTGTCGGGCGTGCGGTGGTCATGCTGCCACCGGCCGATCTGGAAGTGGTGCCAGACAAGACTGTCGAAGACATCGACGCCGAACTCAAACTGTTCAACAACGCCCTCGAAGGCGTGCGCGCCGACATGCGCAAGCTCTCGGCCAAGCTGGCTACCCAGCTGCGCCCCGAAGAGCGTGCGCTGTTCGACGTGTACCTGATGATGCTCGAAGACGCAGCCCTGGGCGGTGAGGTGACCGAAGTCATCAAGACCGGCCAGTGGGCGCAGGGCGCCTTGCGCCAGGTGGTTGGCGAGCACGTCAACCGCTTCGAATTGATGGACGACGATTACCTGCGCGAGCGCGCCTCGGACGTCAAGGACCTCGGCCGCCGCCTGCTGGCCTACCTGCAGGAAGCCCGCTCGCAGTCGTTGGTGTATGCCGACAACACCATTCTGGTCAGCGAAGAACTGACCCCGGCAATGCTCGGCGAAGTGCCGGAAGGCAAGCTGGTCGGCCTGGTGTCGGTGCTGGGTTCGGGCAACTCTCACGTTGCCATCCTGGCCCGTGCCATGGGCATTCCAACGGTCATGGGCCTGGTCGACCTGCCGTATTCCAAGGTCGACGGCATAGAGCTGATCGTCGACGGTTACAAGGGCGAGGTGTTTACCAACCCCAGCGATGTACTGCGCAAGCAATACAGCGAAGTGGTCGAAGAAGAGCGCCAGCTGGCCCAGGGCCTCGACGCGCTGCGTGAGCTGCCGTGCGTCACCCTGGACGGCCACCGCATGCCGCTGTGGGTCAACACCGGCCTGCTCGCCGATGTGGCCCGTGCCCAGCAGCGTGGCGCCGAAGGCGTCGGCCTGTACCGCACCGAAGTGCCGTTCATGATCAACCAGCGCTTCCCGAGCGAGAAAGAGCAGCTGGCGATTTATCGCGAACAACTGGCGGCCTTCCACCCGCTGCCGGTGACCATGCGCACCCTCGATATCGGCGGTGACAAGTCGCTGTCGTACTTCCCGATCAAGGAAGAAAACCCGTTTTTGGGCTGGCGCGGCATCCGCGTCACCCTCGACCACCCGGAAATCTTCCTGGTCCAGACCCGCGCCATGCTCAAGGCCAGCGAGGGCCTGAACAACCTGCGCATCCTGCTGCCGATGATTTCTGGCATTCACGAACTGGAAGAGGCGCTGCACCTGATCCACCGTGCCTGGGGCGAGGTGCGCGACGAGGGCACCGACGTGCCGATGCCGCCGGTGGGGGTGATGGTCGAAATTCCGGCTGCGGTGTACCAGACCAAGGAACTGGCGCGGCAGGTGGACTTCCTGTCGGTCGGCTCCAACGACCTGACCCAGTACTTGCTGGCAGTCGACCGCAACAACCCGCGGGTAGCCGACCTGTACGACTACCTGCACCCGGCCGTTTTGCAGGCCTTGAATACCGTGGTGCGCGATGCCCACGGCGAAGGCAAGCCGGTGAGTATCTGCGGCGAGATGGCCGGTGACCCCGCCGCGGCAATCCTGTTGATGGCCATGGGTTTCGACAGCCTGTCGATGAACGCCACCAACCTGCCGAAGGTGAAGTGGATGCTGCGCCAGATCAACATGAGCAAGGCCAAGGAGTTGCTGGCCGATGCCATGAGCCATGACAACCCTCAGGTTATCCACAGCTCCCTGCAGCTGGCGCTGAAAAACCTTGGGCTGGCGCGGATGATCGGGCCTGGAGCCAACAAGACCCTTTGAGATCGTTACCGGCCCCTTCGCGGGGCCAGCCCGCTCCCACTATGGCTCTGCCAACACCGAACATTGTGGGAGCGGGCTTGCCCCGCGAAAGGGCCGGAACAAACACCTCAAACCCGCAGCTCTACCTCGCCAAGATGCCCGCCAAACGGCCCGAAACTGCGTTCGATCAGCCGTCTATTCCCCTGATCATCCACAATCAGCACTGTACTGGCCCTTGTTCCATAGTTCTGACTGGCAATAAACACACTCGACAACAGCTTTTCCGTTGCCAGGCCCACGCCAGTTTCTGGCAGTTCCCCGTCCGACGCCGGCTCAGCATCAGCCAGCAACGCCAGCAGTTGCTGCGGTTCAGCTGAGCCCAGCAACCTCTCCAGCCCATCGCGCGCCTTGACCAGCTTCGGCCACGGCGTATCCAGCCCGGCATTGGAAAGCCCGTACACCCCAGGCTCCAGCAGGCGTGGCGCCGCTTCGCGGGCATGCAAATACCCCAGCTGGCGCCCATCGCCCACCAGCAGGTTGAACCCCGAATACTGCTTGCTGCGGCTTGCGACCTGGTCCAGGTAGGCCTCGACGCCAAGTTCACCCTGCAGATACCCGGCCACCAGTTCGCCTCTTGAGCGCGGACCCAAGGGTTGCCCCGGGTCGCGTATGTTGGTCAGCGCGGCAAAACGCCCCTGCGGCCCCACGCCCAGCCACGTGCCGCCAGCCTCCAGGTCGCGCCCGGCATGCACGCCGGGCGCATCTTCCCAGGCCGTCAGCGCTTGAGTGGGCCTGGCATAGAACTCGTCGCGGTTGGCCGCCACGATCAGCGGCAGGGCATGCCCCGGCCGCCAGGCGAATACGATCAGGCACATCGGTTGGGCCTCTGTGTTTTCTGCCACTCTACCCACTGCGACGGTGGCGATCCATCCTGTCACAGAGTTCACTAGAGCCTCGAGCCCGGCTTCCGTTACCATGCCGGATTGTTTTTCTCGGGGACGACGAATGGAGTTCGCACTCTATCTGCTGTTGGGCGCCTGCGCAGGCGTGCTGGCAGGGCTGTTCGGCGTGGGCGGCGGCATCATCATCGTGCCGGTTCTGGTGTTCAGCTTCACCTTGCAGGGCTTCGACGCCTCGGTGCTTACCCACCTGGCGGTCGGTACTTCGCTGGCAACCATCGTCTTCACCTCCATCAACGCCGTGCTCGAGCACCATCGCCGGGGCGCGGTGCAATGGCCGATCTTCGCCTGGATGACCGTCGGCATCCTGCTCGGCGCCGGTGTGGGGGCCAAGACCGCCTCGCTGATCCAGGGCCCGCAGTTGCAGAAGATCATTGGCGTATTCGCTCTGATCATCGCGGCGCAGATGGCCCTGGACCTCAAGCCCAAGGCCAGCCGTGGCATCCCTGGCAAGCCTGCGCTGATCGGTGCCGGTGGGGTCATCGGCTGGGCCTCGGCGATCTTCGGTATCGGCGGCGGTTCGTTGACCGTGCCGTTCCTGACCTGGCGCAGCCTGCCGATGCAGCAGGCAGTGGCCACCTCGTCGGCCTGCGGCCTGCCGATCGCCATCGCCAGCGCCCTGAGCTTCATGTGGCTGGGCTGGCATGAAGAACACCTGCCTGCCCACAGCATGGGCTACGTGTACCTGCCAGCGCTGGTCGGCATTGCCCTGACCAGCATGTTTTTTGCCCGCTTCGGCGCGCGCCTGGCGCACAAGCTGTCGCCGCGCCTGCTCAAGCGTCTGTTCGCCGCGCTGCTGTTCTGCGTTGGCCTGAGCTTTCTGATTTGAATCGAGAGGAATATGCATGCTGCCTTACCCGCAGATAGACCCCGTGGCCGTGGCCCTCGGGCCACTGAAAATCCACTGGTACGGCCTGATGTACCTGATCGGCATCGGCGGCGCCTGGTTGCTTGCCTCGCGCCGGCTCAACCGTTTCGACCCCACCTGGTCGCGTGAAAAGCTCTCCGACCTGGTGTTCTGGTTGTCGATGGGGGTGATCGTCGGTGGGCGCCTGGGTTACGTGCTGTTCTACGACCTGCACGCCTACTTGGCCAACCCGACGCTGATCTTCGAGGTGTGGAAGGGCGGCATGTCGTTCCACGGTGGCTTCATCGGCGTGATGCTGGCAGCGCTGTGGTTCGGCAAGCGCAACAACAAGTCGTTCTTCGAGCTGATGGACTTCGTCGCCCCGCTGGTGCCGATTGGCCTGGGTGCAGGGCGTATCGGCAACTTCATCAATGCCGAGCTGTGGGGCAAGGCAACCGACGTGCCGTGGGCGATGGTCTTCCCGCCGTTCAGCGACCCGGCCCAGTTGCCCCGTCATCCGTCGCAGCTGTACCAGTTTGCCCTGGAAGGTGTGGCATTATTCGTGATTCTCTGGTTGTACTCGCGCAAACCGCGCCCGACCATGGCCGTTTCCGGCATGTTCGCGCTGTTCTACGGGATTTTCCGGTTTATTGTGGAGTTCGTGCGAGTGCCTGACGCCCAGCTTGGCTACATTGCCTTCGGCTGGCTGACCATGGGTCAATTACTCTGCGTGCCGATGATCGTCGGTGGCCTGTTCTTGATCTGGTTGGCCTACAACCGCAAACCTACGGCAAAACCAGCCGTATGATTTTCACGGCAGGGGCGATCCCCCTGCCGTTCTTGTTACAGGAAAGTCATGAAACAGTATCTAGATCTGGTCCGCGACGTCATCGAAAACGGCACCCTGCAGGAAAACCGCACCGGCATCCGTACCATCAGCTTGCCAGGTGCCATGCTGCGTTTCGACCTGCAGAAGGGCTTCCCGGCCATCACCACACGCAAACTGGCGTTCAAGTCGGCAATCGGCGAGATGGTCGGCTTTCTGCGGGGCGTGAAAAACGCCGGTGAGTTCCGCGAGCTGGGCTGCAAGGTCTGGGACCAGAACGCCAACGAGAATGCCCAGTGGTTGGCCAACCCGTTCCGCCAGGGCCATGACGACCTCGGCGAAATCTACGGCGTGCAATGGCGCCAGTGGCCGGGCTACAAGCGCGTTCCGCTGAACAACCCGGCAGCTATCGCGATGGCTGAAAAAGCCGGTTTCCGCAAAATTGCCCAGGACGAGGAAGACGGCCAGGCGTTCGTCATCCTGTACAAGGCCATCGACCAGGTACGTCAGTGCCTGGACACCATTGCCAACGACCCTGGCAGCCGCCGCATTCTGTTCCACGGCTGGAACTGCGCCCAGCTGGACGAAATGGCGCTCCCGCCGTGCCACTTGCTGTACCAGTTCCACCCTAACGTCGAGACCAGGGAAATCTCCCTGACCCTCTACATCCGTTCCAATGACCTGGGCCTGGGCACGCCGTTCAACCTCACCGAAGGCGCGGCGCTGCTGTCGCTGTTCGGCCGCCTGACCGGTTATACACCGCGCTGGTTCACCTACTTCATCGGCGATGCCCATGTGTACGAAAACCATCTGGACATGCTCAACGAGCAGCTCAAGCGCGAGCCGCTGGAAGCGCCGAAGCTGGTGATCAGCGACCGCGTGCCGGCGTTTGCCGAGACCGGCAAGTACGAGCCGGAGTGGCTGGAGAAGATCGAACCGAGTGACTTCAGCCTGGAAGGGTATGAGCACCACGCGCCGATGACGGCGCCGATGGCGGTTTGATTGACACGCCGGCAGCCCATCGCCAGCGGTGATGGGCTGCGGGGGCATCCTTCAGAGCGGAATGTTCGGCCCTCTGATGTCATTCGGCGGTGGTACATCCGGTACCCGCGGCAGGTGCGGTGGTGGCACGTCAGGCTTGAGGGTCACTGGTGGAACCACCGGCATGATGGTCGCGTCATGGCCGCCAGCGACCAGCTCCAGCTCTTCGCTGCTGAGCGTGCGTGGGGTAGGCAGGGTTTCGCAAGGCATGGTTGTCACTCCTGTGTAGTCAGAGGTCGCCGGTCCAACCGAACAGCTCGTCAGGCCATTCGGGAAACTGCAGCGGCGGGTCGCTGGGGCGATGCTCGCCGCCGCTTGCCTGTTCGGCTTCCTCTTCGCTCAGTTCACGTAGTGCGCCAAGGGTTGTGCTCATCGGTAGTACTCCCTGTTGAGAAAAGCCCCCCGATTATCTGCCCATCACCCACACGTGACTGTAGGGCTGATGCCCTAGAAGCACAGTGCTATCAGTGGCCGTGGCTGCGGCCGACGTGGGAGGGCTCGCCCTCAGGCACCGTGACCGCGCCGTTTACCTCCAACTGCTGCAATATCGCGCATTCTGTGCCCTGGGCATTGCAGCGCCGACGCAATTCCACCAGTTGTTCCTGCAATGCGACCAACCCGTCGATGCGCGCCTGCACATGCTCGATGTGCTCGTCGATCAACGCATTGACGCTGCCGCACGAGCCTTCCGGGCTGTCGCGCAGGCGCAGCAGGCTGCGAATTTCGTCCAGGGTCATGTCCAAGGTGCGGCAGTTGCGGATGAATGTCAGGCGCTCGACGTGGGCCTGGGTGTACAGCCGATAGTTGCCGTCGGTGCGCGCCGGCTCCGGCAGCAGCTGTTCACGCTCGTAATAGCGGATGGTTTCCACGGCGCAGTCGGTGGCTTTGGCCAGTTCTCCGATCTTCATTGCGAAATCTCCAGCAAGTGGCTTGACCCTATAGTGGCTACAGGGTGTTCACTTGGCAACAGGCGCACATTAAGGATGACCCCATGAACCAGCCTGTCAGCCCCAACCATTCGCACGAGCACGACCACGCGCATGGCGGCGAGAGCCACTGCCACGACGCCCATGCTCACAGCTGCTGCGGCTCCAGTGCCGCACCGGCCCTCGTGCAACTGAGCGAAAAGGCCAGCGATACGGCCCGGCTCAGCCGTTTTCGTATTCAGGCCATGGACTGCCCCACCGAGCAGACGCTGATCCAGGACAAGCTGGGCAAGCTGGCCGGTATCGAGCAGCTGGAGTTCAACCTGATCAACCGCGTGCTCGGCGTGCGCCACACCTTGGCCGGCACCGTCGACATCGAGCGGGCCATCGACAGCCTGGGCATGAAGGCTGAACCCTTGGCCGATGATCAGGAAGACAGCGCTGCAGCGCCACTACCGGTCAAAACCCGTTGGTTGCCGCTGGCGCTGTCCGGCGCTGCGGCGGTCGCTGCCGAAATCGTCCACTTCAGCGCCCTGGCACCTGAGTGGGTGGTGGCGGCATTGGCGCTGGCGGCGATCCTCGGTTGTGGTTTAGGCACCTACAAGAAGGGCTGGATTGCCCTGAGGAATCGTAACCTCAACATCAACGCACTGATGAGCATCGCCGTGACCGGCGCCGTGCTGATCGGCCAGTGGCCGGAGGCGGCGATGGTCATGGTGCTGTTCACCATCGCCGAACTGATCGAAGCGCGCTCCCTGGACCGCGCCCGCAATGCCATCGGCGGGCTGATGCAGCTCACGCCGGACATGGCCACGGTGCAGCAGGCCGATGGCCAGTGGCGCGAGGTTGAAGTGCGCCAGGTGGCGCTCGGTGCGCAGGTACGGGTACGCCCCGGCGAGCGTATCGGCCTGGATGGCGAAGTGACCAGTGGGCAATCCAGCGTCGATCAGGCGCCGATTACCGGCGAAAGCCTGCCGGTCGAGAAGGCTGCAGGCGACAAGCTGTTCGCCGGCACCATCAACCAGGCCGGCGCGCTGGAATACCGTGTCACTGCTGCCGCAGGGCACTCCACCTTGGCGCGGATCATCAAAGCCGTCGAAGAAGCGCAGGGGGCCCGTGCACCTACCCAGCGTTTCGTCGATACGTTCTCGCGCATCTATACCCCGGTGGTGTTCGCCCTGGCTTTGGCGGTGGCGATCATCCCACCCCTGTTCCTGGCCGGCGCCTGGTTCGACTGGGTTTACCGCGCACTGGTACTGCTGGTGGTGGCGTGCCCGTGTGCGCTGGTGATTTCCACTCCTGTGACCATCGTCAGCGGCCTGGCTGCTGCCGCGCGCAAGGGTATCCTGATCAAGGGCGGCGTCTACCTGGAAGGGGGCCGCAGGCTGGACTTCCTGGCCTTGGACAAGACCGGCACCCTCACCCACGGCAAGCCGGTGCAAACCGATGCCAAGGTACTCGACCCGCTGTTCGAAGGCCGCGCCCAGGCACTGGCGGCCAGCCTGGCCGACCGCTCCGACCACCCGGTTTCAGCTGCAATTGCCCAGTTTGGCAAGGCGCAGGGGCTGGCCCTGAGTGAGGTCAGCGGCTTCGCCGCCCTGGCGGGGCGGGGCGTGCGCGGCGACATCGACGGCCACACCTACCACTTGGGCAACCATCGCCTGGTGGAGGAGCTGGGCCTGTGCTCGCCGCAGCTCGAAGCGCAACTGGATGAACTTGAGCGTCAGGGCAAGACCGTGGTGCTGTTGCTCGACCGTTCTGGCCCGCTGGCGCTGTTTGCCGTGGCCGACACCGTCAAGGACACCAGTCGCCAGGCCATCGCTGAGTTGCACGCGCTGGGCATCAAGACTGTCATGCTGACCGGCGACAATCCGCATACCGCCCAGGCCATCGCTGCCCAGGTCGGCATCGACCGGGCCGAGGGCAACTTGCTGCCTGCTGACAAACTGACCACCATCGAGCAGCTGTATGCCCAGGGCCACCGGGTGGGCATGGTGGGGGACGGCATCAACGATGCGCCGGCCCTGGCCCGTGCCGAGATCGGCTTTGCCATGGCCGCTGCCGGGACCGACACCGCCATCGAGACTGCCGACGTGGCGCTCATGGATGATGACTTGCGCAAAATCCCGGCGTTCGTCAGGCTGTCGCGCCAAAGTGCGGCGATCCTGACGCAGAACATCGTTCTGGCGTTGGGCATCAAGGCCATATTCCTGGCGATGACCTTTGCCGGCATGGCCACCCTATGGATGGCGGTGTTCGCCGACATGGGCGTCAGCCTGCTGGTGGTGTTCAACGGTCTGCGCCTGTTGCGCAAATGAGGTTATGCAATGCTGAGCGCCGAGCTCAAAGCTTTCTACATGGTGGCCCGCCTGGGCAGTATCACCTTGGCGGCGAAGAAGCTTGGGCTGAGCCAGCCGACGGTGACCACGCAGGTCCGTAACCTGGAGAGCCAGTACGCGGTAGAGCTGTTCTACCGCGGTGGCCGGCGCCTGGTGTTGAGCGAGCAGGGCGTGCGCCTGCTGCCGATGGTCAAGGCGCTGCTGCAGCAGGAGGCCGACATCGAGTTCGAACTGCGCAACAGCGGCCACTCCCAGGGTAGCCTGCGTATTGCCGCCACCGCGCCTTATTACATCCTCGACCTGGTCAAGATCTTCCGCGAGCGCCTGCCCCAGGTGGAAGTGGCGGTTGAGATCGGCAACTCGCAGCAGGTGCTGGAGATGCTCGAGGATTACCGTGTGGATATCGCCGCATCGTCGCAGTTGCTTGAAGACGCCCGCCTGGTACGGCGCGTGCTGGGCACCGACCCACTGGTGGTGGCCATGCATCGCAATCATCCGTTGGCGCACCGCCAGGCGGTGTCCATCGACGTGGTGGCGGGGCACTGCCTGCTGATGCGCGAAAAGGGCTCGACCACTCGCAAGCTCACCGAACAGATGATGGCGGATGCCGGTGTGAAGGCCTCGGCGTTGCTGGAGATCGGCAGCCGCGAGTCGATCCGCGAGGCGGTGTTGCGCAATATCGGCATCAGCGTGATTGCCCGGCACGAGGTGCCGCACAACCCGGAGTTGCGAGTGCTGACGCTGGATAATGCACCGCTGATGCACGAGTACCTGTACTGCCTGAAGGAGCGGCGCCAGGCCCGTCTGCCGGCGGCTTTCCTAGGGGTGGCGCAGGAAGTGGTGGGTTCACGGTTCTAGATGTGCGGCGGCCCTATCGCCGGCAAGCCGGCTCCCACAGGTAGCCCACTGGCTTGGAGACCTGTGGCGAACCTGTAGGAGCCGGCTTGCCGACGATAGGGCCTCCAGGCCACTACAAAGTCTGCCTATACCACTATCACCCGCTTTTGCCTGAACGCCACAGAACCTTCGCACAGCCTTCCTAGCATGGCCCCATCCGTTCGATGAGGCCTTGCCATGAACCCCGCTACCCCAGGCGCACACATGAAAGTGCGCGGCATCCACAAGCGTTTCGGCGCCTTCACGGCGCTGAACGATGTCTCCCTGGATATCGCCGCCGGCGAACTGGTCTGCCTGCTCGGCCCTTCGGGTTGCGGCAAGACCACCCTGCTGCGCTGCATCGCCGGGCTTGAGCGCCAGGACCGTGGTGAGCTGTACATCGGCGAGCGCGATATCTCCGAACTGCCGCCCCAGGCCCGTGACTACGGCATCCTGTTCCAGTCCTACGCGCTGTTCCCCAACCTCACCGTCGAAGCCAATATCGCCTACGGCCTGGCCGGCAGTAGCCGTGACCAGAGCCGCCAGCGTGTGGCCGAAATGCTCGAACTGGTGGGCCTGGCCGGCAGCGAAAAGAAGTACCCCGGCCAGCTCTCTGGTGGCCAGCAGCAACGCGTGGCCCTGGCCCGCGCGCTGGCTCCGTCGCCTTCGCTGCTGTTGCTAGATGAGCCGATGTCGGCGCTGGATGCGCGTGTGCGTGAGCACCTGTGCACCGAGTTGCGCCAGTTGCAGCGCCAACTGGGCATTACCACGCTGATGGTCACCCACAACCAGGACGAAGCCATGCTCATGGCCGACCGCATCGCAGTGATGAACAACGGCCAGGTCGAGCAATACGCCACGCCGCAGGAGATCTACGATCAACCGGCTACGCCGTTCGTTGCCGAGTTCGTCGGCCAGGGCAACTGGCTACCGTTTCAGCGCAATGGCGACAGCCATGCCCAAGTTGGCGCCATGCGCATGCGCCTGGCCCCCGGTGCGCCGCGTGCCAGCAGCGGCCGCCTGTTCTGCCGCCCGGAGGCGATCACCGTCAACCCGGTGATGCACGAAGAAAACCTGTTCCCGGCCAAGGTCCACGAAATCACTTTCCTCGGTAACCGCTGCCGCATGAGCTTCGAGCTCGAAGCCCTGCCAGGGCATTCCCTGCTGGCCGAGCTGACCCCAGAAGCCATGCCGCGCCTGGGCTCGCAGGACATCTGGGTGGCGCTGCCGCCGCAGAGCCTGCAGGTGTTTGCCTGAGATGGCCGCGCCAATTTCGCTGCCGCTCAGCCAGGCCAAGCCCGCAGCGCGCAGTGATGTCGCGCTGGGTGATCGGCTGTTCGTCGTCGGTGGCAAGAGCCTGCTGCTGATTCTGCTGCTGTTGGCAGTGCTGATGCCATTGCTGGCGATCTTCTGGCGTGGCTTCAGTGGCGACGCCGGCCAGGGCGGCGGCCTGCTGGCGGCCCGTGAACTGTTTGCCAGCGAGAACTTCCACTGGCTGCTCGGCAACAGCCTGTCGGTGGCCTTCACCGTTGCCGCGATTGTGGTACCGCTGGCGTATCTGTTCGCTTACGCCCTGCAGCGTACGCTGATCCCAGCCAAGGGCGTGTGGCGGGGGATCTCGCTGCTGCCGCTGCTGGCGCCATCGATGTTGCCCGCCATTGCGCTGGTCTATCTGTTCGGTAACCAAGGGCTGTTGCGCGGGCTGCTCAGCGACAACATCTATGGCTTTTGGGGCATCGTCCTGGGCGAAGCCATCTACACCTTTCCGCATGCGCTGATGATCCTGCTCTCGGCCTTGTCGCTGGCCGATGCCCGCCTGTTCGACGCTGCCTCCAGCATGGGCGCCGGGCCTTGGCGGGCGTTTCGCAGCATTACCTGGCCGGCTACGCGCCAGGCCGTGTTCGCGGCGTTCTGCCTGGTGTTCACCCTCACCATCACCGACTTCGGAGTACCTGTGGTGGTCGGTGGCGATTATCAGGTGTTGGCGCTGGAGGCCTACAAAGCGGTGGTCGGCCAGCAGCAGTTCGGCCGTGGCGCGTTGATCGGCATGGTGCTGCTGGTGCCAGCCTTGCTGAGCTTTGCCGTCGACGCCTGGCTGCGCCGCCGCCAAGGCGACGCCCTGAGCGGCCGTGCCCAGGCATTCGAGCCCAAGCCTTCGCGCAGCCGTGATGCCTGCTACCTGGCCATCGTGATGCTGGTATGCGCAGTGCTGCTCGGGGTGATCGGCATGGCGGTGTACTCGTCGTTGGTGACCTTCTGGCCTTACAACATGACCTTGTCGCTCAAGCACTACATGTTCGAGGACACCGCAGGGGGTGGCTGGCTGGCGTATCGCAACAGCGTGACCATGGCCATCGGCACGGCGCTGATCGGCAGCCTCGTGATCTTTGCGGGTGCCTACCTGATGGAGAAGACCCAGGGCCAGCGCCTGCTCAACCAAGCCCTGCGCCTGCTCAGCTTCATCCCCATGGCGGTGCCCGGCCTGGTGCTGGGCCTGGGTTATGTCTTCTTCTTCAACCTCAACGGCAACCCGTTGCACGTGTTCTACGGCAGCATGGGGCTGCTGGTGGTGTGCACCATCGCCCATTACCTGACCACTGCGCAGATGACCGCCACCACCGCGTTGCGCCAGCTCGACGGTGAGTTCGAGGCCGCCGCGCTGTCGCTCAAGGTGCCGCTATACAAGCATTTCGTGCGGGTCACCGTGCCGATCTGCCTGCCCGCGTTGCTGGACATCATCCGCTACCTGTTCGTCTCGGCGATGACCACCGTCTCGGCAGCGATCTTCCTGTATAGCCCCGACACCATCCTTGCCGCCGTCGCCGTGCTGAATATGGACGATGCCGGCAACGTCGGCGGCGCTGCCGCCATGTCCACCCTGATCCTGCTGACCAGCGCCGCTGCCTCCTTGTTGCTGGCCGGTGCCTCCCGCGGCCTGCTGCGCCGCTCCCAGGCCTGGCGCCAGCGCGCGCCTGGCCATTGACCGACTGCCCACACTGACAGGAACCGCATCATGTTCAAGCCCCTCGCACTTGCCGCTGCCGTATCCGCCGTATTCAGCCTGCAGGCTTCGGCCGCCAGCACGCAGCTGACCGTATACACCGCCCTGGAAGCCGAGCAGCTCAGGAGCTACAAGCAAGCCTTCGAAAAGGCCAACCCGGACATCGAGATCAAGTGGGTGCGTGACTCCACCGGCATCATCACGGCCAAGCTGCTGGCCGAGAAAGACCGCCCGCAGGCTGACGCGGTGTGGGGCCTGGCCGCCTCCAGCCTGGCCATTCTCGACCAGAACGGCATGCTCGAAGCCTACGCACCGAAGGACCTTGGCAAGATCTCCGGCAACTACCGCGACGCCGCCAACCCGCCGGCCTGGGTCGGCATGGACGTGTGGGCCGCGACCATCTGCTTCAACACCATCGAGGCCGAGAAGCAGGGCCTGAGCAAACCGGTGAGCTGGCAGGACCTGACCAAGCCGGAGTACAAGGGCAAGATCGTCATGCCCAACCCGGCATCGTCCGGCACCGGCTTCCTGGACGTGAGCGCCTGGCTGCAGACCTTCGGCGAACCGCAGGGCTGGGCCTACATGGACGCTCTGCATCAGAACATCGGCCAGTACGTCCACTCCGGTTCCAAACCGTGCAAGCTGGCGGCGGCGGGCGAATTCCCCATCGGTATTTCGTTCGAGTACCCCGCCGTGCAGCTCAAGCGCCAGGGTGCGCCGTTGGACATCGTATTGCCCAAAGAAGGGTTAGGCTGGGAGATCGAGGCGACCGCGCTGATCAAAGGCTCGCCGAAGGCTGAAGCCGCCAAGCGCCTGGCCGACTTCTCGGCAAGCCCTGCGGCCATGGAGCTGTACAAGGAAAACTTCGCCGTGCTCGCCGCACCGGGCATCGCCAAGCCGCAGACCGAGCTGCCGGCCGACTATGAACAGCGGCTGATCAAGAACGACTTTGCCTGGGCCTCCAGGAACCGTGACGAGATCCTGGCCGAGTGGCGCAAGCGTTATGACGGCAAGTCGGAGAAGGTCGCTCAGCAGTAATTGGCCGATGGACGATACCCCGGCTGCCTGAGCCAGCCTCTTCGCGTGCTCCCGTAGGAGCGGGCTTGCCCGCGAAGAGGCCCTGACAGGCACCCTCAAATCTGCAAAACCAGTGCCTCCAGCTGTTCCTGCCGCTCAGCCTGATTCACCCGCGCCCCCGGGTTGAGCGTCGACCACTGCGGATGCGCCCGCGCCTTGTTCAAAGCTTCGGGCAGCTTGCCTTCGCGCCAGGCTTTTTCATCCAACTCACCCAGGCGGATGCTGTTCTGCGCCGCATGCCCGCGGCTATCCAGCGCTGCCATCAGTTGCTGCTGGCGGAGGGCGAGCAAGCGCAGCACGGTGTCGTCAACTGTCAGCTCCCGCTGCCCCTTCAGTTTCCCCATCAGCCGTGAGCCATAATTGCGTGCGGTCTGCAGCGCCCCCCCGGCAATGGCGCCGGCCAGTGCGGCAGCACCTAGCGTCAGGCCACCGACCAGCAAGTCGACGCCCGCTCCGGCCGCAGCACCCGCCGCCACGCCGCTGCCCAGGCGCACCCCGAGCAACTTCAACGTTTCGGGGTTGAACAAGTCATCGCCCCAGCGCCCATCCAGCAACGGCAGGTCAGCGGCATTGGCATCCTCGCGGCGGAACGCATAGAGCTTGAGCAACGCTTCTACACAGCGCTGTTCACGCTGGCGTACGTCCTGGCGCAGTGCTTCGATAGCCTGTGCCTCGGCGGCAGGTTCGGCTGCAACGCTGCGCCGGCAAGCGGCGCAGTCCAGCAGCAACTCGGCGATCAGCCGCTTGCCGCTTTGTTGGCGCGCGAGGCGTTGCGCCTGTTGGTCGTCGATCAACCGTTGCAGGGCCGGGCGGGCGTCCTCCAGCAGCAAGGCCAGGCTTTCGTAAAGGCGGCGTTCGCCATCTTCCGGGGGCGCCACGCTGTCGAACCGCACCAGCGCATGCAGGCCCAGGCGGGCCAGGGCATCTCGCCATTCGGGCTCGCGGTGCTGGCTACTGGCGACGAAGTTGAGCACCGGCAGCAGTGGTTTGCCGCAACTGGCCAGCACTTCCAGTTCGTCGCGGTACTTGGCCAGCACCGGCTCGCGGGCGTCGATCACATACAGGCCGGCGTTGCTGGCCAGCAACTGGCGCAGCACCTTGGCCTCCTGCTCGAAGCGCTGGCGCGCCTCGCTGCCTTGCAGAAAGCGCTCCAGGCGGGCCGGGCCGTCGAGGCGCTCGCCCGGGCGCTCAAGGCGCTCCAGGTAATCGAGCAGGGCGATGGCATCTTCCAGGCCAGGAGTGTCGTAGAGCTCGAGCAGCGCTTCGCCGTCCACCGACAGGCGTGCGCCTTCGACATGGCGGGTGGTGCTCGGGCGATGGGAGACCTCGCCGAAGCCCACATCGCGGGTAAGCGTGCGCAGCAACGAGGTTTTGCCGACATTGGTGTGGCCGACCACGGCCAGTTTCAGCGGCTCAGTCATGGCCATGCTCCAGCCAGGTCAGCGGTGAGGTGTCAGCGTGGGGCAGGCCGAGGCGGTCCAGTGCTTCGTGCCAGTCGCCCAGCCGCTCGGCGTCCAGGGCCTGGCCGGGTGCCGCCTGCAGTAACCAGATGCGCGTGGCCGCGGCGTTGCGCGCCAACTCCGCCAGCAATGCCAGGCTGCCACGGTCGGGCGAGCGGCGGGGGTCGCAGGCGATGGCCAGGCGCGCCGGGGGGAAGCGGCTGAGCTGTTCCAGCAGGCGATTGCGCGATTCGCGGCTGTCGAGCACGCCGGCATCGGTCACACTTTTGGGCAGAGCAGGGGGCCATGGGCGCTGGTCGTCCAGCTCCAGCCCGACCAGCAGGGCACCGCTGCTGCCGGTTTCCAACTGGCCGGCCTGGAACTGCGGCAGGGTTTGCGGGGCTACGTCCTGCACGCCGATACGCTCACTGCGTGGCATCAATGCTTCGCGCAGTTGGGCGTAACCGGGCAGGCTGAGGTCCAGGGCCAGGCGTTCACGGCCCTGGCGCCAGCGCCACAGGCACAGCCCGGCCAGTATCAGGCGCGGCAGCAGGCCATACACCAGTACCACGCCGAGCAGCCAACTGGCCCAGGCCTGGCGGGCCACATCCAGAGCCGGCAGGGTGTCGCCGCTGGTGCGGATCATGCTCTCGTCCGGCACGGCAAAGCCGAGCAGCGAGGGCAGCGCGCCGAGGGTTTGGGTCAGGTGCACAAAGGGCTCTGCAGCGAGCAGGGTGGTTTCCCAGACGAAGCCATAGCGCCGGGTGGCGAGCAGCGCCAGCAGCAGCGCCAGCGCACTGAGCATGGCCAGGGCCCATAGGCTGTGCACCAGCAGGCCCAACAGCCAACGGTTCAGGCGCTGGCGTTGCAACAGCACCAGCAGTGCTGGCGCCAGATGCGCGGCCTTGGCGTCGCGGGCAAAACGTTCGCTCAGCCACAACCACAGGCGGCCAAGGCTGGCGCCGTGTTCGCCGCTCAAGACAAGGCCCGCAGCCCAACCCAGCAGCATCAGCAGGTTCAGCCCGAGCAGGCTGCCCAACGCCCAGAATACGTTGACCGGGCGCTGCCCATCGCCAAGGGCGGCAAAGGCCAGGCCCGCGCCGCTGAGCACGGCCAGCAGCAGCAACGCCAGCAGCGCCAGGCGCGCGCCTTGCTTCCAGTGAAGCAGGGCGGTGGTCATGCCGTCACGTTCGGCCAGGAACAGTGCGCGCGCCTCTATGCGCGTGGCCAGGTCGCCACCCTGTTGGCGTGCGTGGCGGTTGGCTTCCTGGTCCTCAAGGGGGCCGGCGTGTTCCTCGCGCAGGCGTACCGCTTCGGTGAGCCAGCGCGTGTCCAGTGGAGTCGGTCCAGTCACAAGGTCTTCCATTGCACGGTTCAGGGCAGAAGCATAACCCACCGCGGGTTTGCTATCCTCGCCGGCATGACTACTTCACTTCCCCTCAGCCTGATTGCGGCGCTCGCCGAGAACCGCGTGATCGGCATCGACAACTCCATGCCCTGGCACTTGCCGGGGGACTTCAAGTACTTCAAGGCCACCACCCTGGGCAAGCCGATCATCATGGGCCGCAAGACCTGGGACTCGCTCGGCCGACCGCTGCCGGGGCGTTTGAACATCGTGGTCAGCCGCCAACCGGGCCTGCGACTGGCCGGCGCCGAGGTTTTCGCCTCGCTGGAAGACGCAATTGTGCGCGCCGAGCAGTGGGCACGCGAGCAGGGCGTGGTTGAGCTGATGCTGATCGGCGGCGCGCAGCTGTATGCACAGGCGCTGGAGAAGGGCTTGGTGAGCCGCATGTACCTGACTCGGGTGGAGCTTGAGCCGGAAGGCGATGCCTGGTTCCCCGAGTTCGACAAGAGGCAGTGGCAACTGGCGTCGAGTGAAGCGCAGGCAGAGGCGGACAAGCCTGCGTATCACTTCGAGGTGTGGAACAAGGTGTGATGATGCTGGGGCCGCATCAGCGGCCCCAGCTGTTTCAGGAGTGGCTCAACTCGGCGTGCTCATCGTCAGCCAGCACAGCCTTGTCGGTCTCCTTGAGCAGTTGGCTGGTCACCACGCCTGCAGTCATCGAACCGTTGACGTTCAACGCCGTGCGGCCCATGTCGATCAACGGCTCGACCGAAATCAACAGGGCCACCAGTTCTACCGGCAGGCCCATGGCTGGCAGCACGATCAGCGCCGCGAAGGTTGCACCACCGCCCACGCCGGCAACGCCTGCCGAGCTGAGTGTGACGATGGCCACCAGGGTTGCGATCCACAGCGGGTCGAAGGTGTCGATGCCCACTGCCGGGGCCACCATCACCGCTAGCATCGCCGGGTACAGGCCCGCGCAGCCGTTCTGGCCAATGGTCGTACCGAACGATGCGCTGAAGCTGGCGATCGACTGAGGCACGCCCAGGCGACGGGTCTGGGCCTCGATGTTCAGCGGGATGCTGGCCGCACTGGAGCGGCTGGTGAAGGCGAAGGTCAGCACCGGCCACACTTTGCGGAAGAAGCGCAGCGGGCTGACGCCGGTGGCGGCGAGGATGATGCCGTGCACCACGAACATCAGGCCCAGGCCGATGTACGACACCACCACGAAGCTGCCCAGTTTGAGGATGTCATCCAGGTTGGAGCTGGCCACGACCTTGGTCATCAGCGCCAGCACGCCGTACGGGGTCAGTTTCATCACCACGCGCACCAGGCGCATTACCCAGGCTTGCAGGGTGTCGATGGCCGACAGGGCGCGCTGGCCTTTCTCGGCATCGTCCTTGATCAGTTGCAGCGCGGCCAGGCCGACGAACACGGCGAAGATCACCACGCTGATGATCGAGGTTGGCTTGGCCCGTGCCAGGTCGCCCACCGGGTTGCTCGGGATGAACGACAGCAGCAATTGCGGGATGTTGAGGTCTGCGACCTTGCCCGCGTAATCACTGTGGATAACTTGCATCCTCGCGCTTTCCTGGGCGCCGGCGACCAAACCTTCGGCGCTAAGGCCGAACAGGTTGGTCAGCACGATGCCGATCAGCGCGGCGATGGCGGTGGTCAGCAGGAGTGTGCCGATGCTCAGCACGCTGATGCGGCCGAGCGATGAAGCATTGTGCAAGCGCGCCACGGCGCTGAGGATCGAGGCGAAGATCAGCGGCATGACGATCATCTGCAGCAGGCCGACGTAGCCGTTACCGACCAGGTCCAGCCAGCCGATGGTGGCTTTCAGCACCGGGTGGCCAGCACCGTAGACGGTGTGCAGCACCAGGCCGAAACCTACGCCCAGTGCCAGGCCGAGCAGGACCTTCTTGGCCAGGCTCCAGTCGGTACGGCGGGTTTGCGCCAGGCCCAGCAGCAGGGCCAGGAACGCCAGCAGGTTGAGAGACAGCGGCAGGTTCATTGAAGCTCCAGGAAAAAGCAGAAGAGGCATCGCCTCTGTGAGCGATTGCGAACGGAAATGCTAACAGCCTGAAAAGAAACGAATTTATACCCAAAAGTAATTTGCTTAGTCGTTTATGGAATAACAAGTTGTCGCAGATAGCAATGCACACGACGTTTACAACTTTATGAACGTCGCTGTGGCGTCCCGCTTGCCTGAAAGATTGGTCTAGTTTTTCCCGATCATTTCAGGAGATTCGCACATGACGTTCGCTCCGAAAGCCTTGGCCGGCGCTTTGTCGCTGCTGTTCAGTATCGAAATCTGGGCGGCCGAACTTACACATTGGCCTGCTGAGGCGGCCAATCAGCTCGGCACGATGATTGCCGCCAACGCCAACAAGGGTAACTACGCGGTTTTCGACATGGACAACACCAGCTACCGCTACGACCTGGAGGAAGCGCTGCTGCCGTTCATGGAAAACAAAGGGCTGCTGAGCCGGGACAAGCTCGACCCGTCGCTGAAGCTGATCCCGTTCAAGGACACCGCGGAGCACAAGGAGAGTCTGTTCAGTTATTACTACCGCCTGTGCGAACTCGACGACATGGTCTGCTACCCGTGGGTTGCCCAGGTTTTTTCGGGTTTTACCCTCAAAGAACTCAAAGTTCAGGTCGATGAGCTGATGGCTTCTACCAGGCCAATCCCCACCACCTACTCAGAAGGGGATCAGGTCAAACCCATCGAAGTGCAGCCACCCAAGGTCTTCACCGGCCAGGCCGAGCTGTTCAACAAACTGATGGAGAACGGCATCGAGGTCTATGTGATCTCTGCTGCCTCCGAAGAGTTGGTGCGCATGGTCGCTTCGGACCCCAAATACGGCTACAACGTGAAGCCTGAGAACGTGATCGGCGTCAGCCTGCTGCTCAAGGACCGCGCCAGCGGCCAGTTGACCACGGCACGCAAGCAGATTACTGCGGGGCATTACGATGCCAAAGCCAACGAAGGCCTGGAACTGACCCCTTATCTGTGGACCCCGGCGACCTGGATGGCGGGCAAGCAGGCGGCAATCCTCACCTACATCGATGAATGGAAAAAGCCCGTGCTGGTTGGCGGGGACACCCCGACCAGCGATGGCTATATGCAATTCCATGGTGTGGATGTGGGCAAGGGCGGCATCCACCTGTGGATAAACCGCAAGGCCAAGTACATGGACCAGTTGAACGGGATGATCGCCAAGAACGCAGCAGCCCAGGCGAAGGAAGGGTTGCCGGTGACGGCCGACAAGAACTGGGTGATCGTGACGCCGGAGCAGATTCAGTAGGCCGTTTGCCGCCTGTAGCGGCCCCATCGCCGGCAAGCCGGCTCCCACAGGTAAATCACAGTACTTGAAGGCTGTGGAGTGCCTGTAGGAGCCGGCTTGCCGGCGATGGGGCCGGCACAGGCATAAAAAAACCGGCGCTCAGGGCGCCGGTTCTTCATTCACACCAGAAGGCCTCACAGCCCTTCGAGCATCGCCTTGTTACGCACAGCACCCTTGTCGGCACTGGTCGCCAGCAGCGCGTAGGCCTTCAGTGCGGTGGTCACCTTGCGCGGGCGTACTTCGGCTGGTTTCCAGCCTTTTTTGTCCTGCTCGGCACGGCGTGCAGCCAGCTCTTCGTCGCTGACCTGCAGGTTGATCGAACGGTTAGGGATATCGATCAACACCTTGTCGCCGTCGCGCACCAGGCCGATGGCGCCGCCAGCAGCGGCCTCTGGCGAAGCGTGGCCGATCGACAGGCCGGAAGTACCGCCCGAGAAGCGGCCGTCGGTGAGCAGGGCGCAGGCTTTGCCCAGGCCTTTGGATTTCAGGTACGACGTCGGGTAGAGCATCTCCTGCATGCCCGGGCCGCCCTTCGGGCCTTCATAACGGATGATGACGATGTCGCCAGCTTTGACTTCGTCGGCGAGAATGCCCCGCACGGCGCTGTCCTGGCTTTCGAAGATCTTCGCGTTGCCTTCGAACACGTGGATCGATTCATCCACACCGGCGGTTTTCACCACGCAGCCGTCGAGGGCAATGTTGCCGTACAGCACGGCCAGGCCGCCTTCTTGCGAATAGGCGTGCTCGAAGCTTCGAATGCAGCCGTTTTCACGGTCGTCGTCGAGGGTTTCCCAACGGGTTGACTGGCTGAAGGCCGTCTGGGTCGGGATGCCCGCCGGGCCTGCCTTGAAGAAGGTGTGCACGGCTTCGTCATCGGTCTGGGTGATGTCCCACTTGGCGATGGCTTCTTCCATGCTGGCGCTGTGTACGGTCGGCAGGTCGGTGTGCAACAGGCCGCCACGGGCCAGCGAGCCGAGGATGCTGAAGATGCCGCCGGCGCGGTGGACGTCTTCCATGTGGTACTTCTGGATGTTCGGCGCCACTTTGCACAGCTGCGGCACCTTGCGCGACAGGCGGTCGATGTCACGCAGGTCGAATGCCACCTCGCCTTCCTGGGCTGCGGCCAGCAGGTGCAGGATGGTGTTGGTCGAACCGCCCATGGCGATGTCGAGCATCATGGCGTTTTCGAACGCCTTGAAGTTGGCGATGCTGCGCGGCAGTACCGACTCGTCGTTCTCGCCGTAGTAGCGCTTGCACAGCTCGACGATGGTGCGGCCGGCAGTAAGGAACAACTGCTCACGGTCGGAGTGGGTGGCCAGGGTCGAACCGTTGCCCGGCAGGGCCAGGCCCAGTGCTTCGGTCAGGCAGTTCATCGAGTTGGCGGTGAACATGCCCGAGCAGGAACCGCACGTCGGGCAGGCGCTGCGCTCGTACTCGGCAACCTTCTCGTCGGACGCCGTGGAATCGGCGGCAATCACCATTGCGTCGACCAGGTCCAGGCCGTGGCTGGCCAGCTTGGTCTTGCCGGCTTCCATCGGGCCGCCGGAGACGAAGATTACCGGGATGTTCAGGCGCAGGGCGGCCATCAGCATGCCGGGGGTGATCTTGTCGCAGTTGGAAATGCACACGATGGCGTCGGCGCAGTGCGCGTTGACCATATATTCCACTGCGTCGGCGATGATTTCGCGGCTGGGCAGGGAGTACAGCATGCCGTCATGGCCCATGGCGATGCCGTCGTCGACCGCAATGGTGTTGAATTCCTTGGCCACGCCACCGGCGCGCTCGATCTCGCGGGCAACCAGCTGGCCCAGGTCCTTCAGGTGCACGTGCCCTGGGACGAACTGGGTGAACGAGTTGGCGATGGCGATGATCGGTTTCTTGAAATCGTCGTCCTTCATGCCGGTGGCGCGCCACAGGGCACGGGCGCCGGCCATGTTGCGGCCGTGTGTGGAAGTCTTGGAACGATAATCAGGCATGAAGCACTCCTGGCGGCTTGATCAGGTCACAAAAAAAGGGAAGTGAGCTTCTCTTGTCCTATGCGCCTTAGGCCGGTTGCCACTGGCACGGATGGGGCCGAAGACATCACGGGATCGCCGTGTGCTCGACCAGAGCTCATAAACCCGCCGGGGGATGACTGGCGATGAATAGCCCGATTCTACACCGCTGGCGCGGCGAGGGAATGGCGATGTGTCTGGGCGGTGGCTTTGGCCGCATGGCCGGTAGCGTGTAGGACGGTTCTGAAACGCTGTGCCAACGGCTAACCTGCCGGCCCAGACTGACTATGATCCGCCCGCCGCATGTGCGGCGTCACGAGACACAAACTCAATGGACCTTCCCAGTTTCAGTTCATACCGAACTCGCAAATTGGCACTGAGCGCGCCGCCGCCAGGGATATCTGAGATGACCCTGGGGGCTGCACGGCAGCCCCCAGGGTTCGCTGATCAGCTGTTGGGCAGCAACCGGCAGGTGATGCTCTTGATGTAACGGGTTTCGGCGATGGCCGGGTGTACCGGATGGTCCGGGCCCTGACCACCGCGCTCGAGCAGCTGCAGGTTGCGGTCCAAGTGGCGGGCGCTGGTCAGCAGAATGTTGTTCAGGTCGTCCTCAGGCAGGTGCATGGAGCACGAGGCGCTGACCAGGATGCCATCCTTGGTCAGCATGCGCATGGCCTGTTCGTTGAGGCGACGGTAGGCCGCTTCACCGTTTTTCAGGTCTTTCTTGCGCTTGATGAACGCGGGTGGGTCGGCAATGATCACGTCGAAGCGCTCTTCGGCGGCCTTCAGCTCGCGCAGCGCCTCGAACACGTCGCCTTCGATGCAGGTCACTCTTTCGCTGATGCCGTTGAGCGTGGCGTTGCGCTCGACGCCGTCCAGGGCAAAGCCCGAAGCATCCACGCAGAACACTTCGCTGGCGCCGAAAGCGCCGGCCTGCACGCCCCAGCCACCGATGTAGCTGAACAGGTCGAGCACACGCTTGCCCTTGACGTAGGGTGCCAGGCGCGCACGGTTCATGCGGTGGTCATAGAACCAGCCGGTTTTCTGACCTTCGCGTACCGGGGCTTCGAACTTGACGCCGTTCTCTTCCAGGGCGACCCAGTCCGGCACTTCGCCATAGACGGTTTCGACATAGCGCGGCAGGCCTTCGGCATCACGCGCGGCGGAGTCGTTCTTGAACAGGATGCCGCTCGGCTTGAGGACTTGGACCAGCGCGGCGATCACGTCGTCCTTGTGCAGTTCCATGGTGGCCGAGGCCAGCTGGACCACGAGAATGTCGAAGAAACGGTCGACCACCAGGCCCGGCAGCAGGTCGGAGTCGCCGTAGACCAGGCGGTAGCACGGCTTGTCGAACAGGCGCTCACGCAGTGACAGGGCGACGTTGAGGCGGTGCACCAGTAGGGACTTGTCCAGTGGCAGCTTGATGTCGCGCGACAGCAGGCGGGCGCAGATCAGGTTGTTCGGGCTCAGTGCCACGATACCCAGCGGCTTGCCGTTGGCGGCCTCGAGAACCGCCTGTTGGCCGGCCTGGAAGCCTTGCAGCGGGGTCGCGGTGACATCGACTTCGTTGCTGTAGACCCACAGGTGGCCGGCGCGCAGGCGGCGGTCGGCATTGGCTTTGAGGCGAAGGCTGGGCAGGGACATGACGTCGCTCCGGGAAAAAAGAGCGGGAGTATAGCGTGTTGGCCTGTGGATCGGGGCAGGGCACGACAAAGTGCTGGCACCTGCGCTGGCAAGCGTGCGTTCACGGGGACTGCAGTACAGCCCCTGGGTTAGAATCCCCGGTCCCCAACGAGTGTGTACGTATGTCCCAAGAACTCAGCGCCGAACAGATCCAGCAAGCCTTGCAAGGCATTACCATTCCGCCGCAGCCGCAGATCATGGTCGACCTGCAGTTCGAGCAGTACATGCCCGACCCGGACCTGGAAACCATCGCCAAGCTGATTTCCCAAGACCCGGGCCTGTCCGGTGCACTGCTCAAGCTGGTCAACTCGCCGCATTTCGGCCTGGCCAACAAGATCGGCTCGATCCAGCGCGCGGTAAACCTGCTGGGCAGCCGCTCGATCATCAACCTGATCAATGCCCAGTCGATCAAGGGCGAGATGTGCGACGAGACCATCGTCACCCTCAACCGCTTCTGGGACACCGCCCAGGACGTGGCCATGACCTGCCTCACGCTGGCCAAGCGCACGGGGCTGCAGGCGGCCGACGAGGCCTACACCCTGGGGCTGTTCCATGACTGTGGCGTGCCGCTGATGCTCAAGCGCTTCCCCAATTATATGGAGGTGCTGGAAGAGGCCTACGCCAAGGCCGATGCAGATACCCGTGTGGTCGATACCGAGAACCGTACCTTCAACACCAACCATTCGGTGGTCGGCTACTTCACAGCCAAGTCCTGGCGCCTGCCGGAGCACATCAGCTCGGCCATTGCCAACCACCACAACGCCTTGGCGGTGTTCCGCGAGGAATCGTCGCGCAACGCCCAGAGCCAACTGAAGCACCTGCTCGCGGTGCTGAAGATGGCTGAACACATCTGCGCGTCGTACCGGGTGTTGGGCAACCAGGGCGTCGACCACGAATGGAACGCAGTCGGCCCGCTGGTACTCGACTATATCGGTTTGTCGGAGTACGACTTCGAGAACCTCAAACAGAATATTCGCGAACTGGGTGGGCATTGATTCATGCCGGAATTACCTGAAGTCGAAACGACCCGGCGCGGGATCGCGCCGCATCTGCAAGGCCAGCGCGTCAGCCGTGTGGTGGTGCGTGACCGGCGCTTGCGCTGGCCGATCCCCGAAGACCTGGATATCCGGTTGTCCGGGCAGCGGATCGTCAGCGTCGAGCGGCGCGCAAAGTACCTGCTGATCAATGCCGAGGTGGGTACCTTGATCAGCCACCTGGGGATGTCGGGCAACCTGCGCCTGGTGGAACTGGGGGTGCCAGCTGCCAAGCATGAGCACGTCGACATCGAACTGGAGTCGGGGTTGATGCTGCGCTACACCGACCCGCGCCGCTTCGGCGCCATGCTCTGGAGCCTCGACCCGCTCAACCACGAGTTGCTGTTGCGCCTGGGGCCAGAGCCGCTGACCGACCTGTTCGACGGTGAGCGCCTGTTCCAGCTGTCACGTGGGCGTTCGATGGCGGTCAAGCCGTTCATCATGGATAACGCGGTGGTGGTGGGGGTGGGCAACATCTACGCGACCGAGGCCTTGTTTGCCGCCGGTATCGACCCGCGCCGGGAAGCGGGAGGCATTTCGCGGGCGCGTTACCTGAAGTTGGCCATCGAAATAAAGCGCGTGCTGGCAGCCGCCATCGAGCAGGGCGGCACGACCTTGCGCGACTTTATTGGCGGCGACGGGCAGCCGGGGTACTTCCAGCAGGAACTGTTCGTGTACGGCCGCGGCGGGATGCCGTGCAAGTTATGCGGGACGACCTTGCGCGAAGTTAAGCTGGGCCAGCGGGCCAGTGTCTACTGCCCGCGCTGCCAGCGCTGAAGCAACTGGCCCTGTCGTCGGCAAGCCGGTGACAGGGCCATCGCAAGCCAGAAGGGTTCAGTCCTTACCGGTAATCCGGCGGTACTTGGCCATCAGCTGTTCTTCGCTTTCCGGGTGCGCTTCATCCAGCGGGATGCAGTCGACCGGGCAGACCTGCTGGCACTGCGGCTCGTCATAGTGCCCAACGCACTGGGTGCACAGGTTAGGGTCGATCACGTAGATCTCTTCGCCTTGGGAGATAGCCTCGTTCGGGCACTCGGGTTCGCAGACGTCGCAGTTGATGCAATCGTCGGTGATGATCAGGGACATGGGGACTCCGGCCGGGGCTCTCGGCCCGGGCATGTTCAACGCAATGGGCACAATTGTGCCGCATTCGCGCCCGCAGTGCACGCGGGCGCGATAATCAGCAGTCTGGCTTACTTCTTGAAGCGTTCAGTCAGTGCCTCAGCCACCACCGGGTGGACAAACTTGGTGATGTCGCCCCCCAACGCAGCAATTTCCCGGACCAGGGTCGAGGAAATGAACGAATAACGCTCCGACGGCGTAAGGAAGAGGCTTTCGACGTCGGGCGCCAGTTGCCGATTCATGTTCGCCAGTTGGAACTCGTATTCGAAGTCGGACACCGCGCGCAGGCCACGAAGGAAGACGTTGGCGCCCTGTTCCTTGGCGAAATGCGCCAGCAGCGAAGAGAAGCCGATGACTTCGACATTGGGCAGGTGCTTGGTGACCTCACGGGCTAGCGCTACCCGTTGTTCCAGCGGGAACAGGGGGTTTTTCTTCGGGCTGGCCGCCACTGCGATGATCACGTGGTCGAACAACCGCGAGGCGCGCTCGACCAGGTCGCCATGGCCTTTGGTAATGGGGTCGAAAGTACCCGGGTACAACACTCGGTTCATCGCGTCATCCTGGCTTGGAGTGCGTTGGGGAGTCGGATGTTAGCGCAGCGATAGCGCCCGGCCAAGTCATGCGGCCAGCTGATGGCACTATAGACAGCGCGGGCATTTGTTGTCATGCACTGTGTGCCAGCCGTGCGAGCAGGGCGTCGGTGAGCGTGGCGCGGATGGTTGCCCCGGCCTCAGCGGATGAACAATTTGTAGACAAGGCGCTGCAAGGCCTTGCCGTACGGGGGGTAGATCAACCGGGCTGCATTCAGGCGCTGCTTGGCCAGCACCGCCTTGGCTTTGCTGAAGGTCAGGAAGCCGTCGTGGCCGTGGTAGTGACCCATGCCGGAGGGGCCGATACCACCGAATGGCAGGTCGTCCTGGGCTACCTGCAGCAAGGTGTCATTCAAGCAGACGCCGCCGGAGTGGCTGTGTTGCAGCACATGTTCCTGCTCGGCGCGGTCGTAGCCGAAGTAATACAGGGCCAGCGGGCGTGGGCGCTGATTGATGTAGTCCAGGGCGCCATCGAGGCTGTCGTAGGGCACTACGGGCAGCAGCGGGCCGAAGATCTCGTCCTGCATTACCAGCATGCCATCGCTCACCTCCAGCAGCAGCTGTGGCGGCAGGCGCCGGCCCTCACGGGGTTCGTCGGGGTACAGGTCGATGACTTGCGCGCCCTTGTCGCGGGCGTCGTCCAGCAGGCGCTGCAAGCGCTGTAGCTGCCTCGGGTTGATGATGGCGCTGTAGTCGGGGTTGTCGGCGATCCGCGGGTACAGGCGGCGCATGGCATTGCGATAGGCATCGCAGAAGGCGCCCAGACGCTCGCGGGGCACCAGCACGTAGTCAGGGGCGACGCAGGTCTGGCCGGCGTTCAGGCCCTTGCCGAAGGCGATGCGTTCGGCGGCGCTGGCCAGCGGCACGCTGGCCGACACGATGGCCGGCGACTTGCCGCCCAGCTCCAGGGTCACAGGTGTGAGATTTTGCGCGGCAGCCAGCATGACTTGGCGGCCGACGCTGGTGGCGCCGGTGAACAGCAAATGATCGAAAGGCAGGCTGGCGAAGGCCTGACCGACTTCCACCTCGCCCAGCACCACATTGACCAGGTCATTCGGGAACACCCGCTCAAGCAGCGCTTTCAGCGCCAGGCCTGTGGCGGGCGTGGACTCGCTGAGCTTGAGCATGACCCGGTTGCCAGCGGCCAAGGCGCAGGTCAGCGGGCCGATGGCGAGAAATAGCGGGTAGTTCCACGGCACGATGATGCCAACCACGCCCAATGGCTGATACAGCACGCGTGCGCTGGCGGGCTGGAAGGCCAGGCCGACGGTACGCTTGGCCGGGCGCATCCAGCGTCGCAGGTGGCGCTCGGCGTGGCGAATGCCCTGCACTGCGGGCAGCAGTTCGGCCAGCAGGGTTTCGTCGGCGCTGCGGCCAGCGAAGTCCGCATCAATCGCCTCGATCAGCCGCTGCTGATCTGCCAGCAAGGCCTCGCGCAGGCTTGCCAACCACTGCCGGCGTTGCGCTGCTGGCGGCATGGGGTTGCCTGCAAATGCCTTGCGCTGGGTGGCGAACATGGCCGCCAGTTCGTTGTCGGAATGCATGAGAGGCAGGGCGATGGGCGTGGTCACGGAGGCTCCCTGAGTGGGCTGAGGACACCTCGAGCCTATACGCTAACTAGCACGATGGTGCGACTTTTTCACCTGTGCGAACCGTGCATCCAGGCCGCTTTACGCCGTAAGATGGGCCATTACCGCAAGCCTGCAGACTGGGAGCTAAGCATGGCCCCGCGCATGAAAACCCGAGAGCGCATCGTGCAGAACAGCCTGGAGCTGTTCAACCAGCAGGGCGAACGTAGCGTCAGTACCAACCACATTGCCGCGCACATGGAAATTTCGCCCGGCAACCTGTACTACCACTTCCCCAACAAGCAGGCGATCATCGCCGTTTTGTTCAACCAGTACGAAGAACTGGTGGACAGCTTTCTGCGCCCGCCGCAAGGCCGCGCCGCCACGGTCGAAGACAAGCGTTTCTACCTCAAGGCGCTGCTCGCGGCGATGTGGAACTACCGCTTCCTGCACCGCGACCTTGAGCACCTGCTAGACAGCGATGCCGAGCTGGCCGCCCGTTACCGGCGTTTTTCCGAACGTTGCCTGCACCAAGGCCAGGCGATCTACCGCGGCTTCATCGAGGCCGGGATCCTGGCCATGGCGCCTGCTCAGATCGAATCGCTGACTATCAATGCCTGGATCGTCCTGACCTCTTGGGTGCGTTTTCTCAGCACCACCCGCGAGCATTCCGCCCATTTGGGCGAAGAAGCCTTCAAGCGCGGCGTCTATCAGGTATTGGTGCTGGAGCTCGGCTTCGTCACCGCCAAGGCCCGCAGTGCCGTGGATGCGCTATGCCAGGAATTCCATGTTCCGTTCAACCAGGCCCTCGAGCCATAGCCCAGGGCCTTCGTGCCATCGATCAGGAGATTGTCATGCCCCTTGCGCAATTGATCACCCCGCAGCAGCTGGCCGAGCGTCTGAACTCGCCCAAGTTGGTGATCCTCGATTGTCGTTTTGCCCTGGAAGACGTGGATTACGGCCAACGCAGCTATGCGCAGGGGCATATCGCCGGGGCGCACTTTGCCGACCTGGAGCGTGATCTGAGTGGCCCGATAAGCAAGGGCAGGACGGGGCGCCATCCGCTGCCTGATCCGCATGACCTGGTCGAGCGCCTGCGTGATTGGGGGGTGGATAACGACAGCGAAGTGGTGCTTTACGATGACGGCCCCGGTGCATTTGCCGCGCGTGCCTGGTGGCTGCTGGCCTGGCTGGGCAAGCGCAGCGGCGTGGCCATCCTCGACGGCGGCCTCAAGGCCTGGCACGCCGCGCACCTGCCATTGAGCCTGGATGCGCCAGCACGGCGTGAAGGCTCGTTCAGCGGCGAACCGGACGCAAAGTTGCTGATCGACGGCGAACACTTGGCCAAGCAGCTGGGCAAAGCCGAAATGACCCTGATCGATGCGCGCGCCTTGCCGCGATTCCGTGGTGAAGTAGAACCGATCGACCCGGTGGCGGGGCATATCCCTGGGGCCCAATGTGCAGCGTTTACCGACAACCTGGGCCCTGACGGGCGCTTCTTGCCGGCGGACCAGTTGAAGCAACGCTTTGCCGAGAAGCTGGCGGGGCGGGCGCCGGAGCAGCTGGTGTCTTATTGCGGGTCTGGCGTGACGGCTTGCCATAACCTGTTCGCGTTGGCGCTGGCAGGGTACCCGTTGGGCAAGCTGTATGCCGGGTCGTGGAGTGAGTGGATCAACAACCCCGCGCATGGTGTTGCCACCGGCGAGTAGCGGCTCGGATTGCTCAAGGAGCGTGCCGGGGAGCCGGTTCGCTACTGGCCCTCGACCAACCACCTCGGAATGCGCCGCTCCAGGTAATACCCGGGGTTGCGCAGGCTGCCATCGACAAAGCCCACATGGCCGCCGTGGCTGTGCAGTTCAAGACGGGTCTGTGGGGCCAGTTCCCTGGCGGTAGGCAGGCTATGGCCGGCGACGAACGGGTCATCGCTGGAGTGGATGATCAGTGTGGGTGTGCGGTTCTGGCCCAGGAAGAAATGGCTCGATGAGCGGCGATAGTAGTCGTGCACGTCGCGGAAGCCGTTCAGCGGCGCAGTAACCTTGCCATCGAAGTCCCAAAACGTGCGTAAGCGGGTCAGCGGCCCCAGGCGAGTGAGCGCCTCCAGCCTTTCATGCTGACCGTTGTCGTGAAAGTGCCGCTGCTTGAGTTGCACATACGCCAGCATTTCGCGCATGAAGTGCGCCTGGTAAACCTTGGAAAACCCCTGACCGATACGGTCGGCACAGTGGTCCAGGCGAAACGGCACCGATACCGCCACCGCCGCCTCCAGTTGGCTGGCGACCCCAGTCTCGCCCAGGTACTTGAGCAGCACATTGCCACCCAGCGAATAGCCCACCGCGTACAACGGCGCCAATGGGCGCTGGGCGCGCAGGTGGGTGATGATCTCAGCCAGGTCTTCGCTGGCACCGGAGTGGTAACTGCGCGCCAGCAGGTTCGGTACTCCCGAGCAGCCGCGCCAGTTCACTGCGACGCTAGCCCATCCACGGTGCTGTAACGCCTGTTGCAGGCCTTTGACGTAAGGCGAATGCGAGGACCCGGTCAGACCGTGCAGCACCAGCACCAGGGGTGCATCCGGCTGGTGCGGCCCATGCCAGTCGAGGTCAAGGAAGTCCCCATCGGCCAGCCACAAGCGCTCCCGGTTGCGCTGCAGTTCCGGCAGCTTGCGCCACAGTGGCCCCCACAGCGTTTGCAGGTGAGGATTGGAAAGGCCGACGGCCGGACGGAAAGGGGCGCTGGTGCTGGGCATACTGGGCGACTCGTGATGTGCCAGCCTAGAGTGCCATGAAACAGCGCCCTTGTACCTGCGCTATTGGTCGAGCGGAGGCGGGGTGGGCAACGGCAACTGTTCGGTAGCCGGACCTGTGGTGATGAATACCTGTGGGGCACTCAACCACACTTGCGCCGCTTCACGTAGTTCGGCCGGCGTCAGTACCGACAGTTTGTCGATGAAGGTGGCAAGATGATCCGGCGGTAGGCCCTGGTGGTTGTATTTCGCCAGCGCCACGGCCAGTGCGCCACTGTCTGCCAGGCGTTCGTGCAGCCTTCCGGCAATCTGGTTTACCGCCATATCGCATTCTGCCTGGCTGGGGCCTCGCTCACCCAGGCACGCCAGTATCCCCGACACCAGCGCGCCAGAAGCATCGCGATATTGGGGCGCGATATCCCAATGGATCTGCAGCTGGCTGGCGGCGTCCAGCGGTCTCAGATCGGAGGATATGGCATAGGTCAAGTTGCGTAGCGTGCGCAATTCTTGAGTCAGACGCGATTCATAACTACTGCCAAGAATCGTGTTGAGCAGATGCAATGCGGGGAATACCGGGTCGTGCGGTGACACTTTGGTTGCGAGGGTTAGCGCTGACTGAGTGGCGCTGCTAGCGGCCACGAGGTTCTGGTCCAGTGGCTGGTATTCAGGTAGGGGGGGCGTGGTTTGCGCCGCCCAGCCTTGCGGCAGAGCCCCAACCAGATCATTGACAAGCTGCTCTGCTGCTTCGCGAGTGAGGTCTCCCACCAGGCCGATGTCGAGGTTGTTGGCCGAGTACGCCCGCTTGTGAAAATCCCTGATCTGATCCTCGCTGATATTGCCGATGGTTTCTGCAGTCAGAGTGGCAGCGTAGGGGTGGGCATTGAAGATATGCGCCGTTGTTGCCTTGTTAATCCGCCATATCGGGTGGTTGCCGTATCTGGCGTGACTGAACACCAGCCGTTCGCCGATTTTGGCCACATCGGCCGGCCTGAACGCCGGGCGCGCCACCATGTCGGTCAGCAGCTGCATCACGCCAGCACGTAGCGCAGGCAGGCTGAGGGCGCGTAGTGTGATGAGGGCACAGTCGTCGCTGATTTTCCTTCCCAATATCGCGCCGACCCCTGCCAGTTCTTCGGCGAATCGAGTGGCATCCAGCTGCCCGGTGCCTTGATCGAGGCTGTACAGGACAAGTGCCGCAAGCCCCGGCGTGGTGCCGTCGAGCACGCTACCCGCGCGAAAGCGCAGTGCCAGGTCGAACATCGGGCGGTCATGGCGTGCGAGGAAGCTGACGTTACTGCCTTCGGCAGTTTGCCACTGCTCCGGGACGGCTTGCAGGGGCGGAAGTTTGCCAAGTTCCGTACCCTGCGCTGATTGGAGGTTAGCCATGGCCGCGAGAGCGGTGTCTTCAGCGGGGCCGTTACAGGTCAGCGGCGATGGGGCCGGGGAATGTGCCTGGTTCATGCTGATGCTCCTGGCCGTAGGTAGGTGGTGGTCAACCGCTCGCGCCCCAGGTAGGCAAGTGCCACTTGCTGCACCTTGATGCAATCGAGGTCGCGGATGATTTGGGCATCTTGGTCAATAACTTCGACGGGTAAGCCTGCAGCAGCGGCTGCACCTATCTGCTCAGCCTGGGATACCAGGCTGTCAGCGAACAGTCGGCGTGCGAGCATGCGCAGTTTTGCGCGCTCGAGGTCTGCCATGGGCACTGGCGTATTGCGCAGTTCGTCCAGGTGCTCATAGACGGCTTGCGCAGCCTGTTCCGGCGAATTGTTCGTGCTGTTTACATATGCGGAAATGGTCAGCAGAGTGTCACCGCGCACCAGCGGCTGATAGTCGATTCTGATGCTGGCAAGCAGGCGTTTGTTCCTCACCAGGTCACTGTAGAGCCTGGCGCTGAACCCCTCTGCAAGCAGCTCGCGGATCAACTCCAGGGCCGGTGCGGTGGCCGCGTCAGCGGCGGTGGCCTTGCCAGGGACATTGAACGACATGAATAAACCGTCGCGTAAGCCCGGCAGGCTGACGGTTTGCTCGCGCTCCTGCAACCGCACGTCTTGCCGCGGTATGGGCCGCTCCGGCAATGGCGCACTCGGCAAGCTGGCGAAGTACGGTTCTATCTGCTGGCGGAGCGTTGGCAGGTCGATGTTGCCAACCACTACAAGCGTGGCGTTATTGGGCCGGTACCAGGTGTGATACCAGGTGCGTAGCGCCTCCAGCTGGATATTGCCAAGGTCTTCCGGGAGGCCGAAGTTCGGTTGCCCATAGGGATTGCTGCCAAGGGCCAGCGCGCAATGACTATCAAAAGCCTGTTGATCTGGCTGATTATCGAATTTAAGTCGTCGTTCGTCTTCGACCGCTTTCTTTTCCCGATTCAGTTCTGCCTGGCCGAAAGTTGCGCTGCTCATGGCATCGGCCATGATCTCCAGGGCGATGGGCAATCGAGAGGTCGGTAGCGCTATCTCGTACGCAGTAGCATCTTCATGGGTGCTGGCATTGGCATTGCCGCCAAGTCGAGCGATCACCCGTGAGTATTGGCCTGCGGCCAGTTTGCTGCTGCCCTCGAAAATCAAATGCTCCAGAAGGTGGGACAGGTTGCTGTGGCCCGCAGGCTCATCACTGAAACCCACGTGATACCAGAGTTGCACGGCGGCCATCTGGCTGCTGTGATCTGCCCGCAGGTAAACGGACAACCCGTTGTCCAGGGTGAAGTGTTGCAGTGGCAGGGGCGCGGCTGAAACCACAGAAGCCAAGCCTGCCGAGACCTGATCGAGGCCTAGAGAAGGTAAAGTCATCGCTGAAGTGCTCCGGTTGCAGTGAACCGCAACAGCTTCAGCGAAATGCCCATGCAGGCAGCGCTACATAGTTAGCCCCGCTGCCAGAGCGCGTAGTGCACCTGGCCGGTCTTCTTCTCGCGGTGCAGGCGCCAGTTACCCGGTAGTTGCAGGGTCGACGGTGCCGCTTCGCTTTCGGTATAGATCCAGGCTTGGTCGCGAAGCCACTGGTTCTGTTCCAGCAGGTTGCAGGTGTTGGCCAGCAGATCCTGGTGGAACGGCGGATCGAGGAATACGACGTCGAACTGCTGCTTGGCCGGGCCTTGCAGGTAGCGCAGGGCGTCGGTCTGGAGGATTTGCCCGCGCGGGCAGCGCAGGATTTCCAGGTTGTTCTTCAGGTTGCTGATTGCCGCTGCGTTGCTGTCCAGCGCCACGGCATCTTCGGCACCGCGGGACAACGCTTCCAGTACCAGAGCACCGCTGCCGGTGAAGGCATCCAGCACCCTGGCGCCTTCGATGTAGGGCGCCAGCCAGTTGAATACGGTTTCGCGCACGCGGTCGGTGGTGGGCCGTAGGCCGTCGCCTTCAGGCACCGCCAGGCGGCGGCTGCGCCACTCGCCGGCGATGATGCGCAGGTGACCCTGGCCCTTGCTTTGGCCCTGCTGCGGGCGGGCGGGAGGGGTGGATCTAGGCATTAGTGCTCCGGTACGCCGAGCGGTTGCTCGGCGGGTTTGTCAGTGGGGGCCGGCAGCGGTTTCTGCGGCACGCTCGGGCCGACGGTGACGATCACCAGTTTATCGGCTGTCAGGTGCTTGTTCATCGCGGCCTTGACCTGTTCGACGGTCAGCGCCTGGGACTGTTGCATGAAGTCTTCCAGCCAGGTCAATGGCAGGTTGTAGAAGCCAATGGCGCCCAGTTGCCCGACGATACTCGCATTACTGGCGTTGGACAGCGGGAAGCTGCCGGCCAGTTCGCGCTTGGCGTCGTCCAACTCTTGCTGGGTCGGGCCGCTCTTCAGGTAATCGGCGAGAATACCCTGGACCAGTTTCAGGGTGCCTTCGCTGAGCTCGGCGCGTGTCTGCAGGTTGATCATGAACGGGCCGCTTACCTGCATCGGGCTGAATACCGAGTATACGCCGTAGGTCAGGCCGCGCTTCTCGCGGACTTCGCTCATCAGGCGAGTACCGAAGGCGCCGCCACCGAGAATCTGGTTGCCCAGCGACAGCGCAGGCCAGTCCGGGTCCTGACGGTCGATGCCCAGTTCGGCGAGCATCAGGTGGGTCTGTTTGGACGGGAAGTCTATGTGACTGGCACCCGCTTTCGGTTCGACCGGTTGGGCTGGGCTGGCCAGCGCCGGGCCTTTGGGCAGGGCGGCGGAGACTTGGGCGGCGACGGCCTCGGCCTCTTCGCGGCTGAGGTCGCCGACCAGGGCAATTACCGCATTGCCAGCCGCGTAAGCCTTGGCGTGGAAGGCGCGCAGCTGGTCCAGGGTAATGCCCGGGATGCTTTCAGCAGTGCCATCACTGGGTTGGCCATACGGGTGGTCGCCATAAAGCTTGGCGAACAGCGCCTTGCCAGCAATTTTGCCGGGGTTCTGCTTTTCGTATTCGAAACCGGCGAGTAGCTGGTTCTTGATGCGCTTGAGCGCGTCTTCCGGGAAAGTCGGCTTGCCAGCCACCTCCGCGAACAGTTTGAGGGCCGGTTCGCGCTTGTCTTTCGCGCTGAGGCTACGCAGCGAGGCCACGGCCATGTCGCGGTAAGAGCCATTACCGAAGTCCGCACCGAGGCCTTCGAAGCCTTCGGCGATAGCGGTCACGTCCTTGCCGGCCACGCCCTCGTTGAGCATGGCGTTGGTCAGGGTGGCCAAGCCCGGCGTATTGCCGTCCTGGCTGCTGCCGGCGGCAAAGGTCACGCGCAGGTCGAACATCGGCAGCTCGCGGGCTTCGACAAACAGTACGCGCGCGCCTTCGGCGGTGGTCCAGTTCTGGATGTTCAGCTGGCGCCGGCTAGGGGCTTTGCCGTCCAGGTCGGCCAGCGACTGCAGGGTATTGGCCGGCCGCGCTGCGGTGCTGTCGGCCTCGGAATGGGCCGGGCGCGCGAGTACCGCGGCGACGGCCACTACCAGCGCGATGAGGCCCGTGCCGATCAGGGTGTAGCGTGGTGCGCTGCGATCACTCATGAGCGGACTCCTCAGGCAGTACGTGGGCAACGCTCAGGCGTTCGCGGGTGAAGTAGGTGCGCGCGGCGTTCTGGATGTCTTCGGGGGTCACGCGCTTGAGCTCGTCCAGTTCGCTGTCGATCAACTTCCAGGACAGGCCGACTGTTTCCAGCTGGCCGATGGTTGTGGCCTGGCTGCTGATGGAGTCGCGGTCGTAGACCAGGCCAGCGATCACCTGGGCGCGGACGCGTTCAAGCTCTTCGGCGCTTGGCGGGGTGGTCTTGAGTTCGTCGAGCAGCTGCCAAACGCCTTTCTCCACATCGGCGAGGGTCTTCTGCTTCTGCACGTTCGGCGTGGCCGAAACGAGGAACAGGCTGTCGCCGCGGGTGAAGGCGTTGTAGCTGGACGACGCGCCGGCCACCAGCTCCTGACCACGCTCCAGGCGGGCCGGCAGGCGGGCGCTATAGCCGCCGTCGAGCAGGGCCGAGATCAGCCGCAGGGCGTGCACGGTGCGTGGGTCCTTGGCGGTTGCCAGGCCTGGCACGTTGAAGCCGTAGATCAGGCTGGGCAGCTGGGTGCGTACGTGCAAGGTCAGCTGGCGCAGGCCCGGCTCGGCCAGTTCCAGTGGAAGCTTGGCAGGCGGCACGCTGCGCTTGGGGATGCTGCCGAAGTACTTCTGCGCCAGGCCTTTGACCTCATCGGCAGTGACATCGCCTACGACCACCAGGGTGGCGTTGTTCGGCGCATACCAGGACTCGTACCAGTGGCGCAGCTCCTCGACCTTCATGCGCTCGAGGTCGGCCATCCAGCCGATGGTCGGCGTGTGGTAGCCGCTTGCAGGGTAGGCCATGGCGCGGAACAGCTCGAAGGCTTTGGAGCTGGGCTGATCGTCAGTGCGCAGGCGGCGCTCTTCCTTGATTACCTCGATTTCGCGGGCGAACTCGTCGGCCGGCAGGCGCAGACTGGCCAGGCGGTCGGCCTCAAGCTCGAAGGCAACCGGCAGGCGGTCGCGGGCCAGCACCTGGTAATAAGCGGTGTAGTCATCGCTGGTGAAGGCGTTTTCCTCAGCGCCCAGATCGCGCAGGATGCGCGAGGCTTCGCCTGGGCCGATTTTGGCGCTGCCTTTGAACATCATGTGTTCCAGGGCGTGGGACAGGCCGGTCTGGCCTGGAGTTTCGTAACTCGAGCCAACCTTGTACCAGATCTGCGAAACCACCACCGGCGCACGGTGGTCCTCGCGCACGACGACCTTCAGGCCATTGTCGAGGATGAATTCATGGGTGGGTTGCACATCGGCGGCGAAAGCCGCGAGCGGCAGGCAGAGCGTGCTGAGCAACAGGCCAGCGGCGCGGCGGGCTAGAGCATTCATAAGGTGTTTAACCTGTTCGGCGGCCCGCTGGGTTTAGCGTCGGCGGGCCAGGAGGTGCTAGGATACTGATCCGGTTGCCTGGCGACCATGCCTGTCGCCGTTCTGGCCCACAGGTCTATCAAGACAAAACATTGCGCATGAACCAGCCGGATTCAAAATAGTCTGTTCTGCGTTAAGAGAATTCCCGATGTGCCGCTGCTGGCCCATCGCTACCCTGAGATAGCCGTCTTCCATGTTTGGTTCCAACGACGACAAAAAAGCGCCGGCAGAGGCTGGCGAGAAAAAAGGCCTGTTCAGCTGGTTTCGCAAGAAGCCGCAGCAACCTGTCGCCGAACAGCCACAAGCCCCCGATGAGCAGCCTGCAGAGCCGCTAGCGCCGCAGCCGGCCGTCGAGCAGCCTGAAGCTGCTCCGGCTGAGCCGGACGCCGCCCAAGCCCCTGTGCCAGCCGCCGAGGCCCCACGCCCCGTCGAGCCTGCACCGGCGCCCGAATCCGCCCCTGCCCTTGAGCCCGCCCCGGCCCCAGAACCTGTTCCAGCCCCCGAGGTTGTAGGGGTTCCTGAACCTGCCCGGGCCCCCGAGGCTGTGCGGGTTGCTGAGCCTACTCCGGCCCCTGTGGAAGCGGGCTTGCCTGCGAATGGCGAGCCTGCCGTCCCGCAATCCGAAAACCCTGCTCCGGTTGCCGTATCCCCCGAGGCCCCGGTAATCGAAGCGGTCGAGCCCCCGGTCAGCAACTTGGTCCTGCCCGTAGCCGAAGAGCCCGTCGCCCTGGTCCCGGACCTGGAACCCAAGGCCCCGCCTGCGATCCCCGAGCGCCCGGCGCCAGAACCTGCCACAGTCTCAACGCTTGTCGAGCCAGAGCCAGAAGCCCAGCCAGCCGCGGTCGTTGCCCCCCAGGCCGCCAGCGAACAGGCCAAACCCGGCTTCTTCGCCCGCCTCAAGCAGGGCCTGTCGAAGACCAGCGCCAGCATTGGCGAAGGCATGGCCAGCCTGTTCCTGGGCAAGAAGGTCATCGATGACGACCTGCTCGACGAAATCGAAACCCGCCTGCTGACTGCCGACGTCGGTGTGGAAGCGACCTCGATCATCGTCCAGAACCTGACCCAGAAGGTCGCCCGCAAGCAGCTGGCAGACGCCGATGCCCTGTACAAGTCCCTGCAGGACGAGCTGGCTGCATTGCTGCGCCCGGTCGAGCGCCCTCTCAAAATCGAAGCGCAGAACAAGCCCTACGTGATCCTCGTGGTGGGCGTGAACGGCGCCGGCAAGACCACCACCATCGGCAAGCTGGCCAAGAAACTGCAGCTTGAAGGCAAGAAGGTCATGCTGGCAGCAGGCGACACCTTCCGTGCCGCTGCCGTCGAACAGTTGCAGGTTTGGGGTGAGCGCAACCAGATCCCGGTGATCGCCCAGCACACCGGTGCCGATTCCGCGTCGGTGATCTTCGATGCCGTGCAGGCCGCCAAGGCACGTGGTGCCGACGTGCTGATCGCCGATACCGCCGGCCGTCTGCACACCAAAGACAACCTGATGGAAGAGCTGAAAAAGGTTCGCCGGGTCATGGGCAAACTCGACGCCGAGGCGCCGCACGAGGTGCTGCTGGTGCTCGATGCCGGTACCGGCCAGAACGCTATCAGCCAGGCCAAGTACTTCAACCAGAGCGTCGAGCTGACCGGCCTGGCCCTGACCAAGCTGGATGGCACCGCCAAGGGCGGGGTGATCTTTGCCCTGGCCAAGCAGTTCAATATCCCGATCCGCTTCATCGGTGTCGGTGAAGGCATCGACGACCTGCGCACCTTCGAAGCCGAGCCGTTCGTCAAGGCTCTGTTCGCCGAGCGAGAGCATCCATGATCCGATTCGAACAGGTTGCCAAGCGCTATCCCAACGGCCATGTCGGCTTGCATGAGCTGAGTTTCCGGGCGCGCCGGGGCGAATTCCTGTTCGTCACCGGCCATTCTGGCGCCGGCAAGAGCACCTTGCTGCGCCTGTTGCTGGCCATGGAGCGCCCGACCAGCGGCAAACTGCTGCTGGCAGGGCAGGACCTGGGCCAGATCAGCAACGCGCAGATCCCGTTCCTGCGTCGGCAGATCGGCGTGGTTTTCCAGAACCACCAGTTGCTGTTCGACCGGACCGTTTTCAACAACATTGCGCTGCCATTGCAGATTCTCGGCCTGTCCAAGGCCGAGATCGCCAAGCGGGTGGATTCGGCGCTGGAGCGTGTGTCGCTGGCAGACAAAGGCGAGCTGTTTCCGGCCGACCTGTCCACCGGCCAGCAACAGCGTGTCGGTATCGCCCGTGCCATCGTCCACCAGCCGGCTTTGCTGCTGGCCGACGAACCGACCGGTAACCTCGACCCGCGCTTGGCCGCCGAGATCATGGGCGTGTTCGAAGACATCAACCGCCTGGGCACCACGGTATTGATCGCCAGCCACGACCTGGCACTGATCGCGCGCATGCGCCACCGCATGCTGACCCTGCAGCGCGGCCGACTGATCGGCGATGGGGAGGCCGGGCAATGAGCACTACACGTACACCCAAGGTTTCCGAGCGGGTTGCGCCCAAGGCCGCCGACGCCGATACCAGGAAAAAACGCGGCGAGCATGACGATGACGGCCCAGACTTCCGCACGCTGCTCAATGCCTGGCTGGAGAGCCATCGGGCCAGCCTGGCCGACAGCCTGCGCCGCCTGGGCAAGCAGCCGATCGGCAGCTTCTTCACCTGCCTGGTCATGGCCGTCGCGCTGAGCATGCCCATGGGGCTGTCGCTGCTGCTGAAGAATGTCGAGGTACTGGGCGGCTCCTGGCAGCGCGCGGCGCAGATTTCGCTGTACTTGAAGCTCGATGCGGGCAGCAAGGAGGGCGAGGCGCTGCGCGAAGAGATCAAGGGCATGCCCGGCGTGGCCGACGCGCTATACGTCAGCCCTGGGCAGGCGCTGGAGGAGTTCCAACAGCAGTCCGGGTTGGGCGAGGCCTTGCGTGAGCTGCCCGACAACCCGCTGCCTGGCGTGGTAGTGGTGACCCCGACAGAAGTCGACAAGCCGGCCCTGGAAGCCTTGCGTCAACGCCTGGCTCAATTGCCACGGGTAGAAAACGCCCAGCTCGATCTGGTGTGGGTGGAGCGCCTCGCAGCCATCCTCAAACTGGGCGACCGGTTCGTCTTCGGGCTGGCTGTGATGCTTATTTCTGCCTTGCTGTTAGTAATCGGTAACACAATTCGTCTACATATTGAAAACCGCCGTACCGAGATCGAAGTGATCAAGCTGGTTGGCGGCACCGACAGCTACGTACGCCGGCCTTTCCTGTACATGGGCGCCTTGTACGGCCTGGGTGCGGGCTTGTTGGCCTGGGGTATTCTCGCATTCGGCCTGAACTGGCTGAACGAGGCCGTGGTAGGGCTGTCCGGGCTGTATGGCAGTGACTTCGCCTTGGGCGGGGTGCCAGCATCCGATGGTCTGTCGCTCTTGATCGGGGCGGTGCTGTTGGGGTATATCGGTGCATGGATCGCGGTCGCTCGTCACTTGAACGAGTTGGCACCACGATAGTTTTTCTGTGCCAGCATTGACATTTTTTTCATTTTGGAACTCGTACCGTCGTTCCGGGTCAATGTTGGCAGTGCTCACAAGGCGCGAGTTTAGTAAGTCGGAGGTTCTTGAATGACCACATCGTTGCAACCTGCCTATGCCCTGGTACCCGGTGCAAACCTGGAAGCCTATGTGCACACGGTCAACAGCATCCCGCTGCTGACTGTCGAGCAGGAGCGTGATCTGGCCGAGCGTCTCTATTATGAGCAGGATCTCGAGGCCGCTCGGCAAATGGTGATGGCACACCTGCGTTTCGTCGTACACATCGCCCGTAGCTATGCAGGCTACGGCCTAGCCCAGGCCGACCTGATCCAGGAAGGCAACGTCGGCCTGATGAAGGCAGTCAAGCGCTTCAACCCGGAAATGGGTGTGCGCCTGGTGTCCTTCGCCGTGCACTGGATCAAGGCTGAAATCCACGAATTCATCCTGCGCAACTGGCGCATCGTCAAGGTGGCTACCACCAAGGCTCAGCGCAAGCTGTTCTTCAACCTGCGCAGCCAGAAGAAGCGTTTGGCCTGGCTGAACAACGATGAAGTGCATCGTGTGGCCGAAAGCCTCGGCGTCGAGCCGCGTGAAGTGCGCGAGATGGAAAGCCGCCTGAGCGGCCAGGACATGGCCTTCGACCCGGCAGCCGAGGCTGACGACGACAGCGCCTTCCAGTCGCCTGCGCATTACCTGGAAGACCACCGTTACGACCCGGCTGTGCAGCTTGAGGACGCTGACTGGAGCGACAATTCCACCAGCAACCTGCATGAAGCTCTGCAAGGCCTGGACGATCGTAGCCGCGATATTCTCTACCAGCGCTGGTTGGCTGAGGAAAAAGCGACATTGCATGAGCTGGCGGACAAGTACAGCGTTTCGGCTGAGCGTATTCGTCAGCTGGAGAAGAATGCGATGAACAAGGTCAAGGCGTTGATTGCCGCCTGATTGGTGCCTGGCTGAATTTAAAAACCGTGCCCTGCAGGGCACGGTTTTTTATTGCCTGCGTGAAGCATCCAGCTGCATCAGGTAGCTCGGCCCACCCAGTTGGCTCATCTGCCGCCGAATCCAACCGGCCCGGCTGGCGACGTAGGCACTTGGCCGGCTGGCGCTCCACTTGATCGGGCTGGGCAGCACCGCCGCCAACTGAGCGGCCTGCTGGCGGCTCAGCCGGCTGGCATCGATGCCGAAGTGGTGGCGCGCCGCCGCCTGGGCGCCAAAAACGCCCTTACCCCACTCGGCGCTGTTCAGGTACACCTCAAGGATGCGCTCCTTGGACCAGAACAGCTCGATCAGCGCCGTGAACCAGGCCTCCAGCCCCTTGCGGAACCAACTGCGGCCCGACCACAGGAACAGGTTCTTGGCGACCTGCTGGGTCAGGGTGCTGGCGCCTCGAATGTTGCCGCCACGCTCGTTGTAGGCCAGCGCAGCCTGGATAGCCGGGATGTCGAAACCCCAGTGGTTGGCGAACTTCTGGTCCTCGCCGGCGATGACCGCCACCTTGAGGTCATCGGAGATTTTTTCCCACGGTTCCCAGTCGCGCTGCAGGTCGATAGGTTCGCCGCTGAACCACGACTGCACTTTGCGCTCGGCCATCAATGCCGTGCCGGGCGGTGGGACCCAGCGGAACACCAGCACCACGACGATGCTGCCGGCAGCGAACCAGAGCAGGGCGCGAGCGAGGCGACGTATAAGGGATGACAGCATGGCGATGGCTTGGCCGGACCGTTGGAACGGGCCATTATACAGACCCGATACGAGGAGTCGTCCCATGCTTCGCAGCTTCCTGATGCTCGCCGCCTTTTTCGGCTTTACCGGTGTCGCCCTTGGCGCATTTGCCGCCCACGGCCTGAAAAACCGCCTGACAGCCGACTACCTGGCGATTTTTCACACCGGCGTGACCTATCAGCTGGTGCATGCGCTGGCGATCTTCGGTGTTGCGCTGCTCGCTGCGCATTTGCCGGGGCGCCTGGTGGGCTGGGCCGGCGGTCTGTTCGCCGTGGGTGTCGTATTGTTCTCCGGTAGCCTGTACCTGTTGACCCTGAGCGGGGTCAGCAAGCTTGGCATCATTACCCCCATCGGCGGCTTGTGCTTCCTCGCCGGCTGGCTGTGCCTGGGCCTGGCAGCCTGGCGCTTGGGCTGACCAACCGGTCCACAATCGCGACTAATGGCGCGCACTGCCCTTGGGTTAACGCGTTGATCGGCGCTAGAATGCGGGCCCGAAAAGCATAATGGTGGCCGTGCGCATGCGCATTCAACTGAACGGTGAGCCTTACGAATTGCCCGCTGGCGAAAGCGTCGCGGCCCTGCTGACCCGCTTGGAGCTGGCAGGGCGCCGGGTGGCGGTGGAACTCAACCTGGATATCGTGCCGCGTAGCCAGCACGACAGCACGCAGCTGAATGACGGCGACCAGGTCGAAGTGGTCCACGCCATCGGTGGCGGTTGATCCCGCCCTGGCGATTCATTTAAGCCCAGCAATCTTTCCCGAGGAACAACGATGAGCAACGTTCGTAGCGACAAGCCCTTTATCCTGGCCGGGCGCACTTTCCAGTCGCGCCTGCTGGTCGGCACCGGCAAGTACCGTGACATGGAAGAAACCCGCCTGGCCACCGAGGCCTCGGGTGCCGAAATCGTCACTGTCGCCGTGCGCCGCACCAACCTTGGCCAGAATGCGGGCGAGCCGAACCTGCTCGACGTGCTGTCACCCGACAAGTACACCATCCTGCCGAACACTGCAGGCTGTTTTGACGCGGTCGAAGCGGTCCGTACCTGCCGCCTGGCCCGCGAGCTGCTCGATGGCCGCAAGTCGCATGAAGAGCGGACGCTGGTGAAACTGGAAGTCCTGGCCGACCAGAAGACCCTGTTCCCGAACGTGATTGAAACCCTCAAGGCCGCCGAAGTGCTGGTCAAGGACGGTTTCGACGTAATGGTCTATACCAGCGATGACCCGATCATCGCCCGTCAGCTGGCCGAAGCGGGCTGCATCGCGGTCATGCCGCTGGCTGGCCTGATCGGCACCGGCCTGGGTATCTGCAACCCGTACAACCTGCAGATCATCCTGGAAGAATCCAAGGTGCCAGTGCTGGTCGATGCCGGCGTAGGCACCGCCTCCGACGCCACCATCGCCATGGAAATGGGCTGCGAGGCTGTGCTGATGAACTCGGCCATTGCCCACGCCCAACAACCTGTGATGATGGCCGAAGCCATGAAGCACGCAATCCTCGCCGGGCGCATGGCCTACCTGGCCGGCCGCATGCCGAAGAAACTCTATGCCAGCGCCTCTTCGCCGCTGGATGGTCTGATCAAGTAAGAGCCCCTGATGACTGAATCGCAAGATACGCCGACCACCACCGACGGCGAAGCGCGCCCACACCGCCGCATCAAGAGTTTCGTGATGCGCGCCGGGCGCATGACCGAAGGCCAGCAACGCGGCCTGGACCAGGGCGGCCCGCTGTACATCCTGCCGCTGGCTGAGAGCCCGGTGGACTACGACCAGGTATTCGGCCGTTCGGCACCGCGCACCCTGGAAATCGGCTTCGGCATGGGCCATTCCCTGCTGGAAATGGCCGCTGCCGCGCCGGAGCAGGACTTTATCGGTGTTGAAGTGCACCGTCCGGGTGTTGGCGCGCTGCTCAACGGCGTGCTGACCCAGGGCCTGAAGAACCTGCGGGTATACGACTGCGACGCCATCGAGGTGCTCAACCGCTGCGTGGCCGACAACAGCCTCGACCGCTTGATGCTGTTCTTCCCCGACCCATGGCACAAGGCGCGCCACCATAAGCGCCGCATCGTGCAGCTGGAGTTCGCCGAGCTGGTACGGCGCAAGCTCAAACCGGGTGGCGTGTTCCACATGGCGACCGACTGGGAACCCTATGCCGAGTACATGCTGGAAGTGATGAGCGCCGCGCCGGGTTACCGCAACCAGGCGGCGGATGGGGCTTATGTGCCGCGTCCCGAAGAGCGTCCGATCACCAAGTTCGAGCGCCGTGGTGAGCGCTTGGGGCATGGGGTGTGGGATTTGAAGTTCGAGAAGGTGGGTTGAGGCGAATTGAGCCATCGATGTAGTGATGTCTTCACAACTGAAGGCGAAAAAAAACCGCTCTGACAAGAGCGGTTTTTTTATGCGAGCGACAGGACTGAGTATCCTTCGCTCCGGGACTTCACCGAAAATCCCCACACAGTCAGTGGATCATAGGCAGCCCGAAAGTTTGCGTCAATGATGAGAAATATTCAGCATCATGTGTGTCGGAGCAGTTAACAGCTTAGGCCGTGTATCCCAAGTATCATCGCGCTGCTCCTGTGTGGGTCAAAGCGGTGATGGGCCGGGTAGAGAGAAGAATTCTGCTTTCCGGCCCCTTCGACATGGCCTGAGAACCGTGCCGGTTGTTGACTTCGAAGGGCCATTAACCCGGCCACTTCACCGAAATCACCCACATAGTTTTCGAAGGCATCGAAGTACCGGTTAGATGCTGGAAGATTGGCCCGCCATCACGGAGGCCAAGGCATATGAAGCGTTTGCTTGATGCGCTGAGCCACGTATGGAAGCTCATTCGGATCTTGTTCGTATTAAAGACCGCAATGGATTTCATGCGTGATCACTTCGACGATTCCCTTTAAGGGATAGCCGGAGCGATAGGGCTGCCCTGGTTCTCCGGGGCAGCTTTTAGCTATCTCATCCCCGCCGATCAGCCACCACGCCGATCAACACCAGCACCACCAACAGCACCGGTGCCAGCGCATAGTTGTTGAACTGGCTCAGCCCCTTCACCACCCACGGTGTGGCATAGATCAGCGCCGCGCCACTGCCGATCATCACCAGCACCGCCATGAACGGAACGCGCAGGGCACCGGCCAGGCCGCCCAGGCGTTGCTCCACCCAGGCCTTGATATCGGTGCCGAACAGCACCAGCAGGCAGCCTACCAGGGCCAGGGAAATCTCAGACAGGTTGCTACGGCTCCAGCGGGAAACCGTCGCCAGCAGATCAAGTACCAGATCCATGGGTCATCCTTAGGTCAAGAAATACTGCAGCAGGTCATTGAGGAACAACTGGCCGCGCGGCGTGGCCGCCAATCGATCCGGTTCGACCTGCAAAAGGCCTTTTTGTTCGGCTGCACGGCGTGCCTCGGCGAGTTGCGCGAGTGGCAAACCGGTGCGCTGGCTGAACAGCTCGGCTTCCACGCCATCGGTAAGGCGCAGTGCATTCATCAGGAATTCGAACGGCAGCTCGTCGACCGGCAGCAATTTCTCGCCAGCCTTGAACGGCTTGGCCAGGTTCAGGTAGTCCTTGGGCAGGCGGGTCTTCCAGGTGCGCAGAATGCGGCCGTCGGCGAAGGTCAGCTTACCGTGTGCGCCGGCGCCAATGCCGATGAAATCGCCAAAGCGCCAGTAGTTGAGATTGTGCCGGGCAGGGCGGCCTGGCTGGGCATAGGCCGAAACTTCATACTGCTTGAAGCCATTCGCCGCCATCAGTGCCTGGCCGGCTTCCTGGATGTCCCACAGGATGTCGTCTTCGGGCAGCTCCGGCGGCTGGTTCCAGAACACCGTGTTCGGCTCGACGGTCAGCTGGTACCAGGACAGGTGAGTAGGCCCCAGGTCGATGGCCTGGCGCAGGTCACCCAACGCGTCGTCCAGCGACTGGTCAGGCAGGCCGTGCATCAGGTCCATGTTGAAGTTGTCGAAACCTGCCGCGCGCGCCATGCCGGCTGCGCGAACCGCCTCGTCGCCATTGTGGATGCGGCCCAGCGCTTCCAGTTTGGCTGGCTGGAAGCTCTGCACGCCGATGGACAGGCGATTGATGCCGGTTTGCCGGTAGGCCTTGAACTTATCCTGCTCAAACGTCCCGGGGTTGGCTTCGAGGGTGATCTCGATATCCGGTGCGAACGTAATGCGCTGCTCCACACCGCGCAGCAGCCTGCCAAGCGCATTGGCGCTGAACAGGCTCGGGGTACCGCCGCCGAAGAATATCGACGAAATCGGCCGGCCCTGAACCGCTGGAAGCTCCTGGTCGAGGTCGGTCAGCAAGGCATCGACATAGGCCTCTTCTGGCAGCTCAGGCCCGGCAGCGTGGGAATTGAAGTCGCAATAAGGGCATTTGCGCACGCACCACGGAATGTGGATATACAGCGACAAAGGCGGCAGCGTGGCGAAACCCGCCACGCCTGGCTGGCGCGGCTGGGTGGACAACGTTTCGATCATGCCAGGCCCAGACGTTGGCGCAGCAGGGCCATGGCGCGGGCGCGGTGGCTGAGCTGATTCTTGTCGGCCGGGGCGAGGTCGGCGCTGGAGCAGCTGCGTTCAGGCACCCAGAACAGTGGATCATAGCCGAAGCCATGTTCGCCGCTGGCTGCGGTCATGATGCGCCCGTGCCACAGCCCTTCACACAGGATCGGCAGCGGGTCGTCGGCATGGCGTACCAGCGCCAGCACGCAGACGAACTGAGCGCCGCGTTGATCCTCCGGTACGTCCTTGAGTGCTTCTAGCAGCTTGGCGTTGTTCGCTGCGTCGCCCTGGCCATTGGCGTAACGCGCCGAGTAGATGCCCGGTGCGCCACCCAGGAAGTCCACCGCCAGGCCCGAATCGTCGGCCAGTGCCGGCAGGCCGGAAATACGAGCGGCATTGCGCGCCTTGAGGATGGCGTTCTCGACGAACGACAGGCCGGTTTCTTCAGGCTCTACCTGGCTGAACTCGCCAATCGAGCGCAGTTGCACGGCCTGGCCGAGCATGGCCTGGAGTTCCTTGAGTTTGCCGGCGTTGTGGCTGGCCAATACGAGTTGCTGGAAATTCATCATTCGCCTGGGAACACTTCCTGGTTGAAGCTGAGTTTATGGCTGACCCCGCCGGTTTCGACATTCAGGTCGAAGGTCAGCGTCTCGGCCTGTTCGATCTTGAACTGGGCGATATAGTACACCGCACCCCGGTCGGTGATTTGCCTGAACGACAGCGGGTTGCTGCGCCCGGTGAGGTCCTGCACCGTGCCACTGACCACCGCCATCGCGGGCTTGCTGGCCTTGAGCACGGCAACGTTGAGCACCCCCTGGTTCTTGCTGCGGGTCAGCCCCGTGGCGGCGGCGATATCCGGCTGCAGCATGCTTGAGGTGAAGGCGCTGTAGTGCACCGTCACGTCGCCGAAAACTTCCTTGCGCTCGGGTTTGGCGGCATCGGCAGCCAGTACCGGCAGGGCCAGGCACAGGCTGATCAGGAACAGGGTTAGGCGACGCATGGTGCGATTCCTCTGCTGAGCGTCAGACCGCCAGTTGGTGCTCCTGCAAGCCTGGGCTGCTGACGCGGTAAATGCCGATTTCACCCAGAAGATTAGGCCAAAGCCGGCCGCCCCACCCGTTGCGGTGCAGGTGGTCGACAGCCAGGCGGTCGAGGACCTTGGCGTGGCGCTCATGGCACAGCTCTTCGAAGTCGGCGAAGGTGCAGAAGTGAATGTTCGGCGTGTTGTACCAGGTGTACGGCATGAAGTCCGAAACCGGCATCCGGCCTTTGGTCGCCAAGTACCAACGGCAGCGCCAGTGGCCAAAATTCGGGAAGGTGATGATGCACTGACGGCCCACCCGCAGCATCTCGTCGAGGATGCGGTCAGGGTACTCCACGGCCTGCAGGGCCTGGGTCATGATCACCACGTCGAAGCTGTTGCTGGCGAAGTTACCCAGGCCTTTGTCGAGGTCTTGCTCGATGACGTTGACGCCCTTGGCCACGCACGCGGCGATATTGTCGGCGTCGATCTCCAGGCCGTAGCCGGTGACCTGCTTGCGATCACGCAGCGAAGCCAGCAGCTCGCCACTGCCGCAGCCCAGGTCGAGTACCCGGCTGCCGGCGGGAATCCAGTCGTGGATGATTTCCAGGTCGGCTCTCATGCTGTCCTCAGATGGCGATGCGGTTCATGTAGTTCGAGAAACCCTGCATGTAGCGAGGCGTGGGAATCAGGAAGGCATCGTGCCCGTAAGGCGAGTCGATCTCCAGGTAGCAGACGTTCTTGCGTGCTGCCATCAGGGCGTCGACGATCTCGCGCGAACGGGCCGGCGAGAAGCGCCAGTCGGTGGTGAACGACATGATGCAGTAGTCCGCCGTGACATTGGCCAGGGTTGCGGCCAGGTCCCCGCCATTGGCCGCGGCCGGGTCGAAGTAGTCCAGCGCCTTGGTCATCAGCAGGTAGGTGTTGGCGTCGAAGCGGCCGGAGAACTCTTCGCCCTGATAGCGCAGGTAGCTCTCGACCTGGAATTCAACGCTGTGGAAGTCGTAGTTGAGCTTGTCGCTCTTGAGCTCACGGCCGAATTTTTCACCCATCGAGTCGTCGGACAGGTAGGTGATATGCCCGACCATACGCGCCAGCATCAGGCCGCGCTTGGGGATCACCCCCTGGTCCTGGAACGAACCGCCGTGGAATTCGGGGTCTGTGAGGATTGCCTGGCGTGCCACTTCGTTGAAGGCGATATTCTGCGCCGAAAGCTTGGGCGCCGAGGCGATATCCACGCAATGGCGCACGCGGTCGGGGTAGGTCATGGTCCATTGCAGGGCCTGCATGCCACCCAGGCTGCCGCCGACGATGGCGGCCCATTGCCGGATGCCCAGGCGATCGGCCAAGCGCGCCTGGCTGTGCACCCAGTCCACCACGGTCAGTACCGGGAAGTCCGCGCCATAGGGTTTGCCGGTGGCGGGGTTGACGCTGCTCGGGCCAGTGCTGCCGTTGCAGCCGCCGAGGTTGTTCAGGCTGACCACGAAGAAACGGTTGGTGTCGATCGGCTTGCCTGGGCCGATGCAGCTGTCCCACCAGCCCGGCTTGCGGTCGGTGGCGGCATGGTAGCCGGCGGCATGGTGGTGGCCAGACAGGGCATGGCAGATCAGCACGGCATTGCTCGCGCTGGCGTTCAGGGTGCCATAGGTTTCGTAAACCAGCTCGTAGCTGGCCAGCGAACGGCCGCAGGCCAGGGCCAGCGGTTCATCGAATTGGGCTGTTTGCGGTGTAACCAGACCGACGGAATCTTCGGGAAGGACAGTGGACATCGACCCTGCTCACGCTTGACGGAGGCGTAAGTCTAAAGAGCGCTACCCCCAGCGGCAAGCAAAGGCTTGCCGCTGGGAACAACAGGGGTCAGATCATCCGCCACAGTTCTTGTGGCATACCGGCGTAGGCGGCCAGCGGGGGCATGACGAACGACTGGATCACCTGGATCGCCAGGAAGGCGAAGATCGGCGAGATGTCCATGCCGCCCAGGTTAGGTACCAGGCGGCGGAACGGCGCCAATACCGGTTCGCTGATCTGGTAGGCCAGCTCGGCTGCTGGGTTGTGGCTGTTCGGCGCCACCCAGGAAACGATCACCATGACAATCATCGCCACCCAGAATATCTTCAGGAACAGCGAGGTAATGCCGATGATCGCCCACATCAGCAGGTGCAGGACGTCGCCGAAGGTGCCGTAGGTGACCATCAGCACAAAGCCCATCAGCAGTGCCTGGATGACCACCGCCAGCAGCAGCGACGAGGTGTCGAGGCCGCCGACGCTTGGGATGATGCGCCGGATTGGCTTGAGCAGCGGCTGGGTGGCGCGGACTGCGAACTGGCACAGCGGGTTGTAGAAGTTGGCTTTTACCAGCTGCAGTACGAAGCGCAGCAGGACGATCACCAGGTACAGGCTGACCAGGGTTTGCACCACGAAGATCGCGGCGCCGGACAGTGCATTCATCTGGAACTCCTTATTTGCCCAATTGCTCGGCCAGCTCGGCGGAACGCGTCGCCGCTGCTGCCAGTGCCTTGTCTACGATGGCTTCGAAACCGTTAGCCTGGAACGACTTGATCGCTGCCTCGGTGGTGCCGGCCGGCGATGTCACCCGGCGGCGCAGTTCGGCGGCGTCGATATCACTGGCCACGGCCATGTGTGCTGCACCCAGCGCAGTCTGCAGGGTCAGCTTGGAGGCGGTCTCGCGTGGCAGGCCGAGTTTTTCGCCAGCGGCGGTCATGGCCTCGATCAGCAGGAAGAAATACGCCGGGCCACTGCCGGAAACGGCGGTGACTGCATCCAGCTGTTGTTCTTCATCCAGCCACAGGGCGGTGCCGACAGCCGACAGCAGCTGCTCGGCCTGCTCGCGCTGTGTGCTGGAAACCTCGGCAGTGGCATACAGGCCGCTCACGCCCTGGCGCAGCAGTGCCGGGGTATTGGGCATGCAGCGCACCACCGGGCGGGCGCCGAGCCAGGCTTGCAGGCTGGCACAGGTAATGCCGGCAGCGATGGACACGATCAACTGGCCATTTTGCAGGCTTGGCTGCAGCGTTTCGCAGACGGCCTTCATTACCTGCGGCTTGACCGCCAGGACGATTACATCGGCCCCGGTGATGGCCTGCGCGTTGTCTTCGAAAACCTCGATGCCGTGTTCGGCCTGGACCCGGGTGCGGGTATCGGCGCCAGGGTCGCTGGCGCGGATCTGCGCGGCGTCCAGGCCCTGGGCGCGCAGGCCGCCGATCAGGCTGGCGGCCATGTTGCCGGCGCCGATGAAGGCAATACGTGTCTTGCTCATGTCAGGTCCTTGAGGGAAAGAGTGAGTAAAGCATGGGATCAGACGGGGCCGTAGTTGCGCGCCCCGAACAAGGCGGTGCCGATGCGAACCCAGGTCGCGCCCTGTGCAATCGCGGCTTCCAGGTCGTGGCTCATGCCCATGGACAAGGTGTCCAGGCCGAGATTCAGGGTGTTTTGCAACTGGCGCAGGGTGGCAAAGGCGGCTTCTTGCTCGGCGCGGTCTTCGCTCGGCTCGGGGATTGCCATCAAACCGCGCAGGCGCAGATTGGGCAGGGCGGCCACGGCATGGGCCAGCGCGGGAAGGTCGGCCGCGGCGCAGCCTGACTTGCTGTCTTCCCCGCTGACGTTCACCTGCAGGCAGATGTTCAGGGGCGGCAAGCCCTGAGGGCGCTGTTCGGACAAGCGTTGGGCGATCTTCAGGCGGTCCACGGAATGTACCCAGTCGAAATGCTCGGCAATGGCCTTGGTCTTGTTCGACTGAATGGGGCCGATGAAGTGCCAGATCAAGGGCAGGTCGCCCAGCTCTTGCTGTTTGCCCAAGGCTTCCTGCAGGTAGTTTTCGCCGACATCGCGCACGCCTGCTGCATGAATTTCGCGGATGGCACTTGCCGGTTTGGTCTTGCTCACCGCCAGCAAGTGGACGCTGGCCGGGTCGCGCCCGACGGCCTCGGCTGCACGTTGGATGCGGGCGGCGAGGGCGGAAAGGTTGTCTGCTATGGTGGACATGGATCGATGCCGTCGGCTCTGGGGTCTGCGGCATTCTACCTGCTTGATGGCCGTTGGGGAGTCTCATGGACGTGACCGACCTGTTGGCCCGGGCCCGTGATGCAGGGGCGAGTGACCTGCACCTGGCCGCGGGCGAGATACCGATGCTGCGCGTGGATGGCGAGTTGTGCCGCATGGACCTGCCGAATTTAGTGCCGGCGTCATTGACCGATAGCCTGGCGCCGCTGCTCGATGACCGACAGCGCCAGCAGTGGGCACAAGGCGATGAGCTGGATCTGGCGTTGGAGCTGCCTTCACTTGGCCGCTTTCGCCTGAACCTGTTCCGTCAGCTCAATGGCCCGGCGGCCACCCTGCGCCTGATCCCAAGCCGAATCGCGACGTTGGACCAACTTGACCTTGAAGAATTGTTTCTAGCTGTTGCGCAGTGCACGGATGGGCTAATTCTGATCGGCGGGCCCACCGGCAGTGGCAAGTCCAGCACGCTGGCGACGCTGATCGATCAGCTCAGTCGCCAGCGATCTGCGCACATCATCACGCTTGAAGACCCTGTGGAGGTTATCCACAGCAGCCAGCGCAGCCTGGTTAACCAGCGCGAGATCGGTCGGCATTGTCGCGACTTTTCCCAAGGCTTGCGCAGCGCGCTGCGACAGGACCCGGACGTGATAGTGATCGGCGAATTGCGTGACCTGGAGACGATTCGCCTGGCCCTGCGGGCCGCCGAAACGGGGCACCTGGTGCTGGCGACAGTGCATACGCGTTCTGCTGCGGGGAGCATTGATCGGCTGGTCGAAGTGTTTGCTGCTGAGGAGAAACCGTTGGTGAGGGCGATGTTGGCGGAGTCGCTGCGCCTGGTGGTGGCACAGGTGTTGGTCAAGCGCGTGGGCGGTGGGCGGGTGGCTGCCAGAGAGGTGCTGGTGGCCACCCCTGCGGTGCGTAACCTGATCCGCGAAGGGCGCATGGCGCAGCTGTGTTCAGTGATGCAGACGGGGGCGGCGGAGGGGATGCTGACGATGGAGGGGGCGATGCAGAGGCTACGTGACAGGGGTGTGATCGGGACTTTGTAGTGCCTGCTCTGGCCTCTTCGCGGGGCAAGCCCGCTCCCACAAGTAATGTGCTTGGTCACTGTGGGAGTGTGCTTGGCATGATGGCCACATAACCACTGTGGGAGCGGGCTTGCCCCGCGAAGAGGCCAGAACAGCCCGGACGATCACCGCTTGGCCAGCGCCAACTGCTGCTGTTCCTTCGGCAACACCCGCTTGGCCACCACATAGTGCTTCTGCCAGTAGGGCTTGCTCAGGTTGTCGATGCTCACCCGCTTGCCGCGGCGCGGTGCGTGGATGAAGCGGTCGTTGCCCAGGTAGATGGCAACGTGGTTTACCCGGCGGCTCTTGATGTTGAAGAAGATCAGGTCGCCCGGCTTGAGGTCACTTTTGGCCACCTTCACGCCGTGGCCCTGGGCCATGGCATTGGAGGTGCGCGGCAGGTCGACATCGGCCACATCGTTGAAGGCGTATTTCACCAGCCCGCTGCAGTCGAAGCCTTTTTTAGGGCTGCTGCCGCCCCAAACATATGGGGTACCGAGCACATTGACGGCACGGCTGAGCACATCGCTGCTCTGTTTCGGCGACATGGCCGCAACAGGCAGATTGTGAGCCTTGGCAGCGCTGCTGCTCGGGCGTGCGCGTAGCGGGCTGTGCTTGCTAGGCGCGTGTTTCACCGAGGCATTGGTGGTATAGCCGGTGAAACCGTTGGGAAGACGTTGCTCACGGTTGGTGGCGTGGGCGGCCAGGGGCAATAATAGGCAGAGGGTCAGCCATGTCTTGAACAAAGGCGGCATAGATGAAGCTCTTGTGAAGTTTTGATTTTGGTTTTGGTGTTGGCGCGCAACTTTATAACAGCTTTTTGATCAATTTCTGATCCGTTGGTCGATTGTCATGCTGCCGTACGTCGGCCTTCGCCAGAAAAGTCACATTTTTTTTTAGAAAATTTTTGGATAACCCACGAGGGCTACGAATGAACAGTTATGAACAGGGGGCGCCGCTGCACGACACCCACAGCAAGGTGATCGGCTATCTGCTGTGGATTTTCGGCTTCACTGGCTCGCACCGTTTCTACTACGGCAAGCCCATCACCGGGACTATCTGGTTCTTTACCCTGGGCCTGCTCGGCATCGGCTGGCTGATCGACCTGTTCCTCATCCCGGCCATGGACCGGGAGGCTGATCTGCGATTCCATTCCGGGCGCATCGATTACAACATCGCCTGGGTTCTGCTGACCTTCCTGGGCATTTTCGGCGTGCATCGCCTGTACCAAGGCAAATGGATCACCGCGATCATCTACTTCTTCACCGGTGGCTTGTTCCTGGTGGGCGTGCTGTATGACTTCTGGACCCTGAACGGGCAGATCTCGCAGGCCAACGCCGAGCGCCGCTGAGGCACAAAAAAGGCCTTGTCGCGCTGAGCGGCAAGGCCTTTTTTTTGTTACTGACGGGTCTGTCGCTGCTGTAGCAGCAGGTTGCTGAACCCTGCCCCCGCCAGCTGCTTCTGCGCCCCGGTCAGCTGTTCTCGATTGCTGAACGGCCCCACCAGTACGCGGTACCAGGTCTCATCCTTGACGGTCCCCGACTCCACCTTCACCGCCTGGCCGAGCAGGATGATCTGCGCGCGCACCTTGTCGGCATCGGCCTGCTTGCGGAACGAGCCGGCCTGCAGGAAGAACTGCGTAGTGGCTGCAGGCTTGATCACCGGCGGCGCAGGTGGTGGTGTTTGTCCCAGCAGGGCGGCCTGGGCACGTGCCGTGTCGATCTTCGCCGCTTCTGCTGGCGTCACCGGGGTCACCGGTTGTGCTGGCACAGGTGGCGTCTTCTCAGGCACTGCCTCTGGTGGCACGATCACTTCCGACTCTGGCAACAGGGTGTAGAAGTCGTACTTCGGCTTCACCGGTTGCTGCACGGTGGCAGGCGTGGATTTGCTGGCCTCGGCGACCTTCTCCGGCTTCTGCTGCTCGGGCTTGGTGCGCTTGATATCGCCACCCCCCGGCTCGAGCTTCATCAGGAAGACGATGAACGCGCCGACGGTCAGGCCGACCGCCAACCATACCCAGCCTGGGATCGGCTGTTTGGCCGGTGCCTGAGTGCGGCTGGCGCCGCGCTTGGGTGCTGGTTTTTTCTTGGCTGCCAACTTACATGCGCTCCAGGGTTTCCAGGCCGAGCAGTTCCAGACCTTGTTTGAGGGTGCGACCGGTCAGGGCAGCCAGGCGCAGACGGCTCTGCTGCTGCTCTGGGGTTTCGGCGGCGAGGATCGGGCAGTTCTCGTAGAAGCTGGAGAACAGGCCGGCCAGGTCGTAGAGGTATGTGCACAGCACGTGCGGGGTGCCTTTGTCGGCGACGCTGTTGAGCACTTCGCCGAATTGCGCCAGGCGTGCGGCCAGGTCCTGCTCGTGCGCCGCTTGCAGGACGATATTGCCCTCGACTTCGTCGAAGCCCTTGCCCAGCTTACGGAATACGCCGGCCACACGGGTGTAGGCGTACAGCAGGTATGGCGCGGTGTTACCTTCGAAATTGAGCATCTGCTCGAAGTTGAAGCTGTAGTCACTGGTGCGGTGCTTGGACAGGTCGGCGTATTTCACCGCGCCAATGCCAACCACTTCACCGATGTGGCGCAGTTCGTCTTCGGTCAGGCTCGGGTTTTTCTCCTTGACCAGGGCATAAGCGCGCTCCTTGGCCTCGGTGAGCAGGTCGATCAACTTTACGGTGCCGCCGTCACGGGTCTTGAACGGGCGGCCGTCGGCGCCGTTCATTGTTCCGAAGCCCATGTGCTCCATCTGCATCGGGTGGCCGACGAAACCGGCGCGGCGCGCTACTTCGAACACCTGGTTGAAGTGCAGGGCCTGGCGCTGGTCGACGAAGTACAACGCGCGGTCGGCCTTGAGCACGTTGCTGCGGTAGCGTACTGCAGCCAGGTCGGTGGTGGCGTACAGGTAGCCGCCGTCAGCCTTCTGCACGATCACCGGCAGTGGCTCGCCTTCGCTGTTCTTGAATTCTTCGAGGAACACGCACTGCGCGCCCTGGTCTTCGACCAGCAGGCCCTTGGCCTTGAGGTCGGCAACCACGTTGGCCAGGTCAGTGTTGTAGGCGCTCTCGCCCATCACGTCGGCCATGGTCAGCTTGACGTTGAGCAGCTCGTAGGTCTTCTGGCAGTGGGACAGGGAAATATCCTTGAAGCGCGTCCACAGGGCCAGGCAGTCGGGGTCGCCAGCCTGCAGCTTGACCACCAGGCCGCGGGCGCGGGTGGCGAACTCTTCCGATTCGTCGAAGCGCTTCTTCGCCGCGCGGTAGAAGTTTTCCAGGTCCGACAGCTCGTCGCTGGTGATCGGGTTTTCCTGCAGGTAGGCCATCAACATGCCGAACTGCGTGCCCCAGTCGCCCACGTGGTTCTGGCGGATGACGTTGTCACCCAGGAACTCCAGTACGCGCGCGACGCTGTCACCAATGATGGTCGAGCGCAGGTGGCCGACGTGCATCTCCTTGGCCAGGTTCGGCGCCGACATGTCGATCACGACTTTTTCGCTCGGGCCGGTTTTGCGCACGCCCAAATGGCCGTCGGCCAGGGCTGCGTCCAGGCGGTTGGCCAGGGCGTCGGTGTTCTGGAAGAAATTCAGGAAGCCGGGGCCGGCGATCTCGACCTTGCTGATGTCGGCGCTGGCCGGCAGGGCGTTGATCAGTTTTTCGGCCAGGTCGCGCGGCTTCATACCGGCCGGTTTGGCCAGCATCATGGCGATGTTGCTGGCGAAGTCGCCGTAGGTCTTGTCCCGGGCGTTTTCCACCTGGATCGCCGGCGACAGCCCTTCAGGCAGCACACCGTCGGTGACGAGTTGGGTGAGGGCTTGCTGGATCAGCTGGCGAATGGTGTCTTTCATGGGGATCTCTTTTCGACCGCTAGCGCGGTGGAGCGCCTGGGTGCGCAGGTGGAAAAACTGGGCATTATCCGTTTCCGGGGCCGGGTTGCCAACCTTTGGGCGGCAAGCTCAATAAAGGTCGACTGGGTCGACGTCCAGCGACCAGCGTACTTGCCGCCCGCTTGGCAGCTGCTCCAACACTAGCAACCAGGCACTGATCAGTCGATGCAAGGGTGCCCGCGTGTTGGCCTGGATCAACAGTTGCGCGCGGAAGCGCCCGGCCTTGCGCTCCATCGGAGCAGGTACCGGGCCCAACAGTTCAATACCGGGCAGGCGTTGCTCGGCCACCAGCCGTTCCGCTGCGTTGCAGGCCTCGTCGAGGAAGCCCTCGGCCTGCCCTGGCTTGTGCGCTTCGGCGCGCAGCAGGGCGAGGTGGGAAAAGGGCGGCAAGCCGGCGGCGCGGCGCTCGTCCAGGGCCTGCTCGGCGAAGGCGAAGTAGCCTTGCTCGGTCAGTTGTACCAGCAGTGGATGGTCAGCCAGGTGGGTCTGGATCACCACCTTGCCGGGCTCTTCGGCCCGCCCGGCGCGCCCCGCCACCTGCACGATGAGCTGGGCCATGCGCTCGGTGGCGCGGAAATCGCCGGAGAACAGGCCACCATCGGCATCGAGGATGGCAACCAGGGTAACCCGCGGGAAGTGGTGCCCCTTGGCCAGCATCTGCGTGCCGACCAGGATGCTTGGCTGGCCACGCTGGATGGTGCTGAACAGGTTGTGCATGGCGTCCTTGCGCGACGTGCTGTCGCGGTCCACCCGCAGAATCGGGTAGTCGGGGAACAGCACCTTCAGCCGTTCCTCGGCACGTTCGGTGCCCGCGCCCACCGCGCGCAGGTCAACGTGGTTGCACTTGGGGCACTGGTGCGGCAGGCGTTCGTCGTAGCCGCAGTGGTGGCAGCGCAGCACCCCGGAGCGCTGGTGCACGGTCATGCGCGCGTCACAGCGCGGGCATTCCGAAAGCCAGCCGCAGTCATGGCACAGCAAGGTCGGCGCGAAGCCGCGACGGTTGAGGAACACCAGTACCTGCTGGCCGGCCTCCAAGGTCTGGCGTATGGCCTGCTGCAGCGGGCCGCTGATACCGCTGTCCAGCGGCAGGCTTTTTACATCCAGGCGGATCATCCGCGGCGGCCTTGCACCGCCGGCGCGCTGGTTCATGCGCAGCAGGCGGTAGCGGCCGGTCAGGGCGTTGTGCAAGGTTTCCAGCGACGGGGTGGCCGAGCCGAGCAGGATCGGGATGTTTTCCTGATGGGCACGCACCAGCGCCAGGTCGCGGGCGTGGTAGCGCAGGCCTTCCTGCTGTTTATAGGAGCCGTCGTGCTCTTCGTCGATGATGATCAGGCCGGGGTTTTTCATCGGTGTAAACAGCGCCGAGCGCGTGCCGATGATGATATCCGCCTCGCCATCACGCGCCGCCAGCCAGGCGTCGAGGCGCTCGCGGTCATTCACCGCCGAGTGCAGCAGGGCGATGCGGGCGTTGAAGCGCTGCTCGAAGCGCGCCAGGGTCTGTGGGCCGAGGTTGATCTCGGGGATCAGCACCAGCGCTTGCTTGCCGGCTTCCAGGGTTTCGCGAATCAGCTGCAGGTAGACTTCGGTCTTGCCGCTGCCGGTGACGCCGGCCAGCAGGAAGGCATTGAAGCTGTCAAAGCCTTCGCGCACGGTGTCAAAAGCTTCGCGCTGTTCGTCGTTGAGCGGCAGCTCCGGCTGGGCCAGCCAATGCTCATGGCGCTGCGCCGGCAGGTGGCGACGTGTTTCGAGCCGAACCAGGTCCTTGGCCAGCAGCAGGTCGAGGCTGTCCTTGTTCAGGTTGAGCTTGCTCAGCAGGCTGTGCGCCACGCCGTGCGGGTGCTGGGCCAGGGTCTTGAGGGCGTCGCGCTGGCGCGGCGCGCGGGCGATGCGTGGGTCTTCGATGCGGGCATCGGGGGCGACGTGCCAGAAGCGCTCCTGGCGCATCTCGGCTGGCTCGCCCTGGCGCAGCAAGGTGGGCAGGGCCCAACTCAGGGTGTCGCCGAGGCTGTGCTGATAATACTGGGCAGTCCACAGGCACAGCTTGAACAGTGACGCCGGCACCGGCGAAACAGGGTCGAGCAGGGCGCTGGCCGGCTTGAGTTTGTCGGCAGGGACCTCGCTGTGGTCGCACACCTCGACCAGTACGCCGATCATCTCGCGACGGCCGAACGGTACGCGGATGCGCATGCCCGGGGTGAGTGCCTGGCGCGCCATGCTCGCCGGCGCCCGATAGTCGAACAGGCGACGCAGCGGGGAGGGCAGGGCAAGGCGCAGAATGACGTCGGACACGCGGAAGGTCTCGCAGGGCGTTACAAATGAGTGGCGAGCCTAGCAGACGACGGTCGGTGCAAGCGACAACTTGCGTTGGAGTGAAGCTCTGGTATTATTTGCCGCCTAATTACGTGCGGTATTCAACAATTGGTGTTGGGTGGCGGCACGCAGCTCGAGGAAGTGACCATGAAAGCTGATATTCATCCGAACTACGAAGCGGTTGCAGTGACTTGCAGCTGCGGCAACAAATTCGAAACGCGTTCGACCCTGGGCAACACCCTGGCGATCGACGTTTGCAACCTGTGCCACCCGTTCTACACCGGTAAGCAGAAAGTCCTGGACACCGGTGGTCGCGTACAGAAGTTCGCCGATCGCTTCGGTATGTTCGGTACCAAGAAGTAATCATGCGCATGGCGAACCCTTCGGGCTTCGCATTGTTGCTGAAAAAGGCGCCCCTTGTGGGCGCCTTTTTTGTGGGCGCGATCTGGCAGGCGTCGGCGCTGGCGTTCTGCCCGCTGCCGGTCAAGCCGCAGCAGGTGGCAGTGCGTCAGGTGGTGGATGGCGACACGCTACGCCTTGTCGATGGCCGCAGTGTGCGCATGATCGGCATCAACGCGCCGGAAATCGGGCGCAAAGGGCGCACCAGCGAGCCCTACGCCGACGCCGCCAAACAGCGCCTGCAAGCTTTGGTCAAAGCCAGTGACGGCCGGGTCGGGCTGGTGCAGGGCATCGAGGCCAAGGACAAATACGGGCGCACGCTGGCCCATATCTACGGCCGCAATGGCGACAATCTTGAGGCGCGCTTGCTCAGCGAGGGCCTTGGCTACCGTGTCGCGGTGGCACCCAATGTGCGCTTGGTCGCTTGCCAGCAAGTGGCCGAGCAGTCGGCACGCAAGGCAAGGGCCGGGCTGTGGCGCAACTCGCCGGTGCTGCGCGCCCGTGAGGTCAGGCAATCGGGGTTCGCGGTTATCGGTGGCAGCATTCAGAGCGTTGCACGCAACCGCGGGGGCGTCTGGTTGGCGCTGGAGACCGGCGTGGTGTTGCAGGTTCCCGCTCGTCTGCAACGCAACTTCCCTGCAGGCTTCTTCGATAATCTCAAAGGACGCCAGGTCGAGGCGCGCGGTTGGGTGCTGGATCGTTCCCGCAAGGGTGGGCTCAAGCCGGGGCAGCGACGTTGGGTGTTGCCATTGACCGATCCGAGCATGCTGGAGCGCATTTCAGGCTGAAAAGATGTAGACATTTCGCTACTGGATTGTACACACTGGTGGCTCCAATGCCCCCGTGTGTTATAGCGTAAAGTCGTAGGCTAAAGGCCTTGACACAAGTGACCGACCAGTCTTGTGACTCCCCGGCTCTTTGCGTATCCTCGGCGGTCCGTCAGAACAGTAAATAGCGGAATGCCCACCATGTCAGACCTGAAAACCGCCGCTCTCGAATATCACGCTCAACCTCGTCCGGGGAAACTGAGCGTCGAGCTCTCCAAGCCCACCGCCACCGCCCGTGATCTCGCCCTGGCCTACAGCCCAGGCGTTGCAGAACCTGTGCGTGAAATCGGCCGTGATCCTGAGCTGGCCTACAAATACACCGGCAAGGGCAACCTTGTTGCGGTGATTTCCGATGGCACCGCCATCCTCGGTCTGGGTGACCTCGGTCCACTGGCTTCCAAGCCGGTCATGGAAGGCAAGGGCGTTCTGTTCAAGCGTTTCGCCGGTATCGACGTCTTCGACATCGAAGTCGAATCGGAAAGCCCACAAGCTTTCATCGACACCGTTCGCCGCATCTCGATTACCTTCGGTGGCATCAACCTCGAAGACATCAAGGCTCCTGAGTGCTTCGAAATTGAACGCACCCTGATCGAGCAGTGCGACATCCCAGTGTTCCACGATGACCAGCACGGCACCGCGATCGTTACCGCCGCCGGCATGATCAACGCCTTGGAAATCGCTGGCAAAAAACTCGAAGACGCCAAGATCGTCTGCCTGGGTGCCGGCGCTGCTGCAATCTCGTGCATGAAGCTGCTGGTCAGCATGGGTGCCAAGGTCGAGAACATCTTCATGATCGACCGCAGCGGCGTGATCCACGCTGGCCGCGACGACCTGAACCAGTACAAGGCCCAATTCGCCCACGCCACCGACAAGCGCAGCCTGGCTGATGCCCTGGAAGGTGCTGACGTGTTCGTTGGCCTGTCCGGCCCGAACCTGCTGAGCCCGGAAGGCCTGAAGTCGATGGCCGCCAATCCGATCGTGTTCGCGTGCTCGAACCCGGACCCGGAAATCTCGCCAGAGCTGGCTCACGCCACCCGCAACGACGTGATCATGGCCACCGGTCGCTCCGACTACCCGAACCAGGTCAACAACGTTCTGGGCTTCCCGTTCATCTTCCGTGGTGCCCTGGACGTTCGCGCCAAGCGTATCAACGAAGAAATGAAGATTGCCGCCGCCATCGCCCTGAAAGACCTGGCCAAGCTGCCAGTGCCTAAGGAAGTATGCGAGGCCTACGGCGTCGAAGGTCTGGAATTCGGCCGTGAGTACATCATTCCGAAGCCGCTGGACGCTCGCCTGATCACCGTCGTTTCCGACGCAGTGGCCAAGGCCGCCATCGAATCCGGCGTGGCTACCCTGCCGTATCCGAAGCACTACCCGCTGAACAGCGTGGATGAAGTGTTCAACGGCTGATCCCCAGGCCGTAGCAACACAAAAAAGCCCCGGCTCGTGTGAGCCGGGGCTTTTTGTTTGCCTGCTGATTGGTCGGTGGCCTGTCAGGGCCCTATCGCCGGCAAGCCAGCTCCTACAGGTACTGCACAACGCTCAGGGTTGGTGCTAACTCTGTTGGAGCCGGCTTGCCGGCTATAGGCCTCGCTACAAAGTCACTGTCAGAACAGGTCCATCGGCGCTGCTTCATCCGCTGGCAGCGGGCTGCCAGGTGCTGCACCATTGCCCAGCTCATCCACCGACGGTGGCGAGTCTTCAGCCTTGAACAGCTCGAAGTACGCGTTCGGCGTGCTCGGCGAGGCTGCGCGGCCGCTGACCGGGTCGACGCGCAGGCTGAGGATGCCTTCCGGCTCTGCCGGTGCGTGGTTAGGCTTGTCCTTGAGCGCCGCGCCCATGAAGCTCATCCAGATCGGCAGCGCCGCAGTGCCGCCGTATTCCCGGCGGCCCAAGGTTTCCGGCTGGTCGAAGCCGACCCAGACGGTGGTCACGTAATCGGCGTTGTAGCCCGAGAACCAGGCGTCCTTGGACTCGTTGGTGGTGCCGGTCTTGCCTGCCAGGTCAGTACGGCCCAAGGCCAGCGCCCGGCGCCCGGTACCGCGCTTGATCACGTCCTGCAGCATGCTGGTGAGGATATAGGTGGTGCGGCCATCGATGATTTGCTCGGCAATCACCGGCGCTTGCGGTGTCGGCGCTATCTGGCCGAAGGCCGACGGTGCCTCGCCCGGCATTGCAGCGGTGCTGATTGGCTGTTCCGGTGCCGCCAGGCCTGCCTGGTCTTCGGCGCCTTGCGGCACGCGTGCCGGATTGGCGGTGAACAGCGTCTCGCCGCTACGGCTTTCGATGCGCTCGATCAGGTACGGGTTGACCTTGTAGCCGCCGTTGGCAAACGTGCTCCACCCGGTGGCGATCTCCATCGGCGTCAGCGTTGCGGTGCCCAACGCCAGCGACAGGTTGCGCGGCAGGTCCTGCTTGTTGAAGCCGAACTTGGCGATGTAGTCGATGGTGCGGCCTACACCCATGGCCTGCAGCAGGCGGATCGATACCAGATTGCGCGACTTGTACAACGCCTCGCGCATGCGGATCGGGCCAAGGAAGGTGTTGGTGTCGTTCTTTGGCCGCCATTCCTTGTCGAGGTACTCGTCGACGAACACGATCGGTGCATCGTTGACCAGGCTGGCGGCGGTATAGCCGCTGTCCAGTGCGGCGCTGTAGATGAACGGCTTGAAGCTCGAGCCCGGCTGGCGCTTGGCCTGCATGGCGCGGTTGTAGTTGCTCTGCTCGAACGAGAAGCCGCCCACCAACGCACGAATGGCACCGTTGTAAGGGTCCAGGGTTACCAGCGCACTCTGGGCACCGGGCACCTGGCTGAATTTGAGCTTGCCGTCGTCCAGGCGCTGCAGGCGTACCAGGTCGCCGACCTGGGCCACGTCAGCCGGCGATTGCGGCGCGCGACCCTGGGAGTTGCTGTTGATGAATGGGCGCGCCCACTTCATGGTGTCCCAGGCCACGTCTTCTTCCTTGCCGCTGCGGGTCAGCACCTTGATGCCAGTCTTTTCGACATGGGTAACGATGGCCGGCTCCAGCCCGCCCAAGGTGCGCTGCTTGTTCAACTCCTGTAGCCAGGCGGCCTGGGTCTTGCCCGGGAAGCGTGCGTCCGGCCCGCGGTAGCCATGGCGCTCGTCATAGTCCGACAGGCCGTTGAGGACTGCCTTGTTGGCCATTTCCTGCATGTCGCTCGGCACCGTGGTGGTGACGCGGAAGCCTTCGGTATAGGCCTCGCTGCCATAGCGGCCGACCATTTCGGCGCGGGCCATCTCGGCGATGTACGGCGCGTTCACTTCAGGTGTCGGTACGTGGTAGCTGGCGTTGAGCGGCTCGGCCAGTGCGTTCTGGTAGCTGGCTTCGTCGATCTTGCCGAGCTTGTACATGCGCCCCAGGATCCAGTCGCGGCGCTCTTTCGCACGCACCGGGTTGGCCAGCGGGTTGAAGCGCGACGGCGCCTTGGGCAGGCCGGCGATCATCGCCATCTGCGCCAGGCTCACGTCCCGGATCGATTTGCCGTAGTACACCTGCGCGGCGGCGTCGATGCCGTAGGCTCGGTTACCCAGGTAGATCTTGTTCACGTACAGCTCGAGGATCTCGTCCTTGGTCAGCTCACGCTCGATCTGCAGGGCCAGCAGAATCTCGTTGGTCTTGCGCGAGAAGCTGCGCTCGCTGGTCAGGAAGAAGTTCTTCGCCACCTGCATGGTGATGGTGCTGCCGCCGGTCTGGATGTGACCGGTTTTAACCAGCTGGGTCGCGGCGCGCATGAGGCTGCTCGGATCGACGCCGTAGTGGTTGAGGAAATTGTCGTCTTCGGCTGACAGAAGCGCCTGAATGAACTGCGGGGGGATTTCCGCGAAACGGATTGGCGAGCGGCGCATTTCGCCGAACTCGGCAATGAGCTTGCCGTCGCTGCTGTACACCCTCAGGGGGATCTGCAACTGGATGCTTCTGAGCGAATCGACCGACGGCAGGTTGGGACTAAGATACAGAAACGCACCGCTCACACCGAGTACGAGCGCGCAGATGACTGCGACGAAAGACCACCAGAAGAACTTCAGCAGGCGTATCAAGGCTTTTGGGTGTCCAGGTTGAGGGGTGAGTTGCGCACGGAGCCGGCGGACGAAAAAAACGCTGGGCATTATAAGCATTTTTCGCCACGCCGGGTGACCGGCCAGGCGGCCCGCTGCACCGCCTGGCCTTCCAAGGGCTGGCGATGCAGCGGGTTTACGGTTGCCACAAGGGGACAACGATGCTTGGACGCATGGGCAAGGATGCCGGTTCACTGCTGGGGGTGGAAATTGCCTCCGATTCTGTACGGGTGCTGCAGCTGCGACGGCTAAAGGGGCGCTATGAGCGGGTCGCGTGGGCGCTGGAACGGTTCGAGCCGTTTACCGCTGGCGACTGGTGGCAGGCCCCGGATCGCGTTCTGGCGGCATTGAGTAGCGCCTATCGGCGCAGCGGTAGCCGCCAACGCCGGGTGGCGGTGGCACTGCCTGCTTCGCAGGTGATCTGCAAGTTGTGGCAATTGCCGCCTAGCCAGTCTGAAGCCGATCTGGAGGCGAAGCTGCTGGCCGACGCGGACAGGCTGTTTCCATTTCCGCTGGAAGAGCTGGTAATGGATTTTCAGGTAATGGGCGCTTCACATGTTCAGGCAGGGGCGCGGGATGTCATGGTGGCCGCCTGTCGGCAGGCTGTGCTGAACCCCCTTGAGGCGTTGTTCGAGGCGGCCGGACTCCAGCTTGAAGCGGTGGAGGTCGACAGCATCGCTTTGCGGCGGCTTCTGCCGCAGCCGCGTGCACAAGGCTCGGCGTTGCTGCGGCTGGAGCCGTGTAGCGCGACGCTGCATTGCTGGTCACCAGATGTACTGCCCCAGCGGCGCGAAATGCCCTTGGATCGGCTGTGCGAGTTGTTTGCCGATTGTCCCTTTCTGAATGATCTGGTGGTCACCAGCACGCCGACACTCCATCAGGCTCGGCTGCAACAACTGACTGATAGCCTGAGTGTGCAATGCCGGCCATTGCCCCCGGTGGCCGGCATCGATTGTCACGACAACAGCATGACACTGGCGTGCGCGCTGGCATTGGGAGGTTCGCGATGATGTTGCGTATCAACCTTCTACCCTGGCGCGAGCAGCAGCGCCTGGCGGCCCTGCGGCGCTTGCGCCTGATGCTGGTCGGCGGTGTGCTTCTGGCGCTATGCGTCGTGTTGTTGATGGACCAGCTGGCGCGGCAAAGGGCGCAGCAGCAGGCGATGGCCAATGTCAGTCAGCAAGCGGTGATTGCTGGGTTGGACGCTCAGCTGGAGCGGCTTGAAAGCGCCAGGGAAACGCTTGATTCGGTGCGTGCTCAAGCTGACATGCTGGCCGCTTTGCACGCTGATAGAGGGCTTCTGGTCGCACTTTTCGCCGACCTGGAGCGTGCACTGCCTGAGGGTGTTCAGGTAGTCGAGCTGAAGCTTGAAGGCGAGCGCCTGCATATCGTCGGGCTGGCTGTTTCCGGGGCCGTGGTGGCGCAGTTCATGCGCGACCTGGGGCGCTCCAGTGTGGTGCTGGACCTGGAGCTCAAACGCTTGAAAAGCCTGCCGGCTGGCGATGAGTTCTTGATGCTGGGGCGCATGTCGGCGTCCTGGTCGTGAGCGTTCTCTACCGCCTGGATTGGCTGGTGCCGGTCGTTCGCTCACCTTTGCTGAGCTATGCCCTGCCGATTTCTGTCGCGCTTGCAGTGCTTGCGCTGGGTTGCCTTGTTCGCCTGCCGGAGTGGCGGCAGCTCCAGCAGATAGAACAGGCACAGGGCAGGCAACTGAGCGAGGAGCAGGAAGCCAAAACCGCTCGAGTGCTGGCGAGTGAGTCCATACGGGAAGCCATTGGCGAGGCCGAGCTGGAACTGCTAGACCATCGCTGGCGCCTTGCGGCAGGGGGCGACATCAGCGACTTGCTCGACCAGCTGGCAGCCTCCGGGCATGCGCATGGGCTGCACTTCGAGCAACTGGATGTACAGGAGGAGGTGAAGATGCCCGGGTTTCGCCGGACACCGCTCGATGTGCTGGTGGTTGGCCGCTATGCGTCGCTGCGCATGTGGCTGGACGATTGGCTGGGTCAGGTTCGCCTGCTGCGTGCTGGCGACCTGTATCTGGCCAGCGCAGCTGGCAAGCCTGGCTTGCTCCGCTTGCGCCTGCGGGTCAACGCCTTCCAGGCCGATGGGCCGGTGCCGGAGCCAGGCTCGCTGGCCCTGACCCCCGCCCGCGCTGACGTTCTGCCACCTGTTCTTGACCCGTTTTCAGCCTGGTCGACCCGCGTTGCCCGCGAAGGGCTGGCCAACGTCCCACTGGCTCAGCTTGAAATGGTCGGCAGTTTGTCGCGGGGCCTGGAATACCAGGCAGTGCTGTCGTCTGCAGGGAGGTTGTACCGTGTGCGCGCGGGTGACGCGTTAGGGCGCGATGAGGGCGTGGTGAGCCATGTCGGCGAGAGGCAGGTCGAGGTGCGTGAACGGTTGTTCGTGGGTGGCAGGTGGCGGGAACGCAGCACATTGCTAACGCTCAGGAAGGGCGTGGACAGGGAGGTCAAGGAAGATGATGAAAGGCTTGATGACGTGGCTGATGTTGGCGGTGCTGCCGATGCCATTGATGGCCGCGACACCTCATCGAGGTGAGCCGATTTCGTTGAACTTCCAGGATGTGGAAGTGCGCTCGGTGCTGCAGGTGCTGGCCGATTACGCCGGTATCAATCTGGTCGCCAGTGACACGGTTCAGGGCAACATTACCCTGCGCTTGCAGGGCGTCCCTTGGGATCAAGCCCTGGAGCTGATCTTGCGCAGCAAAGGGCTGGCGCGAAGGGAGGAAGGCAATGTGCTGATGGTGGCGCCGGCGGCCGAACTGGCTGAACAGTCACTCGGCGCGCGCCTGGGGCAGGAGCTGGACGCTCAACTGCAACCTTTGCGCCGGGAGTTGCTGCGGATCCATCACGCCGAAGCGTCCGAACTTGCCGAGTTGCTGCTGGCAACGCTGGCCGACGATGGCATCCTCACCGGCCGCGGGAGCCTGAGCGTCGATGCCCGCACCAATACCTTGGTGGCGCACCAGCCTGAAGATCGACTCGCCGAGTTGCGTCAGTTGGTGGCGCAACTGGACGTGCCGGTGCGCCAGGTGGCGATCGAGGCGCGCATTGTCGAAGCCAATCTCGACTACGAGAAGAGCCTGGGAGTGCGCTGGGGGCGGCGGCTTTATGGCGAGACCCCACAGTTAGGGAAGGATGTGTTCGTCGATCTGGGGGTGGAGCGGGCCGGTTCCAGTATCGGCCTTGGCCTGCTGCGCGGAGGTGTGCTGCTGGACCTGGAGCTCAGCGCCATGGAAAAGACCGGCAATGGCGAAATCATTTCCCAGCCCAAGGTCGTCACCGCTGACAAGGAGACAGCCCGCATACTCAAGGGCACCGAGGTGCCTTACCAGGAGACGACCAAAAGCGGTGCTACGTCTGTCGCCTTCCGTGAAGCGTCGCTGTCTCTGGAGGTCACCCCACAGATCACCCCGGACGGTAAGGTCATCATGACGGTCAAGGTGACCAAGGATGAGCCTGATTTCGTCAATGCCTTGAATGATGTGCCGCCAATCCGCAAGAACGAGGTGAATGCCAAGGTTCGGGTGGCCGATGGCGAGACCATCGTCATTGGGGGTGTGTACTCGACCACGCAAAACAATGTGGTCGACAAGGTGCCATTTTTTGGCGATCTGCCGTATGTTGGGCGGCTGTTTCGACGCGATGCATTACAAGAGAAAAAATCCGAGCTGCTGGTCTTCCTGACTCCGCGTATCATGAGTGACCAGGCGATTGCTGTGAGTCGTTGATTCTGTGCGAAATTTGATACTTGTAGGGCCCATGGGCGCTGGTAAAAGCACCATCGGACGCCTGTTGGCCAAAGAACTGCGCCTGCTGTTCAAAGATTCCGACAAGGAAATCGAACTGCGGTCCGGCGCCAATATCCCGTGGATCTTCGACAAGGAAGGCGAACCGGGCTTTCGTGACCGTGAGGAGGCGATGATCGCCGAACTCTGCGCGCTCGATGGCGTGGTCGTGGCGACCGGTGGCGGCGCAGTGATGCGCGAGGCCAATCGCCGGGCGTTGCACCGGGGCGGCCGGGTAATCTACCTGCATGCCTCGGTGGAGCAGCAGGTCGGGCGCACCGCGCGCGATCGCAACCGCCCGTTGCTGCGTACCGCCAACCCGGAGGCGACGTTGCGCAACCTGCTGGAAACGCGCGACCCGCTCTACCGCGAGATTGCTGACCTGGTGGTGGAAACCGACGAACGGCCGCCGCGCATGGTCGTGCTCGACATTCTCGACCGCTTGCAGCAGTTGCCGCCCCGGTAAGCCGGGACTATTCTCGGCCAGCGCCGAGGCGAGGTTCAACGATACCGCGTGGGTCGCTCAGCCGACGCCGCGCCAAAGTACATTGTGGGGATACATGCAGACACTAAAGGTCGACCTGGGCGAGCGCAGCTACCCGATCTACATTGGCGAAGGCCTGCTTGACCAGCCCGAGTTGCTGGCGCCGCATATTGCCGGCCGGCAGGTTGCCATCGTTTCCAACGAGACCGTCGCGCCCCTGTATCTCGAACGTTTGAGCAAGACCCTCGGGGCCTATTCGGTGCTGCCCGTGATCCTTCCAGACGGCGAAGCTTTCAAGAACTGGGAAACCCTGCAGCTGATCTTCGACGGCCTGCTGACTGCCCGGCACGACCGCCGCACCACGGTGGTGGCCCTGGGCGGTGGCGTGATCGGTGACATGGCCGGTTTCGCAGCGGCCTGCTACCAGCGCGGCGTCGATTTCATCCAGGTGCCGACCACACTGCTGTCCCAGGTCGACTCCTCGGTCGGCGGCAAGACTGGCATCAACCACCCGCTGGGCAAGAACATGGTGGGTGCCTTCTATCAGCCCAACGCGGTGCTGATCGATACCACCAGCCTCAGGACCCTGCCCGAGCGTGAGCTGTCGGCGGGCCTGGCCGAAGTGATCAAGTACGGCCTGATCTGCGACAAACCCTTCCTCGGCTGGCTCGAAGACAATATCGAGGCCCTGCGCGCCCTGGAGCCTGCTGCCCTGACCGAAGCGATCCGGCGTTCCTGCGCGGCCAAGGCCGCAGTGGTGGGTGCCGATGAGCGCGAATCCGGCGTGCGCGCCACACTGAACCTGGGGCATACCTTCGGGCACGCCATCGAAACGCACATGGGCTACGGTGTCTGGTTGCACGGCGAAGCCGTGGCAGCGGGCACGGTGATGGCCCTGGAAATGTCCATGCGCCTGGGCTGGATCGACCAGCCCGAGCGCGATCGCGCAATCCGCCTGCTGCAGGATGCAGGTTTGCCGGTGGTGCCACCACAGGAAATGACCCCGGCGCATTTCATGGAGCATATGGCGGTCGATAAAAAGGTGATCGATGGGCGTCTGCGTCTGGTGCTGCTGCGCCAGATGGGTGAGGCCGTGGTCACCGACGACTATCCGAAAGAGATTCTTCAGGCCACGCTGTCGGCGGATTACCGCGCGATCGTGGCCCAGCTTTGAGGTTGTGACAGCGCAATGACCAGTTTGCATGCCGATGAGGCGTTTCTCGACCACTACCAGTTGAGCCACGATCCGTTCGCGCCGCGTGTGCCCGGCTTCAAGTTCTTCCCTGCCCAGCGCAAGCCCGTGCTCGGCCAACTGCATCACTTGGCCCGCTACAGCCAGCTGATGCTGGTGGTTACAGGCCCGGTAGGCAGCGGCAAGACACTGCTGCGCCAGGCCTTGGTGGCCAGCACCAACAAACAGTCGGTGCAGAGCGTGGTGGTATCGGCCCGCGGCGCCAGCGATGCGGCCAGCGTGCTGGGCCAGGTGGCCCAGTCGCTGGAAGTAGCCCAGCCCGAAGTCCAGGCGATTCTGTCCAAGGTGGTGCAACTCGCCCTCACCGGGCAAGAAGTCTACTTGCTGGTGGACGATGCGGAACAACTCGACGAGTCGGCACTCCAAGCGTTGCTGGAACTGGCGGCAGGTGTTCCGGAAGGGCGCCCGCACGTGTTCCTGTTCGGCGAACCCTCGCTGATCGCCGGGTTGGAAGAAATCCATGTCGAGGAAGAGCGTTTCCACGTCATCGAGCTCGCCCCCTACAGCGAGGAAGAGACCCGCGAGTACCTGGAACAGCGCCTTGAGGGTGCCGGCCGGGGTATCGAGGTGTTCACCCGTGAGCAGCTCGTCGATATCCATGAAAACTCCGACGGTTGGCCTGGCAACATCAACCAGGTCGCCCGCGATACCTTGATCGAAGCCATGATCGCCAGCCGCACTACGGCCAAGCGACCAACCATGGGGTTCAAAATGCCTAAGAAACACGTGCTCGCGTTGTCCGCTGTCGTCGTGGTCGCCGTTGCTGCCGCGGTTCTCATGCCCAAGAAAGGCGACAAGGCGCCAACCGATGCGCCAGCAGCCCAGGCCCAGCTGCCGCTGGGGGACGGCAAGTCGAACGACCCTTCCATCGAGTTCTCCGGCTCTTCGCAGCCGATGCCACTGCCACTGGTTGGCCAGTCGCAGCCGGTGATGCGTGAGCCGCTGGCCCAGGCCGCAGGCATGGGCGATGGTGAGGAAGGCGGCCCAGCGGGTAATACCGCGTTGCAGCCTGGCAACCCGCCGACGGTAACCACCACCGCGCCACCGCAAGGTGTGGCTGCCGGCCCGGCACCGACCATGGCTCAAGCCACCACCAGCCCTGCTCCGGCTCAGCCAGTAGCACCTGCGCAGAAGCCTGTTGCAACCCAGCCGGCCAAGCCGGTAGCGCCTGCCAAGCCTGCTCCGGCACCGACTCAAGTGGCCACCGCCAAGCCCGCTGCCAAACCTGCTGAAAAACCAGCCGCTGGTGGCAGCACGGGTGGTTGGTACGCTGGCCAGAAACCCGGCAATTATGTGGTGCAGATTCTCGGCACCAGCTCCGAAGCGTCGGCCCAGGCCTTCGTCAAGGCGCAGGGTGGCGACTATCGCTACTTCAAGAAAAACCTGCAGGGCAAGCCGCTGTACGTGGTCACTTATGGCAGCTTCGCCAACCGCGATGCAGCGGTTGCGGCAATCAAGAACTTGCCAGCGAAGGTCCAGGCTGGTAAACCTTGGCCACGTACCGTCGGCAGCGTCCAACAAGAGCTGGCCACGGCTCGCTGATTACCTTCCGGGCGGCATCACCCCGCCGCCCAGTTGCTGAGCGAAACTGACTTTCGTCTAGCCTGCTGCGCCCGAGCGCGGCAGGCTTTTCTGTCCCAGACTGCCGGCCACAAGCCAATCTTGCAGTCATGGCTGAAACGCTTCAGACTCTAGCCAAGCCGCTATCACGGCGCATGGCGCAAAAACATTCAAAATTGCGACATAAATTTTCAATGGTGAGACATGAAAATTTGTGGGCATCGCTGTCGCTGTGCAACAATGGTTTTCCATGGCCACCGCAAAAAAGCTGGCATTTGATCGGCGTGGATGGTAAGTGGTTGTTAAAAAAGAGATTTGCCTCCGGTTGAGAGGTGAACCTGGTGAGATAGTGTCTATGAAAACAGGTCTGTACCATCCCGAAGAATTCAAGGACAACTGTGGTTTTGGCCTGATCGCCCATATGACGGGTGAACCCAGCCACCACCTTCTGCAAACCGCCATGCAGGCACTGACTTGCATGACCCACCGCGGCGGAATCAACGCCGACGGCAAGACCGGTGACGGTTGCGGCCTGCTCATGCAGAAGCCTGATCAATTCCTGCGCGCCGTGGCCCAGGAGCACTTTGCGGTCGAGCTGCCCAAGCAGTATGCCGTCGGCATGGTGTTCTTCAATCAGGACCCGGTTAAAGCCGAAGCCGCTCGCGCCAACATGGATCGCGAAATCCTTGCTGCCGGTCTTACGCTGGTTGGCTGGCGCAAAGTGCCAATCGACACCAGCGTGCTCGGCCGCCTGGCCCTGGAGCGTCTGCCGCAGATCGAACAGGTGTTCATCGGCGGTGAAGGCCTGAGCGATCAGGAATTCGCCATCAAGCTGTTCAGTGCCCGTCGCCGTTCGTCCGTGGCCAACGCCCACGACGCCGACCACTACATCTGCAGCTTCTCGCACAAGACCATCATCTACAAAGGCCTGATGATGCCGCGCGATCTCGCGGCCTTCTACCCGGACCTGGATGACGAGCGCCTGCAAACCGCGATCTGCGTGTTCCACCAGCGCTTCTCCACCAATACCCTGCCGAAATGGCCGCTGGCGCAACCGTTCCGCTTCCTCGCCCACAATGGCGAAATCAACACCATCACCGGCAACCGTAACTGGGCCATGGCCCGTCGTACCAAGTTCGCCAACGACCAGATCCCCGACCTCGAAGAGCTCGGCCCGCTGGTCAACCGCGTCGGCTCCGACTCCTCGAGCATGGACAACATGCTCGAGCTGATGGTCACCGGCGGCATCGACCTGTTCCGTGGCGTGCGCATGCTGGTACCGCCAGCCTGGCAGAACGTCGAGACCATGGACGCCGACCTGCGCGCCTTCTACGAGTACAACTCCATGCACATGGAGCCGTGGGATGGCCCGGCCGGTATCGTCATGACCGAAGGCCGTCATGCGGTCTGCCTGCTCGACCGTAACGGCCTGCGCCCGGCGCGCTGGGTGACCACCACCAATGGCTATATCACCATCGCTTCGGAAATCGGCGTATGGGGTTACAAGCCTGAGGAGGTCGTTGCCAAGGGCCGTGTCGGCCCTGGTCAGATCCTGGCTGTAGACACCGAGACCGGTCATATTCTCGACACCGACGCCATCGATAACCGCTTGAAGTCGCGCCACCCGTACAAGCGCTGGCTGCGTCAGCACGCCCTGCGCATTCAGGCGACGCTGACCGACGACCAGGGCGCTGCCAGCTACGACAGCGACCAGCTCAAGCAATACATGAAGATGTTCCAGGTTACCTTCGAGGAGCGTGACCAGGTACTGCGCCCACTCGGCGAGCAGGGCCAGGAAGCGGTCGGCTCCATGGGCGACGACACGCCGATGGCCGTGCTGTCGCAGCGCGTGCGTTCGCCGTACGACTTCTTCCGCCAGCAGTTCGCCCAGGTGACCAACCCGCCGATCGACCCGCTGCGTGAAGCGATCGTCATGTCGCTGGAAATCTGCCTGGGCGCCGAGCGCAACATCTTCCAGGAATCCCCGGAGCACGCCTCGCGGGTGATCCTCAGCTCGCCGGTCATCTCGCCCGCCAAGTGGCGTTCGCTGATGAACCTGGAGCGTGAAGGCTTCGACCGCCAGCTGATCGACCTCAACTACGAGGAAAGCATCGGCCTGGAAGCTGCCATCCGCAACATCGCCGACCAGGCTGAAGAAGCGGTGCGGGCCGGCAAGACCCAACTGGTGCTGAGCGACCGTTACATCGCCCCGGGCAAGCTGCCGGTGCACGCTTCGTTCGCCGTCGGCGCAGTGCACCACCGCCTGACCGAAAAGGGCCTGCGCTGCGACAGCAACATCCTGGTCGAAACCGCCACCGCCCGCGATCCGCACCACTTCGCCGTGCTGCTGGGCTTCGGCGCCTCCGCCGTGTACCCGTACCTGGCCTATGAAGTGCTGGCCGACCTGATCCGTACCGGCGAGGTGCTGGGCGACCTGGATGAAGTCTTCAAGTACTACCGCAAAGGCATCTCCAAAGGCCTGCTGAAGATCCTGTCGAAGATGGGTATCTCCACCGTTGCCTCGTACCGTGGCGCGCAGCTGTTCGAAGCCGTGGGCCTGGCCGAGGAAGTGGTCGGCCTGAGCTTCAAGGGCGTTTCCAGCCGCATCAAGGGGGCGCGCTTCGTCGACCTCGAGGGCGACCAGAAGCTGCTCGCCGCCGAAGCCTGGAGCGCGCGCAAGCCGATCCAGCAAGGTGGCCTGCTCAAGTTCGTTCACGGTGGCGAATACCACGCCTACAACCCGGACGTGGTCAATACCCTGCAGGCTGCCGTGCAGCAGGGCGACTACGCCAAATTCAAGGAATACACCACGCTGGTCGACCAGCGCCCGGTGTCGATGATCCGCGACCTGCTGAAAGTGAAAGTGGCCGACCAGGCCCTGCCGCTGGAGCAGATCGAGCCGCTGGAGGCGATCCTCAAGCGCTTCGACTCGGCGGGTATCTCGCTGGGGGCACTGTCGCCAGAGGCCCACGAAGCCTTGGCCGAGGCGATGAACCGCCTGGGCGCGCGCTCCAACTCCGGTGAGGGCGGTGAAGACCCGTCGCGCTACGGCACCGTACGCAGCTCGAAAATCAAGCAGGTCGCCACCGGTCGCTTCGGTGTGACCCCGGAATACCTGGTCAATGCCGAAGTGCTGCAGATCAAAGTTGCCCAGGGCGCCAAGCCCGGTGAGGGCGGCCAGTTGCCAGGGGGCAAGGTCAACGGCCTGATCGCCAAGCTGCGCTATGCGGTACCGGGCGTGACCCTGATCTCTCCGCCGCCGCACCATGACATCTATTCGATCGAAGACCTTGCCCAGCTGATCTACGACCTCAAACAGGTCAACCCGCAGGCATTGGTATCGGTCAAGCTGGTGGCAGAGGCAGGCGTTGGCACCATCGCCGCTGGCGTGGCCAAGGCCTACGCCGACCTGATCACCATCTCCGGTTACGACGGTGGCACCGGTGCTTCGCCCCTGACATCGATCAAGTACGCTGGCGCCCCGTGGGAACTGGGCCTGGCTGAAACCCATCAGACCCTGCGTGGCAACGACCTGCGCGGCAAGGTCCGGGTACAGACCGACGGCGGCCTGAAAACCGGCCTCGATGTGATCAAGGCAGCCATCCTCGGCGCCGAAAGCTTCGGCTTCGGCACCGCGCCAATGATTGCCCTGGGCTGCAAGTACCTGCGCATCTGCCACCTGAACAACTGCGCCACCGGCGTAGCCACCCAGAACGACAAGCTGCGCAAGGACCACTACATCGGCACCGTCGACATGGTGATCAACTTCTTCACCTTCGTCGCCGAAGAAACACGCGAGTGGCTGGCCAAGCTGGGCGTGCGCAGCCTGGGCGAGCTGATCGGCCGTACCGACCTGCTCGACGTGCTGCCGGGTGATACCGAGCGCCAGCAGTACCTGGACCTCTCGCCGCTGCTGGGCAGTTCGCACATCCCGGCGGACAAGCCGCAGTTCTGCGAGGTCGACAAGAACCCGCCGTTCGACAAGGGCGAGTTGGCCGAGAAGATGGTCGAGATGGCCCTGCCGGCCATTCGCGACCAGGCCGGTGGCGAGTTCGCGCTCGACATCTGCAACTGCGACCGTTCCATTGGTGCGCGCATCTCCGGCGAAATCGCCAAGCTGCACGGCAACCAGGGTATGGCTGCGTCGCCGATCACCTTCCGCTTCAAGGGCACTGCAGGCCAGAGCTTCGGCGTGTGGAACGCCGGTGGCCTGAACCTGTATCTGGAAGGTGACGCCAACGACTACGTCGGCAAAGGCATGACCGGTGGCAAGGTGACCATCGTGCCGCCTGCCGGCAGCCCGTTCGAAACCCAGCACAGCGCCATCGTCGGCAACACCTGCCTGTACGGCGCCACGGGCGGCAAGCTGTTTGCCGCCGGCACCGCGGGCGAGCGCTTCGCTGTGCGTAACTCCGGCGCCCACGCGGTGGTCGAGGGTACGGGTGATCACTGCTGTGAATACATGACCGGCGGCTTTGTCTGCGTTTTGGGCAAGACCGGTTACAACTTCGGTTCTGGCATGACTGGCGGCTTCGCCTACGTGCTCGACATGGACAACAGCTTCGTCGACAAGCTGAACCACGAACTGGTGGAAATCCAGCGCATCAGTGGTGAAGCGATGGAGGCCTACCGCAGCCACCTGGCGCGGGTCCTTGGCGAATACGTGGAAGAGACTGGCAGCGAGTGGGGGCGTGAGCTCTTCGAGAACCTGGACGACTATGTGCGGCGCTTCTGGCTGGTCAAGCCGAAGGCGGCCAACCTCAAGCAACTGCTGTCCAGCACCCGTGCCAACCCGCAGTAAAAACAGCTGCAAGTGGCAAGCCTCAAGCTGCAAGTCAATGCAGTTCGAGGTTTGCCCGGCTTAAGTGATCGTCTTGCGGCTTGCAGCGCGTAGCTTGCAGCTGCTGTTAAGAGGTTTTGAAAAATGGCTGAACGTCTGAGTAACGACTTCCAGTTCATCGAAGTGGGCCGAAAGGACCCGAAGAAAAAGCTGCTGCGCCAGCGCAAGAAGGAGTTCGTGGAGATCTACGAACCCTTCAAGCCACAGCAGTCCGTGGAGCAGGCACACCGTTGCCTGGGCTGCGGTAACCCCTATTGCGAGTGGAAGTGCCCGGTGCACAACTTCATCCCCAACTGGTTGAAGCTGGTTTCCGAAGGCAACATCCTGGCAGCCGCCGAGCTGTCGCATCAGACCAACACCCTGCCGGAAGTCTGTGGTCGCGTGTGCCCGCAAGACCGCCTGTGCGAGGGCGCCTGCACCTTGAACGACGGCTTCGGCGCCGTGACCATCGGCTCGGTGGAGAAGTACATCACCGATACCGCCTTCGCCATGGGCTGGCGCCCGGACATGTCCAAGGTCAAACCGACCGGCAAGCGCGTCGCCATCATCGGCGCCGGCCCGGCGGGCCTGGGCTGTGCCGACGTGCTGGTGCGTGCTGGGGTGACCCCGGTGGTGTTCGACAAGAACCCGGAAATCGGCGGCCTGCTGACCTTTGGCATCCCCGAGTTCAAGCTTGAAAAGACCGTGCTCAGCAACCGCCGCGAAGTCTTCACCGGCATGGGCATCGAGTTCCGCCTGAACACCGAGGTGGGTACCGACATCACCATGGAGCAGCTGCTCGCCGAATACGATGCCGTGTTCATGGGCATGGGCACCTACACCTACATGAAGGGCGGTTTCCCGGGCGAAGACCTGCCGGGTGTGCATGACGCACTGGACTTCCTGATCGCCAACGTCAACCGCAACCTGGGCTTTGAAAAGTCGCCGGAAGACTTTGTCGACATGCAGGGCAAGAAGGTCGTGGTACTGGGCGGGGGCGACACCGCGATGGACTGCAACCGCACCTCGATCCGTCAGGGCGCCAAGTCGGTGACGTGTGCCTATCGCCGTGACGAGGCCAACATGCCCGGCTCGCGCAAAGAGGTGAAGAACGCCAAGGAAGAAGGCGTGAAGTTCCTCTATAACCGCCAGCCCATTGCGATTGTCGGCGAAGACAAGGTCGAAGGCGTGAAAGTCGTAGAGACTCGTCTTGGCGAGCCGGATGCCCGCGGCCGCCGCAGCCCTGAGCCGATCCCCGGCTCCGAAGAGATCCTGCCGGCCGACGCCGTGGTGATCGCTTTCGGCTTCCGCCCAAGCCCGGCACCGTGGTTCGAGCAGCATGGCATCCAGATGGACAGCCAGGGCCGTGTGGTGGCACCGGAGAAAGGCAAGTTCAAGCACCAGACCAGCAACCCGAAAATCTTCGCCGGTGGCGACATGGTGCGCGGTTCGGACCTGGTGGTAACCGCCATCTTCGAAGGCCGCACGGCTGCCGAAGGTATCCTGGATTACCTCGAAGTCTGAGGTTGCACTGGATTTTGTATACAAAATCTATTGATCCAGGACATACCGATAGACAAAAGGCACGGCAATCAGCCGTGCCTTTTCTTTGTGCGTCTGAGAAAATGCCTGCACTTTTTTGCCGGATGCCGACATGACTGCCCTGAAGAACGATCGTTTCCTGCGTGCACTGCTCAAGCAACCCGTAGACGTCACCCCGGTGTGGATGATGCGCCAGGCCGGCCGCTACCTGCCGGAATACCGCGCCAGCCGCGCCAAGGCCGGCGACTTCATGAGCCTGTGCATGAACCCGCAGTTCGCCTGCGAGGTCACCCTGCAGCCGCTGGACCGCTACCCGCTGGATGCGGCGATCCTGTTCTCGGACATCCTCACCATCCCCGACGCCATGGGCCTTGGCCTGTACTTCGAGACCGGCGAAGGCCCGCGTTTCAAGAAGGTCATCAGCACCCCGGCCGACATCGAGGCGCTGCAGGTACCTGATCCGCAGAAAGACCTCGGTTATGTAATGGACGCGGTCAGCACCATCCGTCGCGAGCTCAATGGCCGCGTGCCGCTGATCGGCTTCTCCGGCAGCCCTTGGACCCTGGCCACCTACATGGTCGAAGGCGGCTCGTCCAAGGACTTCCGCAAGACCAAGGCGATGGCCTACGACAACCCGCAAGCGCTGCATATGCTACTGGACAAGCTGGCCCAGTCGGTCACCAGCTACCTCAACGGCCAGATCCTTGCGGGTGCCCAGGCAGTGCAGATCTTCGACACCTGGGGTGGCAACCTGTCGGCGGCGGCTTACCAGGAGTTCTCCCTGGCCTACATGCGCAAGATCGTCAGCGGCCTGATCCGCGAGCACGAAGGGCGCAAGGTGCCGGTGATCCTCTTCACCAAGAACGGCGGCCTGTGGCTGGAAAGCATTGCCGAAGCCGGTGCCGACGCCCTGGGCCTGGACTGGACCTGCGAAATCGGCGACGCCCGCCGCCGTGTGGGTGACAAGGTGGCGCTGCAGGGCAACATGGACCCGACCGTGCTGTATGCCAAGCCAGAGGCCATCCGCCAGGAAGTCGCGCGTATCCTCGCCAGCTACGGCAAGGGCACCGGCCACGTGTTCAACCTGGGCCACGGCATTACCCCGGAAGTCGATCCGGAGCACGCTGGTGTGTTCATCAATGCTGTGCACGAACTGTCGGCGCAATACCATCAGTGATCTGATGTCCCAACAACGAACCGGCCTCTGTGCCGGTTTTTTATCGCGTTAAGCTTCAATTCAGCGATCGTCGCTAATCTGGTCCCATCGAAACCCAAACAGGACCCGATCATCATGAAAACTCGTTACCTTGCACTGATCCTTACCCCTTTCTTGAGCACCGCTGCCCTGGCCGCCGGCTACACCGGCCCGGGTGCCCAATCGGTCACCACGGTCGCCGCCGCCAACGACGCAGCCGATGACACCCCGGTGGTGCTGCAAGGCTTTGTGACCAAGAAGGTCAACAACGACGACAAGTACGAGTTCAAAGACAACACCGGCACCATCACCGTCGAGATCGACGATGAAGATTTGCCACCGACGCCGTTCAATGACAAGACCAAGGTCAAGCTGACCGGTGAAGTGGAAAAGCACCTGATGAGCCGGGAGGTTGATGTAGATATGGTGGAAATCGTCAATTGAATCAAATGGCCAATCTCCTGATTGGCCAGCTTTTTCCTACATCACGACCACGGACGCATCTTTAGGCTTGGGCGCGTTGTCGGGAGGCGCCACTCCTGACTGCCTAACCAAGCGTCTGGAGCGTCTGATGAACAATAGAACTGAGCTGCGAAAGCTCGTCGCCAGCAGTGTCTGGCTAGCCATTGCTGGGGCTGGCTTGCATGCCCAATTAGCCAATGCCCATGGCTATACCTCTGAACCACCTTCACGGGCATACGCCTGCCGACTGGGGTTGAACGCTAACTGTGGTCAACCTATGTACGAACCGCAATCGGTCGGCGAAGCGGAAAAAGGCTTTCCGCAAAGAGGCCCTGCTGATGGCAAGATTGCCAGTGGAGGCGTCAGGTCCGATTTCTCTCCCGTCGATGAGCAAGCCGCTGGCCGCTGGCATCTGACACCTGTTAAGGACCGGCAGATTTCCTTCGCTTGGTACTACGAAGTTGGGCACGTTACGACCAAGTGGGAATATTTCATCACCAAAACCGGTTGGAATCCCAATGCGGCTTTGAGTCGTGAGGCATTTGAGACAACCCCTTTCTGCACCGTCGATGGCCATGGTAAGCCCGCTCGAGGTGATGGCCAGCCTATGAAAGGGCCGGCTCTTGAGAAACACCAGTGCACGCTGCCGGCAGATCGTGCCGGGCACCACGTGATACTGGGGCTCTGGACCGTGGGTGACACCACAGCTGCTTTCCACGATGTCATGGATGTGGATATCCAGGCCGATGGGGGGCCTGCACCGGAATGGCCGCAGGTAGGCAGCATCACCCCAAATCGGGACCTTCAAGTCGGCGACAAGGTCAAGGCACGCGCCTTCGTGAATGCTTCCGAAAGCCCGCAATACAGCGTCAGCATTGACATCGAGAACGCCGAGGAAGCCCTCGCACCGAACTGGTCGTACAAGCTTGCCAAGCGTATCAGTGACACCCAGAGCCTGGTGCAGGCCGGCCAGATTGATGAAGAAGGCAACATCAAGCCCGTTCAGGGCGCCAACAACATTTATGCCAAACCCACGACCGGCATTACTGGCTACCAGCTGGATTTCGAAGGGGTGCCTGGCGATGACAGCTATATGCACCTGCATGGCCTGAAGCCCGACTACACCTTGACGGAAGGCAAAGCGACCCTGGACTTCAGCGTAATGACCAACCGCAAACTTCAGGTCACTACGCGTCTATTCGACGCTGCCAACCAGCAGGTTGGCTTTGTTCGCCAGGACGTGGATGCCACCACCAGCCCGATTGCTCTCCCGGTCGCGAGCGGAGCAGGCGAACATCTGCTCAAGGTCGTCGGTGTCAACAAAAGCGGGCGAGTACTGTTACAGGAAGAACGCTCGGTTCAGTTGAAAGCCGCCGGAGCAGATGGCTATGACTTCGAGTTCCCTCAATCGATCACCAGCTATAAAGCGGGCACTCGTGTACTGCAGGCCAAGACCGGTGAAGTCTTCGAGTGCAAACCGTTCCCGTACGAGGGCTGGTGCAAGAGCTATTCGACAAGTGCCACGCAGTATGAGCCTGGTGTAGGCAGCGACTGGCAAGACGCCTGGATCAAGCGCTGACGGAGTTGGGCCTGGCAGCCTGTCCTGGGCTGCCAGGCCCTATTGGGTATTTTCGATGCAAGAATACAAGTACTGCTGGCAGCAGGTCCTGTTGCACTGGGTCTCGGCCTTGGTAATTTGCTGGGCGTTGGTAACAGGTTTTTATGTTGCCTTTTTCGACGTAGAGCAGGAAACCGCTGATCTGGTGGGTTCCTTCAATGTCAGTCTGACTACGCTATTTATTCCGATTTTTCTGATGCGCTGGCTGGTTCGCCTTGTTAACGCGCGGCCGAGCCCTGTGCATGAACACCCTGCCGGTCAGCTCATTGCCCACGTGGTCCATGAAGGCTTGTACTGGGTGACCGCTGTGGTGCTGTTGTCCGGTGTACTGATGATGGACCGCCCTATAGACGTCTTCGCCTGGTTTGCCTTGGCACCTTTGTTAAGCGATCCGTTCTGGCTGGAGGCCTGGTTCACTTTGCATATCGCGGCCTGCGCAGTGCTGGCTTTAGGTGTGCTGCTGCACGTGGGTGCAGTGATTCTCCATGAGCTAAGCGGGCGGTGCATAGTTCGTCGGATGCTGCCTTGAACCGATGAATCATTCCCCAAACCTGGGCTGGGTCGCGATGCTGCTGATAGCGGTGGTCATCCTGGGCGTACGCGAAACTGCTCGCCCGGGTATCGACGAGCCAACCTTGCACGCAGGCGTGCAAACCCGTAGCCCAATGCCGGAGCAACCGATGCCTACTGCAGCGCTGTCGCTCGCGTTCGGATTCAGTGCGCCTGGTGAGCCTGCCTCCAGTCAGACCGGGCTCGTACTCAAGGCGTGCATGGTCCCCAGTCGTGGCGAGGCCCGTGCGCTGGTTGCAAGTGGCAACGGTGAGCGGGTCTATCGGATTGGCGACCGCCTGCCCGGCGGCAGTGTGTTACGCCGCATCGACGTGCGCTCGATTACGCTGTGGGTAGGTGGCCGTGAAGAAACCCTGCTGCTCTCCGCTGCCCACGCCACGCTCTTTCATCCCTCCGGCGGCACCGCCACATCCGGCCGTGCTGCTGCTGATTCACCCCGCCTGCTGCGGGAGGTGCAATGATTTCCAAAACCAACCTGCGCGCCGCTGTCTTCGGTGCTTGCCTGGTTCTGGCTGGCCCCATGGCATTAGCCGAACCCCCTACTTGGCAACTGGCGATGAACGACGCCGATGTACGAGATGTTGTGCGCGAGGTCGGGGCAATTCTTGACCAGACGATTGTGCTCGACCCCCGTGTTCAAGGCCGCATTACCGTGCTGTCCAATGAAGCGCACGACCGCGAAGGGATACGCCGGCTGTTCTACTCCGTGCTTAACGCGCAAGGCTTTGCCGCCGTCAACGAGGGGGATCGGTTGCTGGTGCTGCCAGCCAGTGAAGCCAAGGCGTGGGCTAATCAACAGGTCGATGAGATTCCTTCGGCGTTTACGACCCGGGTGTTTACCCTCTCTGGTAGCGTTGCCGCTGATCTGGCCGGGCTGCTGCGGCCACTGGTATCGAGCAACGGTTACATCGGCCCGTCCAGTTCAGCCAACGCCTTGGTGGTCACCGATTCGGCGGCCAACCTTGATCGCCTGCACGCCTTGGTCGCGCAACTCGACAGCGGCCAGCGACATGACTACGAATTGGTGACCCTGCGTACCGCACAGGCCACTGATGTGTTGCCGGTGGTTGAGGCGTCGGCCGGTGGCCCAGACAGTGGTGTTCGGGTGTTGCCCGACCCGCGCGGTAACCGCCTGCTTATTCTCGGCCCTGCCAAGTCCCGACAACGCCTGGCGCAGTTGACCCGAGACCTGGACGTGCCTGCACCTGCTTCATCACAAAACTGGCGGGTGGTGCGCCTGCAGCACGGCAATGCCGAGCAGTTGGCCGAGATGCTAGGCGAGGTAGGCAAGCGCCTGGATGGCAAGGCCGGTACCGAAACTCTGGACCAACCGCTTGCTGCAGGGGCGATGATCAAGGCCGACGTCAGCCAAAACGCCCTGGTGCTTTTGGGTGAGCCTCAGACCTTGAGCAGCGTGGTACAGATAATTGAGCAGCTGGACCAGCCCCGCGCCCAGGTACTGATACATGCGGCAATCGTCGAAGTCAGTGGCGACATCAACGAAGCCCTGGGATTGCAGTGGGGGATCAATACCGGAAGCTTGAAAGGCGGGGTGACATTTCCTGAGAGCGGTGCTTTCTGGGAGAACCTGCTGGGCCCGGAAAAAGCACTGCCCAGTGGCGCGGCGCTGGCGATTGGCTCCGACCGTTTTGGCCTGTTGGTCTCTGCGTTGGCCAGCAATAGCCGTAGCAATTTGCTCTCCACCCCAAGCCTGTTGACGCTCGACAACCAAGAGGCGCACATCCTGGTAGGGCAGAACGTGCCATTCCGGACAGGCTCCTACACCACATCTGGCAGCGGTGCGGACAACCCGTTCACGACGGTCGAACGCAAAGATATCGGTATCAGCCTGAAGGTGCGCCCTCACATTAACGAAGGCCGCAGCCTGCGCCTTGAAGTTGAGCAGGAAAGCTCCGAACTGGCGCCAAGTGTGGTCGAGGACGACCTGATCACCAACAAGCGAACCCTCAAGAGCACCATTCTGGCTGCCGACGGCGAGATCATCGTGATCGGCGGTTTGATCAAGGACAGCGTGCGCACCGAACAGCGGGGCGTCCCGCTGCTCAGCCGCATACCGTGGGTCGGTGGTTTGTTTCGTTGGACCCGGGACACCCAGGAAAAGACCAACCTGATGGTTTTTCTGCGGCCAACCATTCTGCGTGACCAGGCCGATCTGATTGAAGCCGGGCGCCGTGCTTATGATGACGTGCGCACCGCTGACCCGTCGAACGTCCCCCAGGACCCCCAGCAGCTGTTCGAGGGTCGGCGCTTGCCAAATGCGCAAGGGGCCGGCTCTTGAAAACGCTATTGCCGTTTCACTTCGCCCGGCGTCACGGCATCCTCCTGGACCAGCAGGCGGCGCAGGCTAGCTTGCTGATGCGGGACAATGCATCGCTGGAGGCACTCTCCGAGGCTACGCGCTTGGTCGGTAGGCACTGGCCTCTGAAGATGGTGGATGAAGGCGAGTTCGCCAAACGCCTCGCCGTTTGTTACGGCAGCGCCCAGGACGCAGCGCAGACGGTGATTCAAGGCCTTGATCAGCAGATCGACCTGTCCAGCTTGGCCGAAGCCTTGCCGCAGACCAGCGACTTGCTCGACCAACAGGACGATGCGCCAATCATCCGCTTGCTTAACGCATTGCTCAGCGAGGCTGTGAGGTCGCGAGCGTCGGACATTCATTTGGAAACCTTTGAACAGCAATTGCGGGTTCGCATGCGTATTGATGGGGTTATGCGTGAAGTGTTGACGCCGCCAAGGGCGTTGGCCGCTTTATTGGTGTCACGAATCAAAGTCATGGCGCGCCTGGATATTGCCGAAAAGCGCGTGCCGCAGGATGGCCGTATCGGCCTGCGCCTGGCAGGCCATGAAGTAGATGTACGGGTCTCGACGCTGCCGGCCGCCCATGGCGAGCGTGTGGTCCTGCGTTTGCTGGACAAACAGGCCGTGCGTCTTGATGTGGAACATATGCAGATGCAGGCTTCGGTGCGCAGCGGCTTCATGGGCATGCTGGAAAAACCCCATGGCATTTTCCTGGTTACCGGGCCGACAGGCTCAGGCAAGACGACCACGCTGTACACGGCGCTTTCGGTGCTCAACCAAGAGTCGCGTAACATCCTTACGGTCGAAGACCCGATCGAATATCACCTGCCCGGCATCGGCCAGACCCAGGTCAACCCCAAGGTCGAGATGTCCTTTTCTCGTGGTTTGCGGGCCATCCTCCGTCAGGATCCGGATGTGGTGATGGTGGGCGAGATCCGGGATCGTGAAACTGCCGATATCGCCGTGCAGGCATCGCTGACGGGGCATCTGGTGCTCTCGACCCTGCACACCAACAGCGCCCTGGGCGCCATCTCGCGGTTGGCTGACATGGGCGTCGACACCTGCCTGCTAGCGTCATCCCTGGCCGGGGTCATGGCCCAGCGGTTGGTGCGAGTGCTGTGCCCGCATTGCAAAGCGGCCTACACAGTGGATGACGGCACAGCGAGCGCCTTGGGTAACCCTCACGCACTACCGAGGCAGCTCTACAAGGCTGTGGGGTGTGACGAGTGCCAGATGGGCTACAGCGGTCGAGTGGCCCTGCATGAAATGGTTGTGGTCAACCCAGCGTTGGCTCAGGCCATCCATGTCGGCGCTTCGCAGGCGCAAATGCGTGAGCTGATAAGTCTCGACACTCCAAGCCTTTTCCAGCATGGCGTCCAGCGGGTGTGCCAAGGCCAGACCAGTGTCGAAGAACTGCTGCGTGTGACGGGCCAGGATTGAGCATGACTGTTTTCCGTTACCAGGCCCAGAGTGCCAGCGGCGTTCGCCAGCGCGGCACGCTGGAGGCCGCCAATGCGCGTCAGGCGAGGCAGCAATTGCGCGAGCAGGGCCTGCAGGTGTTGATGATCGAGCTTCAGCGGCAAACGCCCTTTGCAGCAGCACGACGTGTCTACGGTTTGAGCCTCGCGCGTCGTTGCCTGTTGACCCGGCAACTGGCGACTTTGCTTCAGGCCGGTATGCCGCTGACCGAGGCTCTGCACGCTGTGGCGGTGCAGAAGAACCAACGTCAGGTCAGGCAGGTGATGCTGGGAGTAGCCGAGCGGGTAGCCGAAGGCAATACCCTGGCCGATGCACTGGCACGTTACCCATTGGCATTCCCGGTCGTGTATCGCGCGACTGTAGCGGCGGCCGAGCGTTCGGGAGACCTGGCGGGTGTGCTCGAACGGCTGGCCAGTCATGGTGAAAACCAGCAGGCCCTGCGCCAGAAGGTGCAGTTGGCGATGGTCTATCCATTGATCTTGATGACCGTTTCGCTACTGGTCGTAGGTTTTCTGCTCGGTTATGTGGTGCCAGACGTGGTGCAGGCATTTGCCCGCGACCATGCCCAGTTGCCACTGGCGACTCAGGTACTGATCGCACTCAGCGATGCGACCGGCCGCTATGGCGTGCTGGCCCTGTTGCTGCTTCTGCTGCTGGTTGCCGCGATTGCCCTGGGGCTTCGTGCGCCGGCCAGAAGAAGGCATTGGCATGCGGTTGCGTTGCGTTTGCCGGGCTTTGCCGAACTGGTGCGCACCAGTGACGCCGCGCGTTTTGTCAGCACCTTGGCGATCCTCGGCAGAAGCGGGGTGGTGCTGGTCGAGGCGATGGGCATCGGCGCAGGCGTGGTCAGCAACCTGGTGTTGCGCGAACGTTTGCAGGTAGCCGTCGGTGAAGTCGCCGAGGGCGCGACCTTGGCCAGCAGCCTGGCGCGCAGCGAGGCATTGCCTGCGCTGATGTTGCACATGATTGCCAGCGGCGAGCGGGCAGGGGAGCTTGAAAACATGCTCGAACGCGCCGCCGACCTGCAGGAAAAACAACTCGCCGGGCGGATCTCGCTGCTGGTGAGCCTGTGCGAACCACTGATGCTGCTGGTAATGGGTGGCATCGTGCTGTTCATCGTGCTGGCCATCCTGCTCCCCATTCTCAACCTCAATCAACTGGTTAACTGATATGTCCTTCGGCACTGCACGGCGCTTGCAACGCGGCTTCACGCTTATCGAAATCATGGTTGTGGTCATCATACTGGGCGTGCTGGGTGCGCTGGTGCTACCGAACGTGATGAGCCGCCCCGACCACGCCAAACTAACGGCCGCCCGCACCGACATACAATCCATTTCCACTGCACTGGAAATTTATCGCCTGGATAACGGGCGATATCCGACTACCGCCCAAGGCCTTGAAGCGCTAGTCAAGCGGCCGACCGTGGCCCCGCTGCCGCGCCAGTGGAATAACCAGGGCTACCTGAAGAGCGCAGCTTCCGACCCCTGGGGCTTGCCCTATCAGTATGCCAACCCCGGCACGCGTTCAGGCCAGGGCTTCGACCTGTTCTCACTGGGGGCCGATAGCCAGCCAGGTGGTGAAGACGCGGACGCGGATATCGGAAATTGGGCCGAATGACCCCACGACACTCGCGGGGCTTCACCCTCCTGGAACTGTTGCTGGTGATGCTGCTGGCAGGCATTGCCTTGGGCATGGCGGGGCTGGTGGGTGGCGGTGATCGACAGCGGTTGGCGTATCGGGAAGCCGGCTTGCTCATGCAGTTGGTACAGCATGCCAGGCAACAAGCAGTGCTAGAGGCAATAGAGTATGGGCTTCGTGTCGATACCAACGGCTATCAATTGATGATGCGTTCGGGCCAGCACTGGGCGGCGGCGGGCCAGCGGCGTGCGCTCGAGCTGGACCTGCAATTGGAAATCGACGGGTTGGCGGTACCCGTCCACGGGCAAGGCAGCGGTGCGCAACTGGTATTTGCCAGCAACGATGAGTACACACCTTTTTCGTTGTATTTCCATGATGCCGGCGTTCGCCTGGCCTCCATTACGAGCGACGGCCTCAATGACCCCTGGCTCGAGCGCTGAGCGCGGGTTCACCCTGCTGGAGGTGTTGGTGGCGTTGTCAGTTTTCGCTGTGCTGGCTGCGGCGGTGACCTCGGCCAGTCAGCATGTCCTGGCGCAGTCGCAAGGCGTTCGGGACCGGTTATTTGCAAGTTGGATCGCCGATAATCACTTAACCGAACTGCGCTTGCTGGCCCCCCCGCCCACAGGGCGCCGCACGCTGGAGATAAGTTTCGATCAACGCATCTGGGTTGTAACTGAATCCAGGCGGCGTCTTGCAGATCACCGCCTCGTCGAAGTAAACGTGCGTGTAGGCCTGGCTGCTGATCGCCAGCCACTGCACCAGGCCACTGGTTGGCTGGAGGCAGCGGATGCCGCGCAGTGACTCTGCCAAACGTGGCGAGCGGGGTTTTACCCTGCTGGAACTGCTGCTGGCGCTGGCCATCTTTGCTCTGCTGGCAACAGGTAGCAGCCTGGTGCTGAATGCGTTGGTGCGAGCCGACGATGTGCGTCAGCTGCAGGCCGACGAGTTGCAGGCGTTGGGGCGGGCAATGAGCGTAATGCAGCGTGATGCCCTGCAGAGCTACTGGCCAACACCGAAGAGCAAGCGAGCAGGCTTTGGTGTGACGCTGGAAAAACAGCGGGTAGGCTGGCTATTGGGTGCGGAGCGCGACAGTCAGCCGCTGCCACGCAGTGATCTGAGAGTTGTCGAGTATTGGCTCGCGGACGGTGTGCTGTGGCGTCAGCGTCGCACGCTCGAGCAAGGCCAGGGACGGCCTCAGCGCCTGCTCGAAGGTGTCGTCGAATTGCGTTGGCGGCTGCATGTTCCCGGCGTCGGGTGGCGGTCCAGCTGGCCGACGGGTCAAGCAAACCCTCCGCAAGCGCTGGAAATAACACTGTCGACCGAGCGCTTGCAGGCAATACGCCGGGTGCTGCCGCTGGCGGGGAGCAGCCTGTGAGGAGCGCTCGGCAGCAAGGCGTGGCGCTGATCACGGTGTTACTGGTAATGACCCTGTTGACCCTTATGGTCAGCGGCATGTTGCGCAGCCATCAGGGCCTGATGGGGGGCATACGGCAGCAAATCGAGGCTTCGCGCCTGCTGCAGCTCGCTTATGCCGGCGAGCGTCACGCCCTGGGCGAACTCAGACAGCAGAGTGACGCCTTGCTGCAAGTGACCCATGGCGGCCAGCCGTGGGCGCGCAGCCGTGCGCTGGCTTTGCATGAGGGGCGCGTACAGCTGCGCCTGGAAGATCTCTCGGGCCGGTTCAACCTGGCTGCGTTGACTGCGCGAAAAACCCTCGACCCGGTGTTGCTCAAGCGCTGGCAGCGCCTATGCCGTTCACTGCAGATCGAGCCGCCAGCGCTGGATGCATTGGCTGGCCAGCCACTGCTTGACCCTACCCAGTTGCGGGCCCTGCCAGGTTTCAGCGCTGAATCGATGGCACGTTTGCTGCCATGGGTCGTGGCGCTACCGCCCAGCGCCGCGCTGAACATAAACACAGCCCCAGCACGAATGCTCGGGCTGCTCGAGGGGGTGGATCCGTCGGTTGCACAGCGTCTGGTAGAGGCGCGGCCAGAGGAGGGCTACGCCAACGTCCAGAGCTTTTTGGCTCTCCCTCAACTTGACAGCCTTGGCATCCAAAGCCATGGCCTGACCACGACGAGCCGGTGGTTTCGGCTGGAGGTGCAGGCAGCGCTGGGAAGCAGGCTTATGTACCTCTACAGCGATATGGAAATCGACCCGAACACCCACCAGGTCCGCGTGGTTCGTCGTGTTTTTTCTGCACAGCCGGAGCTCAAGCCAGATGAGTGAAGTTTTTCTGTTTCTCCTCGCTGAGGGCATGGCCACAGCTGATACACCGTGGCCAGTACTGATCCGCACGGCTCAGGGCCTGGAGTACCGAACGAACCTTGGCAACCTGCCGCCTGAACTGGCAGGTACAGCAGTGGTGGCGATACTGCCGATGGAAATGGTCGGGAGCTGCGTGATCGGGCCAGTACCGGGCAGGCGCCCCAGGCGCGAGTCGCTGGCTTATGCCGCAGAGGAGCAGTTGGCGACTGCGTTGGAAACTTCTCATCTGGCGTTCGGGGCCACCGATGAGAAGGGGTGCCGAAGGGTGATCACTATCGAGCTAGAGGTATATCGGCAGATGATCTCGCTGCTGCAAACGCAGGGCATCGACCCCGTTGCCGTGCATGTTGACGCCGATCTGCTGGGAGGCGATGAGGTGTGCGCACTTTGGTTCGAGGGCAGATGGCTGCTCGGTGGCTACAGCGGCGCGCGTCTTGCTGTCAGCACCCAAGCAGCTCAGGTGCTGGCGCACCATCTGCCCAGCATGCCGTGGATGGCTGAGGCGCAGGAGGTGGCAGCGCCTTTGTACAATCGGCAAATCAACAGTGCCCTCGATACCTTGGTGCAAGGGCGTGCGGGTGCTATCGATCTGCGCCAGGGCGATTTTCGTCGGCGTCGCAATGGGCCGTCATGGCATAGGCTGGCTGGCGCTCTGGTGCTGGTTTTCCTGATGGTCAGCCTTGCCGACTACCTGCGTGCCGAGTGGCTCCTTCAGCGCACGTCGCAACAGCATGCGGAAAACATAATGGCATTTGAGCGTTGGGCTCCCGGTCAGCCTTCGGGGCCTGACCTGGCTGCTCGAGTGAGTGCGCTCGAACATCGCCCAAAGCCATCGACTTCAGTGGAGCGGCTGGCATCGTTTGCCGAGCAACTGGTCGAAGCCGGCAATGTCACCCTTGAGCGGGCAGAGTCGAGCCCTGGGCAAGGCTGGCGCATCGAAGTTGCTGCGCAGGGTTTCAGCGACCTTGAGCGGATGCGCGATCGCCTTCCCGGCGTAGGTATGGATCATGCCCGGCAAGCTGAGCAAGGTGTACGGGCAACGCTTTCGTGGCAGGAGGCTGAATGAAACGTTGGGCGGATCACGCGTTGGCGCGCCAATGGCAGCAGGTGCCTGCTGGCCGGAAGGCGTTATTGAAGGCCGCATTGTGGGGCCTGGCCTTGGTCTTGGTATGGCAACTCGCCTGGCTACCGGCCCAGGCACGCCTACAGGAGGCCGAGCGCAAGCTGACGCGAGAGCATGAGATAGGGGTGCTGCTGCAACGTGTCACCCGAGCGCCGGTACGCGTGGGTGGCGTGGCTCGGCGGACTACGCCTGCCAGCTTGAGTGAGAGTGCCCGGCTGGTGGGGATATCCGTCACCGGGCTGCAGACCCGGGCCGGGCAAGTGGACATAAGCCTGCAGGGGCCGCCAGCAGCTGTGCTCAGCTGGCTGCACAGCCTTGAACAAGAAGTGGAGCAGTTGAGCAACATCCAGCTGCAAAGAGAAGGTGAAGCGCTTCAAGCCCGTTTCGTGATGGAGTTGCCCGATTGATATCCCCCTCAATGCTCAGGCGGTTTTGGCCGGAAGGCGACTCAAGCGCAATGCCACTAGCAACGCCACCGCCAGCAAGCTGCCAATGAACAGCCCGATCCCGTTCCAGCCCCACTGGTGCCAGAACACCCCACCGGCCGTCCCGGCCACACTGGACCCTGCGTAATAGCAGAACAGGTACAGCGACGAGGCCTGCCCTTTGGCCTTCAGCGCCCGGCGGCCGATCCAGCTGCTGGCCACCGAATGCGCGCCAAAGAAGCCGAAGGTGAACACCAGCATGCCGAAGATCACCAGCACCAGCGGTGATGCCAAGGTCATCAGCAAGCCGCCCGCCATCACCAGGATACTGGCCCAGAACACCTTGCGCCGGCCCAGTTTGTCAGCCAGGGCGCCGACTTGGGCCGAGCTGTAGATACCCGACAGGTAGACCACCGAGAGCAAGCCGACCAGCGCCTGGTTCATGTGGTAGGGCTCTGCCAGCAGGCGGTAGCCGATGTAGTTGAACAGGGTGACGAAGGCGCCCATCAGCAGGAAGGCTTCGAGGAACAGCCAGGGCAGGCCGGCGTCCTTGAAGTGCATGACGAAACCGTCCAGCAGGCTACGCGGGTGCAGCGTCTGGGCGCGGAAGTTGCGCGATTCGGGCAGCACTTTCCAGAACACCAGTGCCGCGCCCAGGGCCAGGCCTCCGATGGTCAGCATTGCCGTGTGCCAGCTGACGAAGTCGATCAGTACGCCGGTGATCAGCCGGCCGCTCATGCCGCCGATGGCGTTGCCGCCAATGTACAAACCCATGGCCAGGCCGATGTGCTGTGGGTGGATCTCTTCGCTCAGGTAGGTCATCGCCACTGCCGCCAGGCCGCTGAGCGACAGGCCGACCAGCGCCCGTGTGGCGAGTACACCTTCCCAGGTTGGCATCACCGCGCTGACCATGGTCGATAACGCAGCGCAGAGCAGCGCGAACACCATCACCGGCTTGCGCCCGATGCGGTCGGAGATCGGCCCGGTGACCAGCAAACCGAACGCCAGCATCCCGGTCGATACCGACAACACCAGGCTGCTCTGCGCGGCATTGATCGAAAACTCCTGCGACAACAGCGGCATCATCGGCTGCACGCAGTACAGCAGGGCGAAGGTGGCGAAGCCGCCGCTGAACAGGGCCAGCACGGTTTTCATGAAGGCCGGGGTGCCTTTTTCGATCCAGATGTCGTGCAACGGAGCAGGGTCGGGGTCAGCAGGGAGGGGGGATACAGCAGTTTTCACGGGCGGGTACCTCTTGCGCAATGAAAAAAGCATATAGCTGGCTAATGATTACATCCAATATATTGTTCGACCTATTTAAGACGTTTTACGACTTGTTCCGGAGGCAGACATGGAACTGCGCCACCTGCGGTATTTCATCGCGGTTGCCGAAGAGCTGCATTTTGGCCGCGCGGCCCAGCAGCTGGGCATTTCCCAGCCACCCCTGAGCCAACAGATCCAGGCCTTGGAGCAGGAGCTGGGGGCACGCCTGTTCGAGCGTACCAACCGTCGGGTCGAGCTGAGTGAGGCCGGCCGGCTGTTTCTGGAGGAGGCGCGCCAAGTGCTGGCGCAGGTGGAGAAAGCCGCCGATGTGGCGCGCCGGGCGCAATTGGGCGAGCTGGGCGAGATGAAGATCGGCTTTACCTCGTCGGCACCGTTTACCTCGAAAATCCCCAAGGCTATCCATGCGTTTCGCCAGCGCTTCCCGGCCGTGCACCTGAACCTCAAGGAGATGAGCAGCCGCGACGTGGCCGAAGGCGTGTTCGACGAGTCCATCGAGGTCGGGCTGATGCGGCCCATGCCGCTGCCCGATGGCCTGGTGGCCACCGAACTGTTCCGCGAGCCGTTGGTAGCGGTAATCAATGCTTCGCATCCGTTGGCCGAGGGGACCGAGCACGGGGTGCACATGGCGGCGCTGGCCCATGAACCGTTCGTGTTCTTCCCGCGCAGTTATGGCAGCGGGCTGCATGCGCAGCTGTTGAGCCTGGCCCGGCAGGCGGGTTTCAGCCCGCATTTTGCTCAGGAGGCAGGCGAGGCGATGACCATCATCGGGCTGGTATCGGCGGGTTTGGGGGTTTCGGTGTTGCCCGCCTCGTTCCAGCGCATGCGCATTGAGGGTGTGGTGTACCGCACCTTGCTGGATGAGGGCGCAATGTCGGCGGTGTGGCTGGTGCAACGTGAGCGCGGCGCATCCGCGATGGCCAAAGCCTTCGCCGAGCTGCTTACCGGGTTGATGAGCAGCTGACTCACGCCCAGCGACGGAAAATCAGCGAGGTGTTCACCCCGCCAAAGGCGAAGTTGTTGTTCATCACATACTCATTGCTCATCACGCGGAAATCACCCATCAGGTAGTCCAGTTCGCCGCACAAAGGGTCGACCTGATCGAGGTTGAGGGTGTGCACGTAGCGGTCGCTGTTCAGCATTTCGATGCTGAACCACGACTCCAGCGCCCCGCAGGCCCCCAGGGTATGGCCGAGGAAGCTCTTTTGCGAGCTGATTGGCATGCGTGGGCCGAACAGGCTGCTGGTGGCCTGGGTTTCGGCAATGTCGCCCTGCTCGGTGGCGGTGCCGTGGCCGTTGACGTAGCCGATGGCCTCGGCGGCCAGCCCGGCATCGTCCAGTGCCAGTTGCATAGCCCGGCCCATGGTGACCTGCTCAGGCCGGGTGATGTGCTGGCCGTCGGCATTGCTGCCGAAACCGACCACTTCGGCATGGATCTTCGCCCCCCGGGCTAGGGCGTGCTCAAGTTCTTCCAGCACCAGCATGCCGCCACCTTCACCGATCACCAGCCCATCCCGGCAGGCGTCGTAAGGCCGCGGGGTCAATTGCGGCGTGTCGTTTTTCAGGCTGGTGGCGTACAGCGCATCGAACACCATCGCCTCGGTGGGGCATAGCTCTTCGGCCCCACCGGCAAGCATCAGCGGCAGGCGGCCGTACTTGATCGCCTCGTAGGCGTAGCCCACGCCTTGGCTGCCGCTGGTGCAGGCGCTGGACGTAGGTATCAGGCGCCCGGTAAGGCCAAAGAAGATGCTGATGTTGGCCGCCGTGGTGTGCGGCATCATGCGCACATAGGAGTTGGCGTTCAGGCCATCGGCCACCGAGTTCATCAGCATGTTGCCAAAGGTCTTGATCTCGTCGGTGCTGCCGGTGGACGAGCCACAGGCCACGCCCATGCGCCCGTCGCGGATACTCGGGTCGTCCAGCAGGCCGGCGTCGGCCAGGGCCCGTTCGGCGGCGGCCACGGCCAGGCGCGAGACGCGGCCCATGCTGCGCAGCTGCTTGCGGGTCCAGTGGTTTGGCACTTCAAAGCTGTCGATCGGGCCGGCCAGGCGAGTATTGAGCTCGGCAAAGCGGTCCCACTCATGCATGCGGCGGATGCCGCTGCGCTGCGCGGCAAAGTGCCCGGCGATGGTGGCCCAGTCGTTGCCCAGGGCAGTAATGCCGGCCATGCCGGTGACCACGACGCGGCGCATCAGCACAACCCCCCATTGACCGCCAGCACCTGGCGGGTGATGTAGGCCGCCTCTGGAGACATCAGGAAGTTCACTGCGCCGGCCACTTCTTCAGGGGTGCCCATGCGCCCGGCAGGGATCATCTTCAGTAATTCGTCCACGGGGACGTGCTCGTCGAGCATGGCGGTGTCGATCAGCCCGGGTGCCACGCAGTTGACGGTGATCCTGCGCTTGCCCAGCTCGATCGCCAGTGCCTTGGCCGCGCCGATCAGCCCCGCCTTGGAGGCGCTGTAGTTGACCTGGCCACGGTTGCCAATCAAGCCGGACACTGAAGTGATACAGACGATGCGGCCGGGGGCGCGGCGGCGGATCATCGGCATGGTCAGCGGCTGCAGCACGTTGAAAAAACCATCGAGGTTGGTGCGCATCACCAGGTCCCAGTCGTCTTCGCTCAGCCCAGGGAACGCGCCGTCACGGGTCAGGCCTGCGTTGCACACCACGCCGTAGTAAGCCCCGTGGCTTTCCACATCCTGCTCCAGGATGGCCTTGCACGCTGCGCGGTCGGCGACATCGAACTGCAGTACCCGTGCCTGCTGGCCCAGTTCGCCGATTTGCGCAGCGACGGCATCGGCTTCGGCGCGGCCGCTGCGGCAATGCAGCACCAGGTCGTAGCCGGCTTGTGCCAGGCGCAAGGCAATGGCCCGGCCGATGCCTCGGCTGGAGCCTGTGACCAGAATGGTGTCAGTCATGGGTTGGATCCTCAGGGCCGGCTTCTGCCAGATAACGGGCAGGTTGCGGCGGGGTATAGACATTCAGCCGGGCGCTGGCGTGGACGCCTGGGCCGCGCAGGTGGCATTCGAACACACCCATGCCGTTGTCGTCTTCCAGCGAGCGGATGGCGTGCACGTGCAGCTCGGCACCGAGCGGAAAGTGTTCCACATCGCATTGGTATTTGCGCGTGCCGAGCAAAAAGCCCAGTGCGACCGGCTGGCCGTTGCGGCGCGCGCGGCAACCGGCAAAGGCCGCCACGCTTTGCGCCATCAGTTCGATACCGAACCAGGCCGGCAGGCTGCCGTCGGCGCGGTTGAACAGGCCGCCCTGGCGCACCACGGTACGCGTGTGGATCTGCTCGTCGTCGCAGCTATCTACCTGATCAATCAGGATCATCTCGCCGGCGTGGGGCAACAGCTCGGCCAGTGGCCAGGGGATCATGGTGCATCTCCGAGAATCAGGCTGACATTGTTGCCGCCGAAGGCGAACGAGTTGCTCATCAACCGGCGCGGCCGCTCAGTGGCCAGACGATGCTGCGCAGTCACCAGGGCGAGTGCCGGCAGCAGCGGGTCGGCCTGGCCGTCCCACACATGCGGCGGCAGCAGGCCAAGCGGGTTATGCCCACTGAGTATCAACCAGCAGAATGCCGCTTCCAGTGCGCCCGCAGCCCCCAGGGTATGGCCGGTCATGGGTTTGCTCGACGAGCATGGCAAGCCCGCACCGAACAGGCGGTGCACAGCGTGGCTTTCCATGGCGTCGTTGTGCGCCGTGGCGGTGCCGTGCAGGTTCAGGTAGCCGATCTGCGCAGGTGTGAGGCCTGCATTGTCGAGGGCTTTGGCCATGGCTTGCAAGGCGCCGTTACCGGTGGGGTCCGGTGCCGAAATGTGGTGCGCATCGGAGCTGGCGCCGGCGCCCAGCAAGGCCACGGGCGGGCCGTTTGCATGGCCTTCGCGGGTCATCAGGAACAGGGCTGCCGCTTCACCGATATTGATCCCGTCGCGGTTGGCCGAGACGGGGTTGCAACGTTTCTCGCTGACCGCTTCCAGGGCGCTGAAACCATTGAGCGTCAGGCCGCACAGGGTGTCCACGCCACCGCACAGCACGGCATCGCACACCCCCAGTTGTAGCAGCCGGCGCGCGCTCATCATGGCCCGGCCACTGGACGTGCAGGCGGTGGAAATGACATACGCCGGCCCGCTCAGCTGCAGCCAGTCGGCGAGAAACTCGGCAGGTGCGCTCAGCGCCTGCTGGTCGTAGCGGTAGTGCGCGGGAAACTGGCCGGCCTGCAGGTAATGGGCGATATCTGCGCTGGCCTCGTCGATGCCCGAGGTGCTGGTGCCGAGGACCACGGCGATGCGGTGTGGGCCATGACGTGCGATGGCTGCCCGGATGGCCGGCTCAATCTGCAAAGCTGCGGCATACAGCAGCTGGTTGTTGCGGCTGTGATGGTCGGCCAGTGGCAGTGCGGGCAGTGCACCGCGCACCGCACCGACCGGTGGGCAGCGCCCGGGAACCCAACTGGCATCGGCTTGCATGCCTGAGCAATCGCCGGCCAACAGGCGGGCGGTGATTTCGGCCTGGCCGCGACCAAGCGCACAGACCAGGCCCAGGTCATTGAGGTAGGCGGTCATGGCGTGTGCTCGCTGGGCATGGGGTCGACTTGATAACTCAGGCCCTGGTCGAGGTTCAAGTCGAACCCGTGCGAGGCCCGGTAATTGACCTGCCAGCGCTCCCCCAGCCAGCGGCGCTGGGCCTGCTGGCGCGCACCGGGGTAGAGCTGCTGCAACTGCGCGGCGGGCGTCAGGGCGAACAGCACGGCGGCGAACAGCTCCCGTGCGGCTGGGTTGGGGGGTAACAGGCCGTCGGCCTGCCACTGCTGCCCGTCGAGCAACTGGCGTGCCTGGGGAATGCCCAGCAGGTCGAGCAGCGACCAGCGCAGGCGATGGTCTTCGCGCTGTATCACCAGTAGCCAGTCCTGGCGCTGCCCGGCCTGCTCACGCAGCACATGCAACTGCTGTGGCAGTTCGAGCGACGGCGCCTGTGTGGGCAGGGGTGGATGAGCGGCGCAGGCACCGAGCAGCAGGCACAGGGCAAGGGAGATCAGGTATTTCATGTGCGCTCCTGTGTGGCATGCGCCCCTTGGCGTTGAGCGGCCCAGGGCGCCAGCAGGAAGCTGAACGCCAGGCCCAGGCTTACCGCCAGGCCGAAGTTGCTGACGGCTGGCGTGGCAGACAGCGCCAGCAGGCCAAATGAAAGCCAGGTGGTGAGTGCTGCCAGCAGCGTGCCGAGCAGGCTCACGGCAGGCCCACCGATATGTTCGTGCATCAGGATGGCGTAGTCGACGCTGATGGCCGTCACCAATAGCAGGCCGAACAGGCTGAACAGGGTCAAGGGTTGGCCCAGCCAGCCCAGGCACGCCAGACTGCACAGCGCCGCCAGCAGCGGCAGGGCGACAATACGCAGTGCGCCGCGCAGGCCGAACGGCAACACCAGCAGCACCAGGATCAGCACGCAGGACAACAGCTTGAGCTCGGCGGCACTCACCTGGGTGGCGGCAAACAGTTGGTTCAGCTCGCCCAGGCGGTCCACCAGTTGCACGCCTGCGAGATCTTCGACCTGCAAGCGCAGCAACGCCGTATCGCCCAGGCCCTGCAAGCTGACGATGGCCGCCACGCCAGCGCCGTCTTCACCCAACCACAAGGGCCGCCACGCCTCACCCAAAGGCCCCGCCAGCAGCTGTTCGATGCGCTGCGTTGGCAATTGCTGCAAGTGCTGCAGTTCGGCCAGCAACGCCGCTTGTGGCACGCCCAGGTCCAGTAACGGCTGCCAATGCTGTGGCAGCACCGCCAAGGCCTGGCGTGCCTGGGCCTGTTGTGCCGGGCTGGCGGCCAGCTGGCCGAGGCTCATGTAGCCCTTCAGCTTGCCCAGTTCGACCAGCTCATCGAGCTTGGCCGACAGCAGGCTAAGGCGTTCGAGCAACTGTTGCTCATCGGCGCCACGCACCAGGTAGAACTGGCTGGTGGGCTGGTAACCGGTAATGCGCGCAACGGCCTGCGCTTCTTCCAACAACTGCGGGGGGCTGGCGACCCATTGGCGGATGTCGTTATGGCTGCCCAGGCGCAACAAGCCGGCAGCACAGAACACCATCAGCAGCCCCAGCAGCACACCACTGGGCACTCTGCGCAGCAGCCGTTCGCGCCAGCGGGTGAGTGTTTCGGCAACTTGCAGTGGCCAGTGTGGCGGGTGCAGTTGTACGCCGGCGAGCAGCGCCGGTAGCAGGCACACTGCGCTCAGGTAGGCGCCCGCCAGGCCTGCGGCCGAGAAGGTGGCAATCTGCGTCAGTGCCGGGAACGGTGTGAACGCCAGGGCCAGGTAGCCGATGCAGCTGGTCGCCAGGCTCAGGCTCATGCCTGGCAGGGTCAGGCGTACGGCCTGCCAGCTGCGCCATGGCTTCAGGCTCCAGCTCTTGGACAGGTAGTGCAGCGGGTAATCCACCGCCACACCAATCAGGCTCGAGCCCAGGACCAGCGTCATCACATGCATCTGGCCGAACAGCGCCACGCACACTACCGAACCGAACAGCATGCCCACCAGCACCGGCACGAATGCCAGCAGCGCCTGCCAGCGGCGCAAGGCCAGCAGCAACAGCAGCACGATGCCCAGCGTCGCCCCCCCGCCGACCCAGGTGATTTCACGGCTGGCCTGCTGCTGGCCGGCTGCCGCATGCAGCAGGCCACTGGCGGCCAGCAGGTGTGCACCGGCCTGGCCGGCCTGCGCGCGGGCGGTGGCGAGCAGGTCGGCGACCTGCAACGGCAAGTGGAGGTCGAAGGCATTGCCCAGGGTGCGTGCGCGCAGCAGTACCCAATGCTGGCCCTCAGCCTCGGCAATCAGCGCACCGCTGGCAGTGTCCAGCGCCACGTTGGCAGGCTTGGGTTGGCTGCTCTGGATACGCCCTGTCAGCCCCAGCCAGTCTTCCTGGCTGGGCACCAGGCTGAAGCCGGCGAAGGGGTCGAACAGGCTTCGCACGCGCTGTTCGACAAAGGCGTCGGGTTGTTCGATCAGCTGCTGCCGATCAGCGGCCGCAAGCATCGCCAGCCGGCCTTGCAGCAGCTGCTCGCGCACGGCCTGCAGGTCGGTCTGCAGGCTCCACTGGACTTTCTCGAACAGCCCGCTGGCCTGCCATTGCCCCGCCAGTGTCTGCGCCAGGGCCAGCGCCTGCTGGCGGTCGGCGTGGCCTACCAGTACCAGCAGCTCGCGGTTGAGCGGCTCCTGCATGCGCTGTTCGGCACGCTTGAGCAGCGGGTCCTCGGTGGCGCCGGGGACCAGCGTCATCAGGTCGGCCGACAAGGGCGCAGCGCGGTGCCACTGCCAGCCGGCGATGGCGAGCATGACCAGTAGCAGCCCCGCGAAGAGGCGCGGCAACAGGCGTTCAGTCGGCAAAGTCACTGCGCTCCGCATCGCTCAGCGCAGCGGCGCTGCGGCTTTCGGGCATGCGCAGCACGGTGCTGTCGCCCTGGGTCTCGCTCAGTTCGATGCGTTCGACAAACTGCCCGCCGCTGATATCGATGCGTGTGAAGACCTGCTTGAGCAGCAGCGAACGCGGCGTCAGGTGCAGTTGCCACTGCTGCGCGGTACCCGTCAGGGCCAGCTCGAAGTCCCGTTGCAGGCCACTGCTGTCGCCTTGCAGCACGGCGAAGAACAAGCGGTTCTGCTCGGCCCCGGCGCTGCGGCTTGGCAGGTTTTGCCAGCCATTGGGGTCACGCCGGGCGATGCCGTTGGCATCGATGCGGTAATCCTGGCGCAGCGGTGTTTGCAGCAGCCACAGCAGGCCATGGTCGCGGGCGAGCACGAAGCGGCCCTTGCTCAGCAGCGGCTGGGGCAGGGCGCGCAGGTGTTTTTCCTGGATGAACGGGCCGCTGACCACGGCGGGTTTGCTGAGCTGCTTTTGCAGGTCTTCGAGGCCGAAGGCGAAGGTCAAGGGGCTTATGAGCATTAACAGCAGTGCACAGAAAAGCGGGCCTGCGCTGCAGGCCATCGCCGGCAAGCCGGCTCCCACAGGTACTGGGGTGCTCTTGAAGGCGGTGATCCGGCGATGACTTCGGTAAGCGTTCATGTAAGCACCTTGCGCACGGCATCGAGCATCACCTGCGGCGAGGCCAGCTGCATCTCGCCGCTTTCGATATGCACGGCCACCTGCACGGTGCTGGCGCGGGTCATGCGTTCGCCGGTGTCGGCGTCGCTTATCAGGTAGTGGATCTTCAGGCGGTTCTCCCATTCCACCAGGCTGGCGCGCACGCTCAGGCGCTGGCCGAAGCTGGCGCCCCGGATATAACGCAGCTGCAGGTCGATCACCGGCCAGGCGTAACCGCTGGCCTGCATCTGCAAGTAGTTGTGCGCCAGGCGGTCGAGCAGCGCGCAGCGGGCGACTTCCAGGTATTTAACGTAATGCCCGTGCCAGACGATGTGCATGCTGTCGACATCGAAAAAGGGCACGACGATTTCGCTGTCGACATGGAACACGCCGGGGTTACGCATGCAGCCTCCAATGGCGTTCGCCGATGCGCTGCAGGCACAGGCGCAGGTCGCTTTCCAGGGCGCGGTCTTCGATGACCGGGGCAAAGTCTTCAAGCAAGGCTTCGTGCATCTTTGCCAGCGCGGGCGGCAGGGCGTGTGCCTGGCCTTGCCGGGTGCGCAGCCAGACGCCCTGGTTGGCGGCCAGCAGGCTGGCGGCGGCTACCTGCTCGGTCAACTCCAGCACGCGCAGGGCATCGCGCGCGGCGATGGTACCCATGCTCACCTTGTCCTGGTTGTGGCACTCGGTGGAGCGCGAGAACACGCTGGCCGGCATGGTCTGTTTGAGGGCCTCGGCTGTCCAGGCGCTGGCGCCGATCTGCACGGCCTTGAAGCCATGGTTGAGCATCGCCCGGCCTGGGGCGGCACCGGACAGGTTGCTCGGCAAGCCATGGTTGTAGCGGGTGTCGACCAGCAGCGCGAGTTGCCGGTCGAGCAGGTCGGCGACGTTGGCCACCAGGGTCTTGAGGCTGTCCATGGCGAAGGCGATATGGCCGCCGTAGAAGTGCCCGCCATGCAGCACCCGCTCGGCGTCGCCGTCGATGATCGGGTTGTCGTTGGCGCTGTTGAGTTCGGTTTCGATGAAGCCGCGCAGCCAGCCCAGGCTGTCGGCCAGCACGCCCAGCACATGTGGCGCGCAGCGCAGCGAGTAGCGGTCCTGCAGGCGGTGCAGCGGCGGCAGCGGGGCGTCGATGGCGAGGTCCTGGCGCAGCCAGGCAGCGACCTGGGTTTGCCCGGGGTGCGGTTTGGCGGCGAACAGGCGTTCGTCGAAGTGCTCCGGGTTGCCCTGCAGGCCGATGACGTTCAGCGCGGTGATGCGCGTGGCCAGTTGCAGCAGATAGTCGGCGCGGGCAAAGGCCAGGCAGGCCAGGCCGGTCATCACTGCGGTGCCGTTCATCAGCGCCAAGGCTTCCTTGGGCCGCAGCACCAGCGGCTGCCAGCCCAGTTCGCGGTGCACATCGGCACTGCTGCGGCGCTGGCCTTGGTACATCACTTCGCGCTCGCCGGACAGGGTTGCGGCAACATAGGACAGCGGCGTCAGGTCGCCACTGGCCCCCACCGAGCCCTCTTCGGGGATCAGCGGCAGGATGTCGTGGGCCAGAAAGTCGCGCAGCCGCTCCAGTAACTCCAGGCGCACGCCCGACATGCCGTGGCTCAGCGAGCGCAGGCGGGCAGCCAGCACGGCGCGGGTGGCGGGGGCTTCGAGCAGCTTGCCCAGGCCGCAGCCATGGAAGGTATACAGGTGCCGTGGCAGGGCCTCGACGTGCTCCAGCGGCACGGCCACCACGCACGAGTCGCCATAGCCGGTGGTCACGCCGTAGATCACCCCTTCCTTGTCGAGCAAGGTGTCGAGAAAGCGCGCACCACGGGCGATGCGCTCGCGGTAGGCGGCGTCATCCTGCAGGCACACCGTGGCACGGCGTTCGGCCAGGGCCAGGACATCTTCGATTGCCAGCGGCGACTCGCCGAACGTTACAGGCTCATGCGGATGCATCGTCATCGGTCTTCCAGAAGGGGTAGAAATTGAACCACTGCAAAGGCGCTTGGGCACAGTAATGGCCCAGACGCTCGGCATAGCGCCCGGCCCACTCGGCGACCACTTGATCGCGTTGGCTGCGGCGCCACTGCAGGCGTTCGGCAAAGGGTTCGAGGGTGATGCGGTAGCGGCCCTGGTGCTTGAGGCAGAACAACAGGTTGAGCGGGCATTCGAGCATGCCCGCCAGCAGCCAGGGGCCCTGCGGGAAGGCGGCCGGGTGGCCGAGGAAGTCCACCTCGACCGTGCGCGCGCCATGCAACGGCACGCGATCGCCGGCGATCGCCAGCCACTCGCCACGCTCCAGGCGTTCGGCCAGTTGCAGCATGATCGCCGGGTCCAGCTCGCTGACCTGGATCAGCCGTACATTGCTCGCTCCGGCTTCACCCAGCAGGCGGTTGAAGCGCTCGGCGTGGCGGGTATGCACCAGCACATTCATCGGCACTTGCTCGCCGAGTTCGGCCAGCGCGCGGCACACCTCGAGGTTGCCCAGATGTGCGCCCACCAGCATTTGCCCCCGTCCACCGCGCAGCTGCTGCCGCAGCTGGCCCGGGTCGTCGATGTCGATGTCGGCCAGGCGCAGTTTGCCGTGCCACACATCGAGCTTGTCCAGCAGGGCATCGGCAAAGGCCATGAACTGACGAAACACCTGCCAGTGGCTGGGGCGCGCGCTCTGCCCGCCGCTCCACTGGTGCAGGCGCTGCTGGTACTGCCAGGCGCTGCGCCGGGCGCGGCGGCCAAACAGGAAAAAGTAGGCGACGATCAGGTGGATCAGCGGGCTCAGCGCACGGCGGCCGAGCAGGCGCAGCAGTGCAGCGGTCAGCTTCATCAGCCAGAAGCTGCCGCGTTCCTTTTGATCGGCCCAGTGTCGCTCGCTCATCGGCACCACCTGCGCCAGAGGATTCGCGGGGCGCGTACCAGCATGCCGAAGAACAGCTTGGCGTGCATTTTCGAGATCAGGGCGTTGTCGTGGACCAGGCGGAAATGCGAGCGGCCATCCTGCGGGTAGTGCACCCGTGTCGGCAGCCAGCGCATGGGCTGTTCGCGCCACGCCAGGCGCACCAGGATCTCGGGGTCGAAGTCCATGCGCCTGCCCAATGCGACGCTGTCGATCAGCGCCAGGGTGGCGGGCAACGGGTAGACCCTAAAGCCGCACATCGAATCGGGGATCTGCAACGACAGGCTGTTGATCCAGACCCACACATGGGTGAGGTAGCGGGCATACAGGCGGCCTTTCGGCACGCTGGCATCGTATTGTGGATAACCGCACACCAGCGCTTGTGGATAAGCCTGCGACTGGGCCAGGAACAGGCTGACGTCGGCCAGATCGTGCTGGCCATCGGCGTCCACCTGCAAGGCATGGCTGAACCCCAGCCGCGCCGCCTCACGCAGCCCGGCCATGACGGCGCCGCCCTTGCCCTGATTGGTTTTGAGGGTGACCAGGTGAACCTGCTCCTGTTCGGCCAGCTGCTGCAATACGTGCGCGCACGGCGCATGGCTGGCATCGTCGACCAGCACGCAGGGCAGGCCGGCACGCAACAGGTCGGCGACTACGGCGGGTATGGCCTGCTCGTGGTCGTACACCGGGATCACCGCGCAAGGCTTATGCACCATCAGCCTCCAGCAAGATACGGCCGCTGGAGCAGACCTGCCCGGCGCAGTGGTAATTGAAGTACAGCTTGCCGCGTTCAGCGTCGAAGCGCAGCGTCAGCACCAATTCATCGCCCGGGCGCACCACGTGTTGGAACTTGAGCACTTCCATGCCGGCGAAACGATGAGCGGGGGCGAGCCGCTCATTGGCCAAGGCAATTGCCCAGTCGATCTGCACCACGCCAGGCAGCACTGGGGTCTGCGGGAAGTGGCCGGGGAAACAGGCGAGGTCTGGCGGCACAGCCAAGCGCAGCTGCAGTTCGTCGCCCTCCACGCTTTGACCCAGCACATCAGGTGCCATGCTGCGAGCGGCCAGCAACAGCGCTTGCACCTCAGCCTGGGGCAGCTTGCCCTGGGCGTTGAGTGGTAGCTGGCGCAGCAGGCGCCAGCGCCGTGGCAGGGCGGTGGGGTCGCAGTGGCCATGCAGGTGCTCGCGCAAGCCAGCGATCAGGGCGCGCCGGCCCTGATTGCGCAAGGCGTGCAAGCCGGCAGGCGACAGCACCAGCAGGGCACCGAGGTAAGCCCGGCCTTGCTCGACCACGCCCAGACGCGCTTCGCTGACCCAGGTGTGGTCGCACAGCAGTTGTTCGAGCAGGGGCAGGGAGATGCGTTTTTCTTCCAGTTTGACGATGCGGTCGAGGCGGCCGAGCAAGGTGAAGCGCCCGTCGGGGGTGATTTCGGCAGCATCGGCGCTGCATTCGACATACCCAGGCGGCAAATACGGTGAGGCGATGCACAGAGCGCCTTGTTCATCCTGGCTCAGCTGCACATCGGCAAACGGCCGCCACAGTGCTTCGCCCTGGCGCCAGGCGATACCGCCGGTCTCGGAGCTGCCAAGGATCTCCGTGGGCCATTGGCCCAGGCGCTGAAAAAGCTGTTGCGCCGCTTCGCCAGGCAGTTCGCCGCCCGAGGAGAACACTTTTCGCACCCTGCTCAAGGCCGGCCAGTCGAGGTTTTCGCCCACGCGCTTGAGCAGCGCCGGGCTGGCTACCCAGGCGAAGGCCGGGTGCGCTCGGCTGGCGCGTTGCAGGTCTTCGGGGAAGGGCAGTTGGCGCCGCTCGAAACCGCGCCCGGCACACAACGGCCAGAGCACGCGGAACAGCAGCCCGTAGATGTGCTGCGTGGCAACACTGCCGATGATCCAGGCCTGGCCCAGCGCCTCGCCCCACAAGCGCTCCAGCGCCAGCACCTCGTTGGCCAGTTGGCGCAGTTGCTTGTCGATCCGCTTGGGCTCGCCGCTGGAGCCTGAAGTGCACAGGCTGATGCGACAGTGCTCCAGGTCCAGGTCGGCGGGGGCCAGTGGCGTGGCCTGCAGCTCGGCAATCGTCGTGTCGCCTGGCCTATCACTGAGCCACAGGTCGACCTGAGCGCTCCAGCGTGCGCGGGTGCCTGGCTGCAGGTCTGCCGGCAACAACACCTCGATGCCCGCGCGCCAGGCGCCGAGCAGTGCAATCGCCAGGTGCGCAGCGTCTTCCAGGTGTACCGCAATGCGCTTTACGCCGCGCTGCTGCAGGCCGCCCGCCAGGCGCAGGGCCTGCTCGCACAGTTCGGCATGTGCAAGCTCCGGCGCTTGAGTGATCAGGCGCGGCGCCGCCGAGGGCTGCAGCAGCTGTTCGAGGTTGATCCAGGTCATGGGCGCGCTCGCACACGTTGTCGGATTCGCCATTCGACGGCGAACAGCAGGCCCATGGCGGCATACGCAATCAGGCCGTTATACAGGGTCCACCAGCTCAGTGGCGCCCACAGGGTCAGGCCGGCGGCGATCAGGCCGTTGACCAGAAAGAAACCGCACCACACCTGGGTGACGCGCCGGGTGTAGCGCACCGCCCGGGGCGGCAACCGCGGTTCACGCAGGCGTGCCAGCCGTTCGGCCATCGGCATGCCGCGTAGCAGGCTGCTGCCGAACAGGGCCAGCAGGAAGCTGTTGACCAGCACCGGGTACCAGCGCAACAGCTGCGGGCTGTCGAACAGCCCCAGCAACGCGCAGAAGCTCAGCGCCGCGACGGCCATCCATTGGCTGCCCGGGCGGCGGCTGCTCAGCACACGGGCCAGCCATAGCGCGCCGAGCAGCAGGCCGAACTGCCACGGGGCGAAGTGGGCCATGCCGAAGTAGACGGCAAACGGATATAGCACACCGGCCAGCAGCAGGCCGAGGCCGACCAGGCGCTTCATGCCGCCGGGTTGACCAGGCGGAACACGGCTTCGACCACGTCATTGACGGTGCGCACAGACTTGAAGTCCTCGGCGGCGATTTTCTTGCCGGTCTGGCGCTTGATGTGGTCGAGCAGGTCGATGGCGTCGATGCTGTCGATTTCCAGGTCCTGGTACAGGTTGGATTGCAGGCTGATGGAGGTGGGGTCGAGTTCGAACAGTTCGACCAGGGCGTCGCTGAGGATGTGGTAGATGTCTTCGCGGGTTTGCATGGTGCGGTCTCAGGCGGCCTGGCGGGCGGTGACGAATGCGGCCAGGGTGGCGACGTTGGTGAAGTGGTTACGGGTGTCCTTGGCGTCGGCATCGATCTTGATGCCGTAGCGTTTCTGCAGGGCCAGGCCCAGCTCCAAAGCGTCGACCGAGTCCAGGCCCAGGCCTTCGCCGAACAGCGGTTGCTGGTCGTCGATGTCCTGCACGCTGATGTCTTCGAGGCCCAGGGCGTCGATGATCAATTGTTTGAGGTCACGGTTGAGGTCTTGTAGTGGCACGCTCATCGGTGGCGAGCTCCTTGATGTAGTACTGGTGCAGGTAGTCGTTGAGTTTGCGCGACGCTTGCGGCGCTGGCCCCTGCGCGGCGAACGCCTGGGGGTCGATATCGGCGCCGACGTTCAACGTGAAATGCACGCGGCGTCTGGGGATGCGGTACCAGGGTTCGTTCTTGGTCAGTGTGGTGGGGCTGACCGTGATCGTTACCGGCGTGATGATTTTCGCACCGCGCAGGGCAATTGCCGCAGCGCCGCGATGAAAGGCCGGCGCCTGGCCGGGCGGTGTGCGCGTGCCCTCAGGGAAAATGATCAGCGGCTGGCCCTGGCGCAGCGAGGCTACGGCATTGTCGAGCATGTCCATGCTGCCGTCATTGCCAATGTACTGGGCTTCGCGGATCGGGCCGCGGGTAAAGGGGTTGCCGAACAGGCTGTGCTTGACCACGCAGTTGGCGTGGCGCACCAGGCCGATGAGGAACACCACGTCGATCAGCGAAGGGTGGTTGGCGATGATCAGCTGGCCGGGGCGGCCCAGGCGGTCGGCGCCGTCGATTCGATACGTGAGTACGCCAAGGCCGCGCATCAGGCGAATGAAGCGCCAGAACAGCCAACTGATGGTATGGCGGGCACGCTGGCGATGGCGCACCGCGCCGCCGGGCAGGCAGGCCAGCAGGGGGAACACCAGCAGCCCGAGGCACAGGCTGCCCAGGCCGAACACGCAAAAGCTCACTGCGGTGGCCAGCAAGCGCCAGTAATAGGCATCGCGGAATCTGCTCACGGCTGTCGTTGCCAGTTCCATGCGCGGCGCTTCCACAAGTGAGTGAAGGTATCCCGCCCTGTGAGCGTGGCGTGCAGCCAGCTCAAGGCATGGGGCAGTTCGGCCGGTTGGGCAGACGAGGAGGGCTGCGCTGCCAGGCGCCACTGCGTGCCAGGGGTCAGTAACAGGCCCACCGCGTAGGTGAACGGCACATCATCGATCCATGGCCGGTAAGCCTCGGCCGGCAGTTCCTCGGTGACAATCAGCAGTGCCGCCGGCGCGCCTTCGGCCAACAGCGCGGCAGCCTCGAGCACACCTTGCTCGAAGCCGTCGCCGGCAGCGGCCAGGGCGGTCATCTCGCTGGTCTCGCCGCGCAGGATCGACCACAGGCCTGGCACAGCGTTGTGAACCGAAAGGCTGAACTGGGTAGGCGACAGCGGCTGCTGCTCGGCCAGGTCGCAGAGCATGGAAAAGGTGCGCGGGGTTTCACCATGGTGCGAGACGAATACCAGCGGCAATGCTCCCCGCCCTTCGGCCAGCGGCCAGCCCACGGCGAAGGCCATGCGTGCCAGGTGGCTGAGGCGACGACGCTGCAGGGCCGGCAGGAACGACACGTCCGGCGCCGGGCCGTCGCCCTGAGGGCGCAGGCTGCCTTGCGCCCAGGCCTGCCAGTCGGCAGGCGTCTGTAAGCCTTGCGCCCAGGCCTGCCAGTCGGCAGGGGTCTGCAGGCCTGGGGCCCAGGCGCGCCATTGGCTAATATCGAAGGTGATCACAATGTTTTCTGACTTCCCGCCCTATGGGTTTCCTGCGCAGGGAGCAACGCGAAACCGGGTTGGCGCATTTGCCGAATGGCGCGCGATTATCCCGGTGCCGGGGGTGTGTAGCAAACACAGGTTACATGATTGCCATCAGACAATGGCTATGCCTGAATGCGTCAATGTCGGTATCTGCTGTAGGTGATTTCCGATGGACGGTGCGGGGCGGTTACTGGTCGCCGTTTGCTTGTGTTGCGCCAAGAGTTGCTGGCCAATGCCGTTGCGCCGCCACATACTCGGGCATTCGTTGATACACGGAGGTCTCTCATGCGGCGCGTGGTGTTCAATCAGAAAGGCGGTGTAGGCAAGTCGAGCATCGCTTGCAACCTGGCGGCGGTGAGCGCCAGCGAAGGTTATCGGACCCTGTTGATCGACCTGGATGCCCAGGCCAACTCGACCCAGTACCTGACCGGCCTGACCGGCGATGACATCCCCATGGGCATCGCAGATTTCTTCAAGCAAAGCCTGTCCAGCGGGCCGTTCAGCAAGAAGAACAAGGTCGATATCTACGAAACCCCGTTCGACAACCTGCATGTGGTGACTGCAACGCCAGAGCTGGCCGATTTGCAGCCCAAGCTCGAGGCCAAGCACAAGATCAACAAGCTGCGTAAGTTGCTCGACGAGTTGGACGAGGACTATGAACGCATCTACATCGATACGCCGCCTGCGCTTAATTTCTATGCGGTTTCTGCATTGATTGCAGCGGATCGCGTGCTCATTCCCTTTGACTGCGACAGCTTTTCGCGCCAGGCGCTTTATGGCCTGCTGGCTGAAATCGAGGAGTTGAAGGACGACCACAACGAAGACCTGATGGTCGAAGGCATCGTGGTCAACCAGTTCCAGTCCCGCGCCAGCCTGCCGCAGCAGATGCTCGACGAGCTGCTGGCTGAAGGTTTGCCGGTGTTACCGGTGTACCTCAACAGCTCGGTGAAGATGCGCGAGTCGCACCACGCCAGCTTGCCGCTGATCCACCTGGAGCCACGGCACAAGCTGACCCAGCAGTTTGTCGAGTTGCACTCGCTGCTTGAGGAGAATGGCTGAGGGGCCTGGCTTGGGGGCTTCAGTGCCTATGAGATCGAGCGCCGCCCGCGCGGCGCATCGCGGCTAAAGCCGCTCCTACATTTGTTGCAACGTGCCATGGCCTGAGAGGCCATAGTCGTTAGCCTTGTCAGCACCACGCGATTTTTCGGCTGGCGCTGATGTCGCCTCACCTGTCTTCAGTCATGCACCAAGGCGAACAACCATGCCCTGACTGGAACGGCACATTGCAACAAATGTAGGAGCGGCTTTAGCCGCGATGCGCCGCGCGGGCGGCGCTCGATCTCACGGGCACAGAACAACTCAAGACATGCACCTCCAAGCCATCACGAAGAACAGCTGATTTCCAGATGCTTGCCCCATTCCGGCGGTCGCTCGGCGTAGCCCTGCATGCCGGCTTGTTCCTCGAATGGCTTGCTCAGCACCTGATGCAGCCGCCGCACTTCGCTGTAATCCCCCGCTTCAGCCGCTTCGATGGCCTTTTGCGCCAGGTAGTTGCGCAGCACATACAGCGGGTTCACGGCATGCATCCGCTCACGGCGGCCTTCTGCGTTGTCGGTTTCGCGCTCGCAGCGCGCCAGGTATTCCGCGCCCCAGGCATCGAAGCCGGCCAGGTCGATGAAGTCCTCGCGTACCACCTTCAGCGCTTCGGTGGCCGGCTGCTCGCCTAGCTTACGGAAGAACAGGTTGTAGTCCACACCACCGCTCTGCATACGCTGCAGCAGGCGCTCGACCAGCGCCATGTCGTCGTCCTCGGCGGTGGTAAGGCCCAGTCGCCGGCGCATCAAGTCCAGGTAATGCGCCTGGTACAGCGGCAGGAACAGCCCCAGCGCTTCCTTCAGTGACTCGACCTCGATCACCGTGGTCAAGGCCTGGGCCAGGGCGCTCAGGTTCCAGTGGGCGATCGGTACCTGGTTGGCGTAGCTGTAGCGGCCGCGATCATCGGAGTGGTTGCAGATGAAATTGGCGTCGAAGTCGTCGAGGAAAGCGTAAGGGCCGAAATCGAAGGTGATGCCCAGGATAGACATGTTGTCGGTGTTCATCACCCCGTGGCAGAACCCGTAGGCCTGCCAGCGCGCGATCAGCTCGGCGTTGCGCTCGACGATGGTTCGGAACATGGCCAGGTATGGCTGCTCGGCCGCGCGGCACTCGGGGTAGTGTTGTTCCAGCACATGGTCGATCAGCACACGCTGCTGTTCTGGCTGCTTGGTGTAGTAGAAGTATTCGAAATGGCCAAAGCGCACGTGGCTCTGCGCAACGCGGGTGAGCATGGCGGCACGCTCTTGGGTTTCGCGCCATACCGGGGTGCTGGAGCCGATCACGCACAACGCCCGGCTGCTGGGGATGCCCAGGGCATGTAGGGCTTCGGAGGCAAGGAACTCACGAATCGACGAGCGCAGTACGGCGCGGCCGTCACCCATGCGTGAGTACGGCGTCTGGCCGGCGCCCTTGAGGTGCAGGTCCCAGTGCTCGCCTGCCTCGTTGAGCACCTCGGCCAGCAGCAAGCCGCGGCCATCGCCCAGGCGTGGGTTGTATGAGCCGAACTGGTGGCCGGAATAAACCATCGCGCGCGGGTCGGCCTCTTCCCAGAGTTTCTGGCCGCTGAACACTTCAGCGAACAGGGCCGAATCGGCCTGGGTTGGGTCGAGGTCGAGCAAGGCCATGGCCGACTCGCTTGCCACCACCAGGCGCGGCTCTGCGATGGGTTCGGGCAGGACCTGGGTGGAGAACGCATCGCCCAGGCGGGCGAAGCGGTTGTCGAAGGTGAGTTGGTCGAGGGCTTTCACGGGCTGCTCCTGGGGTTCAGCACAGAATAAAGCATTCGAGCCCACTCAGGCCTGTGCAGTGCCATCGGGTTTTGGCTGTTCCACAGGTATCAGCTGCTGCTTGCCACCTTTGGTGTCCATCAGGAACACCTCGACCTGGCGCACCGAGATCTTGATGTCGTGGGCCTTGAACTCGCGGTTGATGTAGCGGTTGATTTCGTCGAGGGTCGGGTTGCGGTCGCCCAGGTCGCGTACGTGCATGCGCAGTTCGTGGTCCAGCGAGCTTTCGCCGAAGTTGAGGAAGTACACGATCGGCTCCGGGTCCTTGAGCACCCTTGGGTTTTCGTGTGCGCCCTTGAGCAGCAGGTCGCGCACCAGGTCCAGGTCGGAGCCGTAGTCGATACCCAGCTTCAGTGTCACCCGGGTGACCGTGTCGGTCAGCGACCAGTTGATCAACTGGCCGGTGATGAAGGTCTTGTTGGGGACGATGATGTCCTTGCGGTCGAAGTCGGTGATGGTGGTGGCGCGGATGCGGATCTTGCTGACCGTACCGGACAGGTTGCCGATGGTGATGGTGTCGCCGATGCGCACCGGGCGCTCGAACAGGATCATGATGCCGGAGATGAAGTTGGCGAAGATCTCCTGCATGCCGAAGCCCAGGCCCACCGACAGCGCTGCCACCAGCCACTGCAGCTTGTCCCAGCTCACCCCCAAGGTCGACAGGGTGCTGACGATACCGATGCCGACGATGGTGTACGACAGCAGCGTGGTGGTGGCGTAGGCGCTGCCCTGGGCCAGGTTCAGGCGTGACAGCACCAGCACTTCCAGCAAGCCAGGCAAGTTGCCAGCCAGGGCAAAGGTAATGCCGACGATCACCAGCGCGCCGAGCAGGTCGCCGAGGCTGATCGGCACCATGCTGGCGGCGCTGCCGGTGCCGCTGGTGTACTCGTAGAGGGTGAAGTTGTTGAGGTAGGAGAACACCGAGATCAGGTCCGACCATACCCAGTACAGGCCAGCAATGAAGCCGCCGAGCAAGGCCAGGCGGATCAGGCGCAACGACTGCTGGTTGACCTGTTCGATGTCCAGCGTTGGCTCTTCGGTGATGACTTCGCCATCCAGCCCTTCCTTGGCTGCCGCACGTTTGCTCAGGGCACGCTGGTAGGCCAGGCGCCGTGCGGCCACCGACAGCCCACGCACGAACGCGGCCTCGATCACCAGCCAGAACATCAGCAGGTACAGGGTATAGATGAGGCGGTCGGTGAGCTTGAGCGCGGTGTAGTAGTAGCCGAAGCACACCGCCACGAACAAGGCGATCGGCAAGGCGGTGAAGGCGACCCCGACGGCCCTGCGGAATAATGAGGTGTCGCGGTGCGCCGGGCTGCTGGCCAGCAGGCGGCTGAGCAACCAGGCCATCAGGGCATAGCAGGTGAGCACCACGCCGATGCCCAGCACGTCCTCGGCCAGCGCCGAAGGCTGATGTTCAGCCACCGCCACTACGCCGACCAGGGCCAGAACCACGGTGCCGAGCCGGCGTACCCAGCCCCGCAGGAACTCGACCTGCGGCTTGTGCCAGCGGAAGTGGATTTCCGCCACGCCGCCGGGGGCAAGGATGCGATAGGCGGTGTAGAACACCAGCCAGGCCTGTGCCAGCTGCCACAGTGCAGCGCCCAGGTTGGCGTTCTGCCCGCGGGCGTCGATCTGCAGGGCGTAGCTGCACAGCGCCAGGCCAAGGCTCACCGGCATCGCCAAAAGAATGTTGATCAGGATGGCCTGCGGCGTGTGCCACTGGCTGTCACGGCGGAAATGACCGATGTCCTGGTGCACCTTGCTCAGCCGCTGGTACAGGTATTTGCGGCGCCACAGCAGGGCACCGATCACCAGCAGCAAAGGCAGGAACAGCAAGGGGCGCTGGCTCAGGCCGTCGCCCAACTCCTTGAGGCCCGAGCCCCAGGGCAGGTCGGCTACCTGTTTGGCAAAGCGTTCCGGGACATATTTCAACCAGTCCCAGTCCAGCGGCTTGTTGCTGGGGATCCAGAACATCTGCTCGTCGAGAGTGGTGCGCAGGCCTTGCGCGGTGCCGAGCAGCTGCTTCTGGTTGAGCTGCAGGGTGATCGATTCGTTGAGCAGCGCCGACAGTTCACGGTTCAGGCGTTCGAGCAGGTCGCTGCGGGTAATCGCCACTTCCAATAGGGCTTTGCGCAGGGCGGGGGTGACGTCTTCCTGCGGCTGGCTGGCCAGCAGCTTGTCGACATAGGTCACCGGGCTGCTCATCTGCTCGCGCTGCTGGTTGATCTCGAACTGGTACAGGCGGATATCGGCAATCTGGTCAGCCAGGTCGCGGTCGAGCTTCAGGTGCGGCAGCGCCTGCTTTTGTTTGTAGAGGATCTTCGACAGCAGCAGGCTGCCCTTGAGCACGCTGATTTGCTCGTCCAGCGCCTGGTCGGCCTGGGTCAGGCTGTCGAGCTGCTGTTTGGTGCGCAGGTTCTGCTGGGTCAGTTCGTTGAGGCGGTCGGTGCTCTTGAGCAGGTAGTCGGACAGCTTCAGGTTGGCCGCGCTTTCACTGGCCAGCAGGCTGCTGCCGCCGGCTTTCTGGGCTTCGATCGATTGCTGGGTGACCGTCTGCTGCGATTGCGCCAGGCGCTTTTCGTTGATCAGCGTCTGCAGGTCCTGGATTTCCTGTTCCAGGCGGGCGGCGCGTTCGACCAGCAGGTCATGGCGGGCATTGCCGAGGTCTTGCAGCAGGCCGTTGCCGGCCAGTTCCTGGCGGCGTAGCAGGGTCACCGCGTTGATTGAGGCCAGTTCGGCAGCAAGCTGGTTGCGCTGGTCGGCGTTGATCGATTTGCCGCCGTCCTTGCCGCTTTTGAGGATGTTGTTGATCTGCTGGCTGCGCGTCTGGTTGTTGCTGATTTCAGCCTGGGCGCGTTCGGGGCGTGTCTGCGAATTGATGATCAGACTGTTGGCATCCGACAGCGCCTTTTGCAGCTCGCCCTGCTGGGTGTTGCGCTCGCTGAGCATCTGCTCCAGCTGCGGCACGTTGAGGCTGGCGTAGCGCTGGGCGACCGGTTGCGGTTTGCTGTCCTTGAGCTTGGCCAGCTCCTTTTGGCTGTCGCTGGTCTCTTTCGGCGCGCCGGCCAGCTGCTGCTTGAGCGCAGCCAGCTTCTTCTCGTTGTCTTCCTTGTTGGCGAGCAGGCTCAGCGTCTGTTCGAGTACCTGTTGCAAGGCCTTCTGATCGGCTTCGGGCAGCTTGCGTTCGGCGATCTTGTCGAGGCTGTGCTGGATGCTGGCAGCGGTAGGTGCTTCGGCGGCGGTAGCCGCGAACGAAAGGGACAGACACAGCCCGAACAGGGCTGTGCGAAGGTACACGCGCAGGGACATAGGCAGACTACTTGTGGATCAGGCGGTAACGGAGTTTAGAGGAACAATCCTGGTCCGGGTCGCGTTCCTTCGGGGAATCTGACGCCCACTTTCTGGATCTTGTTCCCGTCCATGGTCGCCACGGTCCAGATCGTGCCGTGCCATTCGACCTGGTCGCCTACTACTGGAGCGCCTCCGACCTTCTGTCGGATGAACTGCGCCAGCGGCATTTTTGCGTCCAGGCCGTCGAGTTTCAGGCCGTAAAGCGCAGCCACAGCACCCAGTTCAGCATCGCCTTCGAGCACGAAGTCGCCGAAGAAGCGCAGGTCCAAGCCGCGCTGCGGCGCCTGGCTGAACAGCTTGCCCAGTGCCGGCAGGTTGTGTTCGTGGCCGATTACGCAAAGCATGTCGCCCACCTCAAGCACGGTACTGCCCGAGGGGTGCAGCAACTGCTCGCCACGGAACAACGCAGCGATACGGGTGCCCTCGGGCATCTTCAGCTCGCGCAGGGCGGCGCCGATGCACCACTTTTCCGCACCCAGGCGGTAGACGAACAGCTCCCACTCGCTGGTGATGTGGACCTCAAGGGCAGAGCGCGAAATCGGCGCAGGGTCCGGCGGTACCGTGACCTTCAGCAGCTTGGCCATCCAGGGCAGGCTGGTGCCCTGCACCAGCAGCGAAACCAGCACGATGAAGAACGCAAGGTTGAAGAACAGCTGCGCGTCCGGCAGCCCGGCCATCAGTGGGAACACCGCCAGAATGATCGGTACCGCACCGCGCAGCCCTACCCAGGAAATGAAGCCTTTTTCGCGGCCGTGGAAGGCCTTGAACGGCAGCAGGGCGGCTACCACCGACAACGGTCGGGCAATCAGGATCATCCACAGCGCCAGGCCCAGCGCCGGCAGGGCGATGGGCAGCAAGTCGTGCGGGGTGACCAGCAGCCCCAGCACCAGGAACATGCCGATCTGTGCCAGCCAGGCCATGCCGTCGAGCATGTGCAGGATGCCGTGGCGGCTGCGGATCGGTTTGTTGCCCAGCACCAGGCCGCACAGGTAAACGGCGAGGAAGCCGCTGCCATGCAGGGCGTTGGTCAGCGAGAACACTACCAGGCCACCGGCGACCACCAGGATCGGGTACAGGCCGCCGGCCAGGTTGATCCGGTTGACCAGCTGCAGCATCAGCCAGCCTCCGCCCAGGCCGAGCAGGCCACCGATGCCGAATTCGCGCAGCAGGTGGGTCAGCAGGCTCCAGTGCAGGCCGGTCTGGCCGCTGGCGATCATGTCGATCAACGTGACCGTGAGGAATACAGCCATCGGGTCGTTGCTGCCCGATTCGATTTCCAGCGTGGCGGTCACCCTCTCGTTCAGGCCTTTGCCGCCGAGCAGCGAGAACACCGCCGCGGCGTCGGTGGAGCCAACGATCGCGCCGATCAGCAGGCCCTGGATCAGGCTGAGGTTGAACAACCAGGCGGCGACCAGGCCGGTGAGGGCGGTGGTGATCATCACCCCTACCGTGGCCAGCGAAAGGGCCGGCCACAAGGCCACGCGGAAGCTGGCCACCCGCGTGCGCAGGCCGCCGTCCAGCAGGATCACTGCCAGTGCCAGGTTGCCCACCAGATAGGCGGTCGGGTAGTTGTTGAAGATGATGCCGCCACCGTCCACGCCGGCGACCATGCCGACGGCCAGGATGATGACCAGGATCGGGATGCCCAGGCGCGACGACAGTGAACTGACCAGAATACTTGCGCCCACCAGCAATGCGCCGATCAAGAACAGGCTGTTGATGGTGCTTGCATCCAAAGGCAGGTACTCCGGGAAACGCGAGGAAGAAGACTCGATAGCTTGATGAACTAGCAGGTCGCGTGCCAATTGATTCTAACCTGATGAATTGGCAGCCTGTAAAGCGTTTCTGCAGATGTAGAAAAGGCACCGCGGTGGGTGCCTTTTCTTGTGTTGCGCTGCGGGCCCCATCGCCGGCAAGCCGGCTCCCACAGGATGATCACAGGCCAGAGGGCGGCGCTGTACCTGTGGGAGCCGGCTTGCCGGCGATGAGACCGGTGCTGATCAGCCCTGCTTCACTTCACGCATCGGCTTGCCCTTCACTGGCGCACCGTTGGCCACATAGTACTTGGCGGTGCTGCGCGGCAGTGGCTTGCGGCCACGGATCTTGTCCGAAATCTTCTCGGCGATCATGATCGTGGTGGCGTTGAGGTTGCCAGTGATGATGATCGGCATGATCGACGCGTCGACCACACGCAGGCCCTGCATACCGTGCACGCGGCCTTCGCCATCGACCACCGCCATGTCGTCGGTGCCCATCTTGCACGAGCAGGACGGGTGGAAGGCGGTTTCGGCGTGCTCGCGGATGAACTTGTCCAGCTGCTCGTCGGTTTGCACATCGGCGCCCGGGCTGATCTCGCGGCCACGGTAGGGGTCCAGCGCTGGCTGGGCCATGATTTCGCGGGTCAGGCGGATACCGTCACGGAATTCCTGCCAGTCCTGCTCGGTGGCCATGTAGTTGAACAGGATGCTCGGGTGCTGGCGCGGGTCCTTGGACTTGGCCTGGATGCGACCACGGCTTGGCGAACGCATCGAGCCCATGTGCGCCTGGAAGCCATGCTCCTTCACGCCATTGGAACCGTTGTAGTTGATCGCTACCGGCAGGAAGTGGTACTGGATGTTCGGCCACTCGAATTCAGGGCGGGTACGGATGAAACCACCGGCCTCGAACTGGTTGCTGGCGCCGATGCCGGTGCCGTTGAACAGCCACTCGGCACCAATGGCCGGCTGGTTCCACCACAGCAGCGACGGGTACAGCGACACCGGCTGGGTGCAGGCGTACTGCAGGTACAACTCGAGGTGGTCCTGCAGGTTCTCGCCGACGCCCGGCAGGTCGTGCACAACCGGGATGTCCAGGCTTTCCAGCAAGGCGCGCGGGCCCACGCCAGAGCGCTGCAGCAGTTGCGGCGAAGCGATGGCGCCGGAGCTGACGATCACTTCCTTGCGCGCGCGAGCTTCGACGCGCTCTTCGCTGTCGCCAACCAGGTAGGTCACGCCAACGGCGCGCTTGCCGTCGAACAGCACGCGGTCGCTCAGAGCGTGGGTGACGATGGTCAGGTTAGGGCGCTTCTTGGCCTGGTCCAGGTAACCGCGTGCGGTGCTGGAACGGCGACCGTTCTTGGTCACCGAACGGTCCATCGGGCCGAAACCTTCCTGCTGGTAGCCGTTCAGGTCTTCGGTGCGTGGGTAACCGGCCTGTACGCCGGCCTCGACCATGGCGTGGAACAGCGGGTTGTTGCCGGCCTTTGGCGTAGCAACGCTGACCGGGCCTTCACCGCCGTGGTAGTCGTTGGGGCCGATGTCACGGGTTTCCGCTTTGCGGAAGTACGGCAGGCAGTCCAGGTAGGTCCAGTCTTCCAGGCCTGGCAGTTCCGCCCAGCCGTCGAAGTCCATGGCGTTACCGCGGATGTAGCACATGCCGTTGATCAGCGAAGAGCCACCCAGGCCCTTGCCGCGGCCACATTCCATGCGGCGGCCGTCCATGTGCGGCTCTGGGTCGGTCTCGTAGGCCCAGTTGTAGCGGCGGCCCTGCAGCGGGAAGGCCAGTGCGGCTGGCATCTGGGTGCGGAAGTCGAAGCGGTAGTCGGGGCCACCGGCTTCGAGCAGCAGTACGGTGACGCTGGCGTCTTCGGTCAGGCGGGTGGCCAGGGTGTTACCGGCCGAGCCGGCACCGACGATGATGTAATCGAATTCTTGGGACATGTAAGTACCCTCGTTTGCGGTGTGATCAGGGAGCGGAAACGCCCGTGCGCAATGGCACGGGCGTGGCTAGACAGGGTTTAGAAAACCGAGTTGTAGCCGCCCAGCTCGACCTGGACCGACTTGATGCGAGTGTATTGAGCCAGCGAGCTGACGCCGTTTTCACGGCCCACGCCCGACTGCTTGTAACCACCAACCGGCATTTCGGCCGGCGATTCACCCCAGGCGTTGATCCAGCAGATGCCGGCTTCAAGCTTGTGGATGATGCGGTGGGCGCGGGTGATGTCGTTGGTGCACACGCCAGCGGCCAGGCCGTAATCGGTGTCGTTGGCGCGGCGGATGACTTCTTCTTCGGTCTCGTAGCTCAGGATGCTCATCACTGGGCCGAAGATCTCTTCCTTGACGATGGTCATGTCGTCGGTGCAGTCGGTGAACACGGTCGGGGCCACGAAGGCGCCCTTGGCCAGATCACCTTCGGTCAGACGCTCGCCACCGCACAGTACACGGGCACCTTCTTCCTTACCCTTGGCGATGTAGCCCAGCACGCTTTCCATGTGCTGGAAGCTGACCAGCGGGCCGAAGTTGGTGTTTTCGTCTTCAGGGTTGCCAATACGGATGCGTGCAACGCGCTCGGCGATCTTGGCTTCGAAGGCGGCTTTCATCTCGGCAGGGATGAACACGCGGGTGCCGTTGGTGCAGACCTGGCCGGAGCTGTAGAAGTTGGCCATCATGGCGATGTCGGCGGCCTTGTCCAGGTCGGCGTCGGCGCAGATGATCAGTGGCGACTTGCCGCCCAGTTCCATGGTGACTTCCTTGAGCGAGGAGCTCGAGGCGCTGGCCATGACTTTCTTGCCGGTGGTGGTGCCGCCGGTGAAGGAGACTTTCTCGATGCGCGGGTGCTCGGTCAGCCAGGTGCCGACTTCGCGGCCGCTGCCGGTCAGCACGTTGAACACGCCGTCCGGCAGGCCGGCTTCGGTGTAGATCTCGGCCAGTTTCAGGGTGGTCAGCGAGGTGACTTCCGAAGGCTTGAAGATCATCGCGTTGCCGGCAGCCAGGGCGGGGGCGGATTTCCACAGGGCGATCTGGATCGGGTAGTTCCAGGCGCCGATACCGACGGTCACACCCAGCGGCTCGCGGCGGGTGTAGACGAAGGAGCTTTCACGCAGCGGGATCTGCTCGCCCTCGATGGCCGGTACCAGGCCTGCGTAGTACTCCAGCACGTCGGCGCCGGTGACGATGTCGACGTAGCGGGTTTCCGAGTACGACTTGCCGGTGTCCAGGGTTTCCAGCTGGGCCAGTTCGTCGTTGCGCTCGCGCAGGATGTCGACGGCACGGCGCAGGATGCGCGAACGCTGCATGGCGGTCATCGCGGCCCAGATTTTCTGGCCGCGCTCGGCGCTTTCGACGGCTTTTTCGACGTCGGCCTGAGTGGCGCGCTGCACATGGGCGAGGACTTCGCCGGTGGCCGGGTTGATGGCTTCGAAGGTGGCGTCGGTGCCAGCGTCGACATAACCGCCATCAATGTAGAGTTTTTGCGTTCCGAAACGGGCCATAGTGTCCTCGCAAGTGCAGTGTGTGGTTGGCTTGCGCGTCACGCTCCTGCCGTGTTGGCAAGGGCCGTGCGCGCTTGTTCAGCGGCCTGGTCCGATATGTCCAGGGTGTGCTGTTTAGCCAGTTGTAAATCCATGTATTCGTATGCAATCCGTATCGCCTGGTCGGTGTCGAATGCATCTCCCGACAGGGCGCCACGCAGCCACAAGCCGTCGATTAGGGCCGCCAGGCCGCGGGCGGCCTTGCGCGCATGGTATAGCGGCAGGACGCGGCGGAACTGGCAGCACAGGTTGGAGTAAAGGCGGTGATCGTTGATCCGCTGCAACCTGTGCAAATCGGGCTGGTGCATGCTGGAAGCCCAGAAGGCCAACCAGGTTTTCATTGCCGGGCCGTTCACCTGGCTGGCATCGAAGTTACCTTCGATGATCACCTTCAGGTGGGCGCGCGGGCTGTCGTCCGTCAGGGCCTGGCGACGTGCTCTAACGCCTTCGTTGAGCATGTTCATGATGTAACCCATCGTCGCTGCGATCAGGCCGTTCTTGTCCCGAAAGTAGTGACTGATGATGCCGTTCGACACGCCGGCCAAACGGGCAATGAGCGCAATGCTGGCATCTCCCAGCCCCACCTGATCGACCGCTAGCAGAGTGGCTTCGATCAATTGTTGGCGGCGGATGGGTTGCATACCGACCTTGGGCATCTTGCATTCTCCTCAGGCCTGACAAGCAGACGACAAGCGGCTGACTCGGCGAAGGCCAGTCTATTTTGTTTTGATTGAACGTTCAATCAATAAAGAATAAGCTCTGCGACAATTTGTGCCATTGACAGTTTTTCAGGCTGCTTCGAGCGCACGGATTGACACCCCAGGAAATCGCGTAACCCCCGGAATACAAGGCGTTGACGGGCATGAGCGATGCGAAATGCAGATTCTGCCGAACGGTCATCGACCTGCGGCAGGCCCTTGGAGCGGGCGGGGTGCTCTGTGACGAATGCGCGCACCACGGTGTTGGGCGCGGCATTTATTGCAGACCACCTGTCTGTTTTTTTGCAACGTATCGATTCGGGATCACGGTTTCCAGGGTGCTTTTATAACACCTGATGCAGTGGGGGTATTCCACCAATTGCTCGGGAAAAGACTGATTAGCCTCCATAAGCCGTACTGCCCGGAGCATTCGTGCAATGAGTTCTGCCTCCCTAACCAAACCCCCCGCCGAGAGGGTACGGGTCAATCGCGTGGTGTTCTTCACCTCCGCGCTGATGATCCTCGTTCTGACTGCCTTGCTGATCGCTGTGCCCGATACTGCCGGCCAAGTGCTGGGCGTAGCCCAGAAGTGGCTGACGCGCACCTTCGGCTGGTACTACATGCTGGTGATCTGCGGTTACCTGCTGTTTGTCGTTTTCCTGGCGTTCTCCGATTACGGCAAGCTCAAGCTTGGCGGCAAGGACGACCAGCCCGACTTCAGCTACGGGGCCTGGGCGGGCATGTTGTTCTCCTCTGGTATCGGTATCTCGCTGCTGTACTTCGGCGCCTCCGAGCCGCTGGACCACTACTTCAACCCACCTGAAGGCACGCCCGCCAGCCTCGAGGCCGCGCGCCAGGGCCTGCAGCTGACCTTCCTGCACTGGGGCCTGCACGGCTGGGCGATCTACGCCCTGGTCGGCCTGGCCGTGGGTTACTTCGCCTACCGCCACAATCAGCCGCTGGCACTGCGCTCGGCGCTGTATCCGCTGGTGGGGGAGCGTTGGGTCAAGGGTGCTGCCGGCAACGCGGTGGACATCTTCGGGATGTTCGTCACCCTGCTGGGCCTGGTAACCAACCTGGGTATCGGTTCGATGCAGGTGTCTTCGGGCCTGGAGTACCTGTTCGGCATGGACCACAGCAAAACCAACCTGCTGGTGGTGATCCTGGTCATGGCCGGTGTGGCGACGGTGGCTGCGGTGTCGGGCGTGGAGAACGGCATTCGCCGCCTGTCCAACTTGAACATCATGCTGTTCAGCGGCCTGCTGATCTTTGTGCTGCTGGGCGGCGAAACCCTGCACTTGCTCAACGGCCTGGTGCAGAACGTCGGCGACTACCTCAATGGCATCGTGCTGAAGACCTTCGACCTGTACGTCTACGAAGGCGAAGCCGGCAAGTCCGAGCGCTGGCTCGGCCTGTGGACCGTGTTCTACTGGGCCTGGTGGATTTCCTGGGGCCCGTTCGTTGGTATGTTCATCGCGCGTATCTCCAAGGGCCGCACCGTGCGTCAGCTGGTCATGGGCGTGCTGCTGATCCCGCTGGGCTTCACCCTGGCCTGGCTGTCGATCTTCGGCAACACCGCACTGGACCTGGTGATCAACCAGGGCGCCGTGGAGCTGGGCAAGACCGCCCTCGAACAGCCGTCGATGTCGATCTACCAACTGCTTGAATACTTCCCGGCCGCCAAGATCGTGATCGGTGTGGCGGTGTTCGTCGGCTTCGTGCTGTTCCTTACCCCGGCCGACTCGGGCGCGGTGATGATGGCCAACCTGTCGTGCAAAGGCGGCAAGGTGGACGAAGACGCGCCGCACTGGATGGTCGTGTTCTGGTCGGTGATCATCACCCTGGTTACCATCGGCCTGCTGTTCGCCGGTAACTTCGAAGCCATGCAGACCATGGTGGTACTGGCCGGCCTGCCGTTCTCGGTGGTGCTGGTGTTGTTCATGTTCGGCTTGTACAAGGCCATGAAGCAGGATGTGGCAGTCGAGCAGGAGCGCGCCGAGCTGGCCGCCCGTGGCCGCCGCGGCTTCAGCGAGCGCCTGAGCCAACTGGACCTGCAGCCGACCCAGGCCGTGGTGCAGCGCTTCATGGACAAGCACGTCAGCCCGGCGTTGAAAGAAGCCGCTGCACAGCTGCAGGCCTTGGGCTTCGAGGTGGAAACCCGCTTTGGCCAGTCACGCAACCTGATGGGCTTGCGGGTGATGATGGAGGAGGGCAACCCTTTCGTCTACGAAGTAAGCCTTGACGGCTACATGGCCGCGCCTAACGAGGCGCCGGTCGACGGTGAGCCTGAACTGCGCCAGCGCTTCTACCGCGCCGAGGTCTACCTGCACGACGGCAGTCAGGAGTACGACCTGATGGGCTTTGCCCCGGAGCAGATCGTGCGTGATGTGCTCGACCAGTTCGAGAGCCATCGCCAGGTGCTTGGCCGCGTCTATAGCTGACGGCCGCGTAGGCCGCTGCACTGCCAGGTGCGGCGGCCTGCCAGCAGCAATATGTAGCACCGCTTTGGGTAACATCTCCAGGACGCTTGGTGGTTCATTCCACTACGAGTCCTGGCCATGCCCGCCCCTCACGCGCACAACCTCAACCACGCAGTCGCCGCCCAGTTCGCCAGCCGCCCCACGCTTCGCCAGGTCGCAGGCGAACAGGTCATGAAGGTGATTCTGGAGCACTTTCCTCTGGTCGGCGTGCATCGCCCTGAAATGACTTCGGCTGCACCGCTGTACCTGATGTCCTTTAACCCGGATAGCTCTTGGAACTCCGAGCCGTTGGTGGACGTTGTCTTGCGAACCATGCTTGAGGCTAAACCCCTGGACCTCACCCCAGCGGGTGACTACCGCCTTAGCCTCAACCCGCCGCAGCGTTTTTACGCCATCGACTCGAGCTTCGAAACTGCTGAAGGCGATGTGGTCGAGCCCTCCCGCTTGACCGACGCACTTAACGCGTTGCTGCCGATGCTGCCCGGGCACTTCCAGCAAGCGCAGATCGACTATTGGAACGGCGACGGCACGGTCGATCGCGGTCTTTGGCTGCAGCAAGTGTTGCGCGCCAGCCTGCTCGATGGCCTGAAAGACGAGGCACTGGACGACGAACAACGCAAGCTTCTGCGTGACCTTCTGATGGGCTACCGCGCCGGGCTCGATGTGCAGTTGGTACGGGTAGCGTTACGTGAGGCGGACGAAACTTACTATGAGTTGTTGCCCGGCTTACTGATCACGGCATCCAGTGAAGTTCGCGAACTTACGCTTTGGTGCTCTCCCGAAGGCCTGGTCCGCAGTTTCGATTCCCAGCCTGCGTTCGGCGTGGCGTTGCAAATGTGGATGGCTGGCCGGTATCGGTTCGATGAGTTGAGTTGGCAAGGCTTGGCCGCCGACGGCGACGCTTTCGCCCTGTACAGCGCCTCATTGCTGGAAATCCTGCTCGAGCGTGTGGCCCACTTGCGCTGGAGTGCGGTCGACAGCGTCGACCAGCTGGAGCATTACTGCCACTCGGCCTGCGACCCCGCGGCGTTTTTCGCTGAACGCAGTGATTCTGGCTCCGATGGGCCGGCCTTGGCGTTTCCCAAGGGAGTGTTGCGCGCCGACACGGACAGCCAGACCGCCTACCTTCAAGCCATGCTCGACATGTCGCTACTGCAACAGCGCAGCTCAGGCCAAGACATCAACCATGATCTGCCCGATTTGCACACCTATGCGGCGGCACGCCTGCGCAAGGAGATGCTGGATGACCATCCGGATGACGCCAATTACTTTCCCGATGACCTCATCCTTACTGTCGAAACCTTCGTCAACGATGGTCATGGCCTGGGTTTTGGCCAGAAGATCGGCGACAAGCAATTGACCCTGACGCAGCTTGCGATCGGCCGCCTGGATGCCACTGCAGGTGGGGTGGTGACACACATTGCTCACCGTGAAAACCAGCTGATCATGGACTGGATGAATATCGACTACATCCGTGAGCTGGTGCAGCGGGTCGATATCGGCCGCAGTTATCCACGTCATTTACATGCAATTCTCGATCGCTCGGCGAACCGCGCCGAACACATCTCGGCATTCGCCATACGCTGGCGTACCACCCTGATGTTCGATGCCGCGCGGGCTAGGGCAGTCATGCGCCTAGACAAGTTCGCCTACGGCGCCCTGGCCGACTTCTGCCGTAGCAGCCAGGAGGGCGCAGCAGCTGTGCGGATCGCGCCCCTGGCATTCAAACGCTCGCCGACGTCAGCAAGCATCGACGTGGCTCATGGTTTCTATGTGATCGAAATCATCGAAACGGGTGTGCATCTGTTGTATTGCCCGTTGTACACCGACAAGGCGTTGATCCAATTGCGCGACGCTCAGGCCCTGTTGGATGCGATCGGCACCCCGGGGCCGTTGCAGGACAGCGTACTGCTCTGGATAGAGCATTCTCAGCGCGCTGTCTACGAGAATGGCGGTTTCAGAGAACCGCACCTGCCCCAATGGCTGTTCGACCCTTACACGTTCCCGGAGAAACCGCAGCCTGTTCAGTTGGCGCTGCAATTCTGGGCGCAAGACGTGGATCGGCACATGTTCGAAGCCAAGGGCCGGATGTTGCTGGAGCTGTCGGATCGCAGCTCCATGAGCAACAGCGAGGTGCGCTGGCGGCTGGTCACGGCGTTTTCGTGGGAGCTGCTGAATGTTGTGTTTCCGGTGTTGCCAGGGCCGCTCACCTCGGTTGCCTGGCTTTACATCGGCATGCGCAGTTTGATCAACGATGTGCATGGACTGGCCAGCCCGCATCTGGATGAGCGAATCCAGGCGATGGTCGATGTGCTGAACAACACGTTGCTAGCTCTGATACACCTGCAAACGCCGGCGCTGGCAGTAGCGCCGGTTTCCAGAGACCTGCCGCCATTGCTGCTCGAGGGCCCACCTGCTGGAAATGGGATAGAGCTGGCGAGCCTTTCCACGGCGACGAAGGAGGCCAGCGCCTCGGTTGACAGCCAGCAGTTCATGGCCAATACCCACCTCGATTTTTCCTGGCATGGGGCTGGTGGGTTCAGTGGCCTCTCAAGCGAGCAGCGCAGTCGTATGCGAACGTTGGTGGCCCCTGTTTCGCTGGAAGGGCACAAACCCCAGGAGCTGGGCGTGGCCGCTGGGCTGGTACGGGTCGAGGATGATCTCTATGTGACTCTGGGTGGCGATGTTTACCGAGTCAGCTTTGAAAACGCAGGGGCTCGCATCATTGGCCCGGACGGGACGCTTGGGCCATACCTGATGCGCGACGGCGATATCTGGCACCTCAATAACTCGCGTTTGTACGGCGGAAGTGGTCGCTCCCGCGAGTTGGCTCGCGAGCGTTTGCGTCAGAAGCTTAGCGGGCCGATCGCCGCGGCTCAGGCTGGGGTCGAGCGGCATATCACGGCTGCGGAGGCCGCCATGGAGAAATTCACCGCCTTGAGCGAGCAGATTATCGGTTTGCGTAAGTCCTTGACAAAAGTCGAGGATCGCTTGCAAAAGGAGCCGCCAACCGACCCAGGCGAACGTGCGCAATTCCAGCAGGCCACCGAGTTGTTCGAGCGCAAGTTCCAGGAGTTGCACGAGCAGAGGAATGAGCTGCGCACCCAGCGCCTGGCGTTGAACGAAAAACTGTTCCTGGATTATCTCGAGGCCGAACGCAACATCATCTACGTGCTTGACAAGTCGAACGTCTCGACTCCGAGCGACAGCGTGAGAGATCAACGGAAACTCTTGGCCCAGGTCCGTACGAACCTGATCGGCTATGGCATGTACTTCATCGATGAGCTCCTGACCTTGGGTGGTTTCAGGGAATATGACCGGCTCACCCAAACGCTCAATGTCGCGCCGCCAGAGCAACAGGCCGAGTTGTATGCCAGGTACCGGGCGATGTTGGAGAAGATGCTTGAAGAGCAGCCCCGGATCATCAAAACCTCCAGCCAGCTGGATCGTCTTTTGGCTGTAACCGATATCGACATGCAAGTGCCTTACTCCAGGGCCATCTTTAGCGTTTCGGGCATTATCGACAGTCGCAAGACGACCACGATCAACATCCGGTTTTTCCAGGCCATGGGCTTGGTCGAGCTGGCCCTGCAGTGGCGTAAAGGCGCATCCACGCAGCACTACATGATCTTTCGTGATGCGCTCGCCGGTCATCGTCTGCGGGTGGCCGCGCATACGCATCATCTGCTGATGTTCTGTGACTTGCCTGTCGCAGAACGTATCGAGGTGCTGCAAAGCGCGTGGGACGAGTACCTCGCGGCGATTCTCAACGCGGAACGGATCAAGACACTCGGCAGCAAGCTGATCGATGTCCAGCGCCTTGAGGCCTACAAGCAACAGATGGTGGAACTGAAAACCCTAGCCGGTGAGGCGCTGGTCGACGCCATGCGTGAGCAGGCGGATGGTCAGGCCCATGGCGCTCGTCGTGCGGTCTACCCGCAAAGGAGCCTGCAGGTCGCGCACACCCGGGCTGGGCAGATAGTCATTGGCAGCGAAGCGGTGGTCGACGGGCAGCCTGTTTTGGAAGTCGCAGGAACGTTCAGCAAGCGTGTGCTGCATCGCTTCCATAAGCAGGACGACGCCTGGGTTGAAGAGGTAGCCACGGGCGAACCGGAGCCGCAGTCTAGGGCTTCGACGCCGGACTCCGAGAGGAATAACCGTGAACTGGCCGAAGCCATACTGGCACAGAACGAGAACGTCATTGCCCAGGCCAGAGACCTGGTCGCCAAGGATGCTGACGATATAGGCCTGTTATCGATGCTGGGCGGCCAGATCAACGAAGTGGTCGAGCTGCGTGAAAAGCTCAGCGATGCCGACGCAGAGCAAGCGCTGCTGGCGCGTATGGACGATGCATTGATTCAACTGCGTCAGGCCCGCCGCGACTGCTTGGTAGAGCTGTACACCAAGACGCGCTATCCAGGTTCCAGGGGTTTGAATTTTCTCCATCAGCAGGGCTTGCTCGACGTGGAATATGTCGGCCCTCGGCAGGTGGTCTCCGATGGCTATCTGGACGAGTACCGGATCAGCCTGCTGCGTGCTCCCGGCGAGCTTCGGGGTAAACCCTTGTGGGCCGCGCATTTCCATTTCTCCGACTCGCAGGCGGCGCCGACGGCGTTCGGCAAAGGCCACCTCAAGCTATGGAGCCAGCGCAAGATGGGGTATCGCGAGCAGATGAAGGCGGCGAGCGAGGGGCAGGTCTTGAGCATCTACCGGGGTAACCTGACCTACGCACAGGCCAAGGATGTGATTCCGTTCAACCTCTGAACACATGGCCGAATGGCTTGGTGGCTGCGCCGAGCTAAGCGCCGGTCGACGTTGGACCTGAACTGCGCCAGCGCTTGATCAAGCAATATGTAGTGCGGGTGTCGGGCATTCTTGCCGCAGCCTACCGTTTTTCACGGTGGAGGCACCCCGTATGACCCGTCCTCAGGTTCCAACCTTCGATTTCAGGCAGGTGGTTGCCAGGCAGTTCGACGATCGCCCGACGCTGCGGCAGGTCGCCAGTCAACAGCTGCTGCGCTTGTTGCTCTCAGAACTGCCCTGGCTGGCCGATGTCACTCCCGCCCTGACAACGGCGGACCCACTGATCCTGGACAGCCCGGACCCCTCCGGCGCTTACTGGACCACCGGCTCATTGGTGGACCGGGTGCTGGCCGCCTTGCTCGATTCGAAGCCGCTTAGCCTCGAGCCATTTGATGATGATCGCCATTACAACCTCGGCCTGACCGAAGACTATCGTTTTCCTGGCTCGGATAGTGAGTTCGATACCCGCCGGTTGTCAGGCTTGTCGCCTGCGCTGATCGAATTGGTGCAGCAACTTCCTCAGTATTTCTGCGAGGCTCAGCTCGAATACTGGAGAGCCAATGACAAAGGTGGTGTCCGACGTGACAGCTGGCTGCAGTTGCTGTTGAGGATCGCGTTACTGCGCGGCCTTCCGCTGCAAGGCCTGGACGCACAGGAGCAGGCGTGTATCCGTGGCGTGTTGTACGGCGGTGACGACCAGCCAGCGGTGTATTTTGTCCAGACTCAGCTCATCAGTGCCTCGCTGCAGCATGATCAGGTGCAGTCCCTGATGCTGGTTTGCGGCGAATGGGACGAGCGCGAGGTAACGCTTTGGTGCGCGCCTTCGGGTGCGGTGCGCAGCTTCGACTCGTTGGCCGCGTTTGGCCTGGCACTGCGTGACGAACTGGCGCAGGACTATGCGTTCGAGCAGATGCGCTGGCAACGCTATCCAGCCGAAGGCAACGTATTTGCCCAGCAGGTTTCGGTCTTGCTCGACGCGCTGCTTGGTCGGGTTGAGCGAGCCCGCTATCTGGCCATCGAGGATGTTCCGGCCCTGGAGCGTCGTTTTGCCCAGCTCAGTGACCCTTCGTCCTGGTTCGAGGTTTACCAGGATGACACGCCTGCAGTAGTGCCGCCTCCAGGGTTGCGTGCCAGTGCTCCCCAGGACAGCTTTGCCTGCAGCGCCGCCTTGCTGCAGATCGCGCTGCATCAGCTCGGCTCGGGCGGCGTGGGGGCGTTGGAGGGTATCCAATCGTTGACCGACTACGCTCGTCAGGAGCTGGAGAAGCAAATCTGGGATGACCATAAGGTTCACAGCTCGCCGGACGATCTGATGTTCGACCTTTATCGTGCTCGTGGGGTGCCGGGAGGTTCGGCAACGGGCACGGGCGGTGGGGAACCGTTGGAGCCCGCAGGGAGCATGTCGCTTACCCAGTTCGCCATCGGTAACCTCGCTTCCCTCAAAGGAGCCAGCATCGGGCGAATCTACCCGCGCGCCGAGGGGGATGAGCCGAAATGGGTGGATGCGCCGAAATGGCTCGATGTTGACGTCGCCAGGGCCCTCGTCAACAAGGTGGATATCGGTCGTCATTACCCAGCCTACGTCGCCGCCCAGTTGGACGACCCGGCCATGCGCGCGGAGCGGGTCAGGCGATTGGGTGGCGAATGGCGTGCTGCGCTGCTCGCCAGTGCTATCTCTGCCAAGCTTGGGGGAAAGATCAGAGAGGTCGGGTTGCAATGTGTGGTCGATTTCTGCGCCGGGCACATCGACCCGATAACGCCGCGAATGGTATTGATCCCGTTGGCGTTCAAGCGCAGCGCAACGTCGGCGAACATGGACAAGGTGCTGGGCATGTACCTACTGTACTGCGCAGAACCTTCGCTGGTATTGCTCTACCGTCCGCTGTTCGCCCGTGACACGCTACGTCAATACACCAACCTGGCGGATTTGCTCGGTCATGTGCGCGAGTCGAAGCTGCTGCAGGACAGTATTCTCGACTGGATGGCGCCGAACGTCAGGCCGATATATGACCATGGGGGGTTCAGTGAGCCTCATACCACCTCCATAGGAATCGACCCCTATATCATTCCCGAGCGTCCAGCGCCCGCCCAACTGGCAGTCACCTACTGGACCAGCGACATTGACGAGCAGCTCTACAATGCGAACCGTGACCTTCTGCTCAGGCTTGCCGACAAGCAGACCGTATCCAACGCCGAGAACCGCTGGCAAACCCTGTGTGAGGGCGCATGGCTGTTATTCAATGTGGTGACATTAGCGATCCGTGGGCCGGTGGCCTCCGTAGCGTGGTTGGTGCAGTTGCTGGCCTCCCTGCAGCACGACCTGGATGCCCTTGAGCGCGGGGATGAGTTTGACCGAACAGCCGCAGTTGCCGACCTTGTGCTCAACCTGGGTATGGCGTTACTGCATGGCAGGCAACCGCCACGGGACATTCCCATCCATGAACTGCCCGGCGCAGCAGCCGTTGAAGGCCCCGAGCCGCAGCGTGGAGCCTATGCCGAGCTAACCATCGTCCCGGTCGAGGAAGCGGCAGCCGGCGGGGGCCTTCGTGGGGGATGGATCGATTTTTCCTGGCGTGGCCAAAGTGGGTTCAACTGGTTACCGCCTGCGCAGCGGCAAGCACTTCGGGCAATGCGTTCAGAGGTGTCGCTCGATGGCATGGTACCGTTGAGTAGCCCAGAAACAGCAGGCTTGTACCGTATCGACGACGCGTTATACGTCAGCTTGGCCGGGGATACCTACCGCGTGCAGCAATTACCTGAGGGGGTGCGGGTGATCGACGGCCATGGGGCAGTGGGGCCTTGGCTGAGCTCTGCCGATGGCGACTGGCGGCTGGATTCCTCACTTCGCCTGGACGGCGGCATGCCCCGGAACTCCGCCCAGGCTAGGCTGGCAAAGCGATTCGAAGAGTTACATCAGAAGGTCAACCAGCTGGACCAGGAGGTTGAACGCGCGAGACAGCAATTCGGGCTGATGGCCAAGAAGTCCGTGGAGTCGAAGAAAACGCTGCAAATGCTGGAGGACCTCAGGAACAGGGCAGCCGCAAAGCTTGCTGGCCTCCCGGAGGGGGATGAACGTGAGCAGTTAGGCAAACTGCTGCAGCAATACGATGAACGTATAACCAAGTTAGAGCAGGATGCCTCCCTGCACAGAGACCAGTCGATAAAGCAGCTGGAAGCCGCTGTCAGCGCCGAAACGGCAATACTCCCGATATTCGCAAGCATGAATGAACCCAAGTATGCCAGCGAGCGGCAGAAAGGCGGCTGGGGCGAAACGCTTCGGCGGCACGAGACGACCGTTCGCGAGGGGATTATCCGCAATAGCGATTTCATCGTCCATGAACTCTGGGACCTTGTGGATGTGCCCCGGCTATCCGAGATGCAGCAGGCGCTGGATGGGAAGCCAATCGGTCAAGTTTCCGACTTGTATCAGGCGTTCCGCCTCAAGCTGCAGGCCGCTGTCGACCTGCAGGATCGCTTGCTTGCGGGCTATGAGAGTCTCGATCAAATCCTCGCTGACACACCCGACGACTTCGAAATTACCGGAGCCCCAGAAGAACCTGCGCGGACGGTTGCGCAGCTTATAGCCCAGCGCACCATCAATACGGTTCATCTGCGCTTCCATCAGGTACTGAACCTGGTCGACCTTGCCTTGCACCTTGACAATGAAGCCGGGCGATACATCCTCGCCGGCTACAGGGATGAACTGGCGGGCCTTAGCCTGCGCAACGCGGCTGAAGCTCACGGCGAACTGGATTTTGCCAACCTGCCGGCGCAGGACAGGATTGTCATCCTGCAGGAAGCCTGGGATGAGTACAGTGCTGCAATACTCAACAGCGACCGCATTCGCAAGGAGGGCGGGAGGTTGATCGAGCCGGCGATGCTCGACCGGTACCGGGAGCATGTCGGCAAGCTCAAGCTGGATGCTGGCCGCCGTCTGGTCGAGGCGGTTCGCGAGCAGGATGAGCCCCGAGCGACCAGCAGCCGTTCGCCGTATCCTTTGTCCAGCATGCCCCAACGGCTGGTGCGTAATGCTCAGGGGCAGTTGCAGATCGGCACCGAAGTGGAAGTGGAGGGGCAACGCCTGCTTGAAGTGCGTGAGGGAATCAGCGGAGCGGTGCTTGCAACCTTTGAACATGTTGAAGGAGAGTGGCGTCAGCGTGAGGTAAAACGGCCTTCGTTGACTGATGAAGCGCCCCCAGGCGATTTGGCCATGTGGGTGCAATCATTGCTGGATGAAACCAGTACGGTGCGGACGAAGGCCAAATCGTATGTCGAGCACGATATCAAAGGGACCTTGCTCGTTCAGTTATTCGACCTTCATCTGGCCAAACTGGAACAGGCGGCGACTACCGTACGCGACGCGGGTGGTAAAGACTCACTGCTCAGGGCCCTGGAGCGGGATGCGGATGCGTTGCGCGGTGAGAAAAAGCTGCAGCTCATCACCCTCTACACCGACACCAACTACCCATCCGCCGAAGCCCTGCGTTACTTGCACGATGAAGGCTTGATCACCGTCGAATATGGCGAACGCCGTACCATGCAGGATGGGGGTGCCTTTGATGAGTATCGTGTGCTGCGCCTGCCGAGCAGGCGTAACCTCTGGGCAGCACATTTTCATTTCCAGTCGCAGAGCGATCATGGTGAAAATTTTGTAGCCGGCCACCTTAAAACCTGGAGCCAGCGTCGTATGAGCAGCCGCCTCGCAGCAATGGCGGGGCAACGGATTCACCGTGGGAAGCTGACGTTGGAGCAAGCCAGAGGGATTATTCCCTTCAGTTGACCTGGACGATACGAGGCGCGAACTTCGTGCTCAGCGGTTGCTGTAGCGGCCGTGCTTGCCATGTGCAGGCATGGCCTGGTTGCTCCGCTCGGCGATCATCTGATTCAGGCCGATCAGGGTAATGCCCTGGCTCTTCAGGCCTGGCAGTTCGCGCTCCAGCACCTCGAGCGTTTGTGGGTAAGGGTGCCCGATCAACACCACCGAGCCTTGCTTGCTGGCCAGGGCAATACCTTGATGAAGTTGCCTGGTAATCGCCTCGGTGGTACGCACATCGTCGAGAAACACATCCCGCGAGACATGTGCCAAGCCTTGTGCCTGCGCTTGGGCAGCTGCCACCGTGGCCGCACTGGTACGGCTGTCGACAAAGAACAGATGGCGCTGCTGCAGCTCGCCCATCAGCCAGGCCATAGGCTGGCGTTGGGCGGTCATGCGGCTGCCCATGTGGTTGTTGATGCCGGCGGCGTAGGGCACCTTGGCCAGCGCAGCGTCGAGCCGCCTGGCCAGCTCCGTCAGCGGAACCTCCGGGTGCCAGGCATAAGGGCCGGTGGCCGGGTCCATGGGCATGTGCAGGATCACCGTCTTGCCGGCCTTGTGCGCCTGGCGCGCGAAAGTAGTGGCGTGCGGCGTGTCGGGCATGACCGCCATCGTCACCGGGCCGGGCAAGGCGAGGGTGCGGTTGTCACGCTCGCTGCTCTGGCCCAGGTCGTCGATGATGATGCTCATGTAGGCCTTGTTGGCCGGCGCCGCTTGGGCAGCACCGGCCAACAGGCAGGCCAGCAGGCACAGCAGATAACGCATGGGGTGCGTCATTTGCCCGAGGTGATGTTCAAGCCCTTGAGCAGGCTCAGGGCCTGGCTCAGCTGGAAGTCATCGTCCTGTGGGCGTTCCTTGCGCTTGCTGCTGCCGGTCGGCCGGTCGGCGCCGCCGTTGCCGTTGCCCAAGTGGCCCTGCAGGTCGGCTTCCTTGAAGTTGTCGGTGTCGATCTCGGCCGTGAGTTTGGCCGGGCGCACTTCGATGTCCGGCACGATGCCCTGGGCCTGGATCGAGCGGCCGTTGGGGGTGTAATACAACGCGGTGGTGAGCTTCAGGGCGCGGTCGTTGGCCAGCGGCAGCACGGTCTGCACCGAGCCTTTGCCGAAGCTGTCGGTACCCATCAGCACGGCGCGTTTCTGGTCCTGCAGGGCGCCGGCGACGATTTCCGAAGCCGAAGCACTGCCACCGTTGATCAGCACCACCAGTGGCACGCCTTCGCTGGCATCGGCCGGGTCGGCGGAGAAGCGCAGCTCGGAGTTGGCGATGCGACCTTTGGTGTAGACGATCAGCCCCTTGGTCAGGAAGTGGTCGGCCACTTCCACCGCCGACTGCAGCACGCCGCCGGGGTTGTTGCGCAGGTCCAGGACCACGCCGCGCATTTTTTTGCCGTTGTCCTTGCGCAGCTTGGCCAGCGCCTTGCCCACTTCTTCGCCGGTCTTGACCTGGAACTGGGTGATGCGGATGTAGCCGTAGTCGTTTTCCAGCAGCTGGCTCTTCACGCTCTTGACCTGGATTACCGCGCGGGCAAGGGTCACGTCGAACGGGTTGCCGCCGTCGCGCACCAAGGTCAGGGTGATTTTTTCGCCGATCTTGCCGCGCATCTTGTCCACGGCTTCGGTCATGGTCTGGCCACGGGTAGGGGCGCCGTTGATCTTCACGATCAGGTCGCCTGCCTGCACGCCGGCACGCGAGGCCGGGGTGTCGTCGATGGGCGAGACCACCTTGATGAAGCCGTCTTCCTGGCCCACTTCGATGCCCAGGCCGCCGAATTCGCCGCTGGTGCTTTCCTGCAGCTCCTGGAAGTCCTCGGGGCCAAGGTAGGCCGAGTGTGGGTCCAGATTGCTGAGCATGCCTTTGATGGCGTTTTCGAGCAGGGTCTTGTCGTCAACCGGTTCGACATAGGCCGCCTTGATGCGGTCCATCACCTCGGCGAAGGTGCGCAGCTCTTCGAGCGGCAGTGGCGCCTTGGCGGTCACCTCGGTGGCCGGCACCGCGGCTGGCTTGGCGGCCTTGGCGGGCGCCGGTTCGGCAGCGATGGCCAAGGGCGCGCCGACCGCCAGGGCGATGGTCAGGGCCAGCTGGGTGAGACGAGGCGAGTGCAGCATGTCGAACGAACTCCTGATCCTGTAGGCGCTCCCGGGGGAGCATCGGTGCAGCGCCGGGCGCTACGCCGTAAAAGTGAACTAACCTCGGCACCACTGCGACGGGTCGGTAGGCCGGCCCTGCTGGCGGATGGCGAAATACAAACCTGCGGCATCCTGGCCGCCGCTGTCGCCAACGGTGGAAATGGCCTCGCCGGCCTTGACGATGTCCCCGGCGCTCTTGAGCAGGCTCTGGTTGTGGCCGTAGAGGCTCAGGTAACCATTACCATGGTCGAGAATGACCAGAAGTCCAGCACCGCGCAACCAGTCGGCGAACACCACGCGCCCGCCGTGAACGGCGCGTACCTGGGTGCCGGGGTTGGCGCTGATCATCACGCCGTCCCACTTGGCGCGGGCATCGCTGCCTCGGGCATCGCCGAAGCGTGCCAGCAATCGACCATTGACCGGCCAAGGAAGTTTTCCCCGTGCGGCAGAAAAAGCACCGCCGTAGCTCGCGCTGTCGCTGGAAACCAGCGGGCCAAGGGTGGTACGGGCCTTTTTCGGCGGCTCGGTGATTGCTTCACGTTTGGCCAGAGCTTCCTGCTGGCGGCGCTTCTCGGCCTCCTGCTGGGCGAGCAGGGCTTTCTGGCGCGCTTCCTCGGCTTCGCGGGCCTGGCGGGCCAGGGTTTCCTCGATGGTCTTGAGCACCTTGGCCAGGTCTGCCTGGTCCTGCTCGCGGGCCTGCAGCTTCTGGTCGCGGTCTTTCATGTCGGTGTTGAGCTTGGCCAGCACCTGTTGGCGCTTGCCGCGCTCGGCTTCGAGGGCCTGGCGGCGGCTGTCGAGGTCGGCGCGCTGGGCCAGCAACTGCTCTTGCTGGCGGGAAATGTCCTGTTCGACGTTGGCCAGCTGGCGCAAGGTCTCGTTGAAGGCACGCAGTTGCTCCATGCGGGCCTTGCTCAGGTAGTCGTAGTAACTCAGCGTGCGGGCGAATTTCTCGGGGTTCTGCTGGTTGAGCAGCAGCTTGAGGTATTCCTCGCGACCGTTGTTCTGGTAGGCCGACCGCGCCTGGATGGCGATCAGGCGCTGTTGTTCAACGCGGGAGCTCTGGAGTTTTTTTTTCTCGGTATCAAGGCGCTCCAGATCGCCCTCGGTCTTTTTTAGTTCTTGCTGCAGGGCCTCCACCTGCTTCTCGAGGTTGCCGATGTCGGTCTCGGTGGCTTTGAGGTCTTTCTGCACGCCGGCTTTTTCTTCCTGGAGCTTGCCCAGCGTCTTCTTGAGCTCGGCGATGTCCTGGCGGGTGGCGTCCAGTTGTTGCTGGGTCTGCACGCGCTCATCGGCGAAAGCCGGGCTGAGCAGGCAAGACAGGGCTAGGAGGATCAGGGCGCGAAGCATGAGGTTGGGCGTACCAAGGATGGAGACTGGCCTAGTATGCCCGCCTGTGCCTGCAAAAAAAACGCCCCACCGCAGATGCGGTGAGGCGTTTGTCTGGAATTGCTGTGTACAGGGGCCGCTCTGCGCCCCAATCGCCGGCAAGCCGGCTCCCACCAAAACTGCGGTGGACCCTGTGGGAGCCGGCTTGCCGGCGATTGGGCAGCAGGGATGCCCCATTGCCTCAGGCGTCTACCAGGATCGAAGTGCCCGTCATTTCGGCAGGCTTTTCCAGCCCCAGCAGCTTGAGCATGGTCGGTGCCACGTCGGCCAGCACGCCGCCCTCGCGGACCTTGACCGGGCGCTTGCCCACATAGATGAACGGCACGGGCTCGGTGGTGTGAGCGGTGTGCGCCTGGCCGGTGCAGGCGTCTTCCATCTGCTCGACGTTGCCGTGGTCGGCGGTGATCAGCGCTTCGCCGTCTACCTTCTCCAGCGCTTCGACAATGCGCCCGACGCAGGTATCCAGCGCTTCGACCGCTTTCACCGCCGCTTCGAACACGCCGGTGTGGCCGACCATGTCGCCGTTGGCGTAGTTGACGATGATCACGTCGTAGCGCTGCTGCTCGATGGCCTCGACGATACGGTCGGTAACCTCGGGTGCATTCATTTCCGGTTGCAGGTCATAGGTGGCGACCTTAGGCGACGGGATCAGAATGCGCTCTTCGCCTTCGAACGGCTCCTCGCGGCCACCGGAGAAGAAGAACGTGACGTGCGCGTATTTCTCGGTCTCGGCGATGCGCAGCTGGGTCTTGCCGTTCTTGGCCAGGTACTCGCCCAGCACGTTGTCCAGGCTGGAAGGCGCGAAGGCTGCTGGTGCCGGGATTTTTGCCGAGTATTGGGTCAGGCCGATATAGGCGGCCATCTTCGGCAGCCGCGCCCGGGGGAATTCGTTGAAGTCCGGCTCCACGAATGCACGCGACAGTTCGCGGGCACGGTCGGCGCGGAAGTTCATGAAGATGACCGCGTCGCCGTCTTCGACCTTTACTGCCTCGCCAATGCGCGTGGCTTTGACGAACTCGTCGCTCTCGTCACGGGCGTAGGCCGCTTCCAGGCCGGCCTGGGCGGTGTCGGCGGTGTACTCGGCGGCACTGTCGACGATCAAGTTGTAAGCGGCGCTGACACGGTCCCAACGGTTGTCGCGGTCCATGGCGAAGTAGCGGCCGATAAGGCTGGCGATGCGGCCCTTGCCCAGCTTGGCGAAGGTGGCGTCGAGCAGTTCGATGGACGACTGTGCGCTGCGTGGCGGGGTGTCGCGGCCGTCAAGGAAGGCGTGCAGGTAGATCTTTTCTGCACCGCGCTGCGCAGCCAGTTCGGCCATGGCAACCAGGTGGTCCTGGTGGCTGTGCACGCCGCCATCGGACAGCAGGCCGAGGATATGCACGGCCTTGCCGGCACCGGCGGCTTTATCCACCGCGCCGGTCAGCACCGGGTTGCTGAAGAAGTCGCCATCGCGGATGGCCTTGGTGACGCGGGTGAAGTCCTGGTACACGACACGGCCGGCACCCAGGTTCATGTGACCGACCTCGGAGTTGCCCATCTGCCCGTCCGGCAGGCCGACATCCATCCCTGAACCAGAGATCAAGCCATGTGGCTGGGTAGCGCGCAGGCGATCATAGACCGGTGTGTTGGCGGCATAGATGGCGTTGTATTCGGGGCTTTCGCTGTGGCCGAATCCATCCAGGATGATCAGGACCAGGGGTTTGGGCGTGCTCGTCATCAATCAAACTCACGGTTGTTCAAAGATGATAAAGACACGCATTTTAGGGCAAATGCGCCATCCGCGGCGAATATTCGTCCTGTTCCCTGACCAGCGCGGCCCTCGCGGCAACATGAAGGTACCTTTCCGGCCGGCCCGTCGGGCTTTGGTGGCACTGGGGGGCTGTGTATACTGGCCGGCATTTTCAATCGCCTGGAACACCGCTGATGGTTGCTCACCTGATTCAATTCGCGACAGATCACTACATCCTGGTTGCGATCTTCGTTGTTCTGCTGGTCCTGCTGCTTCTCAATGAAATCCGCCGCGGCGGCCAGAGCCTGAGCAATGGCCAGCTGACCGCCCTGGTCAACGCCGACAAGGGCCTGGTCGTCGACATCCGCACGCCCAAGGAATACTCCGCCGGCCACATTGTCGGTGCGATCAACATTCCGCAAGACAAGCTGGTAGCCCGCATGAGCGAGCTGGACAAGCACAAGGAAAAGACCCTGATCGTCGTCGACGCAATGGGCCAGCAGTCCGGCACCCTGTGCCGCGAGCTGCTGAAGGCTGGCTACACCGCCGCCAAACTGAGCGGTGGCGTTTCCAGCTGGAAAGCCGATAACCTGCCCCTGGTGAAGTGATATGAAGCCTGTCATCGTCTATTCCAGCGACTACTGCCCCTACTGCATGCGCGCCAAGTACCTGCTCGAGAGCAAGGGCGTCGCCTTCGAAGAAATCAAGGTCGACGGCAAACCGCAGCTGCGCGCCGAGATGAGCCAGAAAGCCGGACGTACGTCGGTTCCGCAGATCTGGATCGGCAGCACCCATGTCGGTGGATGCGATGACCTCTACGCCCTGGAGCGCGCCGGCAAGCTCGACGCGCTGCTGGCGGCCTGATTTGCACTGCATTCAAAAACATTAGGATAAGGACCTGTCATGACTGACCAACAGACCAACGGCGCAGCCGCCGAAGACAACAGCCCTCAGTTCTCCATGCAGCGCATCTACGTGCGCGACCTGTCGTTCGAGGCCCCTAAAAGCCCGCAGATCTTCCGTCAGACCTGGGAGCCGAGCGTCGGCCTGGACTTGAACACCAAGCAGAAAGCTCTGGAAGGCGATTTCCATGAAGTGGTGCTGACCCTGTCGGTGACCGTCAAGAACGGTGACGAAGTGGCTTTCATCGCCGAAGTTCAGCAGGCCGGTATCTTCCTGATCAAGAACCTCGACGCGGCTTCGATGAGCCACACCTTGGGTGCGTTCTGCCCGAACATCCTGTTCCCGTACGCTCGCGAGACCTTGGACAGCCTGGTGACCCGTGGTTCGTTCCCGGCCCTGATGCTGTCGCCGGTGAACTTCGACGCCCTGTACGCGCAAGAAATGCAGCGCATGCAGGAAGCCGGCGAAGCGCCGACCGTGCAGTAACCGCTGCCGGTATCAAGAAAGCGCCTCTCGGGGCGCTTTTTTGTTGCCTGCTCCGGCCTCTTCGCCGGCAAGCCGGCTCCCACAGGTGATGCGCAAGTCTCTGGTGTGGTGCAATCGCTGTGGGAGCCGGCTTGCCGGCGATGAGGCCGGAGCAGGCACTGCCTCAGCTCCCGGCAAAGCCCTGCTGCCGCCAGGCTTCATACACCGTCACCGCGACAGTGTTGGAAAGGTTCAGGCTCCGGCACCCCGGCCGCATCGGCAGGCGCAGGCGCTGTTCGGCCGGCAGGCTGTCCAGCACCTCGGCGGGCAGGCCGCGGCTCTCGGGCCCGAACAGGAAGGCATCGCCGGGCTGGTAGGCAACTTCATGAAATGGGTGCGAGCCTTTGGTGGTGAAGGCGAACAGCCGCGGGTTGCCCAGGCTTTCCAAGCATCCGGCCAGACTTTCGTGGCGCTTGAGCGTGGCATACTCGTGGTAGTCCAGCCCCGCGCGGCGCAGCCGTTTGTCGTCCAGCTCGAAGCTGATCGGTTCGATCAGGTGCAGGTCGCAACCGCTGTTGGCGCAGAGGCGAATGATGTTGCCGGTATTCGGCGGAATTTCAGGTTGAAAAAGGATGACGTGAAACATGCACGGCTCCAAGCATGAAGATGGCGAACATTCTACCCCCGAACCCGAGTCGCGTTCGAAGGGCTTGCCGCGTGTGATGCTTTCGCTGGCGATCGTCGGCGTGATGGTCGGCCTGATGATCGGCCGCCTCACCGCCCCCGAAGATCACGTGCTTGAGCAGGTTGAGGTGGTGCAGGATGGGTTGGACCTGTGGTTCAACGACGAGCCGAAGCTGCATGGCGAGAATGTCGAGGGGACAGTCGCCGTACTGTTCCAGGCCGAGGGCAAAGCCCAACGCGGGCAGTTGAGCCTGCAGGGCAAGCCGGTGAGCTGGCGCTTGCAGAACAGCAAGGAGGGGTTGCTGCTGACCGTGGTGGCTGCGCGCCCTCTGCAGGGCGAATGGGCCGGTGCAGAGGACGCTGGGCGTTGGCGGGTGCAGGTGAGGCTGCACGAATAAAAGAGGGGATGTCCCGGCCTGCCTGTACCAGGGTCCCCAAAAGCGGGAGCGACTGCGTGTAAAAGAGGGGATGTCCCGGCCTGCCTGTACCGAGGTCCCCGAAAACTGGAGCAACTGCAAATAAAAGAGGGGTTCACCCGGCCTGCCTGTACCAGGGCCCCCGAAACTGGGTATGTATTAGCTATTGCAGGGGGCGTGCCAGTTTTGCCAGGCCTGTGAATACTGGCCTTTGAGGGGGATTTGGCCGGTTTTAGAGGGGATTTGTGCCTTGGGGCGGTGCAGAGGGCACAGCTTCGGTGCATGCGCCAGAAACGGCTGGGGCCGCAAAGCGGCCCCAGAGGTCTATCTGAATGACGAGGCGTCAGTGGTCATCGCCCTCATCGTCATCTCCCCCATCCACATTCATCCCCAGTTCCTTGATCTTGCGCGTCAGGGTATTGCGCCCCCAGCCAAGCAGCACAGCCGCATCACGGCGGCGCCCGGCCGTGTGCTTGAGCGCGGTCTCGATCATGATCCGCTCAAAGCTGGGCACCGCGCTGTCGAGCAGGTTCGACTGCCCGCGGGCCAAGGCCTGGTCGGCCCACTGGCGCAGGGCTTGCTCCCAGTTGGTCACTGGCGCAGCGTCCTGCGGCAGGTTGAGCAGCTCCGGTGGCAGGTCGCCGATCAGCACTTCGCGGCTGGAGGCCATCACGGTGATCCAGCGGCAGGTGTTCTCCAGCTGGCGAACGTTGCCGGGCCAAGGCAAGTTGCGGATGAATTCTTCGGTTTCCGGCTTGAGCAGTTTCGGCTCGACGGCCAGCTCCTGCGCGGCGCGGCCGAGGAAGTGGCGGGCGAGGGCAGGGATGTCCTCGCGACGGTCGGCCAGGCGCGGTATATGGATGCGAATCACGTTGAGGCGGTGGAACAAGTCCTCACGGAACTTGCCGGCTTGTACCAGCAGTTCGAGGTTCTGGTGCGTGGCGGCGATGATTCGCACATCGACCTTCACCGGCACATGGCCGCCCACGCGATAAAACTCGCCATCGGCCAGTACCCGCAGCAGGCGGGTCTGGGTGTCGGCCGGCATGTCGCCGATTTCGTCGAGGAAAAGCGTGCCGCCATCGGCCTGCTCGAAGCGGCCGCGGCGCAGGTTGGCTGCGCCGGTGAACGCCCCTTTCTCATGGCCGAACAGCTCCGACTCCATCAGGTCTTTCGGGATGGCCGCCATGTTCAAGGCGATGAAGGGCGATGCCGCGCGCGGGCTGTGGCGGTGCAGGGCGTGGGCGACCAGTTCCTTGCCGGTACCCGATTCGCCATTGATCAGCACGGTGATGTTGGAGTGGCTCAAGCGACCGATGGCGCGGAATACCTCCTGCATCGCCGGTGCTTCACCGATGATTTCCGGCGTGCGGGCCAGCGCCTGGGGCACGTCGAGGCCTTGTTGTTCCTGGGAATGCTGGTTGGCGCGCTTGACCAGCGACACCGCTTCATCGACGTCGAACGGTTTCGGCAGGTACTCGAACGCACCGCCCTGGTACGACGCCACCGCGCTGTCCAGGTCGGAATGGGCAGTCATGATGATGACCGGCAGGCGCGGGTGCTGCTCGCGAATCTGCGCCAGCAGGTCGAGGCCACTGGCACCGGGCATACGGATGTCGGAAATGATCACGTCCGGCTGCTGCCGAGCCAGGCGGCCCATCACGCCATCGGCGCTGTCGAAGCTCTGGGTGGTCATGCCTTCCTGTTGCAGGGCTTTTTCCAGGACCCAGCGGATGGAGCGATCATCGTCGACGATCCATACGGTTTCACTTCGGCTCATGAGGCGGTGGCTCCTTGTTCCAGGGGCAGGAAGATCGAGAAGGCGGTGTGCCCGGCGTGGCTTTCACACTCGATCAGGCCCTGGTGCTGGCTGATGATGTTCTGGGTAATGGCCAGGCCCAGCCCGGTACCGTCCGGGCGGCCACTGACCATGGGATAGAAGAGGGTGTCCTGCAGTTCACTGGGAATGCCCGGGCCGTTGTCGATGATCTCGACGCGGGCCACCAGGCGGTGGCGCACGTGGCCGATGGTGAACTGGCGCATCGCGCGGCTGCGCAGTGTGATACGGCCCAGGCGCAGCTCGTTCTGCGAGCTGATCGCCTGCATGGCGTTGCGCACGATATTCAGCACCGCCTGGATCATCTGCTCGCGGTCGATCAGCACGTCCGGCAGGCTTGGGTCGTAATCGCGCACCAATGTGATGCAGCCTTGGCTTTCGGCGTCGACCAGGCTGCAGACCCGCTCGAGCACTTCGTGAATGTTGGTCATGGCCAGCGACGGCAGCTTGTTCGAGCCGAGCATGCGGTCGACCAGGTTACGCAGGCGGTCGGCCTCTTCGATGATCACGTTGGTGTAGTCGCGCAGGCCGTCTTCGGGCAGTTCGCGGGCCAGCAATTGCGCAGCGCCGCGGATGCCGCCGAGCGGGTTCTTGATCTCGTGGGCCAGGCCGCGCACCAGCATCTTGGTGGTTTCCTGCTTGCTCAGCTGGGCCTCTTCCTTGGTGATGCGCAGCAGGCGGTCGCGCGGGTGCACCTCGAGTAGCAGCAAGGTATTGCCCTGGTGCAGGATCGGCGTCACGGCGTAGTCGACTGTGATGGTCTGCCCAGTCAACGACGTGAGCTGCGCTTCGCGCTTGGTGAACGGATGTGCGTGTTCGACGGCCTGGCGCAGCGAATTGAGCGCTTCGGTCGATTCGGTGAACAGCTCACTGATGAACTGCCCATGGCTCCGCTGCCCGCTCACCGCCAGCAGCATTTCCGCAGCCGGGTTCATGTACTCCAGGCGCAGCTCGGCGTTGAGCAGGAGCGTGGCGGTGGTCAGGTTGTCCAGAAGCAGACGGTGCTGTGCATCGCTGATGGTCATAAGGCGTCGTTGACCTCTTTTGGCGCTGGCTGGTCCTTGGTCGGGCCAAGGACGAGCGCGCTATGGATCCGCTGATGCCTGGAAAATGCAAGAAACAAACCAAGGCTCCGAAAAGAAGCGGGATTCCTTGATAAAGACCTGTTATTGCGCTTATTCGGATCAGAATGTGCTGATTTACCGTTTCACGTGACCTGTTTTGGGGTGGTCAGCGGCGTGATGAATAGCGTTATGCACCAATATAGAGCATCTTCGCGATTAGCGTTCGACGCACAATTTTGTGGTGGCGCGTACCAGCGCCTGGTGGCGTAGAGGGTCGTTGGTGCGTCGCGCCAAGGCGTGAGCGAGTTTTTGCGTGCAGCCCTGATTATGCTGCCGGTCAAAGCGGGCCAGTTCGAACAGTAGCGTTGCCTGGAGTTTGTCCAGGCGGGGTCGAATCTGGTTGGCGAGGTCGAGCGGTGCAGCGGGCGGTCGTTGCCCAAGCACTGTCCAGCGGTCGCGCAGGGTGTACTGGATGAGCTTGTTGGCTTCGATCTGGTCAGCGAAAAACGCAGCGGCGCGCTCGGGGCTCAGGTCGTAGTCGGGTGCCATCTCTTGGACACCCGACAGCACCTGTCGCTCCCGTTCGGGGGCTTCCACGGGCAGGTGGTTGTCCCATTTGTGTACCGCAACCGAGGTGGCCAGGTCCAGGCGCTGCTCGATACTGGTCAGCAAGGGCTGAAAGTCTGGTTCAGAAGGTGTTGATGCCTGGCAGCCGAGAAGGCCGAATGTGATGACGAGCGCGATGGTGAAGCGTTGCATGGTGATCTCCTTATGCATGGAGACCTGATTGTGGGTTGGGTGACGCATTCTGCTTGTAGGACGCGTCCGATTCGGACGATCGCAAAAACAAAAACGGCCTTCAGAAGAAGGCCGTTTCCGGTGATTTCATCGACGCCAGGCGCCGATTAGATCAGCAGCTGTAGTACAGCTCGTATTCCAGCGGGTGTACGAAGGTGCGAACCTTGATCTCTTCTTCCGACTTCAGCTCGATGAAGGCATCGATGAAGTCATCGGAGAACACGCCGCCCTTGGTCAGGAACGCACGGCCTTTATCCAGCTCTTCCAGAGCTTCTTTCAGGCTGCCGCACACTTGCGGGATGTCTTTAGCCTCTTCAGGCGGCAGATCGTACAGGTTCTTGTCGGCAGCATCGCCTGGGTGGATCTTGTTCTGGATACCGTCGAGGCCAGCCATCAGCAGGGCTGCGAAAGCCAGGTACGGGTTGGCCGATGGGTCCGGGAAACGGGCTTCGATACGGCGGGCTTTCGGGCTGCCGACGTAAGGAATACGGATCGAGGCGGAACGGTTGCGTGCCGAGTAGGCCAGCATTACCGGGGCTTCGAAGCCTGGGACCAGACGCTTGTAGGAGTTGGTCGACGGGTTGGTGAAGCCGTTCAGGGCCTTACCGTGCTTGATGATGCCGCCGATGAAGTACAGGGCGGTGTCGGACAGGCCGGCATAGCCTTCACCCGAGAAGGTGTTCTTGCCGTCTTTCCAGATCGACATGTGCACGTGCATGCCCGAGCCGTTATCGCCGTACAGTGGCTTCGGCATGAAGGTAGCGGTACGGCCGTAAGCGTCGGCAACGTTGTGCACGACGTATTTCAGGGCCTGTACTTCGTCAGCTTTCTTCACCAGGGTGTTGAACTTGACGCCGATTTCGTTCTGGCCGGCAGTCGCCACTTCGTGGTGGTGAACTTCAACGGTCTGGCCCATTTCTTCCAGTGCGTTGCACATGGCAGTACGGATTTCGTGGTCGTGGTCGAACGGCGGAACCGGGAAGTAGCCACCTTTAACGCCCGGACGGTGGCCTTTGTTGCCGCCTTCCACGTCAGCGCCAGTCATCCACGAGCCTTGCTCGGAGAAGATCTTGAACATCGAGCCGGAGATGTCCGACTGGAACTTCACCTCGTCGAAGATGAAGAACTCTGGCTCTGGGCCTGCGAATACGGTGTCACCGATGCCGGTGCTCTTCAGGTACTCTTCGGCGCGCTTGGCGATGCCGCGTGGGTCACGGTCGTAGCCCTGCATGCTCGACGGGTCGACGATGTCGCAGGTGATGATCAGGGTCGGCTCTTCGGTGAACGGGTCCAGTACGGCGGTGTCGTCGACCGGCATCAGGATCATGTCGGAGGCTTCGATGCCTTTCCAGCCAGCGATGGAGGAGCCGTCGAACATCTTGCCGACTTCGAAGAAGTCTTCGTCCAGGCCATCACGCGCTGGCATGGTCACGTGATGCTGAATGCCTTTGGTGTCCGTGAAACGCAGATCAATCCACTTGACGTCATGATCTTTGATGAGTTGAACCGACTTCGACATGTTGTCCTCCGGATGGTCTAGGGCGCAGTTGGCCGCTGCCCTGCAAAAAGGGTGTTGCCGGGCGCGGATAGTCGGCCAAGCTTACCTGCCTCACAAGGGAGCAAATTGCATGCCAGTGCCCGAAAATGGCGAGCGCGGGATAAAAAGGGGCGTTTGCGGGCATCTGGGGATGGGTGTCGAGTAAAAAATGCACTCTTAAGATGCGAATTCTGGCGTGCGCGCACCAATGCGGTGCGTTAGTTGGCGTTTGTGCTTCCTTAAAGGGCCTCATCGCCGGCAAGCCGCCTCTCACAAGTTCACCACGGGCATCAAGACCTACGCTATGCCCTGTGGAAGCCGGCTTGCTGGCGATGAGGCCGGTGTGGGCAAACATAAATCCAACCTTCTGTACAAAAGTTGGTCAAATCCTGAGCAATTTCCGATATAATTCGCGCCCCTCATTTTCGGCAGGCCCTGCGCGCGCTGTTAACCAATGAAACTTATCGTCAAAGTCTTCCCAGAAATCACCATCAAGAGCCGGCCGGTGCGCAAGCGCTTCATCCGCCAGCTCAGCAAGAACATCCGCAACGTGCTCAAGGACCTCGATCCTGAGCTCGCGGTCGATGGTGTCTGGGACAATCTCGAAGTGGTCACCCGCGTCGAGGACGAGAAGGTCCAGCGCGAGATGATCGAGCGCCTCGCCTGCACGCCGGGTATCACCCACTTCCTGCAGGTCGAGGAATACCCGCTGGGCGACTTCGACGACATCGTCGCCAAGTGCAAGCACCATTTCGGCCACCTGCTGGCCGGCAAGCACTTCGCCGTACGCTGCAAGCGCGGCGGCCATCACGACTTCACCTCGATGGATGTCGACCGCTACGTCGGCAGCCAGCTGCGTCAGCAGTGCGGCGCCGCCGGCATCGAGCTGAAGAACCCGCAAGTGCTGGTGCGCATCGAAATCCGCAACCAGCGCCTGTACGTGATCCACAACCAGCACCAGGGCATTGGCGGCTATCCGCTGGGCGCCCTGGAGCAGACCCTGGTGTTGATGTCCGGTGGCTTCGACTCCACCGTGGCCGCCTATCAGATGATGCGCCGCGGCCTGATGACCCACTTCTGCTTCTTCAACCTCGGCGGCCGTGCGCACGAGCTGGGCGTGATGGAAGTGGCCCACTACCTCTGGAAAAAGTACGGCAGCAGCCAGCGCGTGCTGTTCATCAGCGTGCCGTTCGAGGAAGTGGTCGGCGAGATCCTCAACAAGGTCGACAACAGCTACATGGGCGTGACCCTCAAGCGCATGATGCTGCGCGGTGCGGCGCACATGGCCGACCGTCTGCAAATCGACGCGCTGGTGACCGGCGAAGCGATCTCCCAGGTGTCGAGCCAGACGCTGCCGAACCTGTCGATCATCGATTCGGCCACCGACAAGCTGGTGCTGCGCCCGTTGCTGGCCAGCCACAAGCAGGACATCATTGACCAGGCCACCGAAATCGGCACCGCCGACTTCGCCAAGCACATGCCTGAATACTGCGGTGTGATCTCGGTAAACCCGACCACTCACGCCAAGCGTCACCGCATGGAGCATGAAGAAAAGCAATTCGACATGGCCGTGCTGGAGCGTGCGCTCGAACGTGCCAAGTTCATCTCGATCGACCACGTGATCGACGAACTGGGCAAGGACATCGAGGTCGAGGAAGTGCGCGAAGCGCTGCCAGGCCAGATCGTCATCGACATCCGTCACCCCGATGCCCAGGAAGACCAACCCCTGGTAATCGACGGCGTGGAAGTCCAGGTGATGCCGTTTTACGCGATCAACAGCAAGTTCAAGCAGCTGGATGAAACCCGCCAGTACTTGCTGTATTGCGACAAGGGTGTGATGAGCCGTTTGCACGCACACCACCTGCTCAGTGAGGGACATGCCAATGTGCGTGTTTATCGTCCGACATAAGACGCCAGGGCTGTATGGCGGCAGCATCCGCCATCGCCCTCCCGACCGCCGGGCCCGCTGAGCCTTTTACCTTCATATTGGCCGCCTAGACTGGCGGCAACCGAATCCTCTGATCGAGATACAGTTGTGATCGAAAATCTGCGTAACATCGCCATCATCGCCCACGTTGACCATGGTAAAACCACCCTGGTCGACAAACTCCTGCGCCAGTCCGGCACTCTGGAGCGTAACGAGCTCAACGACGAGCGCGTGATGGACTCCAACGACCAGGAAAAAGAGCGCGGCATTACCATTCTGGCGAAAAACACCGCCATTAACTGGAATGGCTACCACATCAACATCGTCGACACCCCCGGCCACGCCGACTTCGGTGGCGAGGTTGAGCGTGTAATGTCGATGGTCGACTCCGTGCTGCTGCTGGTCGACGCTCAGGACGGCCCGATGCCGCAAACCCGCTTCGTGACCAAGAAGGCTTTCGAGGCTGGCCTGAAGCCGATCGTCGTGATCAACAAGGTCGACCGTCCGGGCGCGCGTCCTGACTGGGTTCTGGACCAGATCTTCGACCTGTTCGACAACCTCGGTGCCACCGACGAGCAGCTGGACTTCAAAGTCGTCTACGCCTCGGCCCTGAACGGCATTGCCGGTCTGGACCACACCGCAATGGGCGAAGACATGACTGCCCTGTATCAGGCTGTCATCGACCACGTTCCAGCGCCAGCTGTTGACCGTGACGGCCCGTTCCAGATGCAGATCTCCGCACTGGACTACAACAGCTTCCTGGGTGTTATCGGTGTTGGCCGTATTGCCCGTGGTCGCATCAAGCCGAACACCCCGGTTGTCGCCATCGACGCTGAAGGCAAGAAGCGTAACGGCCGTATCCTCAAGCTGATGGGCCACCACGGTCTGCACCGCGTGGATGTCGAAGAAGCCCAAGCGGGTGACATCGTCTGCATCAGCGGTTTCGACGAGCTGTTCATCTCCGACACCCTGTGCGACCCAACTGCCGTTGAGGCGATGAAGCCGCTGACCGTTGACGAGCCTACCGTTTCGATGACCTTCCAGGTCAACGACTCGCCGTTCTGCGGCAAGGAAGGCAAGTTCGTCACCAGCCGTAACATCAAGGACCGTCTGGACAAAGAGCTGCTGTACAACGTAGCCCTGCGCGTTGAAGAAACCGACTCCCCAGACAAGTTCAAGGTCTCGGGCCGTGGTGAGCTGCACCTTTCGGTACTGATCGAAACCATGCGTCGCGAAGGCTTCGAATTGGCCCTGGGCCGTCCGGAAGTGATCATCCGTGAAGTGGATGGCGTGAAGCAGGAACCGTTCGAGAACGTCACCATCGACATCCCTGAAGATTCGCAGGGCAAGGTCATGGAAGAGATGGGTCTGCGTAAAGGCGACCTGACCAACATGGTCCCGGATGGCAAGGGCCGTGTACGCCTGGAGTACAACATCCCGGCTCGTGGTCTGATCGGTTTCCGTAACCAGTTCCTGACCCTGACCAACGGTGCAGGCATTCTGACTTCGATCTTCGATCGCTACGACGCCGTGAAGTCCGGCCACATGTCCGGCCGTCAGAATGGCGTACTGGTTTCGGTCGAAACCGGCAAGGCGCTGACCTACTCGCTGGAAACCCTGCAGGCGCGTGGCAAGCTGTTTGTCGAGCACGGTCAAGAGATCTACAACGGTCAGATCATCGGCCAGAACAGCCGCGACAACGACCTGGGCGTCAACCCTACCAAGGGCAAGAAGCTCGACAACATGCGTGCTTCGGGTAAAGACGAAGTCATCGCCCTGGTTCCGCCAGTTCGCTTCACCCTGGAACAGGCTCTGGAATACATCCAGGAAGACGAGCTGTGCGAAGTAACGCCGAAGTCCATCCGTCTTCGCAAGAAGATCCTGGACGAAAGCGAGCGTACCCGCGCTGCCAAGAAAGCCAAGAACAGCTGAGTTAGTTCTGGCTGAATGAAAACGCCCCCGGTCGTAAGGCCGGGGGCGTTTTTTTTGTCTGTTTTTTTTTGTGCTGGCTGTACCGGCCTCTCGCGGGTAAACCCGCTCCTACAGGTTTTGTGCAACGTAGGGGCGGGCGAGTTTAACCACGAAGACGTCGGTGCAGGCAGTAGCTCAACGGGTAGCCGCTTTCGGCTTGTAAGCACAATACCCCGGCCGTGGCCCGATCTTCGGGTGATTGCGGCAGGTATCCGGGCGCTTGTCATAAATGGTGCACAGGCGGCTCTTGCGATCCAGATACATGCAGTCATCGTTGCTCATCCGGGTCAGGGTGAAGATCCCGGACTTCTGGTTGAAGCGTTCGATGATGCCTTCCTTCTGCAGGCGTTTGGCCACGTTTTTCGGCGGCTCGTCCTTTTCGAACTCGTCCACCACGCCAATGCGGATCAGGTCTTTGATCTTCACTTCCACGGGCAGCGTGCAGCAGGTCGAATGGCAGCCTCCGCACATATGGCTGGCATAGCGCTGCCAGGTTTCCAGGCGGTCGACTTCGGCCGCGGCAATCAGGGTCGTTTTCATCGTTATAGGTGGTGGATCACGGTCTTGGGGCGCGCGATGATACCGGAGTTGTTCAATTTGTGAACAACCTTTTGCCGGATTGGCAAAGTGGGCATGAAAACTGCGAACCGAGACTGTCACTCCCTGTCGAAGGGTCTAGTCTCAACACTCTCCCTGCGCTTTCGTCAACTTGCCCGAGGATGCCGTATGTCCCAGGAACCCAAAGCACGTGATGCCGAGGTGGCCGATTTTCGTGCCGCTGTACTGGACAAGCTTACCTATGCAGTCGGCAAGGACCCTGAGCATGCCTTCGACCACGACTGGTTCGAAGCCATTGCGCTGGCTGCCCGCGATCACATGGTCGACCACTGGATGGACCACACCCGTCAGGCCTATAGACGCAGCCAGAAGCGGGTGTATTACCTCTCCCTTGAATTCCTCATCGGCCGCCTGCTCTATGACAGCCTGAGCAACCTGGGCTTGCTGGACATAGCCCGCGATGCGCTGGAAGGGCTGGATGTGGACCTGGAGCGCATTCGCCTGCTCGAGCCGGACGCCGCTCTAGGTAATGGTGGCCTGGGGCGTCTGGCAGCCTGTTTCATGGAAAGCATGTCGACCCTGGGCATTGCCGCCCACGGTTACGGCATCCGTTACGAGCACGGGCTGTTCCGCCAGGCCATGGTCGATGGCTGGCAGCAGGAGCAGACCGAGAACTGGCTGGATTTCGGCAACCCCTGGGAGTTCGAGCGCGCCGAGGTGATCTACCCGATCAGCTTTGGCGGTAGTGTCGAAACGGTGCACGACGCCCACGGCCAGCAGCGTCAGGTCTGGTCGCCGGGCGAAACGGTGCGGGCGGTTGCCTATGACACGCCGGTGGTTGGCTGGCGCGGGTCCAGCGTCAATACTCTGCGCCTGTGGCGTGCACGGGCGCTGGAAGAACTCCACCTGGAGCGTTTCAACGCCGGTGACCACCTGGGGGCGGTGGCCGAAGTCGCGCGCGCCGAAAGTATCTCGCGGGTGCTGTACCCAGCCGACAGTACCGAGGCTGGCCAGGAGCTGCGCCTGCGCCAGGAATACTTCTTTGTCTCGGCATCGCTGCAGGACCTGCTGCGGCGCCACCTGAACATGCACAAGGACCTGCTCAACCTGCCGGATGCGGCGGCGATCCAGCTCAATGACACGCACCCGTCGATTGCCGTGGCCGAACTGATGCGGCTGCTGGTCGACCAGCACGAAATTCCGTGGGAAAAGGCCTGGGAGCTTACCGTCGGTACATTGGCCTATACCAACCACACCCTGCTGCCCGAAGCCCTGGAAACCTGGCCTGTGGCGCTGATGGAGCGCATGCTGCCGCGGCACATGCAGATCATCTACCTGATCAACGCCTACCATATCGACGCCCTGCGCGCGAAAGGCCTGCATGACTTCGACGTGCTACGGGCAGTGTCGCTGATCGAGGAGGACAACGGCCGCCGGGTGCGCATGGGCAACCTGGCATTCCTCGGCTCACACAGCGTCAACGGGGTGTCGGCGCTGCACAGCAAGCTGATGAAAAGCACGGTGTTCGCCGAGCTGCACAAGCTCTACCCGCAGCGGATCAACAACAAGACCAACGGCATCACCTTCCGCCGCTGGCTGTACCAGGCCAACCCGCAATTGACCGCGATGCTGGTCGAGGCCCTGGGGCCGGAGCTCCTCGACGACCCCGAGGCGCGCCTGGCAAACCTGGTGCCGTTCGCCGACAAGGGGGGCTTTCGCAAGGCGTTCGCCGCGCAGCGCCTGCACAGCAAGCGCGCACTGGCCAGCATCATTCAGGACCGCGTCGGGGTTACGGTCAACCCAGAGGCGCTGTTCGATGTGCAGGTCAAGCGCATCCACGAATACAAGCGCCAGCTGCTCAACCTGTTGCACACCGTGGCGCTGTACCAGGCCATACGCAACGACCCCGGTATCAACTGGGTGCCCCGGGTGAAGATCTTTGCCGGCAAGGCGGCGGCCAGCTACCACCAGGCCAAGCTGATCATCAAGCTGGCCAACGACATCGCCCGCGTGGTCAACAACGACCCCACCGTGCGTGGCCTGCTCAAGGTGGTGTTCCTGCCCAACTACAACGTCAGCCTGGCGGAGAGCATCATCCCGGCAGCGGACCTGTCGGAGCAGATCTCCACTGCCGGCTACGAAGCCTCGGGTACCAGCAACATGAAGTTCGGCCTCAATGGCGCGCTGACCATCGGCACCCTGGACGGTGCCAACGTGGAGATGTGCGAACAGGTGGGTGCCGACAACATGTTCATCTTCGGTTTGACTGCGCAGCAGGTCGAGGCGCGCAAGCGTGCCGGCGACTTTGGTGCCAGTGCCGCGATAGCCGCCTCCAACCGCTTGAACGATGTACTGCAGGCGATCCGCAGTGGTGTGTTTTCGCCGGATGACCCTGGGCGCTATGCCGGGCTGATCGATGGGCTGGTGGCGTACGACCGCTTCCTGGTCTGCGCCGATTTCGATGCCTACTGGGATGCCCAGCGGCGCGTCGAGGAGTTGTGGCATACACCGCAGGAGTGGTGGCGCATTGCAGTGCTGAACACGGCGCGGATGGGCTGGTTCTCTTCGGACCGGACCATTCGCGAGTATGCGACCGATATCTGGAAGGCGCTGGATTGAGTGCTGGGGCCGCGTTGCGGCCCATTCGCGGGGCAAGCCCGCTCCCACAGGATCTGCGTTGCCTTGAAGGCAGCACAAAACCTTTGGGAGCCGGCTTGCCGGCGATTGGGCTGCACAGCAGCCCCAACTGACCACCGGCCAGGCCATCGCTGAACTACCGACCTAAAGTGCCGTCTGACTGCCCAGCGAGTCTCTTTGCTCGCTAGCATTCAACTCTCCCTGTAAACTGCGGGGGTTTTTCTCCCCCAATCCGTTCGGAGCCATACATGTCCCGCGTTACCCTGAGTCGCTATCTGATTGAGCAGACCCGCAGCAACAATACCCCTGCCGATCTGCGCTTCCTGATCGAAGTGGTAGCGCGTGCGTGCAAGGAAATCAGCCACCACGTGTCCAAGGGCGCCCTCGGCGGCGTGCTGGGCAGCATGGGCACCGAAAACGTGCAGGGCGAAGTGCAGAAGAAGCTGGACGTGATTTCCAACGACATCCTGCTCGAAGCCAACGAGTGGGGCGGCCACCTGGCCGGCATGGCGTCCGAAGAAATGGACAACGCCTACCAGATCCCGGGCAAATACCCGAAAGGCGCCTACCTGCTGGTCTTCGACCCGCTCGACGGCTCGTCGAACATCGACGTCAACGTCTCGGTCGGCACCATCTTCTCGGTACTGCGTTGCCCTAACCAGTACCTGAGCCAGAACGAAAGCCTGAACGAAGAAGCATTCCTGCAGCCAGGTACCGAGCAGGTCGCTGCCGGTTATGCCATCTACGGCCCGCAGACCATGCTGATCCTGACCCTGGGCAACGGCGTCAAGGGCTTCACCCTGGACCGCGAACTGGGCAGCTTCGTTCTGACCCACGAAAACATCCAGGTACCGGCTACCACCGCCGAGTTCGCCATCAACATGTCCAACCAGCGCCACTGGGAAGCCCCGGTACAGCGTTACGTGGGCGAGCTGCTGGCCGGTGAGACCGGGCCACTGAAAAAGAACTACAACATGCGCTGGATCGCCTCCATGGTGGCCGACGTACACCGTATCCTGACCCGTGGCGGCCTGTTCATGTACCCGCGCGATGCCCGCGAGCCGAGCAAGCCGGGCAAGCTGCGCCTGATGTACGAAGCCAACCCGATGTCGTTCATCATCGAGCAGGCTGGCGGCGCCTCCACCAACGGTTACGATCGCATCCTCGACATCAAGCCAGAGAGCCTGCACCAGCGCGTGTCGGTGATCCTCGGCTCGAAGGAAGAGGTTGAGCGCGTTACCGCCTATCACAAGGAGTAAGACATGCTCGCACCTTGGCAGCCGTTGCTGGAGTGGTGGTTCGGTTGGGGCACCAGTCCCCAGGCCGTGGCTGACGAGAAGAGCACGCTGTGGTTCGGCAAGCATCACGATGGCGAAGCCCAGGCGGTGTTTGGCGAGCTGGTTGAGCATGCCCTGGCGGGCGGGCTCGACGAGTGGCAGCAAAGCCCGCAAGGCTGGCTCGGCCTGTTGCTCCTGCTGGACCAGCTGCCGCGCATGATCTACCGCGATACGCCGCGCGCTTTCGAGGGCGACCGGCGTGCCCAGGTGGTCGCGCTGCAGGGTTTGCAGAAGGGCTGGGATTACCAACTGCTGCCGATCCAGCGAGTGTTCGTGCTGCTGGTGCTGGAGCATGCCGAAGTGCTGGACTGGCAGAACCTCTGCGTCGAACGCTATCAGGTGCTGCTGGATGAGCAGCCAGAGGCCCACCGACGCTTGTTCGAAGGCTTCCTCGACTATGCCGAGCAGCACCAGCGCGTGATTGCACGGTTCGGGCGCTTCCCGCACCGCAACCTGATGCTGGAGCGGCCGAGCACCAGCGAAGAGATGGATTTTCTGCTGGAGCCTGGCTCCAGGTTCTGAGTAATGAATGGGGCCGCTATGCGGCCCCATTTGTTTTTGGAGCCTGAAGCGCCTGCGCAGCGCCAGCCGACCAACGGTGTTGAACGAAAGGCGTGCAGGTAGGGAACCAGGGAGCGATTTTCCCGTCGAAGGTCACTGCAGCCACTCGCCTGCACCCACCTTCCAGGAGTGTCCCTTCATGTCGTTGCGTTCCCTCGCCCTGTTGTCCTTGTGCGTCGTCCTGACTGCGTGCAGCAAGATCAATCAGGAAAACTATTCCAAGCTCAAGGCCGGTATGAACAAGGCCGAGGTCGAGCAACTGCTCGGCACGCCCACCGAGTGCTCTGGCGCACTGGGCATGAGCAGCTGCACCTGGGGGGACGAGAAGAGCTTCATCAGCGTGCAGTATGCAGCTGACAAGGTATTGATGTACTCAGGGCAGGGCCTCAAATGACGCGTCTGCACCTGCTGCTGGGGTTGTGCCTGGTGATGCTGTTGGGTGGCTGCGCCACCTCGGCCAACGACCCGCTGGCGCCCAAGACCGCCGGTAACGTCGACCTCAAGCGGTACCAGGGCAAGTGGTACGAGCTGGCCCGCTTGCCGATGCCGTACCAGAGCGAATGCGCCCAGTCCGAGGCCCATTACAACCTCAAGCCTGACGGCTCGTACGGTGTGCTCAACCGTTGCCGCACGATGGGTGATGAATGGCTGCGCGCCGAAGGCCACGCCAACATTCAGCAGCCGGGGCATACCGACAGGTTGTGGGTGGAATTCGACAACTGGTTCACCCGCCTGGTGCCTGGCCTGACCAGGGGCGAATACTGGATCCTGTACGTGGATGAGCGTTACCGTACGGCGATCGTCGGCAGCCCGGACCGCAAATACCTGTGGATTCTGTCGCGCACGCCTTCATTGCCGGCATGGGAGCGTGAGAACCTGCAGGCCAAGGCACGGCAGCAGGGTTATGACACCAGCCGGTTGATTTGGCGGATGGCGGACAAGCAGATCGTGCAGATGCATTGAGTCGACTGGGGCCGCTTTGCGGCCCTTTCGCGACACAAGGCCGCTCCCACAACTGGCTGCACACCCGCCCATGCAGTCAACCCAGCAGCTGGCGCAACACCTCGACAAACGCCAGCGCGCTTTGCGCTTCCTGTTCGTGCCGCCCCTGGCGCACCACCCACTGCCCATTGACCATTACATCGCGCACCTGGCGGTCGCCCCCGGCGAACAGCCAGCGGTTAAGAATGGCATCGCCATCGGCCATGGCGATATACGGGTCCTGGCCATCAAGTACCAGCCAGTCAGCACGCTTGCCCACCGCCAGTTCACCGATGGGCTGCCCCAGTGCCTGGGCACCGCCACGCAATGCAGCGTCATACAACGTGCGCCCGACCATCGGCTGGTCTTCCCGGTGCAGCCGGTTGCGCCGCTGGTCACGCAGGCGTTGGCCGTATTCCAGCCAACGCAGCTCCTCGACCACGCTGAGTGACACATGGCTGTCGGAGCCGATACCCATGCGCCCACCCTGGGCCAGGAAGTCCACCGCCGGGAAAATACCGTCACCCAGGTTGGCCTCGGTGGTCAGGCACAGGCCTGCCACGGCTTTACTGCGGGCCATGGCCGCCACTTCTGCAGGCTGCGCATGGGTGGCATGCACCAGGCACCAGCGCGCATCCACCGGCACATGTTCATACAGCCATTGCAGCGGACGCAGGCCACTCCAGGCCAGGCAGTCGTCGACCTCCTTCTGTTGTTCGGCGATGTGAATATGGATGGGGCATTGCTGATTGCCGGCAGCCAGCACTTCGGTGATCTGCTCAGGCGTTACCGCGCGCAACGAGTGAAAGCACAGGCCCAGCTGCTGTGCAGGCTGCCCCGCCAGTACCGGGGCCAGCTGCGCTTGCAGTTGCAGGTAGTGCTCGGTGGAGTTGATGAAGCGCCGCTGCCCTTGGTTGGGTGCCTGGCCGCCGAAACCGGCATGGCTGTAAAGCACCGGCAGCAAGGTCAGGCCAATGCCGCTGCTGGCCGCCGCAGCACTGATGCGCCGGGAAAGTTCGGCCGGGTCGGCGTAAGGCTCGCCCGCCTGGTCATGGTGCACGTAGTGGAACTCGGCAACCGAGGTGTAGCCGGCCTTGAGCATCTCGATGTATAGCTGGCGGGCGATGACCTGCAGTTGCTCTGGCGTTATCTTGCCGACCAGGCGGTACATCAGTTCGCGCCAGGTCCAGAAGCTGTCGTTGGGGTTGCCCGCCACCTCCGCCAGGCCCGCCATGGCTCGTTGAAAGGCATGGGAGTGCAGGTTGGGCATGCCCGGCAATACTGGGCCACTGAGGCGCTCGGCGCCTTCGGCACTGGCATCGGCTTGAACCGCAGCCAGGTGGCCATCGGCGGCCACCTCGAAGCGAACATTGTTGGCCCAACCGCTGGGCAGGAGGGCACGTTCGGCGTAGTAGGCGGGCATTGCGCTATCCTGTTATTGTTCAACTTGTATATACATATACAGCCGTTTGCCTGCCGGGTAAACTCCGGCAAGCTACCGTTCAACCCAATTGCACAAGGATCAAACGCCGTGCCGACACCTCCTGTCTCCGCGCTGGTAGCCCAGATGGGCGAGGGCCCGGCGCCGCTCTACGCCCGGGTCAAACAGATGATCATTCAGCACATCGAGAATGGCAGCTGGCCGCCGCACCACCGGGTGCCGTCCGAAAGCGAGCTGGTCAGCCAGCTGGGTTTCAGCCGCATGACCATCAACCGCGCGCTGCGCGAGCTCACTGCCGAAGGGCTGCTGGTGCGGATGCAGGGCGTCGGCACCTTCGTTGCCGAACCCAAGACCCGTTCGGCGTTGTTCGAGGTCAACAACATCGCTGACGAAATCGCCGCACGTGGCCACCAGCATAGCTGCCAGGTCATCACCCTGGCCGAGGAAGCGGCCGGCTCCGAGCGCGCCCTGGCCCTGGACATGCGCGAAGGCCAGCGGGTGTTTCATTCGCTGATCGTGCATTACGAAAACGGCGTGCCGGTGCAGATCGAAGACCGCTACGTCAACGCGCAGATCGCCCCCGACTACCTCAAGCAGGACTTCACCCGGCAGACACCTTACGCCTACCTGTCCCAGGTAGCACCGCTGACCGAGGGCGAGCACGTGGTCGAAGCCATCCTCGCCGAGGCGCACGAGTGCCAGTTGCTGCAGATCGAAGCGGGCGAACCTTGCCTGCTGATCCGCCGCCGTACCTGGTCCGGTCGCCAGCCCGTTACTGCGGCGCGGCTGATTCACCCCGGTTCCCGTCATCGCCTGGAAGGACGCTTCAGCAAATGAGCCAGTTGCAGTGGTTACGCGCCCAAGACTACCCGCGCATGCCGTGGAAGAACGGCGGTGGCTTCACTGAAGAAATCACCCGCGATGCGGGCGACGGGCTGGATGGCTTTGGCTGGCGCCTGTCGATCGCCGACATCGAAGCGTCTGGCGGCTTCTCCAGCTTTGCCGGTTACCAGCGGATCATCACCGTACTGCAAGGTGATGGCATGCGCCTGACGGTGGATGGCGCACCCAGCCGCCCACTGCTGCCGTTCGATGCCTATGCGTTCAGTGGTGAGAGCCACGTGAGCTGCATGCTATTGGGCGGGCCGATTCGCGACTTCAACCTGATCTATGCGCCGGGGCGTTACCGGGCACGCTTGCAGTGGTTCAACGGTGGGGGTCGGTGGTTCAGCGCTGCCAGCACCGTATTGATTTTCAGTGGCCAGGCGCAACTGCAGGTGAGTCTTGATGGCCAGGTGCACCCGGCGCTGGGGCTGTATGACTGCTTGCAACTGAGCGGTAACGACCGTTCGGTCGAAGTGGATGTGCTGGGCCGCTGCTGTGTTATCGAGCTTAACCCGCTTTTTGAGTGATGCCTGCAGCCCTATCGCGGGCAAGCCCGCTCCTACAGGCACCCCATTGCCCTTGTAGGAGCGGGCTTGCCCGCGATAGGGTCGGAAAAGTTACCCGGTAACGCTCCCAAACCGCTCACGCTGTTACCGATCGCCCCAAGATGGCGCAATGCCGTCGAGCTGCTCGCTGCGCTCCTCAACCCCCCACCCAGCTTTTCTAACTTTCCCAACCGTTGATCTACGGGGGCTCCACCCCCCTTCGTGCGCCCGAAAAACACCTGCAAACTCAACTTGGCAATTCAATTGCATATGCTTGTATGTACAAGTAAAGCCAAGTGCGCGAAAGTGGATAGGCCGTCCCCATTCGCGCTGTACGCACCCGAGGAGCACTTTTCGTGACTGACAACAAACTCAACAAATTCCGTGACGTCGAGATCCGCGCCCCGCGTGGCAACAAGCTGACGGCCAAAAGCTGGCTGACCGAAGCGCCGCTGCGCATGCTGATGAACAACCTCGACCCGCAGGTCGCCGAAAACCCGAAAGAGCTGGTGGTGTACGGCGGCATTGGCCGCGCCGCGCGCAACTGGGCCTGCTACGACAAGATCGTCGAAAGCCTGACCAACCTGAACGACGATGAAACCCTGCTGGTGCAGTCAGGCAAGCCGGTTGGCGTGTTCAAGACCCACACCAACGCCCCGCGCGTGCTGATCGCCAACTCCAACCTGGTGCCGCACTGGGCCAACTGGGAACACTTCAACGAACTCGACGCCAAGGGCCTGGCCATGTACGGCCAGATGACCGCCGGCAGCTGGATCTACATCGGCAGCCAGGGCATCGTCCAAGGCACTTACGAAACCTTCGTCGAGGCTGGCCGCCAGCACTACGGCGGCAGCCTGAAAGGCAAGTGGGTACTGACTGCGGGCCTCGGCGGCATGGGCGGCGCCCAGCCACTGGCCGCAACCCTGGCCGGTGCCTGCTCGCTGAACATCGAATGCCAGCAGAGCCGTATCGACTTCCGTCTCGACACCCGCTACGTCGACGAGCAAGCCAAGGACCTCGACGACGCCCTGGCTCGCATCGCCAAGTACACCGCCGAAGGCAAGGCGATCTCCATCGCCCTGCATGGCAACGCCGCCGAGATCTTGCCGGAGCTGGTCAAGCGCGGCGTGCGCCCGGACATGGTCACCGACCAGACCAGCGCCCACGACCCGCTCAACGGCTACCTGCCAGCCGGCTGGACCTGGGAGCAATACCGCGACCGCGCCCAGACCGAGCCCGCCGCCGTGGTCAAGGCCGCCAAGCAGTCCATGGCCGTGCACGTGCAGGCCATGCTGGACTTCCAGAAGCAAGGCGTGCCGACCTTCGACTACGGCAACAACATCCGCCAGATGGCCAAGGAAGAAGGCGTTGCCAATGCCTTCGACTTCCCAGGCTTCGTCCCCGCTTATATCCGCCCGCTGTTCTGCCGCGGCATCGGCCCGTTCCGCTGGGCGGCGCTGTCTGGCGAGGCCGAGGACATCTACAAGACCGACGCCAAGGTCAAGGAACTGATCCCCGATGACGCCCACCTGCACCGCTGGCTGGACATGGCCCGCGAGCGCATCAGCTTCCAGGGCCTGCCGGCACGTATCTGCTGGGTGGGCCTGGGCCTGCGCGCGAAGCTGGGCCTGGCGTTCAACGAAATGGTGCGCAGCGGCGAGCTGTCGGCGCCGATCGTGATCGGCCGTGACCACCTCGACTCGGGCTCGGTGTCTAGCCCGAACCGCGAAACCGAAGCCATGCAGGACGGTTCGGATGCCGTGTCCGATTGGCCGCTGCTCAACGCACTGCTGAACACCGCCAGCGGTGCGACCTGGGTGTCGCTGCACCATGGCGGCGGGGTGGGCATGGGCTTCTCGCAGCACTCGGGCATGGTCATCGTGTGTGATGGCACCGACGAGGCGGCCGAGCGCATCGCCCGCGTGCTGACCAACGACCCGGCCACCGGGGTGATGCGCCATGCTGATGCTGGCTACCAGATTGCGATTGATTGCGCCAAAGAGCAGGGGTTGAACCTGCCGATGATTACTGGCTGACAGGGCCTGGGGGCTGCTGCGCAGCCCTGCAGATAAATCCGCACCTACAGGTACAACGCTGAACCTTGTAGGAGCGGATTCATCCGCGATGGGCCGCAACGCGGCCCCGATCGGCCATTTTCTTTGCAAGGACTGCCGATTTCCACTTTCAAGTTTGGGAGCGTCACGCAATGAAAACCAACAAGACCTTGCTTGCCTCGCTGTTCGCCCTCGGCCTGCTCGGCGCTGCCGGCAGCAGCCAGGCCGCCGGCTGGTGCGAGTCTGGCAAGCCGGTGAAGTTCGCCGGGCTGAACTGGGAAAGCGGCATGCTGCTGACCGACGTGATGCAGTTCGTACTGAAGAACGGCTACGGCTGCGAAACCGACAGCCTGCCCGGCAACTCCATCACCATGGAAAACGCCCTGGGCACCAATGACATCCAGGTCTTTGCCGAAGAGTGGGTCGGCCGCAGCGAGGTCTGGAAGAAGGCCGAGGCGGCCGGCAAGGTGGTTGGCGTCGGCGCCCCGGTGGTGGGCGCAGAGGAGGGTTGGTACGTGCCCCGCTACGTGATCGAGGGCGACGCCAAGCGCAAGCTCGAAGCCAAGGCGCCAGCGCTCAAGAGCGTGGCTGACCTGGGCAAATACGCCAGCGTGTTCAAGGACCAGGAAGAACCGAGCAAAGGCCGGTTCTACAACTGCCCGGCCGGTTGGACCTGCGAACTGGACAACAGCAGGATGCTCAAGGAATACGGCCTGGAGAGCAGCTATACCAACTTCCGCCCCGGCACCGGCCCGGCCCTGGATGCCGCCGTGCTGTCGAGCTACAAGCGTGGCGAGCCGATTCTCTTCTACTACTGGACGCCCACCCCGCTGATGGGCCAGGTCGACTTGGTCAAGCTGCAGGAAAAAGAGCGTGTGGACAAGTCAGTGTCGATCAAGGTCGGGCTGTCGAAGGCCTTCCACGAACAAGCCCCCGAGCTGGTCGCGGTGCTGGAAAAGGTCAACCTGCCGATCGACCTGCTGAACCAGAACCTGGCGCGCATGACCAAGGATCGGATCGAGTCGCCCGCGCTGGCCAAGGCGTTCCTCAAGGAACATCCTGAAGTCTGGCAGGCCTGGGTCAGCGATGAGGCTGCCAAGAAGATCAACGCGGCGCTCTGAGCGTCCTCAGCTGATGAGTGAACCCCATGTTTCCTGACAACCTGACATTCTCCATCGCCGACTGGGTCAACGGCTGGGTCGACGCCCTGGTGACCAACTATGGCGACGTGTTCCGGCATATCTCCGACACCCTGCTGTGGGCCATTGTCAGCCTCGAAGGCATGCTGCGCGCCACCCCGTGGTGGCTGATGCTGGGCGTGGTGGCGGTCATTGCCTGGCACGCCACTCGGCGCATCCTGCCGACCCTGGTGATCACCGGCCTGCTGTTCCTGGTCGGTGCCGTCGGCCTGTGGGACAAGCTGATGCAGACCCTGGCGCTGATGCTGGTCGCCACGCTGATCTCGGTGATGGTGGGCATCCCGCTGGGCATCCTGTCGGCGCGCAGCAACCGCCTGCGGGCAGTGCTGATGCCGCTGCTGGACATCATGCAGACCATGCCCAGCTTCGTGTACCTGATCCCGGTGCTGATGCTGTTCGGCCTGGGCAAGGTGCCTGCGATCTTCGCCACAGTGATCTATGCCGCGCCGCCGCTGATCCGCCTGACCGACCTGGGCATTCGCCAGGTGGACGGCGAAGTGATGGAGGCGATCAACGCCTTTGGTGCCAACCGCTGGCAACAACTGTTCGGCGTGCAATTGCCGCTGGCCTTGCCGAGCATCATGGCGGGCATCAACCAGACCACCATGATGGCCCTGTCGATGGTGGTGATCGCGTCGATGATCGGCGCCCGTGGCCTGGGTGAAGACGTACTGGTGGGCATCCAGACCCTCAACGTCGGCCGCGGCCTCGAAGCCGGCCTGGCCATCGTCATTCTTGCGGTGGTGATCGACCGCATTACCCAGGCCTATGGCCGGCCACGCCATGAGGTGAGCAAATGAGCACGCAGCCGATCAGCAAGATCGAGGTGAAGAACGTCTTCAAGATCTTCGGCGACCGCGCCGCCGAGGCGTTGCAGTTGATCCGCAACAACCAGAGCAAGGAGCAGGTGCTGGCGCAGACCGGCTGCGTGGTTGGGGTCAATGACCTGTCGCTGTCCATCGGTAGCGGCGAAATCTTCGTGATCATGGGCCTGTCCGGGTCGGGCAAGTCGACCCTGGTGCGCCACTTCAACCGGCTAATCGACCCCACCAGCGGGCAGATCCTGGTCGATGGTGAAGACATCCTGCAGTACGACATGGAGGCGCTGCGCGAATTTCGCCGGCGCAAGATCAGCATGGTGTTCCAGAGCTTCGGCCTGCTGCCGCACCGCAATGTGCTGGACAACGTCGCCTACGGCCTGAAGGTACGCGGCGAGAGCAAGCAGTTGTGCGCCGAGCGTGCCCAGCAATGGATCGAGACCGTGGGCCTCAAGGGCTACGAGAAGAAGTACCCGCACCAGTTGTCGGGCGGCATGCGCCAGCGCGTCGGCCTGGCCCGGGCATTGGCGGCGGACACTGACATCATCCTCATGGACGAGGCCTTCAGCGCCCTCGACCCGTTGATCCGCGCAGAGATGCAGGACCAGTTGCTGGAACTGCAGAAAACCCTGCACAAGACCATCGTGTTCATCACCCATGACCTGGACGAAGCCGTGCGCATCGGCAACCGCATCGCCATCCTCAAGGACGGCCGGCTGATCCAGGTGGGCACGCCGCACCAGATCCTCCATAACCCGGCCGACGATTATGTCGACCGCTTCGTCCAGCGCCGCGCGGTCGCGGTATGAGGAACAGCATGTCGCACGTTGAAACCGTGGTCTTCGATGGTGCCCCACTGCGCTGGCAGGGCATCGCCGCCGTGGCCCGCCATGGCGCGCGCCTTGAGTTGGCGCCGGATATCTGGGCGCGCATCGACAATGCCCAGGCGATCGTCCGCCATATCGTTGAAAGTGGTGAGCGTGCCTACGGTGTGAACACCGGCCTGGGTGCGCTGTGCAATGTGTCGCTGCAGGGCGAGCAGCTCAGCCAGCTGTCGCGCAACACCTTGCTCAGCCACGCCTGCGGCGTCGGCCCGGCGTTGCCGGATGAACAAACCCGGGCGATCATCTGCGCTGCCATTGCCAATTACAGCCACGGCAAGTCGGGCATCCAGCGCAGCGTGGTCGACGCGCTGCTGGCACTGCTCAACCATGGCATTACCCCTCAGGTGCCGTCGCAGGGCTCGGTCGGCTACCTGACCCACATGGCCCATGTAGGCGTGTGCCTGCTGGGCATCGGCAAGGTCAGCTACCGCGGGCAGATTGTCGACGCCGCCGAGGCCCTGGCTGCCGAAGGGTTGGCGCCGGTACAACTGGCGGCAAAGGACGGCCTGTGCCTGGTCAATGGCACGCCGTGCATGACCGGCCTGGCCAGCCTGGCGCTGGACGATGCCAGCCGCCTGCTGCAGTGGGCCGATGTGATCGGCGCCATGAGCTTCGAGGCGCTGCGGGGTCAGATCGCTGCCTTTGACCCCGAGATCATCGCGCTCAAGCCGCATCCGGGCATGCAAGTGGTGGGTAAAAACTTGCGCGCCTTGCTGGCGGAAAGCGAAGTCATCGCCACCAGCAAAGGCATCCGCACCCAGGACGCCCTCAGCATCCGTTCGATCCCGCAGGTGCACGGCGCCGCTCGTGACCAGTTTGCCCACGCGGTGAAGCAGATCGAGGCCGAGCTCAACGGCGCCAATGACAACCCGCTTTTGTTGGGCACCCCAGAGGATTTCCGCGTGGTCTCCCAGGCCAACCCGCACGGCCAGTCGGTGGCCATGGCCGCCGACCTGCTGGCGATTGCCATGGCCGAGATCGGGTCGATAGCCGAGCGCCGCCTGGACCGCCTGGTCAACCCGCATGTCAGTGGCCTGCCGGCGTTTCTGGTCAGCAACCCCGGGGTCAACTCGGGGATGATGATCGCCCAATACGTTGCCGCCTCGCTGTGTGCGCAGAACCGCCAGCTGGCGCAACCGGCGGTGCTCGACAACTACGTCACCTCTGGCCTGCAGGAAGACCACCTGAGCCTGGGCACCAATGCCGCGCTCAAGCTGCACCAGGTGCTGGAAAACTGCACCCAGATCCTCGCCATCGAATACCTGCTGGCCGCTCAAGCCTTTGAATTCCTCAAGGAACAGCGTTTCGGCATTGGCACCGATGCCGCCTGGCGCCTGCTGCGCGAGCAGGTGCCGGCGTACCTTGAAGACCGCTGGCTGGCCCCGGACATCGCCCGCGCCGCGGCGCTGCTGAAAGCTTCGCAAGGGCCGCAGCCTGTGCTGCCGGCCCTGCACTGAACAACTAAAAGGAGAATGTACATGGAAGCCCTGAACCTTGTCCCTGGCCAGCTGACCCTGGCCCAGCTGCGCCGCATCCACCACGCGCCGCTGCGCTTGAGCCTGGATGCCAGTGCGGGGGCCGGCATCGATGCCAGCGTGGCCGTGGTCGAGCGGATCATCGCCGAAGACCGCACCGCTTACGGCATCAACACCGGTTTCGGCCTGCTGGCCTCGACCCGCATCGCCAGCCACGACCTGGAAAACCTGCAGCGCTCGCTGGTGCTGTCGCATGCCGCCGGCATCGGCGCACCGCTGGACGACGCAATGGTGCGGCTGATCATGGTGCTGAAGATCAACAGCCTCAGCCGTGGCTTTTCCGGTATCCGCCGCAAGGTCATCGATGCCTTGATCACCCTCGTCAACGCCGAGGTCTACCCGCATATCCCGCTCAAGGGCTCGGTGGGTGCCTCCGGTGACCTGGCGCCGCTGGCGCACATGTCGCTGGTGCTACTGGGCGAAGGCAAGGCGCGCTACCAAGGTGAATGGCTCCCAGCCAGCGAGGCCCTGGCAGTCGCCGGCCTGGAGCCGCTGACCCTGGCTGCCAAAGAAGGCCTGGCGCTGCTCAACGGCACCCAGGCGTCCACCGCCTATGCCCTGCGCGGCCTGTTCCAGGCTGAAGACCTGTACGCTGCGGCCATCACCTGCGGCGGCCTGACCGTCGAGGCGGTGCTGGGCTCGCGTTCGCCATTCGACGCACGCATCCATGATGCGCGCGGCCAGCGCGGCCAGATCGATACCGCCGCGTGCTTCCGCGACCTGCTGGGCGAGTCCAGTGAGGTTTCGCAGTCGCACAAGCACTGCGGCAAGGTCCAGGACCCGTATTCGCTGCGTTGCCAGCCGCAGGTCATGGGCGCCTGCCTGACCCAGCTGCGCCAGGCAGCCGAAGTGCTGTCGGTCGAGGCCAACGCCGTGTCGGACAACCCGCTGGTGTTCGCCGCCGAAGGCGATGTGGTGTCGGGCGGTAACTTCCACGCAGAGCCTGTGGCCATGGCCGCCGACAACCTCGCCCTGGCCATCGCTGAAATCGGGGCGCTGAGCGAGCGCCGCATCTCGCTGATGATGGACAAGCACATGTCGCAGCTGCCGCCATTCCTGGTGGAAAACGGCGGGGTCAACTCCGGCTTCATGATCGCCCAGGTGACAGCCGCCGCCCTGGCCAGCGAGAACAAGGCGCTGTCGCACCCGCACAGCGTCGACAGCCTGCCCACCTCGGCCAACCAGGAGGACCATGTGTCCATGGCGCCAGCGGCGGGCAAGCGCTTGTGGGAAATGGCCGAGAACACCCGCGGGGTGCTCGCTATCGAGTGGCTGGGCGCATGCCAGGGGCTGGACCTGCGCGAAGGGCTGAAGACCTCGGTGAAGCTGGAAACGGCGCGCCAGGTGCTGCGCCGCGAAGTACCGCACTATGACCACGACCGGTTCTTCTCGCCGGATATCGAGATGGCCAGTGCGTTGTTGGCAGAGGGCAAGCTGACCGGTTTGTTGCCGGCTGGGGTCCTGCCGAGCCTGTGACACCGCCGGGGCCGCTGTGCGGCCCATTCGCGGGGCAAGCCCGCTCCCACAGTTACTCCACTGTCATTTTGAGCGGCGCTGAACCTGTGGGAGCGGGCTTGCCCCGCGAATGGGCTGCACAGCAGCCCCAGAATGCACCGCAAAACAACAATAAGGACGCGACATGCAACCAGCACAAGGACTCCATCGTGGCCTGACGGCCCGCCACATCCGTTTCATGGCCCTCGGTTCAGCCATTGGCACGGGCCTGTTCTACGGCTCCGCTTCAGCCATCCAGATGGCCGGCCCGGCCGTGCTGCTGGCCTACCTGATCGGCGGCGCTGCAGTGTTCATGGTGATGCGGGCACTGGGCGAGATGGCTGTGCACAACCCGGTGGCCGGTTCCTTCGGCCAATACGCCAGCACCTACCTGGGCCCCATGGCCGGGTTCATCCTCGGCTGGACCTACGCCTTCGAGATGATCATCGTCTGCATTGCCGATGTCACGGCCTTCGGGATCTACATGGGCTTCTGGTTCCCCGAGGTGCCGCGCTGGATCTGGGTGCTGGGCATCGTGTTCCTGATCGGGGGGCTGAACCTGTGCAACGTCAAGGTGTTCGGTGAGATGGAATTCTGGCTATCGCTGCTCAAGGTCGGCGCCATCGTCGCAATGATCCTCGCGGGCCTGGGCATCATGGCCTTCGGCCTGGGCCAGGCGGGCGGCGATCACGTGGTGGGGGTGAGCAACCTGTTCGAGCATGGCGGCTTCCTGCCCAACGGTATCGGAGGCCTGATCGCCTCGTTCGCGGTGGTCATGTTCGCCTTCGGGGGCATCGAGATCATCGGCATCACCGCCGGTGAGGCCAAGGACCCACAGCGGGTCATCCCCAAGGCGATCAACGCCGTGCCGCTGCGCATCCTGCTGTTCTACGTGCTTACGCTGTTCGTGCTGATGTGCTTGTACCCCTGGCCGCAGATCGGCAGCCAGGGCAGCCCGTTCGTGCAGATTTTCAGCAACCTGGGCATAGGCTCGGCCGCCGCGCTGCTCAACGTGGTGGTGATATCCGCGGCGATCTCGGCAATCAACAGCGACATCTTCGGCGCCGGGCGCATGATGTACGGCCTGGCCCAGCAAGGCCAGGCACCGCGTGGCTTCGCCCGGCTGTCCAGCCAAGGCGTGCCATGGCTGACCGTTGTGGTGATGGGAGCGGCGCTGTTGATCGGCGTGCTGCTCAACTACCTGATCCCCGAAAACGTCTTCCTGCTGATTGCCTCGATCGCGACCTTCGCCACCGTTTGGGTGTGGCTGATGATCCTGGTCACCCAGGTGGCCATGCGCAGGCGCATGAGCCGCGAAGAGGCCGCCAGCCTGCAATTCCCCGTACCGTTCTGGCCCTACGGGCCGGCCCTGGCCATTGCGTTCATGTTGTTCATTTTCGGAGTGCTCGGCTACTTCCCCGACACCCAGGCGGCGTTGCTCGTCGGGGTGGCCTGGGTGGTGTTCCTGGTGCTGTCCTACTGGCTGTGGTGCAAGCCACGGGCGGGGCAGGGCGGGCCAGCGATCGACCGCGCCGAACTCCATCGCTAGTAACGGAGACTGTGTATGAGAACCCTCTGGCAGCACTGCCATGCGGCGACCATGGCCCAAGGCAGCTACTCGATCATCGAGGACGCCGCCATCGTCAGCAACGCGGGCCTGATCGAATGGATTGGCCCACGTGCAGCCGTGCCGGCGCTGGGCATCACCCGTACCGTGGACCTTGGCGGCGCCTGGGTGACCCCGGGGCTGATCGACTGCCACACCCATGCGGTGTTCGGCGGTAACCGCAGCGGCGAGTTCGAACAGCGCCTGCAGGGCGTGAGCTATGCCGAGATCGCGGCGCAGGGCGGAGGTATTGCCAGCACCGTGCGGGCTACCCGTGCGGCCAGCGAAGATGAGTTGTTCGCCAGCGCTCGCCAGCGTGTGCAGGCGCTGATGCGAGATGGCGTGACCACGATCGAGGTCAAGTCCGGCTACGGCCTGGACCTGGCCAACGAGCGCAAGATGCTGCGCGTGGCCCGGCGCCTGGCCGACGAGCTGCCGCTGGCGGTGCGCGCCACTTGCCTGGCCGCCCATGCCCTGCCGCCGGAATACGCGGGCCGGGCGGACGATTACATCGCGCACATTTGCGACGAAATGCTGCCGGCCCTTGCCAGGGAAGGGCTGGTGGATGCCGTGGATGCCTTCTGTGAACACCTGGCGTTCTCCCCCGCGCAGGTCGAGCGGGTGTTCATCAAGGCCCGCGAACTGGGCCTGCCGGTGAAACTGCACGCCGAACAACTCTCGTCGCTGCACGGTTCGAGCCTGGCAGCGCGTTACCAGGCGCTGTCAGCCGACCACCTGGAGTTCATGACCGAGGAAGACGCCATTGCCATGGCCAAGGCCGGCACGGTCGCCGTGCTGCTGCCGGGCGCGTTCTACTTCCTGCGCGAAACCCAGCTGCCACCGATGGACGCCCTGCGCCGCCACGGGGTGAAGATCGCCCTGGCCAGCGACCTCAACCCCGGCACCTCGCCAGGGCTATCCCTGCGGCTGATGCTGAACATGGGCTGCACGCTGTTCCGCATGACCCCGGAAGAAGCCCTGGCCGGCGTCACCACCCATGCCGCCACGGCGCTGGGCCTGGGCCACAGCCACGGTACGCTGGAAACCGGCAAGGCGGCAGACTTCGTCGCCTGGCACATCGAACGCCCTGCAGACCTGGCCTACTGGCTGGGTGGCGACCTGCCCAAGCGCGTGGTGCGCAAGGGCCACGAGATATCCAACTGAGCGAGGCGAGATGGACAAGGTACTGAGTTTCCACCAGGGCCGTTTGCCCTTGCTGATCAGCATGCCCCACGCGGGCCTGAAGCTGACCCCGGCTGTGCGCGATGGCCTGGTCGAGCCGGCGCGTAGCCTGCCCGACACCGACTGGCATATCCCGCGCCTGTACGACTTTGCCCACGAGCTCGGAGCGAGCGTTGTAGCGGCGGAGTATTCGCGTTTCGTCATCGACCTGAACCGGCCGGACGACGACAAACCGCTGTACGCGGGCGCTACCACCGGCTTGTACCCGGCCACGCTGTTCGAGGGCGAGCCGCTGTTCAAGGACGGCCAGGCACCGTCCGCCGACGAGCGCAGCACGTATCTGGAGCAGATCTGGCGGCCGTATCACGCCACCATCGAACGCGAACTGGCGCGCCTGCGCGACGCGTTTGGCTACGCACTGCTGTGGGATGCCCACTCGATCCGCTCGCGGATCCCGCACCTGTTCGACGGCAAACTGCCGGACTTCAACCTTGGCACCTTCAACGGCGCCAGCTGTGACCCAGAGCTGGCACAGTTGCTGGAGGGCGTGTGTGCCCAGGCGCCGGCGTACACGCATGTGCTCAACGGGCGCTTCAAAGGCGGGCACATCACCCGCCATTATGGCGACCCGGCGCAGCACATTCATGCGGTGCAGCTGGAGCTGGCGCAAAGCACCTACATGAATGAAACCGAGCCGTTCGCCTATCGCGAGGACCTGGCGCAGCCCACTCGCCAGGTCCTGGAGCGCCTGCTGAAGCAGCTGCTCGCATGGGGCAAGGCGAAGTACGGTAAATAGCAGGCCCGGCAAGCCCGCCGCCACGGCGGGCTCACGCGGTAGCACGAGAGCATGCTCAAAGCGCAATTCAGGTTTATGATGCCCAACGGCAGACTTAATCCTCACACGGAGTGCGCAATGCAGACCCTCTACCCGCAGATCAAACCCTACGCCCGGCACGATCTGGCCGTGGAAGCGCCGCATGTGCTGTATGTCGATGAAAGCGGCTCGCCTGAAGGTCTGCCGGTGGTGTTCATCCACGGTGGCCCGGGCGCGGGTTGCGATGCCCAGAGCCGTTGCTACTTCGACCCCAACCTGTACCGCATCATCACCTTCGACCAGCGCGGCTGTGGCCGCTCCACGCCACATGCCAGCCTGGAGAACAACACCACCTGGCACCTGGTCGAGGACCTGGAGCGCATCCGCGAGCACCTGGGCATCGACAAGTGGGTACTGTTCGGCGGGTCCTGGGGTTCGACCCTGGCCCTGGCCTATGCCCAGACCCACCCCGAGCGGGTGCATGGCCTGATCCTGCGCGGCATCTTCCTGTGCCGCCCGCAAGAGATCGAGTGGTTCTACCAGGAGGGCGCCAGCCGCCTGTTCCCCGATTACTGGCAGGATTACATCGCGCCGATTCCGGCGGACGAGCGGGGCGACCTGGTCAAGGCATTCCACAAACGCCTGACCGGCAACGACCAGATTGCCCAGATGCATGCCGCCAAGGCCTGGTCCACCTGGGAAGGCCGCACTGCCACCCTGCGCCCCAACCCGCTGGTGGTCGACCGCTTCTCCGAGCCACAGCGGGCGCTGTCGATTGCTCGCATCGAATGCCACTACTTCATGAACAACGCTTTCCTCGAGCCGGACCAGTTGATCCGCGACATGCCGAAGATCGCCCACCTGCCGGCAGTGATCGTGCATGGCCGCTATGACGTGATCTGCCCGCTGGACAACGCCTGGGCTCTGCATCAGGCCTGGCCGAACAGCGAGCTCAAGGTGATCCGCGACGCCGGCCACGCCGCGTCCGAGCCGGGCATTACCGACGCCCTGGTACGTGCTGCTGACCAAATGGCGCGTCGCTTGCTCGATCTGCCCCTGGAAGAAGCATGAGGGGGCTGTTGCAGCGCGTGCGTGGCGCGCGGGTAGAGGTGGCCGGCGAGATCGTCGGCGCCGTCGATCAGGGCCTGCTGGTGCTGGTGGCCGTCGAACCTGAAGATAGCCGGGAACATGCCGACAAGCTGTTGCACAAGCTGCTCAATTATCGCGTGTTCAGCGATGAGCAGGGCAAGATGAACCTGTCGCTCAAGGATGTTGGCGGCGGCCTGCTGCTGGTGTCTCAGTTCACCTTGGCGGCCGACACCCGCAGCGGCATGCGGCCGGGCTTCTCGACGGCGGCACCGCCGGCGCTGGGGGCCGAATTGTTCGACTATCTTTTGCGCCAGGCCCAAGGCCAACATGCCACTGTTGCAAGCGGGCGCTTCGGTGCAGACATGCAGGTGCACCTGGTCAATGATGGCCCAGTGACATTTCTGTTACAAATATGAGGTAAAAAAACCCCTGCTTTGTGGGTAAAACAGGGGTTTTGTACGATAAATAGTTGTTCCAGCCTGATGCGTTGTAACGCGACCTGCTGGATAATCGCGCGCTGCGTGGGCCTGCGTTCGCAGGTTCGTTCTACTCTGACTCGAGCATTGTCTGGAACCGTTTGGGGAATCATTACGCCCTCACGGGGTCCGAACAGTGCTCGCCAACCCGGCATTTGTCGCTGGCCGTTGGTTTCATGATCTGTTTTCGGCGAGGGTTGCTCGTGATTGTTAGTCCCCAAAAAGCATCAAGAATCCCCGGCATGCGGCTGCGCAAGGCCCTGATGGCCAGTGCGGCACTGGTCGGCCTGATGAGCGCGGGCCAGCTGTGGGCATTCAATCTTGACGATGTTGCAGCCAAGGCAAAGGATCTGGCCGGCCAGAAGTACGAAGCCCCTAAAAGCAACCTGCCGGCCGTGTTCCGCGACATGAAGTTCGCGGACTACCAGAAGATCCACTTCCTGCAGGAAAAGGCCGAGTGGGCCAAGGACAAGACGCCGTTCAAGCTGTCCTTCTACCACCAAGGCATGCATTTCGACACGCCGGTGAAGATCAACGAGGTCACCGCCAGCAAGGTCGAGGAAATCAAGTACGACCCGAGCCGTTTCGAGTTCGGTGACGTGCCGCATGACCCGGAAACCACCAAGAACCTGGGTTACGCCGGTTTCCGCGTGCTGTACCCGATCAACAAGGCCGACAAGCAGGATGAAATCATGACCCTGCTTGGCGCCAGCTATTTCCGCGTGGTCGGCAAGGGCCATGTGTATGGCCTGTCGGCCCGTGGCCTGGCCATCGACACCGCGCTGCCGTCGGGCGAAGAATTCCCGCGTTTCACCGAGTTCTGGGTCGAGAAGCCAAAGCCTGCCGACAAGCACCTGGTGATCTACGCCCTGCTGGATTCGCCGCGTTCCACCGGCGCCTACAAGCTGATCCTGCGCCCAGGCAACGACACCGTGGTCGACGTGCAGTCCCGCGTGTTCCTGCGTGACCACGTCAGCCGCCTGGGTGTTGCCCCGCTGACCAGCATGTACCTGTTCGGGCCTAACCAGCCGTCCAAGGTCATGAACTACCGCCCGGCCCTGCATGACTCCGAAGGCCTGTCGATCCACGCTGGCAACGGCGAATGGCTGTGGCGCCCGCTGAACAACCCGAAACACCTGGCCGTGAGCAACTTCAGCGTCGAGAACCCGCGCGGTTTCGGCCTGATGCAGCGTCATCGTGACTTCAAGGATTACGAAGACCTCGACGACAACTACCAGAAGCGCCCGAGCGCCTGGATCGAGCCTAAAGGCGACTGGGGCAAAGGCACCGTCGATCTGGTCGAGATCCCGACCGCCGACGAAACCAACGACAATATCGTTGCGTTCTGGAGCCCGGAAACCCTGCCAGAGCCAGGCAAGCCGTTCGAATACGCCTACCGCCTGCACTGGACCATCGACGAAGCCAAGTTCCAGGCTCAGGAGCTGGGTTCGGTTACCCAGACCATGCGCTCCACCGGTGACGTCAAGCAGTCCAACCTGATCCGTCAACCGGACGGCAGCGTTGCCTTCCTGGTCGATTTTGCAGGCCCTGCGCTGGCATCCCTGCCGGAAGACGCCCCAGTGCGTAGCCAAATCAGCGTTGGCGACAACGCCGAGGTGGTCGAGAACAACCTGCGCTATAACCCGGAAACAAAAGGCTGGCGCCTGACCCTGCGGTTGAAGGTCAAGGAAGCCAACAAGGCCACCGAAATGCGCGCCGCGCTGGTGCGTGACGTACCGGTCGAGCCGGCCAAGCCTGCCGCAGACGCCAAGCAGGACAAGGCCGCTGCCAAGCATGCCAAGCACGAAAAAACTGCCAAGGCGCAGGAGCCTGCCAAGGCCGAACAACCCGCCGCCGATGCGGCACCCACCAACGGGACCCCGGCCACCACCGAAGAAAAGGTGTTGACCGAGACCTGGAGCTATCAGTTGCCTGCCGATGAGTAACTCAAGCGCAAGGCCGGAATCGCTTGGCGAATACCTGGCCCACCTCCCACTGAGCGATGAGCAGCGCGCGGAACTCGCCAGCTGCACCTCGTTCAGCGAGCTGCACCAACGCCTGGCGGCCAACCCGGCCGCCGAATCCACCGAGGCCGTACAGGCCTCGGTGGGCCCGCGGCTGACCGTGGGCAGCGCCGCCGAGCTGGAAGACGCCGAGATGCTTGGCGTCGACGGCAGCGGCCGGCTGTGCCTGAAGATCGCACCGCCGATCAAGCGTACCCGGGTAGTGCCCGAGCCGTGGCGCACCAACGTGCTGATCCGCATGTGGCGGCGCATGACCGGCCGCACCAACGCCCCGCAGCCCGAGCAGCGCGAGCTGCCCAAGGCGCGCTGGCGCACGGTCGGTTCGATCCGCCGCTACATCCTGCTGGCCCTGATGATCGGCCAGACCATCGTCGCCGGCTGGTACATGAAGGGCATCCTGCCGTACCAGGGCTGGTCGTTCGTCGACCTCGACGAAGTGGTCAACCAGCCACTGTGGGACACCGTGGTGCAGGTTTGGCCGTATGCCTTGCAGACGTCCATCCTGATCCTCTTCGGTATCCTCTTCTGTTGGGTTTCGGCGGGCTTCTGGACCGCGCTGATGGGGTTCCTGGAACTGCTCACCGGCCGTGACAAGTACCGCATCTCCGGCAGCAGTGCCGGTAACGAGCCGATCGCACCCGAAGCGCGCACTGCGCTGGTGATGCCGATCTGCAACGAAGACGTGCCGCGCGTGTTCGCCGGCCTGCGAGCGACCTTCGAGTCGGTGGCTGCCAGCGGCAACCTCGACCGTTTCGACTTCTTCGTGCTCAGCGACACCAACGACACCGACATCGCCGTGGCCGAGCAACAGGCCTGGCTGGACGTGTGCCGCGAGACCAAGGGCTTCGGCCGCATCTTCTACCGCCGCCGCCGCCGCCGCGTTAAGCGCAAGAGCGGTAACCTCGACGACTTCTGCCGTCGCTGGGGTGGTGAGTACAAGTACATGGTCGTGCTCGACGCCGACAGCGTCATGAGTGGCGAGTGCCTGAGCAGCCTGGTGCGCCTGATGGAGGCCAACCCGGACGCCGGTATCATCCAGACCGCGCCCAAGGCGTCGGGCATGGACACCCTGTATGCGCGCATGCAGCAGTTCGCTACCCGTGTGTACGGCCCGCTGTTCACGGCCGGCCTGCACTTCTGGCAGCTGGGCGAGTCGCATTACTGGGGCCACAACGCGATCATCCGCATGAAGCCGTTCATCGAGCACTGCGCCCTGGCGCCGTTGCCGGGCAAGGGTGCGTTCGCCGGTGCAATCCTGTCCCACGACTTCGTCGAAGCCGCGCTGATGCGCCGTGCCGGCTGGGGCGTGTGGATCGCCTACGACCTGCCGGGCAGCTACGAAGAACTGCCGCCCAACCTGCTCGACGAGCTCAAGCGTGACCGCCGTTGGTGCCACGGCAACCTGATGAACTTCCGGCTGTTCCTGGTCAAGGGCATGCACCCGGTGCACCGTGCGGTGTTCCTGACCGGCGTGATGTCGTACCTGTCGGCGCCGCTGTGGTTCTTCTTCCTGGTGCTGTCGACCGCGCTGCTGGCGACCAATACGCTGATGGAACCGCAATACTTCATCGAGCCGTACCAGCTTTACCCGCTGTGGCCACAATGGCACCCGGAGAAGGCCGTTGCGCTGTTCTCCACCACCATCGTGCTGCTGTTCCTGCCCAAACTGCTCAGCATCATCCTGATCTGGGCCAAGGGTGCGGTCGAGTTTGGCGGGCGCATCAAGGTCACCCTGTCGATGCTGATGGAGATGCTGTTCTCCATGCTGCTGGCGCCGGTGCGGATGATCTTCCACACCCGTTTCGTACTGGCCGCGTTCCTCGGCTGGGCAGCGACCTGGAACTCGCCACAGCGTGACGACGACTCCACCCCGTGGAGCGAGGCCGTGCGCCGCCACGGCCCGCAAACGCTGTTGGGCTTTGCCTGGGCTGCGCTGGTGGCCTGGCTGAACCCGAGCTTCCTGTGGTGGCTGGCGCCGATCGTCGGTTCGCTGGTGCTGTCCATTCCTGTTTCGGTGATCTCCAGCCGTACTCGCCTGGGCCTTGCGGCCAAGGACGAGAAGCTGTTCCTCATCCCTGAGGAATACGCGACGCCGCAGGAGCTGCTGGCAACCGACCAGTACACCCACGAAAACCGCTGGCACGCGCTGCACGACGGCTTTGTGCGCGCCGTGGTCGACCCGCGCCAGAACGCCCTGGCCTGTGCCATGGCCACTGCCCGTCACGGCCAGGCTGCGCCGATCGAAGCACTGCGCGCCGAGCGTGTGGCCAAGGCGATCGAGGTGGGGCCCAATGGCCTGGACCTGAACACCCGTCTTGCCCTGCTGAGCGACCCGGTTGCCCTGTCGCGCCTGCATGAACAAGTCTGGGCCGAGCACAATGCCGCCTGGATCGACGTGTGGCGGGCTTCGATCAACAACGACCCGCATTCGCCGTTGTTGCCGTTGCACCCAGAGAACGAAGGCCAACCGGCACTCGTCGGCGCCTGACAGGCAGTATTCGCGGGCAAGCCCGCTCCCACAGGGTTCACACCAAACCCTGCAGGAGCGGGCTTGCCCGCGAAGCTTTTCAATGGCCACAACGCTGTTTTTGGCCAACAAAGTCCCCCCCGGCTCTAGGTCCCAGGGCCGCCATGCGTTAGCATCCCTCTCCGATAAACCACGCCGGCCGGTACGGCCGTGCCAACGATAAGATTCGCTACTTTTCTTGCTAGGGGACTTGGTGATGATGAAGAAATACCTTTCGCGACTGCTGGTCGGCGTCACCGCGCTGGTTGCAGTGGCTTCGGCCCAGGCCGGCGCAATCGACGACGCGGTCAAGCGCGGCACCCTGCGGGTGGGCATGGACCCTACCTACATGCCGTTCCAGATGACCAACAAGCGTGGCGAGATCATCGGCTTTGAAGTCGATATCCTCAAAGCCATGGCCAAATCCATGGGCGTCAAGTTCGAGGCAGTCTCCACCGCCTATGACGGGATCATCCCGGCCCTGCTGACCGACAAGTTCGACATCATCGGCAGCGGCATGACCCTGACCCAGGAACGCAACCTGCGCCTGAACTTCAGCGAACCCTTCATCGTGGTTGGCCAGACCCTGCTGATCCGCAAGGAGCTGGCGGGCGAGATCAAGTCGTACAAGGACCTGAACAACGAGAAGTACCGCATCACCTCCAAGCTCGGCACCACCGGCGAGATGGTTTCCAAGAAACTGATCGCCAAGGCCAAATACCACGGCTACGACAACGAGCAGGAAGCGGTGATGGACGTGGTCAACGGCAAGGCTGACGCCTTCGTCTATGACGCGCCGTACAACGTGGTGGCAGTCGAGAAGGCCGGTGCTGGCAAGCTGCTGTTCCTGGAAGAGCCCTTCACCTACGAGCCGCTGGCTTTCGGCCTGAAGAAAGGCGACTACGACAGCATCAACTTCATCAACAACTTCCTGCACCAGATCAAGCATGACGGGACCTACGATCGTATCCACGACAAGTGGTTCAAGAACAAGGACTGGCTGAAGGAAATGGAATAAGGCCCAGGCCACAAGCCCCCGGCTTTGACCCCGACGCGCAGGTAAACCCTGCGCGTTCGCATTTACGGAAGTACCCACGTGATCAAACACAAGAAAGCCCAGTGGCCCTGGCACGCGCTGACTGCGCTGGTCCTGGTGGGCCTGGCGATCAGCCTGTACCTGGCCACCTCGATGATGTCCTACGAGTGGCGCTGGAACCGCGTACCGCAATACTTCGCCTACAAGGCCGAGGAAGCGCAGCGCGCCAGCGGCTACGGCACGGTGCAGGAAATCGTCGTCTCTGGCGATAACGCCCGCGTTACGCTCAAAGACGAGAACGGCGATGAGCAAGTGCTCGACGTGGCCAAGGACAGCCTGCAACTGAGCCGCGGTGACGACGTTGCCGAAGGCGACCAGATCGGCGTGACTCGCCACTGGGCAGCCGGCCCGCTGGCATGGGGCCTGTGGACTACCTTGTGGCTTTCGGTAGTCTCCGGGGCGCTGGGCCTGGTGATCGGCCTGTTCGCCGGGCTGTGCCGGCTGTCGAACAACCCGACCCTGCGCGACCTGTCGACCGTCTACGTCGAACTGGTGCGCGGCACGCCGCTGCTGGTACAGATTTTCATCTTCTACTTCTTCATCGGCACCGTGCTCAACCTGTCCCGTGAATTCGCCGGTGTGGCGGCGCTGGCGCTGTTCACCGGTGCCTATGTGGCCGAGATCGTCCGTGCCGGCGTGCAGTCGATCGCCAAGGGCCAGAACGAGGCTGCGCGCTCGCTGGGCCTGAACGCGGGCCAGTCGATGCGCCACGTGATCCTGCCGCAGGCCTTCAAACGCGTGCTGCCGCCGTTGGCCGGCCAGTTCATCAGCCTGGTCAAGGACACCTCGCTGGTGTCGGTGATCGCCATCACCGAACTGACCAAGAGCGGTCGAGAGGCCATCACCACCTCGTTCTCGACGTTCGAGATTTGGTTCTGCGTGGCAGGCCTGTACCTGCTGATCAACCTGCCGCTGTCGCACCTGGCCAGCCGGCTCGAGCGGAGGCTTGCGCAAAGTGATTGAAGTCCGTGACCTTTTGAAAGTGTTCGACACCCGTGGCCAAGTGGTGCGCGCGGTGGACAACGTCACCACCCAGGTGGCCAAGGGCGAAGTGGTGGTGGTGCTCGGCCCGTCGGGCTCGGGCAAGTCGACCTTCCTGCGCTGCTTGAACGGCCTGGAGCATTTCGACGAAGGCCATGTCGCCATCAACGGCCTGCAACTCGCAGACCCGAAGACCGACATCAATGCCTACCGCCGCGAAGTCGGCATGGTGTTCCAGCACTTCAACCTGTTCCCGCACATGACTGTGCTGGAGAACCTGTGCCTGGCCCAGAAGGTCGTGCGCAAGCGCGGCAAGGCCGAGCGCGAAGCCAAGGCGCGTGCGCTGCTGGAGAAAGTGGGCATTTCGCAAAAGGCCAACGAGTACCCCTCGCGGCTTTCCGGCGGCCAGCAGCAGCGGGTGGCGATCGCCCGGGCCCTGGCAATGGAGCCTAAGGTCATGCTGTTCGACGAGCCCACCTCGGCGCTCGACCCGGAAATGGTCGGTGAAGTGCTGGACGTGATGAAGACCTTGGCCCAGGAAGGCATGACCATGGTCTGCGTGACCCATGAAATGGGCTTTGCCCGAGAAGTGGCGGACCGGGTGCTGTTCTTCGATCACGGCAAGTTGCTGGAAGATTCTGCCCCGGCGGCGTTCTTCGCCTCGCCAAAAGACCCGCGCGCGCAGGCGTTCTTGCGCCAGGTGCTGTAACCGCGCCGCCCCCTTCGCGGGGCAAGCCCGCTCCCACAGGCGATTCACTGCCCCAGTTTGTGGGAGCGGCGGTGCGGCGATCCGACTTGCGCCGCGAAGGCGCCGCAACGCGGCCCTCGGCAATCTCAAAGGCTGAACCGCCCCACCATCCCCCGTAGCTGCTGCCCCAGCTGCTCCAGCTCCCCACTCGAAGCTGCCGTCTGCTCACTGGCTGCACTGGTCTGGTCTGACGCATCGCGCACACTGATCACACTGCGGTTGATCTGCTCGGCCACCACGCTCTGCTCCTCGCTGGCCGTGGCGATTTGCTGGTTCATGCCCTGGATACTCGACACCGTATCGGTGATCTGGCTCAGGGCACCCCCCGCCTTGCGGCTCAGTTCGACGCTCTGCTCGGTCAGGCGCTTGCTGTTGTCGAGCAGGCTGGTGACCTGGTCGGTGCCGCTGTGCAGGCTTTCGATCAGCTGTTCGATCTCTTCGGTGGACTGCTGCGTGCGCTGCGCCAACCCTCTGACTTCATCGGCGACTACGGCAAAACCACGCCCGGCTTCACCGGCCCGGGCGGCCTCGATGGCGGCGTTCAGCGCCAGCAGGTTGGTCTGCTCGGACACCGACTTGATCACATCGAGAATGCTGCCGATGCGCTGACTTTCACCTGCCAGGTGCTGCATGGCCGCCAGGCAGTGGTCCATTTGCCCAGCCAGTTGCTCGATACGGTTGATGGCCTCGGCCACCACCTGGTCGCCCAGCTGCGCCTGCTGGTCGGCATTGGTCGCCGCCATTGACGCCTGCTCGGCATTCTGAGCAACTTCCTGCACCGTGGCGCTCATCTGGTTCATTGCGGTGGCTACCTGGTCGGTTTCCTCGCGCTGCTGGTTGATGCGTAGCTTGGTGTCCTCGCTGCTGGCCGCCAGTTGTGTGGCGGCTTGTGACAGCTGACCGACACCCTGGTCGATGCCGCCGATCAGCTCGCGCAGGCTGAGGGTCATTTCACGCATGCTGGCCTGTAGCTGGCCCATCTCGTCACGACGCTGCACGGGCTCTACCTGGCTGAGGTCGCCGCGTGCGATACGCGCCGCCACGGCGAGCGTCTGGCGCAGCGGCTGGGTGATCTGCTGAGTGATGAGCCAACCGGCCAGTACCCCGACCACCAGGGCCAGCAGGGCCACGCTGGTCAACAGTGAGCGGGCAGCCAGGGCTTCGCTGTCGCGCTGTTCGATCTTCCTTTCACCCAGCTCCAGGCTGACCGCCCGAAGCTCGTTGCCCTTCTGCTCCATGTCGTCTTGCAGCTGCTCCACACCCAGCGCGGTGCGCCGGTATTGATCGAGGCTGGCGCGGTATTTGCCCAGCTCCATGCCTGGCTGTTCCGTCAGGCTGCGCGGCAGGCCCAAGGGGGCAATGCTTTTGAGCAGTTGGCCGAGGCTGGCTTGCGCGGCGTCCAGCGCGGTATCGCCCACCTTGGCGAAGTCGCCCAGCGGCGAGAAGGTGTACGCCGGTACCAGGCTCTGCTGATTGGCGCCGTCGACATGCCGGCTGAGCGTGTCCATCAGCCCCAGTACGCCGTTCTGCTGGCTGTCGGCGGGCATCTGCAGCAGGGCTTGGGTTTGCAGTTCGTCGATGACTTCGTTGAGCTTCTGTTCCTGCGCCTGCATGGCCGCTCGCAGGGTACGCCGGCTTTCGACGGCGCGCTGCAGGGCGCTGAAATCGTCGAGCAGCCGCTGCAGCACTTGCAGCTTCTGGCTCAGCATTTGCCGCGATTCATCGACGCTGCTGCGTTGCTGCAGCGCCGTCAGCATGGCATCCAGTTGCTGCAGGATACTGGCGATCTTCGCCTTGCTGGTGTCATCGTCCAGCACCCGGTAGGTGATGCGCTCGGCGCGCAGATCCTTGACCAAGTCGTTGATCCGGCCTATTTCACTGAGCTGTTCCGAGCGGGTAATGGCACCATCCAGGGCGCGCCAGCCGCTGACAGTGGTGGCCAGGGTAAGCAGCAGGACCACGGCGAAGCCCAGGGCGAGCTTGGCGCCGACACTGATGTTGCCGAGCCTGCGGTTGAGGTAGCCGAACATGGCAAGTCTCCGTCCAGTTGAGTAGGGGAGCCATGCCAGCACTTTGCTGGCATGACACCCCTGCCCATCGGCGGAGGGCGCGTAGGACTTGACCTGAGAATCAGGTAGGAAATTTCAGCCTGATTCGTAGGATGTTACTAGTAGCCCGTGTCGTTAGAGCCTGAAGCGCCCGACCAGGCCCTGCAGGTGCGTGCCCAGGCGCGCCAGTTCGACACTGGAACTGGCCGTCTCTTCACTGGCCGCCGAGGTCTGGTCGGAGATATCCCGCACGTTCATCACGCTGCGGTTGATCTCTTCGGCGGTGGCGCTTTGCTGCTCGGCTGCCGTGGCGATCTGCTGGTTCATTGCCTGGATCGACGACACGGTACGGGTGATGGTTTCCAGCGAGCCGCCCGCACGGCGGGTAAGCTCGACGCTGCTGTCGGTGAGCTGGCGGCTGGCGTCCATGACGCTGGCAACCCGCTGGGTGCCGCTTTGCAGGCCGGCAATCAGCTCTTCGATTTCCTCGGTGGACTGCTGAGTACGCTGCGCCAGGCTGCGCACTTCATCGGCCACCACGGCAAAACCACGGCCAGCCTCGCCGGCACGGGCCGCTTCGATGGCCGCGTTGAGGGCCAGCAGGTTGGTCTGCTGGGCAACCGACTTGATCACGTCGAGCACGCTGCCAATCTTGTCGCTCTCAGCTTTGAGCTGGTTCATCGCTTCGCTGGAATTCACCACCTCGCTGGCCAGGCGCTCGATCTGCGCAACGGCCTCGCTGACCACGCGATCGCCTTCACGCGCCTGTTGGTCTGCCATCAGCGCCGCTTCCGAGGCCTGCTCGGCATTGCGTGCCACTTCGTGCACGGTGGCAGCCATTTCGTTCATGGCGGTCGCTACCTGATCGGTTTCGACCTTCTGGTTGTTGACCCCGGCGCTGGTCTGCTCGGTCACAGCCGACAGCTCTTCGGCGGCGCTGGCGATCTGGGTGACGCCGTCGCCGATGCCGCCGATCAGTTCGCGCAGGCCTTGGGTCATGCGCTGCATGCTGGCCTGCAACTGGCCCAGTTCGTCGCGGCGGGTGCTGACCAGGTCCTGGCGCAGGTCGCCGTTGGCCACGCGTTCGGCGGCGGCCAAAGTCTGACGCAGCGGGATGATGATCTGCCGGGTGATGGCCCATGCGGCGAGCAGGCCCAGCACCATGGCGAAGGCGGTGGCTGCGCCCAGCATGACTTTGGCCCGGTGGCTGCCGGCGTCACGCACTTCGGTTTGCGAAAGGGTCATCGCCTGGCTGGTTTGCAACAGCACCGAGCCTTGGTCGGCCATGTGCTGCAGGGCCTGCTCGCTGGCATTCTGGGCGTCGCCGAACTGGCGTACCGCATCGCGGTAGGCGGCCAGTGCGGTGGCGGAGTCATCGAGGCTGGCGGCATATTCGGCTGGGAGCTTGGCCGGCAGCGCCTTGAGCTCGGCGAGGGCCTGGTCGATCGCCTTAAGCGCGGTCTGCTGGAAGTCGGCATTACCGCTGTAGGTGTAGCCACGCACCTGGAAGCGCGCCTGCTGAACCAGGGCATTGACCTCGACGGCAGCGTGGTACTGGGTGATATCGCCGCCCTGCAGCAGGCGCTGCTGCACACGGCCGATCAGCTCGACCGCCTTGTCGGCGGTGTCGCCCAGCATGGCACGGCTCGTGTCACGACGCTGACCGGCCTGCTTCAGGTCGGTGAGGGCCTGCTGATAGATGCGCACGGCCTCGCGCTGCTGCTCCAGGCGCTGGCGGTCTGCCGGCTGTTCGATCTCCCCGAGCATCCGCTGCACTTGGTGATCGAGGTTGGCCAGCGCCTGCTCCAATTCGCCCAACGTGGCCGCGTCGCGTTGACGCTGGTAATGCTGGCGAGCGATGCGCAGTTCCTGGGTGTATTGCTGGATCACCGAGATATTGCCCAGCTTGTCGCCCCGGTCGATGATGCTGTCCATGCCCTTCCAGCCCGTGAAGGTAATGGCCAGGGTGAGCAAGAGCACCAAGCCGAAGCCCAGCCCCAATTTTCGATTGACGCTTATATTCCCCAGCGATTGGGAAAACTTTTGGTACATGTTCGACCCCCCGGCAACGTGGCAGCACGGAATTATTGTTGTGTTGCCAGAGCATCGGCCTATGTCGGGGAAACTTGATGGGTGGAAAAGGCTGACTTGGCTGTCAGAAAATTCGCGATAACAACGCCGTGACGGCCGTTTCCACGCGCAGAATGCGTTCACCCAGCTGCACTGGCGCCAGGCCTGCCTTGCCCAGCAGTTCGACTTCGTAGGGGATCCAGCCACCTTCCGGGCCAATCGCCAACGTTACCGGGCCTTCGACCGCACGCGGGCAGGCGGGGTAGGGGCCCGGGTGGCCGACCAGGCCGAGGGTCCCTTCGGCGATGGCGGGCAGGCGGTCTTCGACGAACGGTTTGAAGCGCTTCTCGATGAATACCTCGGGCAGCACCGTGTCGCGGGCCTGTTCCAGCCCCAGAATCAGGTTCTCGCGGATGCTCTCGGGGGTCAGGAAGGGCGTCTGCCAGAAGCTTTTCTCGACTTTGTAACTGTTGACCAGCACCAACCGCTGTACGCCCAGGGTGGCGACGGTCTGGAACAGCCTGCGCAGCATCTTTGGTCGCGGCACGGCCAGCACCAGGGTCAGCGGCAGTTTGGCGGGCGGCGGCTGGTTGAAGCCGACTTCAAGTTCGGCTTCGTGCTGCTCCAGGCGCACCACCGTAGCGCTGCCCATCAGGCCGTTGATACGGCCTACGCGCAGGCTGTCGCCCACCGCCACACGGTGGATTTCCTGCATGTGGGTAAAGCGCCGATCGGCAAGGACGACACGGTCGGCCGAGACGAAGTCGGCCTCTTCAAGAAGCAAGAGGTTCACGGTTGGGTCGCTGGCGGCTGGTCGTTGTGGTCGTTCGCTGCTTCATCATCGCGGTGGCTGCGCTTGCGGATCAGGCTGCCACACAGCACACCGATTTCGAACAGCAGCCACATGGGCACGGCGAGCAGGGTCTGCGAGAAGATGTCTGGCGGGGTGAGGATCATGCCGACCACGAAGCAGCCGATGATCACGTAAGGGCGGATTTTCTTCAGGTATTGCACATCGACCACACCGATCCACACCAGCAGCACCACCGCCACCGGTATTTCGAAGGCGACGCCGAAGGCGAAGAACAGGGTCATGACGAAATCGAGGTAGTTGGCGATGTCGGTCATCATCGCCACGCCTGCCGGTGTGGCAGCGGCGAAGAATTTGAACATCAGCGGGAACACCAGGAAGTAGGCGAAGGCCATGCCGGCGTAAAACAGGAAGATGCTCGATACCAGCAGCGGAATGGCGATGCGTTTTTCGTGGCGGTACAGACCCGGGGCGATAAACCCCCAGATCTGCTGCAGGATGAACGGGATGGCCAGGAACAGCGAGACGATCATGGTCAGCTTGAACGGCGTCAGGAACGGCGAGGCCACATCGGTGGCGATCATCGTTGCGTTGGCCGGCAAGTGGTCGCGCAGGGGCGCCGAGACCAGGGTGTAGATCTGCTGGGCGAAAGAGAACAGCCCGGCAAAGATCAGGAAGATCGCGGCGACGCAGCGTAACAGGCGCGTGCGCAGTTCGGTCAGGTGCGAGACCAGCGGCATGGGCTGGTCGTCTTGCGGTTTTTCGCTCATGGGGCTCGCGGCGGTTGAGGCTGTTCGGGCTGCTCGGGCGCAGTGGCCGGCGCTACAGGTGCTACCGGCGCTGGCGTGGGCGTGGCGGCAGGCTGCTCGGTAACCGCAGCGGCTGGCGGCGGGGCTGGCGGCGTCAGCGGGTTGAGGATGCGCTTGGCTTCCTGTTCCATCTGCAGGATGTGCTCATTGTGCAACTGACGGCGGATGTCGTCGGCGCCGATTTCGCGCTCGACTTCCATCTTGATGGCGTTGAAGCTGCGCTTGAGCCGGCCGACCCACAGCCCCGCAGTACGCGCGGCGCCAGGCAGGCGTTCGGGGCCGAGCACCAACAGCGCTACCAGGCCGACGAGCAGCAACTCGCTGAAGCTGATGCCGAACATGGCTCAGTCTTTCCGCTGCGGCTCTTGGACCGGCTGGGCCTGGCCCTCGATGGTGTGGCCCTGCGGCTGCGGCTGCGGCTGCGACGCGGCGGCGTGCGGCTGGGTGGTGTGTACCGGCGGAATCGGCTGGGCTGGCGGCGGGGTCTGCTCGGCCGGCTTGGTCTCTTCGTCGTTCATGGCTTTACGGAAGCCCTTGATCGATTCGCCCAGGTCGCCACCCAGGTTCTTCAGCTTCTTCGTGCCGAACACCAGCACGACGACGACCAGCAGGACGATCCAGTGTTTCCAGTCAAAAATACCCATGGTGCTCTCCTAGAATGCTATTCGGTCAGGCCGAGGGCTGGCGCGCGGCTTTTTCATCGTGCCCGGAGAGGCCGAAACGGCGCTCCAGTTCATCGAGCACGGCTTGTGGATGCTGGCCCAGTGCGCTGAGCATGACCAGGCTATGAAACCACAGGTCGGCGGTTTCATAGATGACATCGCTGTAATCCTTGCTGACCTCGGCATCCTTGGCAGCAATGATGGTTTCGACGGACTCTTCGCCAAGTTTCTCGAGGATCTTGTTCAGGCCCTTGTGGTACAGGCTGGCCACATAGGAGCTGTCGGGTGCTGCGTGCTTGCGTTCTTCGAGCACTTCGGCCAGGCGGTTGAGGGTATCGCTCATGTCAGTGTCCTGCGCTGTAGATGGCATCCGGGTCTTTCAACACCGGGTCGACGGTTTTCCACTGGCCGTCTTCGAAGACGCGGTAGAAGCAGCTTTCACGGCCGGTATGGCAAGCGATATGGCCCAGTTGCTCGACCATCAGGATGATCACGTCGGCATCGCAGTCCAGGCGCATCTCGTGCAGCTTCTGCACATGGCCAGATTCCTCGCCCTTGCGCCACAGCTTGCCACGGGAGCGTGACCAGTAGATGGCGCGATGCTCGGCGGCAGTCAGTGCCAGCGACTCACGGTTCATCCAGGCCATCATCAGTACGCGTCCGGTCTTGTGGTCCTGGGCGATTGCCGGTACCAGGCCATCGCTGTTCCACTTGATCTCGTCCAGCCAGTCTTTCATCGTCGACTCCAAAGCCGGGCCCGCTCCTGTACCGGGCCCCTTGCGCTAGTGTGCCAGCCAGCAGCGCGGCTGGCTATTGGCGCACGATCAGGTAAAGGCCTGCAGCCAGCATCAGCCAGGCCGGCCATGCAGCCGGGGCTGCCAGGCTGGCGGCCTCGGCGGCACCGGCGGCCAGCACCGCACCGCCACCCAGCAGGCCGGCACCCAGCAGGCGCAGCGCCCAGCGGTCGCCCTGGCGGCGGCGCTCCGGCAGCTGTGGGTCGTGCAGGTGCGGCTGCGACAGGCGTTCGAGCAAGTCGCGGGTCATGTCGGCCAGGTGCGGCAGTTGTTCTACCTGGCTGTGCAGGTTGCCGAACACGGCCTTGGGGCTGTAGCGCTCGCGCATCCAGCGTTCGAGGAACGGCTTGGCGGTGCTCCACAGGTCCAGGTCGGGGTAGAGCTGACGGCCCAGGCCTTCGATGTTGAGCAGGGTCTTCTGCAGCAGCACCAGCTGTGGCTGCACCTCCATATTGAAGCGCCGGGCAGTCTGGAACAGGCGCATCAGCACCTGGCCGAAGGAAATATCTTTCAACGGTTTTTCGAAGATCGGCTCGCACACGGTGCGGATCGCGGCCTCGAATTCATTGACTTTGGTGTGCGCCGGTACCCAGCCCGAATCGATGTGCAGCTCGGCAACGCGGCGGTAGTCACGCTTGAAGAAGGCGAACAGGTTGCGCGCCAGGTAGTCCTGGTCCTCGGCGGTGAGGCTGCCGACGATGCCGCAGTCGATGGCGATGTACTGCGGGCTCCACGGCTTTACCGTGCTGACGAAGATGTTGCCGGGGTGCATGTCGGCATGAAAGAAGCTGTCGCGAAACACCTGGGTGAAGAACACCTCGACGCCGCGCTCGGCCAGCAGCTTCATGTCAGTGCGCTGGTCGGCCAGGGTGGCCATGTCGGTCACCGGCACGCCGTAGATGCGTTCCATCACCAGCACCTTGGGGCGGCACAGGTCCCAGTACACCTGGGGCACGTACATCAGCTCCGAGCCCTCGAAGTTGCGCCGCAGCTGGCTGGCGTTGGCCGCCTCGCGCAGCAGGTCGAGCTCGTCGTAGATAGTCTTTTCGTAGTCGCCGACGATTTCCACCGGGTGCAGGCGGCGGGCGTCGGCCGAGGCGCGCTCGGCGGCCTTGGCAATCAGGAACAGCCAGGCCAGGTCCTGGGCAATCACAGGCTTCAGGCCGGGCCGCACCACCTTGACCACCACCTCTTCACCGGTCTTGAGGCGTGCGGCATGCACCTGGGCCACCGAGGCCGAGGCCAGCGGCTCGACGTCGAAGCGGCTGAACACCTGGCCCACTTTGGCGCCCAGCTGTGCTTCGATCAGCGCTACGGCCTGTTTCGGGTCGAACGGCGGCACGCGGTCCTGCAGCCCCATCAGCTCATCGGCGATGTCAGGGGGCAGCAGGTCGCGGCGGGTGGACAGCAGCTGGCCGAACTTGATGAAGATCGGCCCCAGGTCCTGCAGCGCCAGGCGCAGGCGCGCACCGCGGGTGAGCTCGGACGGCTTGCGCGGCAGCCAGCGCCAAGGCATCAGCAGGCGCAGACTGCGCAGCCACCAGGGCAGCGGCAGGTCGAACAACAAGTCATCGAGGCGGTAGCGGATCACCACGCGCTGGATGCGGAAAAGACGGCGGACGGCGAGCAGCTTCATGCGTTATCGCTGGTATCAAGGGATCGGGAGAGGCGCAGCAGGCGCGCCTCGAGGCGTTCTATGTCGACCTTCAAAGTGTCGAGCTCGCTGAAGGCGGCTTCGGCTTCACGCTTGCCCACCAGGGTGCGCGACTCTTCGGCCAGGTATTCGGACAGGTTCTGGCTGAAGCGTGCCAGGCCCTGGCGGGTCCAGCGTGCGCGCAGGCGGATGTGGCCTGCCAGCAGCGCCGTGGCGACCGGGCCGAGCCAGCGTTGCAGCTCGTGCTCCCAGTCCAGCTCCAGGTCTTGCAGCACGCCGAACAGGTCGAGCAGCACGGCGCTGTCGCCATGCAGTTCGACCTGCGGGCTGTGCAGCACGGCGGTCTTGTCCCTGGCCAGGGCCAGTTGCGCCAGGCTGCCGGCCGGTGCACGCAGGCTGCAGTCCACCTCGCCCTCCCAATGGGCGGCGAGCATCAGGCCTTCTTCATCGGGCAGGATGAAGACCTGCAGGGCCGGCTGACGGCAGTCGATTTCGATGACCTTGCCTTCCAGCGCGGCCAGCCGCGGCAGGGCCGTGCTGTCCATGCGCAGGACGCGGTTCAGGCCATGTTCGACGCTGGCGAGCAGCCCTGCCAGCAGCATCAGGGCTTGATTCCCCGGTGCACGGCGACGATGCCGCTGGTCATGTTGTGGTAGGTGACGCGGTCAAAACCGGCCTCCACCATCATGCTTTTGAGGGTTTCCTGATCCGGGTGCATGCGGATCGACTCGGCGAGGTAACGGTAGCTTTCCGAGTCATTGGTGATCAGCTTGCCGGCCAGTGGCATAAAGGCGAACGAGTAGGCGTCGTAGGCTTTGGACATGAGCTTGTTGGTCGGCTTGGAGAACTCCAGGATCAACAGGCGGCCACCGGGCTTGAGCACGCGCAGCATCGAGCGGATCGCTGCGTCCTTGTGGGTGACGTTACGCAGGCCGAAGGCAATGGTCACGCAGTCGAAATGGTTGTCCGGGAACGGCAGCTTTTCAGCGTCGGCCTGGACGAACTCGATGTTACCCGCCACGCCACGGTCGAGCAGGCGGTCACGGCCGACTTTGAGCATCGAATCGTTGATGTCGGCGAGCACCACTTGACCGGTTGGGCCAACCAGGCGCGAGAACTTGGCGGCCAGGTCGCCAGTACCACCGGCGATGTCCAGCACGCGGTTACCGCTGCGCACGCCCGACAGCTCGATGGTGAAGCGCTTCCACAAGCGGTGCATGCCGCCGGAAAGCACGTCGTTCATGAGGTCGTACTTGGCGGCCACCGAGTGGAATACCTCGGCGACTTTCTTTGCCTTCTGGCTCTCGGGGACGTCCTGGTAGCCGAAATGAGTGGTGGGTTCGGCGTGTTCGCCTTTGCGCTGGTCGTTCATATCGCTTCACCGGAAAAAATTACCGCCATTCTAGGGCGAACGGGCGGATTTGTCTTGGCGGGGTGTGCCAGTGGGCAGGGGCGGGCATAATGCCGATTATGTCTTCATCTTCAGGAACACCCGCATGACCCAGATCAGCGTCGAACGCAAACACTCCCTAGGCCGCGAGGCCGCCCGCGCCAAGGCCGAAGCGCTGGTCGACAAGCTCAGCCGTGAGTACGACCTCAAGGCCACCTGGAACGGCGACCGCGTGGATGTGGCGCGCAGCGGCGCCAATGGCAGCGTGCACATTGGCGACGACAGCATCCGTGTGGAGCTGAAGCTCGGCATGATGCTGTCGATGATGAGCGGCACCATCAAGGGCGAGATCGAGCGGGCGCTGGACAAGGCGCTGGCCTGACGCCCGCTGCTGTCAATTGTCGGGGAACGGGATGACGTCCTCGATCTGTTCCAGGCGTAGGTCACCGCGATAGATGTCATATCGCTCTGCCGGGGCCAGTGCACGCTGCAAACGCTCGTCACGGCCCATGGCGTCCGGGAACTTCAAATGGCCCTTGGCGAAGCGCCGGGCATTGGCATTGGCGCTGGTGTAGTGAAAATGCGCTTCCCAGAGCTTCTGCCGGGGTTGCAGGCGATAAACGTCGTACACATCCAGAAAGTCATTGGCCTTGAGTTTCTTGCGGCGCCTGCTTGCCTTGATTTCGACTTCGTCAGCATCCACCAAAAAGCGCAACGCCTTACTGTCCGGGTGCAAGGTGCCGAGGTAGGCGACGGTCAAGAGCCGCTTTTTTTCTGCCTGTACCTCGGCAATCGCCTGATCCAGCCTGGTGGCGAGTGAATGCCCTTGTTCTGGCCCCGCACGCAAGGGGCCGGCGGTATCGGCCATGTCCTGGATGTAAAAGTCGAGCTGGTCCGACAGGCTATTGGGACCGTCCAGGTGGCGGGCGGCGTGGGCGATTCTGGCATCCTTCTGCCTCAACAGGTCGTTGCCGAAGCGGTGCAGGTGAGCGTAGTTGGGTGCTGGCACGCTTTGCGGCACAACTTCCCAGCGATCGCCTTGAGGCTGATAGCGCGCAATGGTCTGTTCGGTCAGCGGGTCGATCTGCACGGCTTCGCTGCCTTCCTCCGCCTGCTCGACCACCAGTGATCTGCCACGGGTGGTGCGGATCACCTTGCGTCTCACGGGGCGCATTTTATTTACCACAGGCCGTTCGATCACTGCACCCTGCGCATCCGCCGCAGCAGAAACATAGGCAAGGTCACGCTCGGCCAGCGTTATCAGTGCATCGAGCTCAGCGATGTACTCATTGAGCCTGCTGCTGTCCACAGCCGGAAGATCGAGTGACAGCAAATAGTCGGCGATGCCCCGTGACAGTTTGTATTCGCACAGCGCGCTCTCCAGCGGCTCCTTCTGCGCTTCGGGCTCCAGGCGGGCTGCAGCCAGGCTGTCGTGGCTCAGCATCGCTTCATGGAGGCTTTTGCTACGCAGGGTCTTTTGCCAGAGCAGGGTGCTTTCGAAGGTCTCCGCGGTCAGCTGGTCTCTCTTCACCACCAACTGAAACAAGTCGCTCAGGATCTGGGCTCGAATGATGAGTGTCGAGTATCGCCGGTTATTGATGAGGGCATCGAGCTTCTTGCGCTTGCCTGGGAACTGGATCTGGCCGTCTGCCAGTGCCTCGCCGATGTTCTGGTCGAGGCGTTGGCTGACGCTGAAGAGGCGTCTATGGGTAGCCAGTGCTGCCTCCACGTTCTTGCTGTGCTCCAGGTACAACTGTGCCTGCTCCTGCCCGAAAGGTAGCTGCACCAGCCGGTTTGACTGATCCTTGAGGGTTTCATAGTCATTCATGTCCAGCAGGCGGCGGAACTGCTGCAGGTCGGTGGTCAGCAACTGTTCCCACCACTGCCCACGGCCATAGGTGGCAGCCGCCTTCGGGTCGAACCTGGCGTACTTCAGATCGCTCATGCTGGCGTACAGCTGCACCTGCTCTTTTACCAGCCCGGCCTGTTTGTCGTAGGCGCGTGCCAGTACATCCAGGTTTGCCCGTGCCTCGTTGCGCAGGGCCCGTAGTGCCTGGCGCGGCGCTTGCAGCTCTGCTGGCAGATTGTCGAGGGTGACACCGGGGTAATCCTCCAGGGACTTTTCGAATGCCTGATGCGCCTGGTCATAGGGTTTCAAGCGTTCCAGATAGCCATCGATGAAGTCTTCCGTGCTGGTGAGTTTCTTGTCATTTGCCTTTCGGCTTTCCTGCATTTTGCTGAAAGCTTCCTTTTTTTCATCGATCAGCGCCCTGGCCGTTTTCGGCATGCCGCCGGGCAGATGCAGGTCGAGCATCCATTCACCGTTCCAGCGCGTCAGCCAAGGGCCATGGCTGCGTTCGCGGCCGACAATGTAGTAGCCGTCAGGCTCTGCCCCCCAGGTTTGCGACCATTCAGTCTGGCTGACCTCGGGGCCGATGATGCGCATGCCGCGCCAGTTCTCTTCCACTTCATAGGCGACATCCTGCAAATTCACGTAGTAGCGGCCGTCCACCTTGTACAGGCCGCGCATGCGGCCACTGCTCAGCGCACTGCGCCCGTGCAGGCCGAGCTTGGCGCGTAGCGTGTGGAGGGTGGCACGGGCTTCGCGGGGCAGGTTGCCGAGCCTCTGGTCGTGGCCCCATTGGCTGACGTTGAGCGCTGCAGGCCCGGGCTGCTCCGTGGGGGCTTGCCAGGTTGTCTGCTCGGGTGGCTGCTTTGCGGTTGCGTCGGAGCCACGCCGTGGCCTGGGCTTAAGTGCCACCTCTGGCTCGATGGGGGTGGTATTGGGCCCGTGGGCCAGCAGCATGGCCAGGTTCAACAGGAGGTCGGCAGTGGCGAGTACCTTTTCTGCGCTGCTCCCTTGGGTCAACGCTGTCAGGTCATCCTTGATGCTGAGCAGGGCTGCCACCAGCCAGGCCAGCAGGCCTGCAGGCCCACGCAGCAGCGGCGTGACAGTGTTGAACGCCAGCCAGGCGAATTGCACGACCATCGCCCAGCGTTGCTGCGCATTCGAGACGCTCTGCCGTGAAGCCAGTAACACAAGCACATCGGCCCTGGCCCGCAACATCGACCTGTCCAGGTCGCCGGACCGTGGAGTGAAAGCCAAGGTGACAGGTGCCCTCAGACGCTCAAGGGCTTCAGTGGCCAGCTCGGAACCGGGCCCCACAAGGTGCGCCAATTCGGTGAGGCCGCTATGCAAGTGCGGATGGGTGAAGCCGTCATTGGCATAAATGGGGTGGGCTTCGTCATCCAGCCAGGCGAGGATGTCCTGCTGCAGGCGCGGTTCGGTCCGTATTGCTGCCATCAACAGATCTTGGCTTTCGAACTGCCTGACAGCCTGCACCGTGTTCATGGGCCGGTAGAGTATCCAGGCCCCTGTGGCGGGGATGTGAATGACGAACATGCCATGCACCCGGTTGGCCTTCGGGCCACCGGGGACACTGTTGAATGCCAGCGGAGCCAGGTTCAGCGATGCGCTGGCGTGGGCTTTACGGCGGCAGAAGTCTGCGACCACCTGCCAGGTTCGTTCGTCCAGCTGGCTAGCGATCTTGGCTTGTAGCGCGCTCAGCAGCAGGGCTGCGCGCCATTCTTCGGCGAACCGCTGGTGGTGTTTGTCGGTGTCGTTGCCGGCTTGCAACTGGTTGTGGACAAATTGCGGATACTGGCCACCGACATCCACGGCACTGACCAGTGCGTTGACGTAGTCCAGGTCCATCCAGCTGCCCAGCGTCTGTTGATCGGCCAATTCAATGGCCGAGGCGACTTGGCCGCTGCCCAGGGGAAGGCGTGTGATGGCCAGTTCGGTCAGGCTGATGATTTTCAGAGGCTCAAGCTTGGCTGGCCCCGCGGAGGACACCTGCACCACCTGTGAAATCGTGATCTGAACCTCATCGGGGTTGTAAACCTGCTCGGCCGGGTGGTCATCGCGCATTTGATCGCGCAGGCGGCGAACCGTGTACTGCTGCAAATCTTCGATCCCGTCCAGGGATGATTTACCCTGCGCCAGCATTTGCTCTGCCGCCAGGTCCAGCAACGCCATGTGGTACTGGAATCGATCCGTTACCGTGGCGTTCTCCAGCCAGCCAGGCAGCGTGATCTCGGGGGGCGATTGCTCGAGCTTGAAGTACGTCGGGAATGTCGATGAAGGATCGCTCAGCAGGCTGAAAGCCTCCTCCAGATCGCTTGTCTGTTCAATTGCATCCAGTTGCATGCGGTCAATCTGTTGCAGCAGTGCGTTGAGCATCTGCCGGGCCTGATAGCAGAACGGGTCTTCGACCAGGGCCGTGCTGGCCCAGGACATCGTGTCGAACACATGGCGCTCGGAGAGCTCGTCGCGCAGGGCGACCGCAAAGGCCGGCAGCCCAGTGAAGCCGCGCACGGTGCCAGAGGGTTTGCACCACAAGATCAGCTCGCGCGCCTCTTTTTGCCCTGTGATGAGCAGGTCCGGAACTACCAGTTCAACCATGTTGCCCTGACTGCCGAGTGTCACCTGCAAACCCTGCACGTTGGACGACGCATTGGTTCGAGCGAGCATGGCGTACAGCAAGGTCTTCTGATCACTGTCCAGGCCTTGGCGCTCGAGCGTGCCGAGCAGTGCGGCCTTGAGCACCTGCTGCATCCAGTGCAGACGGGTCACATCCGAGTCCCCCTCGCGGCTGTTCCAGAAACTGACCTGTGCCTGCTGAAATCTCTCGCAGAGGGTCGCAAGGACATCGTCGTAATCGGTGTTCAGGTCGGCCATGCGAATGTCGATGGTCGGGGCATCATCCTGGGGGCGAAAGATGGCTGGCGGGTTCAGGCTGAACTGGTCCGTGGGCTTGAGGGCCATGGGCTGGCCGTTGAGGAAATGCTCAAGCAATGTGTCGACCAGGTTGCGGGGTTGTGCCGGTTGTTCTTCATCCGCGCCAGGCAGGATGCTGAAGCCCTCCAGGGATTGCAGCTGCGGATGGTTCTTGCGGGTCCACGGGTAGCGTGCGGCAAGTGCGTCGAAGCCAGCGGCGGCAATGACATCGCGCAAGCTGGGGCGATTGGCGAACTGCATTGCTACCCGTTGCCTGAACGATGTCGCTGGCGAGGTCGGTGACTGGGGCATGGCAAAGGCTCCGGGAAAAGGGAGCCGAATTCTGCAACGCCAGCATGCAGCAGCTGCGGTAGATACTTCAGCGCGGCGATCTTAGGGTGAAGATTCTAATTCCTGCTCCTACCTTATGCTCAAGCCCAACCTTCATGGGCGGTTCTCCTCCACTCATGAGCATGAGGTACAGAGCATGGCCAAAGTGAATGTGAAGAAAAAGGACGACGCCCAGAGCGCGCTGGGCGAGGTGCGCGGTTATGCGCGCAAGATCTGGCTGGCAGGCATTGGCGCCTACGCCCGTGTTGGCCAGGAAGGCTCCGAGTACTTTCAGGAGCTGGTGAAAGCCGGTGAAGGCGTCGAGAAGCGTGGCAAGAAACGTATCGACAAAGAGCTCGATGCCGCCAACAACCAGATCGATGAAGCCGCTGAAGAAGTCAGTCGGGTACGCGGCAAGGTCGAGATTCAACTCGACAAGATCGAAAAAGCTTTCGACGCACGGGTAGGTCGCGCCTTGAATCGCCTCGGCATTCCGTCTAAACATGACGTTGAGGCGTTGTCCATCAAGCTTGAGCAGCTGCATGAGCTGCTCGAGCGCGTCGCGCACAAACCATAAGGAGAGCAGGATGGCTGGCAAAAAGAATTCCGACAAAGAAGGCAGCTCCTGGGTCGGTGGGATCGAGAAGTACTCCCGCAAGATCTGGCTGGCAGGGCTGGGTATCTACTCGAAAGTCGACCAGGACGGCCCGAAGCTGTTCGACTCGCTGGTGAAGGATGGCGAGAAGGCCGAGAAGCAGGCGAAGAAGGCTGCAGAAGATGTGGCCGACAGCGCCAAGTCTTCGACCACCTCGCGCGTGTCGGGCGTGAAAGATCGCGCATTGGGCAAGTGGAGCGAACTCGAAGAGGCCTTCGACAAGCGCTTGAACAGCGCGATTTCGCGCCTTGGCGTGCCGAGCCGCAACGAGATCAAGGCTCTGCACCAGCAGGTTGATAGCCTGACCAAGCAGATTGAGAAACTGACCGGGGCTTCGGTCACGCCAATCTCGTCGCGCGCCGCTGCGGCCAAGCCTGCAGCCAGCAAGACTGCAGCCAAACCGCTGGCCAAGGCAGCTGCCAAGCCTGCAGCAAAAACGGCGGCGGCCAAGCCTGCGGCCAAACCAGCGGCCAAGACTGCTGCGGCCAAACCCGCGGCGAAACCTGCAGCCAAACCAGTTGCTGCCAAGCCTGCAGCAAAACCTGCTGCTGCGAAAAAACCTGCGGTGAAAAAGGCACCGGCCAAGCCGGCAGCCTCCAAGCCGGCAGCACCGGCGGCCAGTGCCGCACCGGCCGCTACCGCGGCGCCAGCGCCAAGCGCGGCCCCGGCCAGCAACGCACCGTCGGCACCGGTAAACGCGGCTACTCAGGCCTGATACTGCGTCGCCGCAATCGCCGGCAAGCCGGCTCCCACAGGTACTGCGTCGGTTTCAATACCTGTAGGAGCGGGCTTGCCCGCGATGAAGGCAACGCCATTCAGCAGCCTTACCCTTCCAAGTACCGCACCGCCAACTGCTCCGCCGCCCCCCGCGCTTGCGCCTGCAAATGCGGCGCCACCAGCATCATCACCTGATACACCACAATCCCCACGTCGCCCTCGCGCCCCAGCACCCGCTGGTAATCCAGCGAGAACATCAGCGTCAGGGTGATCTGTTCCACCAACTGCCCCAGCGCCTGCGTTTCACTGACCACCTGCCCCTGGCCCTTGAGACTGGCCAGTAACGCAGCGAGCGTGCGCTTAAGCGCGTTGATCAGGCTGCGCATGCCTCGCGCCAGCTTCGGCAAGCGCCCCGTCAGGTTCGACAGGTCCTGGAAGAGGAAGCGGTATTGAGCCATGCGCTCGACGATCAGATGCAGGAACAGCCAATAGTCTTCGGCATCCAGGCGCACTTCCAGGGGCGGGTCCAGCAGCGGCATCAGTGCCTCTTCGAAACGCTCGAACAGGCCGATCACCAACGGTTCCTTGCCATGGAAGTGGTAGTACAGGTTGCCCGGGCTGATGCCCAGTTCGTTGGCAATCTCCAGGGTCGAAACGTTGGGCTCGCCCTGCTGGTTGAACAGCTGCAGGGCGCATTCGAGGATACGGTCGCGGGTTTTCATCCAGTCGTTGTGCTCATCGGGTCAGGACATAGGTGCCTGGCGCGGGGCCCAGCGGTGGATAAGTTGCATTACCCAGCTCCACGCGTGGCGCCTTCAGCGGGCCGGAGCGCGGGGTGATCCACTCCAGCCACAGCGGCCACCAGCTGCCGTCGCTACGCTGGGCATCGTGGAACCAGGCCCGCGGGTCGCTCGAAAGCTTGGGGTTGTCCAGGTAAAAGGCCTTGGGGTTGCCTGGCGGGTTGATGATGCTTTGGATATGCCCGCTGTTGGCCAGCACAAAACGACGCTCGCCACCCAGCAGCAGGGCCGAGCGGTACACCGCGTCCCACGGGGTGATGTGGTCGTTGCTGCCTGCCACGGTAAAGCTGTCCAGGTCGACCTGTTTGAGGTCGATGGGTGTGCCGCAGACCTCCAGCCCGTTCGAGTGGGTCAGCGGGTTGTGCTTGAAGAAGTCCAGCAGGTCGCCATGCAGCGCGGCCGGCAAGCGTGTGCTGTCGGCGTTCCAGTAAAGGATGTCGAAGGCCGGTGGCGTCTTGCCGAGCAGGTAGTTGTTGACCCAATAGTTCCAGATCAGGTCGTTGGGCCGCATCCAGGCGAAAATCCGCGCCACTTCGCCGCCGTCCAGCACGCCACGTTGGTATGAGCGGCGCTTGGCCGCCTCGATGGTCTGCTCATCGGCGAACAGGCTGGCGGGGCTGTCGAACTTGCTGTCGAGCAGGCTGACCAGGTAAGTGGCGCTGCGCACCCGGCGCAGCTGGTGCTTGGCTTTGAGGTGGCCCTGCAGCGCGGCCATGGTCAGGCCCCCGGCGCAGGCGCCCATCAGGTTGGGGTCGCGGTTGCCGCTGATGCTGCGGCAGGCGTTGAGTGCTTCTTCCAAGGCCTGTACGTAGCTGGACAGGCCCCATTCGCGGTGGCGCGGGTCGGGGTTACGCCAGCTGATCATGAACACCTGCAAACCGTTCTTGAGCATGTACTGGACGAAGCTGTTGGTCGGCTGCAGGTCGAAGATGTAGTACTTGTTGATCTGCGGCGGCACCACCAGCAAGGGCCGGGCATGCTGTTTTTCGCTCATGGGCTTGTACTGGATCAGCTCCAGCAGCTCATTGCGAAACACCACCGCGCCTGGGGTTGCAGCCAGGTTGCCACCGACTTCGAAGGCACGCTCGTCCACCTGGCGCGGCAGGCCGTCATTGTGGCGCAGGTCATCGAGCAGGTGGGCCACGCCACGCACCAGGCTCTGGCCACCGGTATTCAACAGCTCCTTCACTGCCAGCGGGTTGAGCAGCGAGTTGCTCGGGGCCAGGGCGTCGTTGATCAGGTTGAACAGGAAATGCGCGCGGGCCCGGTCGTCGGCGTCCAGGTGGCTTTCCTCGATCCACAGGCGGGTCTGCTTCTGCCACGCCAGGTAGGCCTGCAGGCCGCGGCGATAGAACGGGTTCTGGCTCCATGTCGGGTCGTTGAAGCGTGCATCGCGGGGGCTTGGCTGATACGGCGTGTCGCCGAGCATCACCCGGCCTAGCTGGCCGCTCAGCGCCAACAAATGGCGGGCGGTGTGCAGCGGGTTGCGCAGGCCATGGCGGCCGACATTGCGCAGTGTCGAGACCAGGTCGCGACCGCGCAGGCCGAGAATCGCGTTTTGCACGTTCATGCTGGTGGCGGGAAGCGTTGTCGTTCCTTTGGCCGGTTTGTCTTTCATGGCAGCACTCCTTCGTCAAGCCACGGTCAGCTCAGAACGCAGCAACCAGCACCCTAGCCGCCGGAGGCTGGGCGGGGGTGCATGACTGCACGCTGACGTTCTTGCTGGAGGAACTTCATGATGATCGGGGCGACGGCCTCGGCCCGGGTGATCAGGAACAAGTGACCGTCGTCGATAATGTGTAGCTGGGCATTGGGAATTCGCCAGGCCAGCAGGCGCATGTTGATCAGCGGGATCAACGGGTCGTCGTCACCGGCCAGCACCAGAGTGGGCTGCTGGATCTTGTGCAGCCAATGGATGCTGGTCCAGCCCAGGCCGGCGAACAGCTGCCAGTAGTAGCCCAACTTGCCGCCGGAGCGCACCTTGGATGCGTGGTGCATGGCCAGGTCGGGGTCGCGGCGAAAGCCACCGCCGTAGATCAACGGGGCGATGCGAATCACGTGCGAGGGCTGAATGTATCGACGCGGGCTGGCCATCATCCACAGCACCTTGGGCTTGCCTGGCACCATCACCGCACCGGCGGCAGTAGCGGCCAGCACCAGCTTCTTGCAGCGCTCCGGGTAGTCGTGGGCGAACTGCTGCGCCAGGGCGCCACCCCAGGACACACCGATCACATTGACCTGCCCGTAATCCAGGTAATCGAGCATACGCGCGGTCAGCTTGGCCAGGCCCGGGAAGCGGTAAGGGTGACGCGGAGTGGAGGAACCACCCACGCCTGGCACATCGAAGGCGATGACTTCCAGGTCGGGGTCGAGCGCCTCGATGAACGGGAACACCAGCTCCAGGTTGGCGCCGATGCCGTTGAAGATCAGCAGCGGCGTCAGGTGCGGCTTGCCCGGACGGACGGCGGTACGAATGGACTGGTCGTCCAGCTCGACGGTCCTGAATATGTAGGGTGGCGGCATGCGCGTGACTCTGATGTGGATGAAGCGCCGTGGGCCCTCCATGGGCGCCGCGGCGTTACAACTCAACGTTCGTGAACGTAAGTCCCCGGTGCAGCTTCACCTGCGGCATAGGCGCGGTTGCCGAGGCGCACCGGGGCTTTTTTCAGGTCACCGGCACGCTCGCCCAGCCAGCTCTGCCAGTGCAGCCACCAGGAGTCGGCATGCTTGTCGGCGTTCTCCTGCCAGGCCAGCGGGTCGCCCGGGCGGTCGGCGCCGGTCATGAAGCGCGACTTGGGGTTGCCCGGCGGGTTGAGGATGCTCTGGATATGGCCGCTGTTGGACAGCACGAACTCGATCTTGCCGCCGAACAGGTGCGCCGAGCGGTAGCACGACTGCCACGGGGTAATGTGGTCGTTGGTGCCAGCGACGCTGAAGATGTCGCAGTGCACCTTCTTCAGGTCGATCGGCGTGCCGCACACTTCCAGTGCATCGGAACGGGTCAGTGGGTTGTTCTTGAACATTTCGATCAGGTCGCCGTGGAAGGCGGCCGGCAGGCGCGTGGTGTCGTTGTTCCAGAACAGGATGTCGAACACCGGCGGCTCGTTGCCGAGCAGGTAGTTGTTGACCCAGTAGTTCCAGATCAGGTCGTTGGGGCGCATCCAGGCGAACACCTTGGCCATGTCGCTGCCTTCGAGCACACCGGCCTGGTAGGAATGGCGCTTGGCCGATTCGAGGGTCTGCTCGTCGACGAACAGCGCGACCTGGGTGTCCAGGGTGGTGTCGAGCACGCTGACCAGCAGGGTCAGGGCATTGACCTTTTTCTCGCCCAGCGCCGCATAGTGGCCGACCAGCGCGGTGCAGGTGATGCCGCCGGAGCAGGCACCGAGCATGTTCAGGTCCTTGCTGCCGGTGATCGCCAGCACCGCGTCGACCGCTTCCTTGAGCGCGTCGATGTAGGTCGACAGGCCCCACTCACGCTGAGCCTTGGTCGGGTTGCGCCAGCTGATGATGAAGGTCTGCTGATGGGAGCGCAGGCAGAAGCGCGCCAGGCTCTTTTCCGGGCTCAGGTCGAAAACGTAGAACTTGTTGATCTGGGGCGGTACCACCAGCAGCGGGCGGGCATGCACCTGCTCGGTGATGGGGCTGTACTGGATCAGTTCGAGCACATCGTTGCGGTACACCACGGCGCCTTCACTGGTACCCAGGTTCTTGCCCACTTCGAAGGCGTCCATGTTTACCTGGCTGGGCATGCCGCCGTTGTTGACCACGTCCTTGGCCAGGTTGGACAGGCCGTCGAGCAGGCTCTTGCCGCCGGTCTCGAAGAACCGTTTGACTGCCGCCGGGTTGGACAGGGTGTTGGTCGGTGCCATGGCTTCGGTCATCAGGTTGATGACGAACTGGCCGCGGCTGATGTCCTGGGGGGACAGGTCGCTGTTGCCGATCCAGTCCTGCAGCTCCTTGCGCCAGGCCAGGTAGGTTTGCAGGTAGCGGCGATACAGCGGGTTCTTGCTCCAGGCCGGGTCCTGGAAGCGACGGTCGTCGCCCTCGGGGGCCAGGCTAGACTTGCCCAGCAGCACGTTCTTCAGCTCCAGGCCGAAATGCGCCACGTGCTTGGCGCTGTGCAGCGGCTGGCGTACGGCCTGGCGCAGCACGGTACGGGCAGAGCTCAGCAGATCCTTGCGGCGGATGCCAATGACCGGGTTCAGGCCCAGGGTGTTGTCCGAGGCTTGCCGCTGCAACTCATCGTTGTTCTTGCTACTCATCTACGACGCTCCGTTGTCCTGAGACGAGTACCGGTTTGCTGTGGCAAACGCACAGTCGACAGCCCGGTACTGCTACTCGGGTGACCAGTGATAAGGAACAGCGGTGCTGCGGGCCGGATGCATTCGGCGATGAGCTGCGGGGGAATCTGCGTGTGAAGACTGCCTGCTTTCGCTCGCGACCTCTACAAACCGGCCTGGCCCTGATTGCCTGGAAAGCAATGCAGGGAACTTGCCAGCTCCATTGGTAACCCGACTTCATGTAATGCGCAAGACAGCGCTTGAAAGAGCTGTCTGTAAGGCATTCAAACAGATGAGATTAGAAAATGCGCTCTAACTCTTGGAAGGCCTGACCTAGAGCATCAGTTTAACCACCGATTCGGCAGGATCGCGGGCTTTGCCAGCCTTGTGTAATTCATCGAGGTACTCGGCCCAGAGCTGCTCCTGGCGCAGGCACAGCTGCTCGAGGTATTCCCAGGTGAACAGGCCGCTGTCGTGGCCGTCGTCGAAAGTCAGTTTCAGTGCGTACTGGCCGGCAGGCTCGAGGCCGGAAAGGCCGACGTTGATCTTGCCAAATTGCAGGATAGGGTTGCCGTGGCCCTGCACTTCGGCGGAAGGCGAGTGCACGCGCAGGAATTCGGCGGACAGGTGGTAGACCTCGTCGGGGCCGTACGTGAGGCTGAGGGTCCTGGAGGCTTTGTGCAGATTGATAGCGGTGGGCAGGCGGGCCATGGGCTGAATCTCTGGTTAGCTGATAATGCAAGCTTCGAGAGATTCCCGCCTTTGTGCAAGGGCCTGGTGTGCAGCCCAATCGCCGGCAAGCCGGCTGCCACAGGGTTCAGCAGTGCTGCGGACATTGTGGGAGCCGGCTTGCCGGCGATTGGGCCGCGAAGCGGCCCCTTCGGTCTTACAGGATGTAGCGCGACAGGTCTTCGTTCTGCGCCAGCTCACCCAGGTGGCTGTTCACATAAGCGGCATCGATCTGGATAGGTGCTTCGTCATGTGCACTGGCCAGGTCACCGGCACTGAACGATACCTCTTCGAGCAGGCGCTCGAGCAGGGTGTGCAGGCGGCGGGCACCGATGTTCTCGGTCTTCTCGTTGACTTGGTAGGCGATCTCGGCCAGGCGCTTGATACCGTCGGCCTGGAACTCGATGTTCAGCCCTTCGGTCTTGAGCAGCTCGCGGTATTGCTCGGTCAGCGAAGCGTGCGGCTCCTGCAGGATGCGCTCGAAGTCTTCCGGGGTCAGTGCCTTGAGTTCGACACGGATCGGCAGGCGGCCTTGCAGCTCAGGCACCAGGTCGCTCGGCTTGCTCAAGTGGAACGCACCGGAGGCGATGAACAGGATGTGGTCGGTCTTGACCATGCCCAGTTTGGTGTTGACGGTGCAGCCCTCGATCAGCGGCAGCAGGTCGCGTTGCACGCCTTCGCGGGATACATCGGCACCGCCGACGTTGCCACGCTTGGCAACCTTGTCGATTTCATCGATGAACACGATACCGTGTTGCTCGACCGCTTCCAGGGCCTTGGCCTTGAGGTCGTCGTCGTTGACCAGGCGGCTCGCTTCTTCGTCGCGAACCATCTTCAGCGCTTCCTTGACCTTAAGCTTGCGCGCTTTGCGCTTGCCCTTGCCCATGTTGGCAAACAGGCTCTGCAGCTGGTTGGTCATCTCTTCCATGCCGGGGGGCGCGGCGATTTCGACGCCGGCGGTGTCGGCAACTTCGATCTCGATTTCCTTGTCGTCCAGCTGGCCTTCACGCAGGCGCTTGCGGAACAGCTGGCGGGTGTTGGAATCGCTGCTGGTTTGTGCGGCTTCTTCGCTGAAGCTGGTCACCCGGGCCTGCGGCAGCAGGGCATCGAGGATACGGTCTTCGGCGGCATCTTCGGCGCGGTGGCGCACGCGGATGATTTCCTGCTCACGCAACATCTTCATGGCCGCGTCGGCCAGGTCGCGGATGATCGACTCGACATCGCGGCCAACGTAGCCGACTTCGGTGAACTTGGTCGCTTCGACCTTGAGGAACGGCGCATTGGCCAGCTTGGCCAGGCGACGGGCGATTTCGGTCTTGCCGACGCCGGTGGGTCCGATCATCAGGATGTTCTTCGGGGTGACCTCGGCACGCAGCTCGGCAGGCAGCTGCATGCGCCGCCAGCGGTTGCGCAGGGCAATGGCCACGGCGCGCTTGGCGTCGTCCTGGCCGATGATGTGGCGGTTGAGTTCGTGGACGATCTCGCGGGGGGTCATGGACATGATGAAAATGGTCCTCGAGCAGAGCAATCAGTGTGGAAAAGTCCCGCTCTGGGCGGGACGCCAAAACAACTGATCAGTCGGCCAGGTCCTGCTCCTCGATGGTCAGGTTGTGGTTGGTGAACACGCAGATGTCACCGGCGATGTTCAGGGCTGTCTCGGCGATTTCACGGGCCGAGAGGTCGGTCTTGTTCAGCAGGGCGCGGGCTGCGGCCTGGGCGTAGGCGCCGCCGGAACCCATGGCAATCAGGCCGTCTTCGGGCTCGACCACGTCGCCGTTGCCGGTAATGATCAGCGATGCATCCTTGTTGGCCACGGCCAGCATGGCCTCCAGACGGCTCAGGGAGCGGTCGGTGCGCCATTCCTTGGCCAACTCGACGGCGGCACGCACCAGGTGGCCCTGGTGTTTCTCCAGCTGCCCCTCGAAACGCTCGAACAAGGTGAAGGCGTCGGCGGTGGCACCGGCAAAGCCGGCGATGACCTGGCCGTGGTACAGGCGACGAACCTTTTTGGCGTTGCCTTTCATCACGGTGTTGCCGAGGGATACCTGGCCGTCGCCGCCCATGACGACTTTGCCGTTACGGCGGACAGAAACGATGGTGGTCAAGGGGGAGTCTCCACGCAGCGGGGCAAAATTGCCTGATGCAGACTCATATGGGGGTGGGGGGAAGGATTTCAACCGGGGGGGATGAATGGTTGGTGGATGTCTGTGCTGGCCTCATCGCCGGCAAGCCGGCCCCCACGCAGGTTTTAGCGCTGCAAATCCCTGTGGGAGCCGGCTTGCCGGCGTTGAGGGCGGTGGGGCCTACTCAGCCCTCGTGGCAGACATGCCCATCGACCAAGGTATAACGCACCGCCCCAGGCAGGCAGTGGCCGATGAACGGGCAATTGTCGCCGCGTGAGAACCACTGTTCACCGGCAACGGTCGAGGCCTTGGCATCGAACAGCACCAGGTCAGCAGCTGCACCTACCTTCAGCTCACCCGCCGGCAGGCGCATGGCCGCCGCAGGGCCGCTGGTCAGGCGAGCCAGCAGGGTTGGCAGGTCGAGCAGGCCGTCGTCAACCAGGGTCATGGCCAGTGGCAGCAGCAGTTCGACGCTGCTGATTCCAGGCTCGGTAGCGCCGAACGGTGCCAGCTTGGCATCGCGCTCGTGCGGCTGGTGGTGGCTGGAGATCGCCTGGATCACGCCCGACTTGACCGCCTGGCGTAGGCCTTCGCGGTCGGCTTTGCTGCGCAGTGGCGGCTGCACGTGGTACAGGCTGGAGAACTCGCGCAGCGACTCGTCGGTGAGGATCAGCTGGTACAGGGCAACGTCGGCAGTTACCGGCAGGCCAAGCTGCTGGGCTTGTTCGATCAGCCGCGCACCACGGGCGCTGGTGATCTGTGTGAAGTGCGCGCGCACGCCGCTCTGCTCGACCAGCAACAAGTTGCGGGCCAGGGCCACGGTCTCGGCACTTTCGGGGATGCCGGGCAGGCCGAGGAAGCTGGCCATGGCGCCTTCGTGGGCCAGGCCACCTTGGGCCAGGTCGCGGTCCTGGGAGTGGAACACCACGGTCAGGTCGAAAGTGGCAGCGTATTCCAGGGCGCGGGCCAGGGTACGGTTGTTGGGGATTTCCTTCAGGCCGTTGCCGAAGGCCACGCAGCCGGTGTCGCGCAGGGCCACCAGCTCGGCCAGTTGCTCGCCTTCCAGGCCTTTGGTCAGGGCGCCGATCGGGTAGACCTTGCTGTTGCTGGCTTCACGGGCACGGTCGAGGATCAGCTCGGCCACTGCCGAGGTGTCCAGCACCGGCTTGGTCTGCGGCGGGCAGCACAGGCTGGTGACGCCACCGGCCACGGCGGCGCGGGTTTCGCTGGCGATGGTGCCTTTACGGCTGTAACCCGGCTCACGCAGGGAGACACCGAGGTCGACCAGGCCTGGCGCGGCGATCAGGCCGTCGGCCTGGAGGGTACGGCTGGCGCTGAAACCGGCTGGGGCCGCGCCGATCGCGGCAATACGGCCGCCATCCAGGTGCAGGTCGGTGACCTGGTCCAGGCCACTCTTGGGGTCGATGACCCGGGCGCCAAGAATGCTGAGGGTCACTGGGCGTTCTCCTGGTCGATTTGACGTTGCGCGTTCTGCCCGCTCATGGCCATGGACAATACCGCCATGCGCACGGCGATGCCGTAGGTAACCTGATTGAGGATCACCGAGTGTTTGCCGTCGGCAACCGCCGATTCGATTTCCACGCCGCGGTTGATCGGCCCTGGGTGCATGACGATGGCGTCAGGCTTGGCGCCGGCCAGGCGCGCGGTGGTCAGGCCGAACAGGCGGTAGAACTCGCCTTCGCTGGGCAGCAGGCCGCCGGCCATGCGCTCGCGCTGCAGGCGCAGCATGATCACCACGTCGACGTCCTTCAGGCCTTCGGCGAGGTCGGTGTAGACCTTCACGCCATATTGCTCGATGCCGATCGGGATCAGGGTTTTCGGGCCGATCACGCGGATGTCCGGGCAGCCCAGCGCTTTGAGCGCGAGCATGTCGGAGCGGGCCACGCGCGAGTGCAGGATGTCGCCGACGATTGCCACGGACAGGTTTTCGAAGCTGCCCTTGTGGCGGCGGATGGTCAGCATGTCGAGCATGCCTTGGGTAGGGTGGGCATGGCGGCCATCACCGCCGTTGATCACCGCGACATCCGGGCACACGTGTTCGGCAATGAAGTGTGCAGCACCCGAGTCGGAGTGGCGCACGACGAACATGTCGGCGGCCATGGCTTCGAGGTTGCGCAGGGTGTCGAACAGGGTTTCGCCCTTGCTGGTCGAGGAGGTCGACACATTGAGGCTGATCACGTCGGCCGACAGGCGCTGAGCGGCCAGTTCGAAGGTGGTGCGGGTACGGGTCGAGTTCTCGAAGAACACGTTGCACACGGTCTTGCCGCGCAGCAACGGGACTTTCTTGACGGCCCGGGCGCCGACTTCGAGGAACGAGTCGGCGGTGTCGAGGATCTCGGTCAGCAGTTCGCGGGGCAAACCGTCGAGCGAGAGGAAGTGGCGCAGCTGGCCCTGATCATTGAGCTGCAGCGGGCGCTTGGCGTCGATTGGCGTCATCGCGAGTGGACTCTTAAAGGGCGGAAGCGGTGGCGAGGTCCTGGCGCTCGAGGGCGAGCGGTGCGGGTCCGGTCAATTTTACCCGTTCATGGGCGGCCAGCGACAGGGTGGCGCCAAGCACATTGGGGCGGATCGGCAATTCGCCGGCATCCAGGTCCAGCAGGCAAACCAGCGTCACGCTGGCCGGGCGGCCGTAGTCGAACAGTTCGTTGAGTGCGGCGCGGATGGTGCGGCCGCTCATCAGTACGTCGTCGATCAGCACCAAGTGCTGGCCTTCGACCTCGAACGGCAGCTCGGAGGGGCGCACTTGCGGGTGCAGGCCGTTCTGGCTGAAATCGTCGCGGTAGAAGGACACGTCCAGGGTGCCCAGCGGGCTTTCGTCGGCCATTTCCCGCTGCAAGGCCTGGGCTACCCAGACACCGCCGGTGCGGATGCCAATGAAGCGCGGTTCGGTGATGCCGCGGCGGGCCAGATGGGCGCGTAGGTCGACAGCCATCTGCCGGATCAGGTCGGCTGGATTGGGTAGGCTCATTGCGTGCTCCTAGGGGGGCGCCGGGTTGGCCCGACGGCAAAGCGGAAAGTTAGGTGTTGGCCTCCAGCCAGCCTTGCAACAGCAGGGCAGCGGCGATGGCATCGACCGGGTTGTCACGGTAGCTGCCGCGCTGGCCGCCGCGGGCCATGCGCTCGCCCTTGGCCTCGAAGGTGGTCAGGCGTTCGTCGTGGGTGTGCACGGGCAGGTTGAAGCGGCCATTGAGACGGCGGGCGAACTTTTCGGCGCGGGCGCTCATTTCGCTGGGAGTGCCATCCATGTTCAGCGGCAGGCCGACGACGATGGCATCGGGCTTCCACTCGGTGATCAGTTTTTCCACCTGGGCCCAGTCCGGCACGCCGTTTTGCGCCTTGAGGGTGCACAGCTCGCGGGCTTGGCCGGTGATTACCTGGCCGACGGCCACGCCGATCTGTTTGCTGCCGTAGTCGAAGCCCAGCAACAGGCGTAGTTCAGCCATCAGGCGTGGCCCGCCTGGCTGGTCAGCAGGCTGAGGTTGATGCCCAGGCTGCGGGCGGCGGCGCCCAGGCGCTGTTCGCTGGCCATACCGAAGAGGATGTCAGGGTCGAACGGGCAGTTGAGCCAAGCGTTGTCGGCCAGTTCTGCTTCCAGTTGGCCCGCTTCCCAGCCGGCGTAGCCCAGTGTGATCAGGCTCCGTTTGGGGCCGACCCCTGCGGCAATCGCAAGCAACACATCCTGCGATGTGGTCAGCGACAACCCTTCCAGGGCCACGGTGGCCTGGAAGCTGCATTCGCTGCTGTGCAGCACGAAGCCGCGGTCGGTCTGCACCGGGCCGCCCTGGTAGATGGGCACTTGCAAGGTACTGGCCGGTGGCTCCTCGTCCGGGCGCAACTGCTCGAGAATGTCCGCCAGGTTCAGCTCCTGAGGTCGATTGACCACCAGGCCCATGGCGCCATTGGCGTTGTGCTCGACGATATACGTGAGGGTCTGGGCGAAGTTCGGGTCGGCCATGTGCGGCATGGCGATCAGGAACTGATGCTTGAGGTAGCTCGGGGCGAGGGTTTTCATGAGGGATAGTGTGGCGCCAGGTGGCGAGGCTGACAAGGTGCTGTGCAGCTCAGATTCAGGGCCGCTTCGCGCCCCATCGCCGGCAAGCCGGCTCCCACAGGTAAAACGGTGATTCTGAGGACGGCGCGGTCCCTGTGGGAGCCGGCTTGCCGGCGATGGGGCGCGAAGCGGCCCTGAAAGCGCAAATCAGTTACTGGAAAGCCGATCCCCGCGGGCAAACCGCCAGGTGCGGATAATCTCCAGCCGGTCGTATTCGGCAAGGTCCCCGGTAAACGGCGCAAACGGCGCGGCCAGCCGCACGATGCGCTGCGCGGCCTGGTCCAGCAGCGGCTGGCCGGACGACTCCAGCACCAATACCTCATACAAAGAGCCATCGCGGTTGATCGACACCATCATCCGCAAGTTGCCGTAAATCTGCTGCCGGCGCGCTTCGTCGGGGTAGTTGAGGTTGCCCACCCGCTCGACTTTCTTGCGCCACTCTTCCTTGTACCAGGCGCCCTTGTCGCGCATGGTCGACGCCGCGTTCAGCCGGTGGATACGCGGGCGTTTGGCGTACATCTGCTGTTCGTTGGACAGCTCGGCCTCAAGGCTTGCGATCTGGCTCGACAGCTGCGAGCTGTCGAAATCAGGCGTGGCCGCTGCCGGCTTTGGCTGCGGTTTGCTTGCCTTGGGCTTGGGCTCGACCTTCTGCGCCTTGGGCGCCTGGGTAGCCACGGCAGACTTCTGCGGCGCAGGCGGCGGCACAACTTCGGGCTTGGCCGCGGGAGGTGGGGTGACCTTGTTGATCTTGCTGTCCTGGAACGGCGCGACCTCGGTGGTGGTGGGCACCGCCTTTTTTTCCAGGGTGCCGCTGCCCTGCTGGTTGGCCTGTGCCTGGTAATCGGCCTTCTCGGGTGCCTTCTCGCTTTTGAAGGTGGCCAGCGTGATATCCATGGTCTGGCGGATTTCAGCCGGTTTGACCACGCTGAAACCGACCCCGAGGATCAGCGCCAGGTGCACCAGGGCAGCCAGGAAAAGGGTAAAGCCAAGCCGGTCCACCGGGCGAACGCGGGGTGGCAGCAGGTCGGCAGGGATGTCGGCGGGCAGCGTCATCAGGTATCCAGCAACCGCAGGGCGGGGCAGCAGCTCAGTCGAAAAGGACTGGCATCATACCCCACTCCGCGCTTTTGCTTCGCGTCGGCGGTCAGCGCGCCTTCAGCTGGCGATCAATGGCATCCATCAGTTTGCCGCCGATATCGGTGTTGTAGGCGGCATCGATCTCGCGAATGCAGGTCGGGCTGGTGACGTTGATTTCGGTGAGGTAGTCGCCGATCACGTCCAGGCCGACGAACAGCAGGCCCTTTTCACGCAGGGTCGGGCCGACCTGGGCAGCGATCCAGCGGTCACGCTCGCTCAGCGGGCGTGCTTCGCCACGGCCACCGGCGGCCAGGTTGCCGCGGGTTTCGCCGCTGGCCGGGATGCGCGCCAGGCAGTAGTCGACCGGCTCGCCGTCGATCATCAGGATGCGCTTGTCGCCGTCCTTGATCGCCGGCAGGTAGGCCTGGGCCATGATCTGCTGGGCGCCGAGTGCGGTCAGGGTTTCGAGGATCACCGACAGGTTGGGGTCGCCAACCCGGTGGCGGAAGATCGACGTGCCGCCCATGCCGTCCAGCGGCTTGAGGATCACATCGCCGTGCTTGGCTGCAAATTCCCGAATGATGTCCGGGCGGCGGCTGACCAGGGTCGGGGGTGTGCACTGCGGGAACAGCGTGGCGAACAGTTTTTCGTTGCAATCGCGCAGGCTCTGCGGGCGGTTGACCACCAGCACGCCTTCGGCCTCGGCCTGTTCCAGCAGGTAAGTGCTGTAGACGAACTCCATGTCGAACGGCGGGTCCTTGCGCATCAGGATCACGTCCAGCTCGGCCAGGGTGCTGTCCTGTTCGTCGCCCAGCTCGAACCAGCGCGCCGGGTCGGCAAACACTTTCAATGGGCGCATGCGCGCGCGGGCCTTGCCTTCGCCCTGGTACAGGTCGCGCTGCTCCATGTAGAACAGGCTCCAGCCGCGGGCCTGGGCGGCCAGCAGCATGGCCAGCGAGCTGTCCTTCTTGTAGGAGATGGACGCGATCGGGTCCATGACAATGCCGAGGCGAACGCTCATGGGGTGGTTCCTCTTGGCGGCCCGTGGCCGCGGTGAATCGAAAGAAAAGTGGCTCAGGGTGGCGCTGTGAGCGCCGCGGGTCAAGGGGGCGGCAGATGGAACGGGCCCCCGGAGTGTGCTAAAAATGCCCTCAGCTTCAAGCTGCAAGCCATCAGTGCCTTGCAGCCCACACTGTGCAGCGATGGTAGCGCGACTTATGGAACAGCCCCTGAAGGTGATGGTGATCGACGATTCCCGCACGATCCGCCGCACCGCGCAGATGTTGCTCGGCGAAGCGGGCTGTGAGGTGATTACCGCCAGCGATGGTTTCGATGCCCTGGCCAAGATCGTCGACCACCAGCCGCAGATCATTTTCGTCGACGTGCTGATGCCCCGCCTTGATGGCTATCAAACCTGTGCGGTGATCAAGCACAACAGTGCCTTCAAGGACATCCCGGTGATTCTCCTGTCGTCACGCGATGGCCTGTTCGACAAGGCCCGCGGGCGGGTGGTCGGCTCTGACCAGTTCCTGACCAAACCATTCAGCAAGGAAGAACTGCTCGACGCGATCAGGGCCCATGTGCCCGGTTTCGTTGCGCACGAACAACACGCACCCTGACCGCGCCCGAGGTGGCACGGCCTTTTTTTCCTGATGGGGAAACAGCATGGCCCGAGTTCTGATTGTCGACGACTCGCCGACAGAGATGTACAGATTGACCGAATGGCTCGAGAAGCATGGCCACCAAGTGCTCAAGGCCAGCAACGGCGCCGACGGTGTGGCCCTGGCCCGCCAGGAAAAACCGGATGCGGTGCTGATGGACATCGTCATGCCTGGCATGAACGGCTTCCAGGCCACCCGCCAGCTGAGCAAGGACCCGGAAACCAGCGCCATCCCCGTGGTGGTGGTAACCACCAAGGACCAGGAAACCGACCGGATCTGGGCCACGCGGCAGGGCGCTCGCGACTTCTTGACCAAACCCGTGGAAGAAGACGCGTTGATCGCCAAGCTCAAAGAAGTACTGGGCGCTTGACCACCCGCCCCCAAGGCGCGTCTCTGACCGCCTTCGAGCTGTTGCTGGACATCGACCGGCGCTGCCGCCTGCTGGTGGCCGACCAGCCGCTGCAGGACACCCGCCTGCAACAATGGAGCGGTATCGGTTTTCGCATTGCCGGGCAGTGGTTCGTCGCGCCGATGGGTGAGGTGGCCGAGGTGTCGCGCGAGCCGCGCAGCAGCCGTGTGCCGGGGGTGCAACCATGGGTCTGCGGGGTGGCCAACCTGCGCGGCCGGTTGCTGCCGGTCATGGACCTGAGCAGTTTTCTCGGCCTCGGCCCGGCGGCCCCGGGCAAGCAGCGGCGGGTGCTGGTGCTGGACCACGAGGACCTGTTCGTCGGCCTGCTGGTCGACGAGGTGCTGGGCCTGCAGCACTTTGCCCTGGATACCCTGGAGCTGGCGCCGCCACAGCCGTTGATTCGCGCCGCCGCGAGGTTCGTCCAGGGGCATTTCCCGCGTGAACGCAACTGGGCGATCTTCAGCCCCTTCGCCCTGTGCCAGGCGCCGGGCTTTCTAGACGTGGCGCTATAGGACTTTCGAACGTGAACAAGCCGGCCACCAATGTCGCCTCCACCAGCATGACCCCGCGCACGCGCAGCATCGCGCAGATCACCGTGCTGTTCGTGGTGCTGATCCTGTCGATCATCCTGCTGTTCGCCAACTTCGCTTACCTCAATACCCAGTCCAACCACGACAAGCAGTACATCGGCCACGCCGGTGAACTGCGCGTGCTGTCCCAGCGCATTGCCAAGAACGCCACCGAGGCTGCGGCTGGCAAGGCCTTGGCCTTCAAGTTGCTGTCGGATGCGCGCAACGATTTCGAGCGGCGTTGGAGCTACCTGCGTGAAGGTGACAAGTCCACCGGCCTGCCAGCGGCGCCGGCCGCCGTAAAGGATGAAATGGAAGCGGTACGCCAAGACTGGGAAAACCTGCGCAAGAACACCGACACCATTCTTGCCAGTGAACAGACTGTATTGTCGCTACACCAGGTGGCGGCGACCCTGGCCGAAACCGTGCCGCAGCTGCAGGTGGAATACGAGAAGGTGGTTGAGATCCTGCTGCAGAGCGGTGCTCCGGCCAGCCAGGTGGTTGTGGCACAACGGCAGTTGCTGCTTGCCGAGCGCATACTGGGGTCGGTCAACACCGTGCTGGCCGGCGACGACACAGCAGCGCAGGCCGCCGACACCTTCGGCCGTGATGCCAGCCGGTTTGGCCAGGTGCTCGAAGGCATGCTGGCGGGCAACCCGGCCATCCAGGTAACCCGCGTCGAGGATGCCGACGCCCGTGCCCGGCTGGCCGAAATCGCCGAGCTGTTCCAGTTTGTCGCAGGCTCGGTCGATGAAATCCTCGAAACCTCGCCGGAGCTGTTCCGCGTGCGCGAAGCGGCCGGCAACATCTTCAGCCTGTCGCAAACCCTGCTCGATGAAGCCTCGCACCTGGCCAATGGCTTCGAGAACCTGGCCGCCGGGCGCACGCTGGATACTGTGGGTGGTTATGTGCTGGGCCTGCTGGCGCTGGCCTCGATCATCCTGATCGGCCTGGTAATGGTGCGCGCCACCCACCGGCAGTTGCACGAAACCGCCGAGAAGAACGAGCGCAACCAGCAGGCGATCATGCGCCTGCTCGACGAAATCGAAGAGCTGGCCGACGGCGACCTGACCGTGACGGTGTCGGTGACCGAAGACTTTACCGGGGCCATTGCCGACTCGATCAACTATTCCGTGGACCAGTTGCGCGACCTGGTGGCCACCATCAACCACAGCGCCGAGCAAGTGGCTGCAGCGGTGCAGGACACGCAGAACACCGCCCGCCAGCTGGCCAAGGCCTCGGAGCACCAGGCCGATCAGATCAGCGAGGCGTCGGAGGCGGTGGGCGACATGGTCGAGTCGATCGACCGGGTTTCGGCGCATGCCTACGAGTCGGCCAAGGTGGCCGAGCGTTCTGTGGCGATTGCCAACAAGGGCAATGAGGTGGTGCATAACACGATCAACGGCATGGACAACATCCGCGAGCAGATTCAGGACACCGCCAAGCGGATCAAGCGCCTGGGTGAGTCTTCCCAAGAGATCGGCGACATCGTCAGCCTGATCGACGACATTGCCGACCAGACCAACATTCTTGCCCTCAACGCGGCTATCCAGGCCTCGTTGGCGGGGGAGGCCGGGCGCGGCTTTGCCGTGGTTGCCGATGAAGTCCAGCGCCTTGCGGAGCGCTCATCCTCGGCGACGCGGCAGATCGAAGCGCTGGTGCGGACCATCCAGGCCGACACCAACGAGGCGGTGATTTCCATGGAGCAGACCACCGCCGAAGTGGTGCGTGGCGCGCGGCTGGCGCAGGACGCCGGGGTGGCGCTGGCCGAAATCGAAGGGGTTTCGCAAAACCTCGCCGAACTTATCCACAGCATCTCGGATGCCGCCCAGTTGCAGACATCCTCTGCAGGGCAGATTTCCCACACCATGGCGGTCATCCAGCAGATCACCGCGCAAACCTCCGCCGGCTCCGGGGCCACCGCCGACAGCATTCGCCACCTGGCGCGGATGGCCAGCGAGATGCGCCGCTCGGTGTCCGGGTTTACTTTGCCAGCACCGGCCGAGCGGCGCTAAGGAATGGTCATGGCTGCAGCCGTAAGCCCCGAACGCCACGATACCGTGGCCCTGGCCTGGACGCGGGCGGCCATCCTCGACTGCCTGGGCCAGGCGCGCCAAGCCCTGGAGCGCTTTGCCGGCGCGACCGACGACTTGTCCTTGCTAGGGTTCGTGGTGGACAACCTGCACCAGGTGCATGGCTGCCTGCGCATGCTCGAACTGCGCGGTGCCACGCGCCTGGCCGAAGAGCTGGAGCTGTTGGCCAGGGCCATTGCCGAGGGCCATGTCAGCCCGCGCGGTGACTGCCTGGGGCCGCTGTTCCGTGGCCTGGAGCAACTGCCGTCGTACCTGGAGCGGCTGCGTGGGGCGCGGCATGACCTGCCTCTGGTGATGCTGCCGTTGCTCAACCAGTTGCGCGCCTGCCGAGGTGTCGAGCCGTTGGCCCAGGGTAGCTTGATCAGCGGCGCAGCCCAGCGCTTTGCAGGCTCCGACGACCTGGCCAACCTCGACCTGTCGTTGGGCAACTGGCGTGATCAGATCCAGGCAGGGCCCGGGCGTGATGCCTTGCGCTCGGTAATCAGCGCCTTGTGCGATGACCTGATGCGCATCAAGGAGCGCCTGGACCAGTTCGTGCGGGGTGATCGCCAGCACAGCGAGCAGCTGGACAGCCTGCTGTCACCCTTGCGCCATGTTGCCGATACCCTCGCGGTCCTGGGCTTTCAGCAGCCACGGCGGGTGATCGTCGACCAGGTGCTGGCCTTGCAAGCCGTGGCCCAGGGCGAACGTGCGGCAAATGACGCGGTGCTCATGGATGTCGCAGGCGCCTTGCTGTACGTGGAGGCAAGCCTCAATGGCATGGTCGGCCCGCTGGAGGAAGGCGGGCAGGGCGGCCTGCCCGGTTCGGACCTGGCCGAAATTCGCCAGCTGGTGCTGAACGAATCGCTAAACGTGCTGCAGCAAGCCAAGGACCTGATCGGCGATTGCCTTGAGTCCGACTGGCCGCGCCAGCGCCTGCAGCCCTTGCCGGGCCTGCTGCAGCAGGTGCGAGGTGCGCTGGCGATGCTGATGCTGCCAGCGGCTGCCGAAGTGTTCGCCGGCTGTGCGGGCTATGTGCAGCGCTGGCTGCAACATCTTGACGTGGAGCCGCCAGCGGACGAGCTGAACCACCTGGCTGATGCCCTCAGTGCCAGCGAGTGCTACCTGCAATGGCGGGTTGCCGACCCGCTGGCCGATGGCCAGCCTTTCCTCGACATGGCCCGCGCAAGCTTGTCGGCGCTGGGCGTGCAGTGCTCGCACGGTGACGCCGGCTTTGAGCAGGACGGCAGCACCGACGGCATCGATGACGAACTGCGCGAGGTGTTCCTTGAGGAAGCCGGCGAGTTGCTGCCGGAGATCGAGCGGCACTGGTTGCGCTGGCGTGCCGACAATACCCTGCGCGATGCCTTGCTGGAGGTGCGCCGCGACCTGCATACGCTCAAAGGCAGTGGCCGCATGGTCCATGCCCAGGCGGTCGCCGAACTGGCCTGGGGCGGCGAGCATCTGCTCAACCGAGTGCTGGAGGGGCGCATGACGCTGGCCCCGGAAGGCGTGGTGGCCTTGCAGCAGGTAGTAGTGCACCTGCCCGACCTGCTGGCCGACTTTGCTGCCGGCCAGATGCCCCAGGTGACCGAGATCGAGCAGTTGGCGAGCCACCTGCATGCACTGGCGGAAAACGATGCCCCGGCCAGTGCCGAGATCGATGGCCTCGACCCGCTGTTGCTGGACATCTTTCGCAATGAAGCCCAGGGCCACCTGGCCAGCCTGGACGCATTTCTGCAGGCCGCCGATGGCCAGGGCACCGTCGTCAGCGATGGCCTGCAGCGCGCCCTGCACACGCTCAAAGGCAGCGCGGCGATGGCTGGCGTGTTACCGATCGCCGAGCTGGCGACTGCCTTCGACCGCCTGGTGCGCGAGTACCGGGGCCACCAGTTCCCGTTGCAGGTGGCCGAAATCGAATGGCTGGAAGCGGCGCGGGCTTTGTTTGAAGCGGGGTTGGCGCAATTGGGCAGCACGCCGTTGGCCGCCATACCCGGTGCGGCCGAGCTGATCGAGCAGGTCGGCGAGGCGGTGGACGCGCGGCTTGCCAGCGTGCATGACGAGCCGCTGCAGGCGCGCCGGGGCAAGCGCGACCCGCAATTGATCACAAACTTCCTGGCCCAGGCCATGGACATCCTGTTGGACGCCGAGTCGTTGCTGTCGCGCTGGCAGGAGCAACCGGGGCAGCGCCAGTCGCTGGACACCTTGCTCGATGAACTGACCACCCTCTGCCACGGTGCGCACCTGGCCGACCTGTGGCAAATGGACGACGTCTGCGAAGCGCTGCTGGACCTCTACGGCGCAGTGGAAGAGGGCAGCCTGGCTGCTGATGCGCGTTTCTTCGCCCAGGCCCGTCAGGCCCACGAGGTGCTCCTCGACATGCTTGACGAGGTTGCGGCTGGCCAGGAGCTGACCGCCCGGCCAGACTGCACCGATGGCCTGCGCAAGTTGCTCGACGGAGCTTTGGCGCCCGATGCCACAGGCCTGGTGGCACCCGGGTCGGTCACTGTGCTCGATGCCCCCCTGGAGCCGGCCGAAGAGGCCGATAACCCGGGTGACAAGGAACTGCTGGAAGTCTTCCTCGAAGAAAGCTCGGACATCGTCGAAAGCGCCGGCGCGGCCCTGGCGCGCTGGCAGGCCGACCCGCGCAGCAGCGTTGAAGTGGACAACCTGCTGCGTGACCTGCACACGCTCAAGGGCGGCGCACGGATGGTCGAGATCGCCGCCATCGGCGACCTGGCCCACGAGCTGGAGTTTCTTTACGAACTGCTGGCCGCTGGGCGTTTGCCGCCGAGTGCGCCGTTGTTCGCCCTGTTGCAAAATTGCCATGACCGCCTGGCGCACATGCTCGATGCCGTGCGCCTGGGCCAGCCGCTGCATGCCGCCACCGCGCTGATCGACTACATCCGTAACTTCAGCAGCGCCGCCCTGACCGACAGCGCTGCGGGGCAGGCCCAGGCCGAAGCCGCGCCCGCCGAAGTGGCTGCTGCTGCCCCGGAGCGGGCGCCTGGCGACATGGTCAAGGTGGATGCCGAACTGCTCGACGACCTCGGCAACCTGGCCGGCGAGCACTCGGTCATCCGCGGGCGTATCGAACAACAAGTCAACGATGCGCAGTTTGCCCTGAACGAGATGGAAACCACGCTGGAGCGCATGCGCGACCAACTGCTGCGCCTGGACATGGAAACCCAAGGGCGCATCAGCAGCCGCCAGCCGTTCGAGGGTGACGCCTACGAAGACTTCGACCCGCTGGAAATGGACCGCCATTCGCAGTTGCAGCAATTGTCTCGGGCGCTGTTCGAATCGGCATCCGACCTGCTCGACCTGAAAGAGACCCTGGCCCAGCGCGCGCAGGAGGCCCATAGCCTGCTGCAACAGCAGGCGAGGGTGAACAGCCAGTTGCAGGAAGGCCTGACCGCGACCTTGATGGTGCCGTTCGAGCGCCTGGTGCCGCGCCTGCAGCGGGTGGTGCGCCAGGTGGCCAGCGAGCTGGGCAAGCAGGTCGAGCTGGTGGTCGGCAATGCCGAGGGCGAGCTCGACCGCAGTGTGCTCGAGCGCATGGTGGCGCCGCTCGAGCACATGTTGCGCAATGCCGTCGACCATGGCCTGGAAACGCGTGAGGCGCGCCTGGCGGCCGGCAAGCCCGAGTTGGGCACCATCCACCTGAATTTGCTGCATGAGGGCGCCGATATCGTCATCGAGATGACCGACGATGGCGCCGGCGTGCCGCTGGAGGCTGTGCGGCGCAAGGCGATCAAACGTGGCTTGCTGGATCCGCAGGCACACCTGAGCGACCACGAGATCCTGCAATTCATCTTGCGCCCGGGCTTTTCCACTGCCGAGAAGATCACTCAGATTTCCGGGCGTGGCCTTGGCATGGACGTGGTACACGAGGAGGTCAAACAGCTGGGTGGCTCGATGAGTATCGAGTCGGCCCCGGGCAAGGGTGCACGCTTCCTGATCCGACTGCCGTTCACCGTGTCGATCAACCGCGCGGTGATGGTGCACCTGGGCGAAGAGCAGTACGCCATCCCGCTCAACACCATCGAGGGCATCGTCCGCGTGCCGCCAGCCGAGCTGGCCGCCTGCTACCAGCACGACGTGCCCCATTATGTTTATGCCGGCCACACGTACGAATTGCGCTACCTGGGTGAGCTGCTGCAAGGCTTGCCACGCCCCAGCCTGCTGGGCCAGAGCGTGCCGTTGCCGGTGCTGCTGGTGCACTCCCAGGAGCAGTCGTTCGCCATTCAGGTCGACAGCCTGTCGCCCAGCCGCGAGATCGTGGTGAAAAGCCTTGGCCCCCAGTTCGCGGCTGTCGCGGGGCTGTCGGGCGCCACCTTGCTCGGTGATGGCCGGGTGGTGCTGATTCTTGATCTGCTCGGCCAGCTGCGCGGCCAGCAACGGCGCCTGGCGCGCTTGCCGGGCGGTAGCGGGGTACAGCGCACGCTGTTCGGGCCGGCACCGCGCAGGGCGTTGCTGGTGATGGTGGTGGACGACTCGGTGACCGTGCGCAAGGTCACCAGCCGCCTGCTGGAGCGCCATGGCATGAGCGTGCTGACGGCCAAGGACGGTGTCGACGCCATGGCCTTGCTGGAAGAGCACCGCCCGGACGTGTTGCTGCTGGACATCGAAATGCCGCGTATGGACGGCTTTGAAGTGGCCGCCCGTATTCGCCGTGACCAACGTCTTAAAGACCTCCCCATCATCATGATCACTTCGCGCACCGGGCAGAAGCACCGCGACCGGGCCATGGCCATCGGTGTCAACGACTACCTGGGCAAACCCTATCAGGAGTCGGTGCTGCTGCAGAGCATCGCCCACTGGAGCCAGACCCATGCTTGAACTGATCTCAGGCCAGCGCAGCAGCCTGACCGGTTTGCTGCTGCCGTTGGGCGACCGCACGCTGGTGCTGCCCAATGTCGCCGTGGCCGAACTGATTGGCCAGCGCAACCTGGTGTGCCAGCGCGGCGAGCCGAGCTGGCACCTGGGGTGGATCGACTGGCGCCAGCAGCACCTGCCGCTGATCGGTTTCGAGGCGGCTTGTGGCACAGAGACACCGTGCGGCGAGCGGGCGCGTATCGTCGTGTTGAACGCGCTCGGGGATACCGGCCTGCGTTACCTGGCGGTGCTGCTGCAGGACATTCCGCGCTCGTGCAAGCTCGACAGCCAGCTCAACTATGTGGATGTGGCGCTGGGTAGCCTGGAGCTGGCGGCGGTGCAGGTGGGCGAGCAGGTGGCACGGGTGCCGGACCTGATCGGGCTGGAAAGGCTGGTGCGGGACGCGCAACTGCAACCTGTGCTTGGGTAGGATGGTGCTGCGGCTGGCCTTTTCGCGGGGCAAGCCCGCTCCCACAGGTACACCACTGTCACAATGAGGAACCCAGCCCAGCCAAGGAGGTCTGTGTTTGCATGTATTACGGTGAACGTTTCAACGCTTGGACCCACCTGGTCGGTGCCATTCTGGCCGGCATCGGTGCCATCTGGCTGATCGTCGTCGCAGGCCTGCAGGGCGACCCCTGGAAGATCGTCAGTTTCTCCATCTACGGCGGCACATTGCTGCTGCTTTACAGCATCTCGACTCTCTACCACAGCACCCGCGGCCGGGCGAAGGTGATCATGCGCAAGCTCGATCACCTGTCGATCTACCTGCTGATTGCCGGCAGCTACACGCCGTTCTGCCTGGTCAGCCTGCGCGGGCCCTGGGGCTGGAGCCTGTTCGGGGTGGTCTGGGGGCTGGCGGTGCTAGGTATGCTCCAGGAAATCAAGCCGCGCTCCGAGGCGCGGGTTTTGTCGATCATCATCTACGCGGTGATGGGCTGGATCGTCCTGGTGGCAGTCAAGCCGCTGCTGCACAGCCTTGGCACCGCTGGCTTCGCCTGGTTGGCGGCCGGCGGGGTGTTCTACACGGTGGGCATCATCTTCTTCGCGTTCGACAGCCGCTTCCGCCATTGGCATGGCATCTGGCACCTGTTCGTGATTGCCGGCAGCTTGATGCACTTCGTCGCGGTGTCGCTTTACGTGCGTTAGATGTTTGCGCGGTGGGGCGGCGATCGATCTCACCGCCCCCGTCATGCCCTACGAGAAATCCCCCCACAACTGCTGCGCCACCGACAGCGCCACCACCGGCGCGGTTTCGGTCCGCAGTACGCGCGGGCCAAGGCGGGCGGCGTGGAAGCCGGCGCCCTTGGCCTGCTCGACCTCGGTATCGCTCAGGCCGCCTTCGGGGCCGACGAGAAAGGCCAGGCGTGCCGGCTTTTCATGGCTGGTCAGCGGCTCGGCAACTGGGTGCAGCACCAGCTTGAGGTCGGCGTCGCTGTTTTTGATCCAATCCGCCAGGCTTACGGGCGGGTGGATCACTGGCAAGGTCGAACGACCGCACTGCTCACAGGCGCTGATTGCTACCTGGCGCCAGTGGGCCAGGCGTTTGTCGGCACGCTCGTCTTTCAGGCGCACTTCGCAGCGCTCGCTGACGATCGGCGTGATTTCGTTGGCGCCCAATTCGGTGGCCTTCTGAATCGCCCAATCCATGCGCTCGCCACGGGACAGGCCCTGACCGAGGTGGATGTGCAGCGACGACTCGGCTTGGCCGGCGAGGGCCTGATCGAGGCTGACGCGCACGGTTTTCTTGCCCACTTCCAGCAGCTGGCCGAGGTATTCCTGGCCACTGCCGTCGAACAGTTGCACGGCATCGCCGGCGGCCATGCGCAATACGCGGCCAATGTAGTGGGCCTGGGCCTCGGGCAGGTCGTGCTCGCCAAGGCTCAGGGGGGCGTCGATAAAGAAGCGGGACAGTCTCATGGTTCTGCTCGGAAAGAAGGTTGAACATCGTCCCTGTGGGAGCGGCCTTGTGTCGCGAAAGGGCCGCAAAGCGGCCCCGTTAGTGTCGCAGCGATGCTGAACCCTTGGGCCTGCTACGCAGCCCTTTCACGGCACAAGGCCGCTCCTGCAAGGCAGTGCGATGGCTGTTCGGTCAGCCCGGATCGCGGAAATCCGGGTGGAAGTTGGCTGGCACGGCGACACTGACGCTGTCCCGGGTCGCGATATCGATGCCTTCAGTGGCAACTTCGGCGAGGAAGTCGATCTGTTCCGGGGTAATCACGTAAGGCGGCAGGAAGTACACCACGCTGCCCAGCGGGCGCAGCAACGCACCGCGGGTCAGGGCATGCTCGAACACCTTCAGGCCACGGCGCTCCTGCCACGGGTAGGCGACTTTGCCGGCCTTGCCCTGGACCATCTCGATCGCCAGGGCCATGCCGGTCTGGCGGATTTCCGCGACATGGGCATGATCGGCCAGGTGCGCCGTGGCGCTGGCCATGCGCGCAGACAACGCCTTGTTGGCCTCGATCACGTTGTCCTGCTCGAAGATGTCTAGGGTCGCCAACGCAGCTGCGCACGCAAGCGGGTTACCGGTATAGCTGTGCGAGTGGAGGAACGCGCGCAGGGTCGGGTAGTCATCGTAGAACGCCTGGTACACCGTGTCGGTGGTCAGGCAAGCGGCCAGCGGCAGGTAACCGCCGGTCAGCGCCTTGGACAGGCACAGGAAGTCGGGGCGGATGCCAGCCTGCTCACACGCGAACATCGTGCCGGTGCGGCCGAAGCCGACGGCGATTTCATCGTGAATCAGGTGCACGCCATAACGGTCGCAGGCCTCGCGCAGCAGCTTGAGGTAGACCGGGTGGTACATGCGCATGCCGCCGGCGCCTTGGATCAAGGGCTCGATGATCACTGCGGCGATGGTTTCGTGATGCTCGGCCAGGGTCTGTTCCATGGCCTGGAACATGTTGCGCGAATGTTCTTCCCAACCCATGCCCTCCGGGCGCAGGTAGCAGTCAGGGCTAGGCACCTTGATGGTGTCGAGCAGCAACGCCTTGTAGGTTTCGGTGAACAGCGGCACGTCGCCCACCGACATCGCCGCAATGGTCTCGCCGTGGTAGCTGTTGGTCAGGGTGACGAAGCGTTTTTTTGACGGTTTACCGATGTTCAGCCAGTAGTGGAAGCTCATCTTCAGCGCCACTTCGATGCACGAAGAGCCATTGTCGGCGTAGAACACCCTATCCAGCCCGGCCGGCGTCATGGCAACCAGGCGTTCGGACAGCTCGATCACCGGCTGGTGGCTGAAGCCTGCCAAGATCACATGCTCGAGCTGGTCGACCTGGTCCTTTATGCGCTGGTTGATGCGTGGGTTGGCGTGGCCGAACACATTGACCCACCAGCTGCTGACCGCATCCAGGTAGCGCTTGCCTTCGAAGTCCTCGAGCCACACCCCTTCGCCGCGCTTGATCGGGATCAGCGGCAGCTGCTCGTGGTCTTTCATCTGGGTGCAGGGGTGCCACAGGACCTTGAGGTCACGCTGCATCCACTGATCATTGAGGCCCATCGGCGCTTCTCCTGGCGTTACGGCTTGGTTTGACCGCGTAAGCCTAAGCAATGCCGGGAGGTAGAACAACCGCTGCGGCTCAATGGCGGCAGGTGCGGGTCCATTCGAGCTTGCGAATGTGGACGGTGCCGGCTTGTGAAGTGGAAATGGTCAGGCGCCGAAACGGCCCGGCCAGCAGCTGATGGTACGGTTGTGTAGAGATCGGGCCGGGCATGAACTCGGTATACCCGCTGCCCGAAAGCGTGAGCCAGTAGAAATTGCGCGGGGCCGGGGCGAAGGGGTCGATGTCGTAACCATCGGTGTCCAGCAGCAATTGCACATCTTCGAAGTGCTGATCGCTGACCACGTAGTATTCGAGGCGTAGGTTCTCGACTTCCTGGCTGAAGGCGATCTCCACGTCACTGTGCTCGCCGATCACCAACTCCGTGCCATCCTCACCCTTGAAGGCTTCATGAAAGCCCGTCCAGGAAGTGCCGTTCGAGCGGATACTCAAGCCTGATGGCGTACGCAGCGTCTGTTTGTACCAGAGGAACTGCCGTTCGACCTGTGCGAAATGCTCCTCATAGATCATGCGCGGCTCCTTTTGTCGGAATTTTGGCTACCGTGCAGCAGCATTGCGCAGGCGCGGGAGCCTTGGCTACTGGCAAAAATGCCAGTTGCCAAAGGCACTTGATGTCGCTGTGGTGGCAGGGTGCCCAGACCTGACGTATTCTTAACGCATAGTCTCTCGGGGCATTCCTGCCTCTTCCCATTTCTGTAACGTCAACTCGGAGTTCGCCATCATGGCTGCTGCTTGGGTGCGCCTGTGCGCGTTGGTATTGATCGGTGTGTCCAGCGGCGCCGCGCTGGCGAAGGACAAGGCACCTTCGGCAATCGTGGTGGGTGGCGGCCTGGCAGGCCTGACCGCTGCCTACGAACTGCAGGACAAGGGCTGGCAGGTGACTTTGCTGGAAGCCAAGTCGGGCATGGGCGGCCGTTCGGGCCTGGCCACCAGCGAGTGGATCGGCAACAGCAAGGCCCAGCCGGTGCTCAACCAGTACCTCGACCGCTTCAAGCTGGAAACACTGCCGGCGCCGGAGTTCGTGCGTACGCCGGGTTACCTGATCGACGGTGAGTACTTCAGCGCCAGCGATCTGGCCACCAAACAGCCGGCCACCGCCGAGGCGCTCAAGCGTTACGAAAAAACCCTCGACGACCTGGCCCGTTCGATCGATGACCCGCTCAAGCCGCAGGCTACCAGCACGCTTTTTGCCCTTGACCAGATGAACGTGTCCACCTGGCTCGACAAGCTGCAGCTGCCGAGCACCGCGCGACAGCTGGTCAACCAGCAGATTCGTAGCCGCTACGATGAACCGTCGCGCCTGTCGCTGCTGTACTTCGCCCAGCAGAACCGCGTCTACCGCGGCGTCAGCGACCGTGACCTGCGTGCAGCGCGCCTGCCTGGCGGCAGCCCGGTGCTGGCCCAAGCCTTCGTCAAACAGCTGAAAACCATCAAGACCAGCTCGCCGGTCACCGCCATCGTGCAGGACAAGGATGGAGTAACGGTCAAGGTCGGCAGCACCAGCTACCAGGCCGATTACCTGGTCATGGCCGTGCCCCTGCGGGCGCTGGCCAAGATCCAGATGACCCCCGGCCTGGACACCCAGCACGTTGCGGCACTGAAGGGTACCAACTATGGCTGGCGCGACCAGCTGATGCTCAAGTTCAAGCAGCCAGTGTGGGAAAGCCGCTCGCGCATGTCTGGAGAAATTTTCAGCAACGCAGGCCTGGGCATGCTGTGGATCGAACCGGCGCTCAAGGGTGGCGCCAACGTGGTGATCAACCTGTCGGGTGACAATGCCCGCCTGTTGCAGGCATTTGGCGACAAGCAGATGGTCGACCAGGTATTGATCCGCCTGCATGCGTTCTATCCACAGGCCCGCGGTGCGTTCACCGGCTACGAGGTCAAGCGCTACAGCACCGACGCCGGTACTGGCGGTGCCTACCTGGCGTACGGGCCGGGGCAGATCAGCAAGTACTGGCGCTTGTGGGAGCGCCCGGTACAACGCATAACCTTTGCCGGCGAACACACCGATGCGCTCTACCCTGGCACCCTGGAAGGCGCCCTGCGCAGCGGCCAACGCGCCGCCAGCCAGGTGCAGGACCTGCTGGCCGGCAAGTCGTTCGACCCGGCCAAGGCTGTGCCGATCGCGGCGGCAGCGGCGGCGGGTGCTGCGGCGAGCAAAGACAAGGGCGGATTCTTCTCGAACATGTTTGGCGGCTCGTCCGACAAAGGTGATAAAGCCGACAAGGCCCCTGCCAAGGCTGAACCGGTGAAGGCTGAAGACGCCAAGCAGGACAAGCCAGGGTTCTTCTCGCGTATGTTCGGCGGTGCGGACAAGCCAGAGGTGCAGACTGCGCCAATTGCCAAGGCCGAAGAAGTGGCGCCGGCGCCCGCTCCTGTAGCCGCTCCGGCGCCTGTGGTACCGGCAACGGTCGCCAAGCAAGAGCCTGCCAAGCCTGCGGCCAACAAGGCAGCACCGGCCAAGCATGCGCCAGCGCACAAGCCGGCGGCGAAGCAAGCGCACAAGCCTGTCGAGGCCAAGAAGGCTACCGCCAAATCGGAGCCTACGAAGAAAGCCGTGGCCAACACCCAGGCCAAAGCGAACTGATGTGATGCCTGTACTGGCCCTATCGCCGGTTTGCCGACGATAGGGCCGCAGCTGACAACCTAGAATTACCCGCTATCGTTAATGTTTCCTTAATAGCAAACTCGCACACTAACTATCGGATTTGTCGATAATCCAAAGCAATTTTTTCAGCTTTTATTCGATACGTTACGCGTTAGTCTGTGCACAGCTTTCACGGGGAAACACGTCATCATGCAACTGCGCAACTCACCTTCTCGCTATGGCGCGGTCAGCATTGTCCTGCACTGGGGCGTGGCGCTGGCAGTCTTCGGCCTGTTCGGCCTGGGCCTGTGGATGGTCGGGCTCGACTACTACAGCCCTTGGCGCAAATCCGGCCCAGACCTGCACAAGAGCATCGGCCTGGTATTGTTGGCAGTGATGCTGTTGCGTGTGCTGTGGCGCTTCATCAGCCCACCACCACCGGCACCGGCCAACCACGGGGCAGCTACCCGCGTGGCGGCCAAGCTGGGGCACCTGGCGCTGTACCTGGGCCTGTTTGCGGTGATGATCGCCGGCTACCTGATTTCCACCGCCGACGGTGTCGGTATCCCGGTGTTCGGCCTGTTCGAAGTGCCAGCGCTGATCAGCGACCTGCCCGACCAGGCGGACCTGGCTGGCGTGATCCATCTGTGGCTGGCCTGGGGCGTGGTGATTTTCGCCGTGCTCCACGGCCTTGCCGCGCTCAAGCATCATTTCATCGACCGTGACGCGACCCTGAGCCGTATGCTGGGCCGCAAAGCTTGACTCTCAACCTCAATTGCAAGGAATAGAAAGGATGTTGAAAAAGACTTTTGCCGCTCTGGCGCTCGGTACCGCCCTGTTCTCCGCTGGCCAGGCCATGGCAGCCGATTACAAGATCGACAAGGAAGGCCAGCACGCGTTCGTCGACTGGAAGATCAGCCACCTGGGCTACAGCTTCATCCACGGTACCTTCAAGGACTTCGATGGCGCCTTTACCTGGGACAGCGCAAAGCCTGAAGCCAGTAAAATCAGTGTCGACCTGAAAACCGCCAGCCTGTGGTCGAACCACGCCGAGCGTGACAAGCACATCGCCAGCGCCGACTTCCTGGATGTGAAGAAGTATCCAGACGCCAAGTTCGTGTCTACCGCTGTCAAATCGACCGGTGACAAGACCGCCGACGTAACTGGTGACCTGACCCTGCACGGCGTGACCAAGCCCGTCACCTTCAAGGCCACCTTCAACGGTGAAGGCAAGGACCCGTGGGGCGGCGAGCGTGCTGGTTTCAACGCCACCACCACCCTCAACCTGAACGACTTCGGCATCAAGGGCCCGGGTGCAACGTCGCAGACCCTGGACCTGGATATCAGTGTTGAAGGTGTGAAGCAGAAGTAATTGGCCCTGCTCTGATGTAAATGAGCGCCGCCCCTGTGGGGCGGCGTTTTTACTTCATGGGTTATCAGAAAGCCCGGTGTAGGGTTCGTGGTCGATCAGCCCAGTGGGGGACAGTGGCAAGTCTAGCGCTTCCAGCGCCTGCCAAGTCTCATCGCGTTCTTTGATGACTCCCCAATCAGCAAAAAAGTTGGCCAGATTAAATCTGGCGGCCTTGCATAGCGACGAAGTAAGTGTGATTAGAGTATTTTTCGCAGGCGGGTTTTCTCGGATAGTACGAGTCCAATCGGTCAGAAAGCGCGTGCCGTATTCCACGCGCAATTGTTCAAAGAGCGCATAGTGGTCAGGAGCTTCCAGGAACTCCTTCTCCTCGCGGGGTTTAGCCAACCACTTTTTGATTGCTGGCCATAGTTGGCGAAAATGATCGACGTGATCGTTTTTGTGCTTACGGGCAACCGCCGATGCATAAATATTCACGCTCACTTCATTGAACATAGGAGAAACGCTGTTCATTCGCGATTGAAAATGGTGACCGTACTCGTGCAAGGCTACCCAGCGCTGGTGTGCCTGGCCACCTACCAATGAATACATGTACGCATTGTTTGGGTCAGTTCCATGAGGGAGAGCAATGTAACCCGTGCTCGCGTGTGGGCTAACGGATGACGTCGACTCCACCGCGTAGATCCACATGTTGCTCTTGCTGTGAATGAGCGAGGAACCATCAAGGCCTGCGGCCTCAGCCTCGATTTCCAGAACTTTCTCATGAGACCTTACAATCTCATCGACATTTACAGGGGCATATTGTCGGTAAGTGTCAGCGTACGCGGCTATGACCACGCGATTTCCGACAAGCTCCACCTGGGTCATTGGGTCGCTTTTTTCAAGCATGCGGTGCCAGTCGTCATGGGGGGTCTGGCCGAGTATAAAGTAAGGGATGGGTTGGGTTTGAGGGCCCAGTAAAACTCTAAAGTCATTTGAACCGTTGTTGCGAAAATGAAGCGCACCGCCATTCGGGCCGGAGTTGAAGATGTTTTGCCCTTTCGCCAACGCAAACTCAAGCATGTTCTCGGTCTGTGTGTCCCTCTTTTTTTTCTCCGCAAGGCCCTGGGTCCCGATACAGACAAAGCCCTTAACATCATTACCAATCACCCAAACAGTGAAAAGAGTCTCGGGCGGTACCCAGTAGCCGCTAGGTTGATAGTCCGCCCATTGTATGTTCCAGTTGTAAAAATTTTGATCTTCAGCTTTGCTTGCGGTTGTGTGTACAGAAATGCAGCGCGGATGGACGAACGCATCTGTTGCACATAGCATTCGTGAAGTAAAACCGTTGTTTCTGACGCGGGCATAAATATTTTTGTCCACCAGATACGTCGGCGGGACTTCATCGTTGTGAAACGTGCCGTCTGAGGTGACGCTGCCGATGCCTTTCCATGTGCCGTCGGACAATAGTTCAACAACGCCACTGCTCGCTGAGGTTGAGCCACGCACGTCAACGGTCTTCCCTATCCTGAGCGATAAGCTAGTAAAGAACAGGGTGTCGGAATATGGAGTGTTTTGATCTGTTTGATGCAGGTGAGCTTTACTGTCCTGCACGCTGTTCGCACAAGTGCCGCATTGCCATTTTTGACTTGGGGAGCCTGCTATCACGATAGCTTCTTTGGAATCCATGATGGCCAACCTCAGAGGTGTGAGTAATCAGTCTCTTCCGTTTGCGATAGCGAGGCTACTGGCAAAAATGACAGGTACCAGGCTCCCCTATGGGCCGATTTGCGAGCTCCCAAGTGCATAAAAGCCGCCCAGTCAGGCGGCTTTTTCATAACAGCTATCAGCCCTTGCGGGTCAGCAGCGCCGGGCGCTCACCGCGCGGGCGGCTCGGCAGATCATCCAGTTGCTCAGGTGTCGGGAAACGGTCGAGCTTGGACTCCTTGCGAATGATCACCGGCTGTTTTTCCGGCTGGCGCGGGTTGCGCCCTGCCGGCTCTTGCCGGGCAGCATCGTCACGGGCCGGACGACTACGGCCAGCGCCGCCATCGCGACGGGCACCGCCACCGTTGTTGGCGCGGGGCGGGCGTTTTTCGCCACCGGCGCTGCCACCACTGCGTGGCTGGCCGCCATTGCGGGGTTGGCCCTGGCCGCCAGCGTTGCTGCGCTGGCCACTGCCTTGACCCTGACCTTGGCCGGCACCACCACCTGGACGGCGATTGCGGCCTTGGTTCTTGCCCTGGTACGGGCTGACATAGTCGGCGCGGTTACCGAAATTGTCGATTTCGTCGTCTAGGAACTCTTCCGGGTTGCGGTTGGCCGGTACTTTCGGTGCGCTGTTGCTGCTGGCCTGCTGCTGTTGCTGCTGGCGCGGCTTCTTGTCACGCGGCTTGCGAGGCTGCTGTTGCTTGTCGCCGTTCTTTTCCTTGTCGGCCGGCTTGTCCGCAGCCTGCGGCTTGGCCTTGCCTTTATCCTTGCCCTTGTCCTTGCGGCCCCCGTTGGCGTCTTTGCCGCCTTCGCCACGTGCCTGCTGATTGCGGCCACCACGGCCGTTGTTCTGCTGGCGCTCGCGCACTTCAGGCTTTTCGGCTTCGACTTGGCTGGCATCGAAGCCCATCCAGTCGCCATCCGGGATCCGCTGCTTGGTGACCCGCTCGATGCTCTTGAGCAGCTTCTCTTCATCCGGCGCGACCATGGAAATGGCCTCGCCCGAACGACCGGCACGACCGGTACGGCCGATGCGGTGGACGTAATCTTCTTCGACGTTAGGCAGCTCGAAGTTGACTACGTGAGGCAGTTGGTCGATGTCCAGACCACGGGCGGCAATGTCGGTGGCGACCAGCACGCGCACGCTGTTGGCCTTGAAATCGGCCAGGGCCTTGGTGCGGGCGTTCTGGCTCTTGTTGCCGTGGATCGCAGCGGCGCTCAGGCCGTGTTTTTCCAGGTACTCTGCCAGGCGGTTGGCGCCGTGCTTGGTACGGGTGAATACCAGCACCTGTTCCCACGCACCCAGCGTGATCAGGTGCGCCAGCAGCGCGCGCTTGTGGCTGGCTGGCAGGCGGTAGACGCGCTGCTCGATACGTTCGACCGTGGTGTTCGGCGGGGTAACCTCGATGCGCTCCGGGTTGTGCAGGAGCTTGTCGGCCAGGTCGGTGATGTCTTTGGAGAAGGTCGCGGAGAACAGCAGGTTCTGGCGCTTGGCCGGCAGGCGCGAAAGGACCTTCTTGACGTCATGGATGAAGCCCATGTCGAGCATGCGGTCAGCTTCGTCCAGGACCAGGATTTCAACGTGGGCCAGGTCGACCTTGCCTTGACCGGCCAGGTCGAGCAGGCGCCCCGGGCAGGCCACCAGGACGTCGACGCCCTTGGCAATGGCCTGGATCTGCGGGTTCATGCCAACCCCGCCGAAGATGCAGGCGCTGACCAGCGGCAGGTCGCGGGCATACACCTTGAAACTGTCATGCACCTGAGCCGCCAGTTCGCGGGTCGGGGTCAGAACCAGCACGCGCGGTTGGCGTGGGCCGTGGCGCTGGGATTTGTCGGGGTGGCCTGCCGGGAACAAACGCTCAAGGATCGGCAAGGCGAAGCCGCCGGTTTTACCAGTACCTGTCTGTGCGGCAACCATAAGGTCGCGGCCTTGCAACACGGCGGGAATCGCCCGCTGTTGCACCGGAGTCGGCTGGGTGTAGCCCGCAGCCTCGATAGCGCGGACAAGAGCCTCGGAGAGACCGAGGGAAGCAAAGGACATGGGCAATCCTGTTCTCGTGTGGGCTGGGCCCGTAGGGATGTTCTGCCTGGCGCGACGGGCATCGGAGGGATGCGATCGCGTCCGGTCCAGCTGGGCTTTCACTGCACATCCGGAAAACGGAGGGTGGACGCCAAGGGGGCGTCGATGCCGATCGGGATGCCTGTTGCGAGGCCGAGCGTCCGGGCGTGAGCCGGGCGGGAAGGCCCGAGTATAACAGAGCTATCGCGGCGTGCTGCTTTCCTGCTGCTCAACGGCGTCAGGAAGATGGCCGGGGTCGCCGATGTAGCGTTCGATTATCGCCAGGAATGCGGGCTCCTGCTTGAAGCGCCGCAGCTCTTCGGTAAAGGCCTGGGCCAGCGCCTCGCGGCCAGGTTTGCGCGCCAGGCCCAGGTATTGCGCCTGCTGGCTGATCAGCAAAGGGAGTTCCTCGACCTGCTGCTCAAGGCCGAGCTGTCGGCGCAAATAGCGCCCGACCAGGCGATCAGTGACCAGCAAATCGATGCGCCCGAGCGCCAGTTTGCCAAAATTGGCTTCATGGCTGGGTGCTGACTCTCTACGAAAGCCGGAGGCTTCGTTGAATTCGGCGCCGTAGGCATAGCCTGGCGAGGTGCCCACGGTCAGGTTGCTCAGGTCGCTCAGCTGGCTGATGACATGGCGGCGGCGGCTGGATTGGTACAGCACGAACTCGACGTCCGACATGGGTTCCAGCGGGTAGATCAGGTAGGCCTTGCGCGAGTCGACCATGAAGATGTCCATCACGCCGTCGGCCTGGCCCTGCTCGACCATGGCCAGGCATCGCTTCCAGGGCATGAACAGCCATTCCACCTCGACACCCAAGCGTTTGAACACTTCGGTGGTGACTTCGTAGTCGATGCCTTTTGCCTGCCCCGCATCCTGATACACATAAGGCGCCCAGTCGTCGCTGACCAGGCGCAGCCGTTCGCCCTGCGCCAACGGGCTCAGGCAGGCGAGCAGCAGGATGCAGAACAGGTAGGCGATGTGTGGCATGGCGCGAGATTACGCGCTCGGCCAGGGCAAGGCCAGTGAACCCGCAGGGCTCTGCCGAGCCGAATCAGCGTTGGGATGCTTTAAGCAGATGCGCTTCGATATCCTTGCGCCGGGCGCCCAGCGAAAGACGCAGCCCCGGGTGGCGCAGGCATTGGCGCAGCTGCTCTGGCTCCATGCGGCCATATCGCGCATTGAGGTTCTCCAGCGCCTTGTCCCACCAGGCCGAAGCGCAGGCGCGGTCGAACTCGTTGGGGTAGGGGTAGCTGCCATACAGCAATTCACGGGCGAATTGCCGCTCGCGGCTAGGCATGGTCAAGCTCAAGGCTTTGTAACCCAAGCGTTGCAGGGTAGGGGGGCGGGGCAGTTGATCGTTCACCAGCAGCACATCGGCCAGGGCTGCGGCGCTTAGCGGTTGGTCACCGTGCTTGCGCAGCCAGGCCTGGATCTTGGCGCGGAATTGAGCTTTGCGGCTCCAGTAGTGGTGGATCACGTCGGTGCATTCGGCCAATGCCAGCTTGCGATAAGCCGCCACGGCCAGGCAGAACTCTTCCAGCGTGTAGGCCGAGCGGGCCAGTGGATGAAATTCGTCCATCAGGGCGACGGAGTGGTCCAGTACGCCTGCATCTTCGCGGGTGAGGCCAATCACGCCGGAGTTGACCAGCGGCATCTGGCAGTCAGCCAGGGCCCTCGCCTGCAAGATATTCAGCAGGTTCTTGTAAAGCAGGCACTTCTGATTTTCGCCGTAGCGCCCGCCGATCGCGTTGCACAGCAGGCTGCCGGGCTTTACGCGCTGGAACAGCTGCAGCGGCGACTTGCGAAAGAAAGTGTCGGTGTCGATCAGCACGGCCAGCGGGTGTTGCTGCAATACCTGGCGCAACAGCACATGCTTGCTGCGGAAATGGTACCCGTGCGGCTGGTTCCAGGCTGTGCGCGTTGCCTCATCGAGGTGATGAACGGTAACTGGCAGATGGCTGTAGGGTTGCGGGTTGTCGGTATAGACCTGGATATCCAAGGCCTCGCCAGCTGATGTGTCCAGGTGGGCCAGGGCGCTGACGATACTGAAGCAGGCTTCCTGATGGTAGGTGGCCGGGCCGAAGGCCAGGTAGACCAGCTGGGGGCGCGAGAGCGTGAGAGGCTGCATGGCTGGCTAAACCCATTTGAACCAAAAAAAAATAAGGCCTTAGTCTATGACTAAAGCCTTAAGCATTTCTGAATGGGACTTTGCCAAAAAGTTTCAGCGAGGCAGCTTCAGGTTGTTCCAGATCGCCAGGCTCGCCTCGGCCTGGTTCAAGGTGTAGAAGTGCAGGCCTGGCGCGCCGCCTTGCAGCAGTTGCTCGCACATGCGGGTGATCACTTCTTCACCGAATGCCTGGATGCTGGCGGTGTCGTCGCCATAGGCTTCCAGCTGCTTGCGGATCCAGCGTGGGATCTCGGCGCCGCAGGCGTCGGAGAAACGCGCCAGCTTGCTGTAGTTGGTGATCGGCATGATGCCGGGCACTACAGGAATGTCCACGCCCAGCTTCTGCGCACGCTCGACGAAGTAGAAGTAGCTGTCGGCGTTGAAGAAGTACTGGGTGATGGCGCTGTCGGCACCGGCCTTGACCTTGTGCACGAAATTGCTCAGGTCGGCTTCGAAGTTGCGCGCCTGCGGGTGCATTTCCGGGTAAGCGGCAACCTCCAGGTGGAAGTGGTCACCGCTGTCCTGGCGGATGAACTCGACCAGGTCGCTGGCATAGCGCAGTTCGCCACTGGCCATGCCCATGCCCGACGGCAGGTCGCCACGCAGGGCGACGATGCGCTTGATGCCGGCAGCTTTGTACTGTGCCAGCAGGGCGCGCAACTCGTCCTTGGTGTCGCCGACACACGACAGGTGCGGGGCGGCCGGCACTTTCACTTCGCTTTCCAGCTGCAGCACGGTGTTCAGTGTGCGGTCGCGGGTCGAGCCACCGGCACCGTAGGTGCAGGAGAAGAAGTCCGGGTTGCAGCCAGCCAACTGGCGGGCAACGCCCATCAGCTTTTCGTGACCGGCATCGGTCTTGGTCGGGAAGAATTCGAAACTGTAGCGACGTTCTTGTGACATCTCTGTTTCCTCAGCTGCAAGCCAGGGCCGCAAGCTGCAAGTAAAAGCCAGGGCGGTGTGGGCCGGCCTGGCTTGGGCATCGATCAAGATTCAACGACTACAAGCGCCAGGCGGCATGCCCCTGGCGCTTGCCGCTTAGTAGCGGTAAGCGTGCGGCTTGAACGGGCCTTCGACAGTCACGCCGATGTAGTCGGCCTGCTGCTTGGTCAGCTGAGTGACCACGCCGCCGAAGCCGCGGACCATTTCCAGGGCCACTTCTTCGTCGAGCTTCTTCGGCAGCACTTCAACGGTCAGGCGTTCGGCTTTCTTCTCGGCCGACAGGTCAGCGAACTTCTGCTCGAACAGGAAGATCTGTGCCAGTACCTGGTTGGCGAACGAACCGTCCATGATGCGGCTTGGGTGGCCAGTGGCGTTACCCAGGTTCACCAGACGGCCTTCGGCCAGCAGGATCAGGTAGTCGTCGTTCTGCGGGTCGAAGTCGCCAGCGCCGGTGCGGTGGATCTTGTGCACTTGCGGCTTGACCTCTTCCCATGCCCAGTTCTTGCGCATGAAGGCGGTGTCGATCTCGTTGTCGAAGTGGCCGATGTTGCAGACCACGGCGCGCTTCTTCAGGGCCTTGAGCATGTTGGCGTCGCAGACGTTGACGTTACCGGTGGTGGTGACGATCAGGTCGATCTTGCCCAGCAGAGCTTTGTCGATGCTGGCTTCGGTGCCGTCGTTGATACCGTCGATGAACGGCGAGACCAGCTCGAAGCCGTCCATGCAGGCCTGCATGGCGCAGATCGGGTCAACTTCGGTGACCTTGACGATCATGCCTTCCTGGCGAAGGGACTGGGCCGAACCCTTGCCCACGTCACCGTAGCCGATCACCAGGGCTTGCTTGCCCGACAGCAGGTGGTCGGTGCCGCGCTTGATGGCGTCGTTCAGGCTGTGACGGCAGCCGTACTTGTTGTCGTTCTTGCTCTTGGTGACCGAGTCGTTGACGTTGATCGCCGGGACTTTCAGCTCGCCTTTGGCCAGCATGTCCAGCAGGCGGTGCACGCCAGTGGTGGTTTCTTCGGTGACACCGTGGACGCGGTCCAGCACGGCCGGGTACTTCTTGTGCAGCAGCTCGGTCAGGTCGCCGCCGTCGTCGAGGATCATGTTGGCGTCCCATGGCTGGCCATCCTTGAGGATGGTCTGCTCCAGGCACCACTCGTACTCTTCCTCGGTTTCACCTTTCCAGGCGAAAACAGGAATGCCGGCGGCAGCGATGGAGGCAGCAGCCTGATCCTGGGTGGAGAAGATGTTGCAGGACGACCAGCGCACTTCGGCACCCAGGGCAACCAGGGTTTCGATCAGCACGGCAGTCTGAATGGTCATGTGGATGCAGCCAAGGATCTTCGCACCCTTGAGCGGCTGCTCAGCGAGGTACTTGCGACGCAGGCCCATCAGAGCAGGCATTTCCGATTCGGCGATGATGGTTTCGCGACGGCCCCAGGCGGCCAGGGAGATGTCGGCGACTTTGAAATCGGTAAAACCTGCAGGCGTGTTTACAGCGCTCATGAGAGCCTCCATTCGTAGTGTGCGAATGGGCGCCGTTGTGCGTTTGAGCGTCCGCGGGAGCGGACAACGCCCCATCCGAGCCTGACAGGGTGACCCTGCTGCAGCGCCCCTCGGGTGGGTGGCGGGCATGGCGCCGCTGTGGGCAGCCATGTGAAACGGCAGCGATTATAGCCTTGGCCGTGTGACACACCCAAGGCTTTCTGTCGATTAATCGCGACGATAGTCGATGTTCAATGGAGCGCCGGCGGCCGCTCTGCCATCATTACTCCACGTTAGCCAAGCAGGTCAGGAGTACAGATGAACTTTCACACCCGCAAATGGGTAAAACCCGAAGACCTCAACCCCAACGGCACACTGTTCGGTGGCAGCCTGTTGCGCTGGATCGACGAAGAGGCGGCAATCTACGCCATCGTCCAGCTCGGCAACCAGCGCGTGGTCACCAAGTACATGTCGGAGATCAATTTCGTCAGTGCCTCGCGCCAGGGCGACATCATCGAGCTGGGGATCACCGCTACCGAATTCGGCCGCACCTCGATCACCCTCAAGTGCGAAGTGCGTAACAAGATCACCCGCAAGAGCATCCTGACGGTCGACAAGATGGTCTTCGTCAATCTGGGCGAGGATGGTCTGCCGGCGGCCCACGGGCGGACGGAGATCAAGTACGTCCAGGATCAGTTTCCGGACAGCGCGGTAGAGTAGGAAATACTGGGGCCGCCAGGCGGCCCCGGTTTTTCATCAGGGTTGTGCACTGACCTTGCGCACCACCCGGCCGACACTCAGGCCCTGCACCAGGATCGACGACAGCACCACGATGTAGGTGATCGACAGCAGCAGGTCACGCTCCTCGCCCAGCGGCAGCGACAGCGCCAGCGCTACCGACACGCCGCCGCGCAACCCACCCCAGGTCAGAACGCGGATGGTGCCCTTGGGCACGCTGCGCCAGCGGCGCAGCAGCAGAATCGCCGGGGCCACGGTCAACAGCCGCGACAGCAGCACCGCCAGCGCCAGCACACTGCCTGCGGCCAGGTGCAGCCAGTTGAATGGCAGCAGCAACAGTTCCAGGCCAATCAGGGCGAACAGCAGGGCATTGAGCATATCGTCGATCAGCTCCCAGAAGCCGTCCATATAGCGACGCGTCATGTCGTTCATCGCCAGGTTACGCCCCAGGTTGCCGATGATCAGGCCGGCCACGACCATCGCGATCGGCGCCGAAACATGCAGCTCGTAGCACATCGCCGAACCGCCGATGACCAGCGCCAGGGTCAACATGACCTCGACCTGGTACTGCTCGACGCTTTTGATCATGCGGTAGGTGGCGTAGCCGATCAGGCCACCGAACACCACGCCGCCTATGGCCTCCCGGGCGAACAGAATCGCCGTGTCGGTAATGCTCGGGGTTTCGCCCAACTGGATGATGCCGAGCAACACGGTGAACACCACGACCGCCGTGCCGTCGTTGAACAGCGACTCGCCAACGATGGTGGTTTTCAGCGGTTTGGAAGCGTTGGCGGTACGTAGTGCGCCCAGCACCGCGATCGGGTCGGTGGGCGAAATCAGTGCGCCGAACAGCAGGCAGTAGATCAGCGGCACCTGCCAGCCAAACATCGCGAACACCCAGTGCGACAGGTAGCCGATCACCACGGTGGCGATCAGCACCCCGATCGTTGCCAGTAAACCGATCGGCCAGCGATAACTGCGCAGATCACTCAGGTTGACATGCAGCGCGCCGGCGAACAGCAGGAACGCCAGCATCCAGTGCATCAGCAGGTCATTGAAGTCGATCTGGTTCATCAGCCCTTCAACGCGTTCTTCCAGGCCAGGGAAGCCGATCAGGCTCAAACCCTGCAGCATTAGCGAGAACAGCAACGCCGTGACCATCACGCCGATGGCGGGTGGCAGGCCGATAAAGCGGTAATTTACATAGGTAAGGAGGGTGGTGAGGCAGATAAACGCGGCAACTAATTCAAGCATCCCGAATCCTGTGACAGTGGCTTCCAAGTCGTTACCCGAATGGCTCGGGCAGTTGTTTGATGACCTGGAGCGGGGTTCGGGACACAAGCTTTGACCGGATTCGTTCCAATCGTTCCCATGTAAGGGGGCTGCCGCGCAGCCCAATCGCCGGCAAGCCAGCTCCCACATGTACGGCATCAACCTTGAAAGCGGCGCGGTCAATGTGGGAGCTGGCTTGCCGGCGATAGGGCCGCACAGCGGCCCCGTAACGCTATATATTCACAGCCATGAAAAGCCATAAGGACAAGAAGGCGTGTTGGCAACCTCCCTGGTGCTGGTCGCCGCCCTGCTGCATGCGGCCTGGAATACCCTGATCAAATTCAGCGGCGAGCGCTTGCTGGTGATCGCCAGTATGGACACGGTAGCGCTGGTGTTCGCAGTGCTGGCTGTGGCCTTCGTCGAAGTGCCGCCGGCTGAGATATGGCCTTGGCTGATAGCCTCGGCGCTGGCCGAGCAGCTGTATAGGTACCTGCTGATCAAGGCCTACCGAGTGGGCGACCTGGGGCTGGTCTATCCTCTGATGCGCGGGCTGTCGCCGCTGGTGGTGCTGGGGCTGACGCTGGCCTTTGCCGGGGAGTCGCTGAGCCAGCAGCAGGTCATCGGCATCCTGCTGATCCCGTGTGGCATGGCCTGCCTGTTGTGGCAGGGCGGCGGCGGTGACCGGCTGCCCTGGTCGATGCTGCCGGTGGTGGCCCTGATCGGCCTGTGCATCGGCTGCTACACCTGGTTCGACGGCCAGGCCGTGCGCTTGTGGGGTAAACCGTGGGACTACCTGGTATGGCTGACCCTGCTCAGTGCCTGGCAATTCCCGCTGCTGGCCAGCGTGGCGCGGCGGGCACCGTTTGTGCTGTTTTGGCGAACGCAGTGGCGTCTGGGGCTGGCGGTAGGGTTTTGCGTGCTGTTCAGCTATGCGCTGGTGCTGTGGGCCATGCACCTGGGCTCGGTGGCCGAGGCGGCGGCCTTGCGTGAGTTGAGCGTGATCCTGGTGGTGCTGCTGGGTATGCGCTACCTCAAAGAACCTTTTGGCGGGCCAAGACTCCTAGCTTGCGGGCTGGTGCTGGCAGGTATGCTGGTGATGAAGCTCTAACCTCACGACTGATAGGAGTCCTGTCCAATGACCGTTGCCCTGTGGTGCATCCTGTTTGCCCTGCTCCTGCCGCCGCTTTGTGCATTGATTGCCAAGGTGAGCAGTGGCCGTTTCGGCATGAAGGACAATCACGATCCGCGTGCCTTCCTCGACACGCTGTCGGGCTTGCCGCGCCGCGCGCATGCCGCGCAGCAGAACAGCTACGAGGCGTTCCCAGCGTTCGCGGCGGCGGTGCTGGTGGCGGATATCGTCAGCAATGCCGAGCAGGTGACGCAGGACGTGCTGGGGGTGATGTACATCACCAGTCGGCTGCTTTACATCATCTGCTACCTGGCGGACTGGGCGGCGTTGCGTTCGCTGGTATGGTTTGCCGGGCTGGCGTTGATCGTCGCGTTCTTTGTGGTTTCGGCCTGAAATCGGCTGGTTCCTTTGCGGGTAAACCCGCTCCCACTTGGTGTTCGGTGACCCTGTGGGAACGGGTTTGCCCGCGACGAATCCAGCACGCTATCAAAGGACCTTTGGTACCTCAGGCAGTGGTTTGCCTTTAGGCCAAAGCATCCAGATCTGGCCCTGCTGCTTCATGTTACCCGCCAGCTCGCCAGCTTCCGGGCCGGTGCCCCAGAACAGGTCGGCACGCACTTCACCCGCAATCGCCCCACCAGTGTCCTGCGCACCCACCGGGCGCACCACTGGCGAGCCGTCCGGGCGAGTGGTGGAAAGCCACAACAGGCTGCCCAACGGAATCACCTTGCGGTCGATCGCCACGCTGTAGCCGGCGGTGAGCGGTACGTTCAACGAACCGCGCGGGCCTTCGTTGCTGTCCGGGCGGGTGCTGAAGAACACGTAGCTGGGGTTGCTGGCCAGCAGTTCCGGTACGCGCTGTGGGTTGGCCTGGGCCCAGGCATGAATGGCACCCATGCTCACTTCTTCTTTTTTCAACTGGCCCTGCTCCACCAGCCAGCGGCCAATCGGCCGGTAGGGGTGGCCGTTCTGATCGGCGTAGCCCAGGCGCAGCTGACGGCCGTCTTCCAGTTGTACCCGGCCCGAACCCTGGATCTGCAGGAATTGCAGGTCCATCGGGTCGGTCAGCCAGGCCAGCACCGGTGCCTTGACGCCGTTACGGTTGATCACTTCGGCAGTGTCGTATGGTTTGAGTACCCGGCCATCGAGCCGACCACGCAGGCGCTTACCCTTCAGCTCGGGGTACACGCTGGCCAGGTCGACCACGATCATGTCATCCGGGGGGCCGTAAACCGCCACATGGTTGGTGGCTGATTGGCTCAGGCTGCCGGGGTAGACCGGCTCGTAGTAACCGGTAATCAGGCCGTTGGCATTGTTCTCGGCGGAGCGCAGGCCATAAACCTGCAGATTCTGCTCAAGGAAGGTACGCACCTGGGCAGCGCTCGCCGTGTCGCTGCCGGCGGCTTCGCAGGTGGCGGCCCACACCGGGTCGCGCTTGAGCTTCTCACAGCCGCTGCGCCAGGCGTAGAAACCGGCCAGCAGGTCTTCGTCGCTGACTGCGGGCAGGTCTTTCCAGGTGGCCGGGGCGTAGGTGGCGATGGCGTGGGGCTCGGGCTTGGCGCTTTCGCCGCCGTTGCAGCCGGCCAGCAAGGCCAGGGCTGGCAGCGCCCAGGCGAGATGGCGCAGAGCAGATTTCATGGTTGAATCCTTGGCGGGCAGCAGATGAAACTTGCCCGTAGTGTTCGTGAGGGTATTGGTCTTTGTCGGCCAGCCGAGGATACTGTTGGCCCTTCGAGCTGCCAATGTGACCGTGATGTTCAAATGTTTCACCGCCGTGCTGTTGATCAGCCTGTCCCTTGCGGCCTGCGACCGTGTCGATCCTAACTCACCCTTGGGGCAGCGCAAGGCGATCTTCAAACAGATGCTCAAGACCAGCGAGGACATGGGCGGCATGCTGCGTGGGCGGTTGCCGTTCGATGGCGCCAGGTTCGCGGACGGCGCTGTGAAGCTCGATGGCCTGGCCCATGCGCCTTGGCAGCATTTCCCGCAGGTAAAAGACGATGGCGAGAGCAGTGCTCGGCCCGAAGTCTGGGAGCGTCAGGCGCGTTTCCACGACCTGGCGCAGTCGCTGGAAGGTGTAACGGGCGAATTGCTGGCAGTGACGCGCAAGCAGCCATTGGATGCGGCAATGCTCAAGGCACCGATGGACAAGGTCGAGGCAGCCTGCAAGGCCTGCCATACAGAGTTTCGTAACCACTGATGCTGCCCGCCAGCGGTTTGTGGGCCGCTGGCGGGCGCACGTGCCTGAAGGATCAGGTCACTTGTTCAGTTCGGCCTTGGCGGCTTCAAGTTCTGCCTTGGCCTCGGCCAGTTTATTTTCACGCTTGGTGATCTTGCTGCTATCGCCTTTCGCCTGGGCCTGCTTGAGGTCGGCTTCACGCTCTTTGACTTCCGATTCGGCCTTGCGCACTTTCTGTTCGCGCTCCTCCTTCAAGCCTTCATCGGTGCAGTGCTCGGTGTTTTCCTGCAGGGCTTTTTCCAGGCCGCGGATTTGGCCCGCGTTATTGTGTGCCTTGGCGTATTCAAGCTGGTTCTCGATCGCGCTGCGCTTGGCGGCGCAACCGGTCAACCCCGGGGTGGGCTGAGCAGCCTGCACAGCGAAGGTGCTCAGGCCCAGAACTGCGAGCATGACTGCGGAAGAAATTAATTTCACAGGAGCCTCCTTGTAGGGGCAATGGCAGTAAGCGCTGCGATCCTGCCCCGTTCCTACAACTGAGTGAACCCCTAGACGGGCAAGTTCAGAAAAGTCCTACAAGCCAATTTGAGTGGCGGCTCGCTGTCAACGTTCCAGATCGTCGACCGCTTCCTGCAGTTCCTTTTTTGCCTCGGCCAATTTGTCCTTGCGCTTGTTGATGCGCTCCGGGTCGCCTTTCTTCATGGCCTTGTCCAGGTCCTTGGTGCGCTGGTTGACCTCATGGCGCGCTTCGAGCACTTTCTGCTCGCGTTCTTTGCGCAGGCCGGCATCGGTACAGTTCGCATCAACTTCGCCCAGCGCTGTTTCCAGGCCAGCTTGCTGCTCGCTGTTATTGTGAGCCTTGGCTTGTTCGATCTGCTCGCTGATCGCCTGGCGCTTGGCGGCGCAGCCAGTAAGGCCCGGTTGTTCTTCTGCGGCCTGGGCGGTTTGAACCCCAAAAGCAAGCGTTGCCAGCAGGAAAACAGTTGAAATACGTTTCATGAATAGCCTCCTAAACGGGGCGGGGCAGCAAAAAGTCGGGAAATCCTGCCTTGGTTTTGCCGATTTATAAACCCTTGTCGTTTTTTTCAGGCTGAGATTCAGGCATTCCCACGGGCATTCCCACGGGCATGCCCTGCCCGTGGGCTATTGCGAATGGGCATCTTGTGCCGCCTGAAAGCCGTCGAGCCCACTGTTCCCCAATCGTGTGGCGATGCCCTGAACATCGGCATTGGCGAAGAACGCCGCAAGTTGTCTGGCGCGTGTTGCGCCGATACCAGGCAAGGTTTGCCAATCGCTGGCAGACCGGCCGGCCAGGGCGGGCCATGGCTCACCCCGCGGCACATGACCGGGCGCGGGCACGCCAAGCCCCTTCAGCCATTGGGCGAAAGGCCGGCTGCGGGCCATGGCGAAACTGCGTTGCAGTTGCAGGGCGGTGATCTCGCTGATGCCCGGCACTGTGGCCAACTGCTGCGCATCGAGTGCCAACCAATCTGTCAGCGATGTCACCAGGCCCGCCTGCACCAGCCGCCGCCAGGTGCCCGGGCCGATGCCCGGCATCGCCAGCCCTTGCTTGCCGCCCAGCCATACCAGGCGGGCGATGAACTGCTCTTCGCAACCTTCGCTGGCTCGCCAGCAACTCTGAGGGCCGAAGCGCCCGGCCTCGGGTGCCAACACGGGTTGGCGCTCGACTGCGCGGTGCAGCACCTGTTCGAACCGAGGAATGGTCAGCCCGGCCAGGCTGATGACCACCTGATCGCCCGGGCGAATGTCCAGCGTTTGCCAGCGGGCCAGGGAGCCTAGGCTGACCTGGCTGATACGGCGGTCGTCCAGTGTGACCGGCTGCAGCTTGAGCAGTGGCGTCACCCTGCCGGTGCGGCCGATGACAAAGCGCACCTCGCGCACTTGCGCCAACGCCTGGGCGAAAGGGTACTTCCACGCGGCGATCCAGTAGGGCGCGTTGGCCTGCCAGCGATCGGCCGGGGGGCGGCTGTTCTGGCGCAGGATGAGGCCGTCCGTGGCGAAGGGCAGTGGCGTGCGGTACCAGTGCAAGCGCCACTGCGCGGCCTCTTGCGGGGTAGCGATGGATGTGCTGTAACGCTCGCTGTCGGCAAACCCCAGGGCCGTGAGCTGTGCCAGGCGCTCGGCCTGAGTGGTCGGCCCATGCGGCCAATCCCAGACGAACAGCCCGATGCGTGCGCCTTGTTCGCGACCCAGGCGCTTGCGTGCCAGCAGGCCGGCGACATTGCCACGGGCATTGGCGCTGCCCGCCTGCGCTTGTACATGCCCATCCAGGCGCAAGTACAGCTCGCCTTGCAGCACCAGCTCGATTGCTTGCGGGAGTTGCCGGGTGATGCCTTCAAGGTCCTGGATGTGCCGGCTCCAGTCATGCCCCTGGACGCCGTCACCGCGGCTGAGCAGCCGTACCAGCCGGCCTTGGCGGTAAATCAGCGAGACAGCTACCCCATCGACTTTCGGCTGCACCCATACGCCAGTCTTGCCGGCCATCCAGCGGGCGACTGCCTGGGCGTCCGGCAGTTTTTCGACACCGGTGTGGGCAATGGGATGGGCAAGGGGGCCGCGTGCAGTGGCCAGGGAGTCCAGCCCGCCTTCGTGTGCGAAGCACCGCTGAAGGTCCAGAAGGCGCTGGCGGCTCTGGTCGTAGAGCGCGTCCGGCACAAGAGTCTCGCCCAGGCGATGGTAATGGTCGTCCCATTGGGCAAGGGTTTCACGCAGGTTGGCGAGTTCCACGTCGGCCCGGTCCGCTGACCATTCCGGGCAGTCGGAGGCGTGGATCGCAGGTGCGAGCAACAGCATCAGCATGAGCAACATAACGGGCATGGCCAGCATCCTTGCGTGGCGGAGTGAAAGCCTCAGCCTAGGCCGGTGAACCTGTCGATGCGCCGCGCAGTTGTCAGCCGATATGTCATGAAAAAGCCCCTGCCGATCACTCGGCAAGGGCTTTCATTTACCGCTGTAGGAAACTTACAGGCCGGCAGCGTCACGCAGCGACTGGGCGCGGTCGGTACGCTCCCAGGTGAAGGTGGTGAAGGTGTCGTCGCCGACAGTCTTCTGCTGCGGGGTGCGGCCGAAGTGACCATAGGCAGCGGTTTCCTGATACATCGGGTGCAGCAGGTCGAGCATCTTGGTAATGGCGTACGGACGCAGGTCGAAGCACTCGCGCACCAACTGGATGATCTTGTCGTCGGAAACCTTGCCGGTGCCGAAGGTGTTGATCGAGATGGAGGTCGGCTGAGCGACGCCAATGGCGTAGGACACCTGAATCTCGCAACGCTCGGCCAGGCCTGCAGCGACAATATTCTTCGCCACGTAGCGGCCGGCGTAGGCAGCGGAACGGTCAACTTTCGACGGGTCCTTGCCGGAGAACGCGCCACCACCGTGACGGGCCATGCCGCCGTAGGAGTCGACGATGATCTTGCGGCCGGTCAGGCCGCAGTCACCCACCGGGCCACCGATGATGAAGTTGCCGGTCGGATTGATGTGGTACTGGGTGCCTTTGTGCAGCAGTTCAGCCGGCAGGGTGTGCTTGACGATCAGCTCCATCACCGCTTCCTGCAGGTCTTTCTGCGAGACCTCAGGGTTGTGCTGGGTGGACAGGACGATGGCGTCGATACCGACGACCTTGCCGTTCTCGTAGCGGCAGGTGACCTGCGACTTGGCGTCCGGGCGCAGCCACGGCAGCAGGCCAGACTTGCGCGCTTCGGCCTGGCGCTCGACCAGGCGGTGCGAGAAGCAGATCGGCGCCGGCATCAGCACGTCGGTTTCGTTGCTGGCATAGCCGAACATCAGGCCCTGGTCGCCAGCACCCTGGTCTTCCGGCTTGGAGCGGTCGACGCCTTGGGCGATGTCCACCGACTGCTTGCCGATGATGTTCATCACGGCGCAGGTGGCGCCGTCGAAGCCGACGTCCGAGCTGTTATAGCCGATGTCGATGATGACTTTACGCACCAGTTCTTCCAGGTCGACCCAGGCCGACGTGGTGACTTCGCCGGCGATGATGGCGACACCGGTCTTGACCAGGGTTTCACATGCCACGCGGGCATATTTGTCCTGGGTGATGATGGCATCCAGGACCGCGTCCGAAATCTGGTCGGCGATCTTGTCCGGATGCCCTTCGGACACGGACTCGGAGGTGAAAAGGGAGTATTCGCTCATCTCGACGGGTTCCTAAAATTTACCGATGGTGTGTGTCGCCAGCCGTCCGCTGAAAATGGCGGACCTGGATCTGGAAACCGTTACGCAAGCCCACATAGAGGCTGTCCCCCGGGGCCAGCCCGGCAGCATTGGCCCAACGGGCCAGGTCGTCCTGTTCGAAGCCAAGCCAGAGGTCGCCGCAGGCTTCCCGCGCCCAATCCTGGTCATGGCTGCACAGTTCGGTGACCAGCAGGCTGCCGCCCGCTTTCACCCGTTTGGCCAGCAGGCGCAAGGCCTGGGCCGGGTCGCTGAAATGGTGCAGGACCATGTTCAGCACTACGCAGTCGGCTTCCACATCCGTTGCACCCAGTGCATCGGCCAACTGCAGGTTTACATTATCCAGGCGTTCGCGCTCGCACACTTGGCGCGCCAGCTCGAGCATGGTCGGGCTGTTGTCCAGGGCGGTGACACTGGCAAACCGCCGGGCCAGGTCAGGCAGGAAACCGCCGTCGCCGGGGCCGACTTCCAGCGCGCTGGCGGTCGGCTCGAAATTCAGTGTGTCGAGCAACGCCAGCAGGCTTTCACGGTATTGCGGCAGGCCTGCGATCAGGTCCTGCTGGGCGCGGAACTTCTCCTCCACGCGCAGGAAGAAGTCCTGGCTGGTGGCGGCGCGGCGTTGCTGTACCTGGGCAATGCGTGCCTGGACGTCCTGCGGCAAGCTCAGGTCATCGACCTCTTCGAGCAACGCCGTGTGCAGTCGCCCGCCCAGGCGGTGGCTGTCGGGCAGGGCGCGGCGGTAGAAAATCGCGTTGCCTTCACGGCGCGTGGCCACCAGCTCGGCCTGGGCCAGCACTTTGAGGTGGTGGCTCATACCCGACTGGCCGATGTCGAAGATCTGCGCCAGCTCCAGCACGCCGAACGAGTCACTGGCCAGGGCGCGCAAGACATTCAGGCGCAACTCGTCGCCACTGGCTTTGCACAGGGCGGCCAGGGTGTCGCTTTGCTGAGGGATCGGTTGCGCACGGAGGTTCATGACGCGGCAGTCTAGACAGGCATCGCTGCCCTAGCAAGGCCAATATCAAAAAGTTTTGATATTGCCTGATGGGCGGGTGGGTGCACCGGGTTTTCCGCCGCATTGACAGCCAATCACGGGAAAAACGCCCAAGTGTGGCCATCCGTCATTGCCCCCAGCCCCCCAGTGGGCGAAAATAGCCGCCTTTTTCGTAACACCACCTATTCAAGCCCAGGAGATAAGCGATGCCCAGCCGTCGTGAACGTGCCAACGCCATTCGTGCCCTTAGCATGGATGCCGTGCAAAAGGCTAACAGCGGCCACCCAGGTGCCCCTATGGGCATGGCGGATATCGCTGAAGTGCTTTGGCGCGACTACATGAAGCACAACCCGAGCAACCCGAGCTTCGCCGACCGCGACCGCTTCGTGCTGTCCAACGGCCACGGTTCGATGCTGATCTACTCGCTGCTGCACCTGACCGGCTATGACGTCACCATCGATGACCTCAAGTCGTTCCGCCAGCTGCACAGCCGCACCCCGGGCCACCCGGAATTCGGCTACACCCCGGGTGTCGAGACCACTACCGGCCCACTGGGCCAAGGCCTGGCCAACGCCGTGGGCTTTGCCCTGGCTGAAAAAGTACTGGGCGCCCAGTTCAACCGTGACGGCCACAACATCGTCGACCACAACACCTATGTGTTCCTCGGCGACGGCTGCATGATGGAAGGCATCTCCCACGAAGTCGCCTCGCTGGCCGGTACCCTGGGCCTGAACAAGCTGGTCGCCTTCTATGACGACAACGGCATCTCCATCGACGGTGAAGTGGAAGGCTGGTTCACCGACGACACGCCGAAGCGTTTCGAGTCGTACAACTGGCTGGTGATCCGTAACGTCAACGGTCACGACGCCGACGAGATCCGCACCGCCATCGAGACCGCGCGCAAGAGCGACCGTCCGACCCTGATCTGCTGCAAGACCATCATCGGTTTCGGTTCGCCGAACAAGCAGGGCAAGGAAGACTGCCACGGCGCTCCGCTGGGCAACGACGAAATCGCCCTGGCCCGCAAAGAGCTGAACTGGAACCACGGGCCGTTCGAAGTACCTGCCGACATCTATGCCGAGTGGGATGCCAAGGACGCTGGCGCCAAGGTCGAAGCCGAGTGGAACAAGCGTTTCGACGCCTACGCCGCTGCCTTCCCTGAGCTGGCTGGCGAACTCAAGCGCCGCCTGAGCGGCGAGTTGCCGGCCGACTTCGCTGAAAAGGCCGCGGCCTACATCGCTGAAGTCGCTGCCAAAGGCGAAACCATCGCCAGCCGCAAGGCCAGCCAGAACACCCTGAACGCGTTTGGCCCGCTGCTGCCGGAGCTGCTGGGCGGCTCGGCCGACCTGGCCGGTTCCAACCTGACCCTGTGGAAAGGTTGCAAGGGCGTAAGCCATGAAGATGCCAACGGCAACTACATGTACTACGGCGTGCGCGAGTTCGGCATGACCGCGATCATGAACGGCGTCGCTCTGCACGGCGGCCTGGTGCCTTACGGCGCTACCTTCCTGATGTTCATGGAATACGCCCGCAATGCTGTGCGCATGTCTGCCCTGATGAAGCAGCGCGTGATCCACGTTTATACCCACGACTCCATCGGCCTGGGCGAAGACGGCCCGACTCACCAGCCGATCGAGCAGCTGACCAGCCTGCGCAGCACGCCGAACCTGGACACCTGGCGCCCAGCTGACGCCGTTGAATCGGCGGTTTCCTGGAAGCACGCCCTGGAGCGCAAGGACGGCCCTTCGGCGCTGATCTTCTCGCGTCAGAACCTGCAGCACCAGGACCGCGACGCGCAGCAGATCGCCGACATCGCCCGTGGCGGTTACGTGCTGAAAGACTGCGCTGGGGAGCCTGAGCTGATCCTGATCGCCACCGGTTCCGAAGTGGGCCTTGCCGTTCAGGCGTTCGACAAACTGACCGAGCAGGGCCGCAAGGTTCGCGTCGTGTCGATGCCGAGCACCAGCGTGTTCGATGCACAGGACGCCGCCTACAAGCAGTCCGTACTGCCGCTGGAAGTCGGTGCGCGCATCGCCATCGAAGCCGCCCACGCTGACTTCTGGTACAAGTACGTCGGCCTGGAAGGTCGTATCATCGGCATGACCACCTACGGTGAATCGGCTCCGGCCAGCGCACTGTTCGAGGAGTTCGGCTTCACCCTGGAGAACATCCTGGGTACCGCCGAAGAGCTGCTGGAAGACTGATACAGGCAAAGCGAGGGCTACTGGCCCTCGTTCGCGGCACAAGGCCGCTCCCACAGGATCTGCATACGCCGCAGTACCCTGTGGGAGCGGCCTTGTGCCGCGAATGGGCCGCATGGCGGCCCCTTTCAACCGACGGATTTCACGAGCCATCTATGCCCCACCCGCGTCCCTACAAAGTTGCACTCAACGGTTACGGCCGCATCGGCCGCTGTGTCCTGCGCGCACTGTTCGAGCGTGGGGCAAAAGCCGGCTTCGAGATCGTTGCACTGAACGACTTGGCCGACCAGGCCAGCGTGGAATACCTGACACGCTTCGACTCTACCCACGGCCGTTTTCCTGGTGAGGTGAAGGTCGACGGTGATTGTCTGCATATCAACGGTGACTGCGTGAAAGTCTTGCGCAGCGCCACGCCCGAGGGCGTCGACTGGGCGGCCCTGGACATCGACCTGGTGCTGGAGTGCTCCGGCGCCTACAACACCCGTGCCGACGGCCAGCGCTTCCTCGACGCCGGCGCACCGCGCGTGCTGTTCTCGCAGCCCATGGCCAGCGAGGCCGATGTAGATGCCACGGTGGTCTACGGCATCAACCAGGCGTGCCTCACCGGCAACGAGCTTCTTGTCTCCAACGCCTCCTGCACCACCAACTGCGGGGTGCCGCTACTGCGGGTGCTGGACCAGGCGTTCGGCATCGAGTACGTGCAGATCACCACCATCCACTCGGCGATGAACGACCAGCCGGTGATCGACGCCTATCACCATGAGGATCTGCGCCGCACGCGCTCGGCGTTCCAGTCGGTGATCCCGGTGTCCACTGGTCTGGCGCGTGGCATCGAGCGCCTGCTGCCGGAACTTGCCGGGCGAATCCAGGCCAAAGCGGTACGCGTGCCCACCGTCAACGTCTCGTGCCTGGACATCACCCTGCAGACCGCCCGCGATACCAGCGCGGCAGAGGTCAACCGGGTATTGCGCGAGGCGGCGCTGGATGGCCCGCTGAAAGGCTTGCTGGCCTATACCGAGCTGCCCCACGCCAGCTGTGATTTCAACCATGACCCGCATTCGGCCATCGTCGATGCCAGCCAGACCCGCGTCTCAGGCCCACGCCTGGTGAACCTGCTGGCCTGGTTCGACAACGAATGGGGTTTTGCCAACCGTATGCTCGACGTTGCCGAACATTATCTGCACGTCGTCCACCCAACCCGCAGCAAACAGCCCTGAAGGACTGCATTCATGACCGTGTTGAAGATGACCGACCTCGACCTGCAAGGTAAACGCGTACTGATCCGCGAAGACCTCAACGTGCCTGTAAAGGACGGTGTGGTAACCAGCGATGCGCGTATCCTCGCTGCGCTGCCGACCATCAAGCTGGCCCTGGAGAAGGGCGCAGCGGTAATGGTCTGCTCGCACCTGGGCCGCCCGACCGAAGGCGAGTTCTCGGCCGAGAACAGTCTCAAGCCGGTTGCCGACTACCTGAGCAAGGCCCTGGGCCGCGACGTGCCGCTGGTCGCCGACTACCTCGGCGGTGTCGAGGTCAAGGCCGGTGACCTGGTGCTGTTCGAGAACGTACGTTTCAACAAGGGCGAGAAGAAGAACGCCGACGAGCTGGCGCAGCAGTACGCCGCCCTGTGTGACGTCTTCGTCATGGACGCGTTCGGCACTGCCCACCGTGCTGAGGGTTCGACCCATGGCGTGGCCAAGTTTGCCAAGGTCGCTGCTGCCGGCCCGCTGCTGGCTGCCGAACTGGACGCCCTGGGCAAAGCCCTGAAGGCCCCGGCCAAGCCGATGGCTGCCATCGTTGCCGGCTCCAAGGTTTCCACCAAGCTGGACGTGCTCAACAGCCTGAGCGCAGTGTGCGACCAACTGATCGTCGGTGGCGGCATCGCCAACACCTTCCTGGCCGCCGCTGGCCACCCGGTTGGCAAGTCGCTGTACGAGCCTGACCTGGTCGAGACCGCCAAAGCCATCGCCGCCAAGGTCAGCGTGCCGCTGCCCGTCGACGTGGTGGTCGCCAAGGAATTCGCCGAAAGCGCCGTAGCCACCGTCAAGGCGATCGCCGACGTTGCTGCCGACGACATGATTCTGGACATCGGCCCACAAACCGCAGCCAACTTCGCCGAGCTGCTGAAGTCGTCGAAGACCATCCTGTGGAACGGCCCGGTCGGCGTGTTCGAGTTCGACCAGTTCGGCAACGGCACCCAGGTATTGGCCAAGGCCATTGCTGACAGCGCCGCCTTCTCCATCGCCGGTGGTGGCGATACCCTGGCTGCCATCGATAAATATGGCGTCAGCAAGGATATCTCCTACATTTCCACCGGTGGCGGTGCGTTCCTCGAGTTCGTCGAAGGCAAGGTACTGCCGGCGGTGGCGATCCTGGAAGAGCGGGCCAAAGCCTGACAATGGCGGCGCCTGGCAAAGGGAGCGACCTGATGGTCAAGCAATTGCCTGTGATGATCCTGGCCGGCCTGCTGAGCGCTTGCTCCGGCAGCCCGTCCTCGGCCGATGACCCGGCGCAGCCGCCCAAGGGCGGTTGCTACCAGTCCGAGTGGCAGGCCGAAACCGTGCCGGTCATCAGCAAGCGCGTGGGCCCGGAAGGCCTGGAAAAGTATGACGAAGACCACCAGCGCAAGGCGCCAGGCTGCCCTTGAACCGATGCGCTTCGTCGGAGCAGGCAACCAAGCGGCCGTTGTGTGGTCATCTAGAGGATATGCAATGAAAGCGCTGATGGCCTTGATGGCCCTGGCGACACTGGCAGGATGCTCGCTGCTGCAGCCGGCGCAACCCGCCCCGGCAGACAAATGGACCCGTTGGGTCTGCGACAGCCAGGCCGATGTGCTGTGGCGCTACGCTGACGCGCAGCAGGATTCGGTCGACGTTCGCCTCGGCGGCGGCGACCAGGTGTACCGGCTCAAGTCCGAGCCGAGCGCGTCGGGCGCGATGTACAGCGATGGCGTGCTGGCCTTCCACACCAAGGGCGATGAAGGCCTGGTGTACTGGGTGGCAACCAACGACCTGATTGGGCGGGGCTGCAAGGCACCGTGACTGGCCGGGCCGCGCTGGTGGCCCACACTACTTGAACAGCAACCGCCCCTGCGGCAGGCTTGCACGAAACAAAACGACGCTTGTCGGGAGAGAGATACACAATGGCACTCATTAGCATGCGCCAGATGCTGGACCACGCCGCCGAGTTCGGTTACGGCGTTCCGGCTTTCAACGTCAACAACCTCGAGCAGATGCGCGCCATCATGGAAGCGGCTGACAAGACCGACTCCCCAGTGATCGTCCAGGCCTCGGCCGGTGCCCGCAAGTACGCTGGCGCGCCGTTCCTGCGCCACCTGATCCTGGCCGCCATCGAAGAATTCCCGCACATCCCGGTGTGCATGCACCAGGACCACGGCACCAGCCCAGACGTCTGCCAACGCTCCATCCAGCTGGGCTTCAGCTCGGTGATGATGGACGGCTCGCTGGGTGAAGACGGCAAGACCCCGACCGACTACGACTACAACGTCCGTGTTACCCAGCAGACCGTTGCCATGGCGCACGCCTGCGGCGTTTCGGTGGAAGGCGAGCTGGGCTGCCTGGGTTCGCTGGAAACCGGCATGGCCGGTGAAGAAGACGGCATCGGCGCCGAAGGCGTGCTGGACCACAGCCAGATGCTGACCGACCCTGAAGAAGCTGCCGACTTCGTCAAGAAGACCCAGGTCGATGCCCTGGCAATCGCCATCGGTACCAGCCACGGTGCCTACAAGTTCACCAAGCCGCCTACCGGTGACGTGCTGGCGATCGACCGTATCAAGGAAATCCACAAGCGCATCCCCAACACCCACCTGGTGATGCACGGTTCCTCTTCGGTACCGCAAGAGTGGCTGGCGATCATCAACCAGTACGGCGGCGACATCAAAGAGACCTACGGCGTACCGGTTGAAGAAATCGTTGAAGGCATCAAGCACGGCGTGCGCAAGGTGAACATCGATACCGACCTGCGCCTGGCCTCCACCGGTGCCATGCGTCGCCTGATGGCGCAGAACCCGAGCGAGTTCGACCCGCGCAAGTTCTTCGGTGAAACCGTCAAAGCCATGCGTGACGTGTGCATCGCCCGTTACGAAGCCTTCGGCACCGCCGGCAATGCCTCCAAGATCAAGCCGATCTCCCTGGAAGGCATGTACCAGCGTTACCTGAAGGGTGAGTTGGCCGCCAAGGTCAACTGATCGTCAGGCGACTACAAAAAACCCGCAGAAATGCGGGTTTTTTTATGCATGCCGTTCCGGCAAACGACCATTAGTCGGCTACCCTTCACTTTAATCATTGATAGCGTTCTGATTGCATTGCGTGTTGCCCCCTCATGGCTAGAGTGGTAATCGGATCCAATAGCAAGTTGAAGTCGGTCATACAAGAGAAAGCAGCATGGATGGCGCTTACCCTGAACCGTTGGACGGCAAGTCAGTTCTCCTGGTGGTAGACGATTACCCTGAGAACCTCATAAGCATGCGAGCCCTGCTGGCCCGCAGGGATTGGCAGGTGTTGACCGCAAGCTCAGGTACGGAAGCCTTGAGTGCCTTGCTGGAGCACGATGTCGACCTGGTGCTGCTTGACGTGCAGATGCCGGAAATGGACGGCTTCGAGGTCGCCCGGCTCATGCGTGGCAGCCAGCGTACCCGGCTGACCCCGATCATTTTCCTCACCGCCAACGAACAGTCCGATGCCGCCGTGCTCAAGGGCTACGCCAGCGGCGCGGTGGATTACCTGTTCAAGCCGTTCGACCCGCAAATCCTCAAGCCCAAGGTGCAGGCGCAACTGGACCAGCAACGCAACCGGCGCATGCTGCAGCAGCTGACGCGCGAGCTGGAGGCTGCCAGGGCGTTCAATGCTTCGATCCTGGAAAACGCCGCTGAGGGCATTCTGGTAGTCGATGCCTTCGGCACCATCAGCTTCGCCAACCCGGCTATTTCGCGGCTGCTCGAAGCACCGGTCGAGCAATTGCAGGGTGCTCATCTGCTCGACCTGGTGCAGTTGCCCAATGCCACCCTGTGGAGCGAATCCGACTTTCACCAGGCCTACCAGGCACGGCGAATATCCCGCGTGCATGAGGCCCATTTACGCACGGTAGCCGGCCATCTGGTGCCAGTAGCGCTCTCGTGCGCCCCGCTGCCTGCCGATCAGCAGGCGATGGTGGTGACGGTGCTGGACATGTCGGTGGAGCGCAACCTGCACCAGCAACTCGAGTACCAGGCAGTGACCGACCCGCTCACTGGGCTGTTCAACCGGCGAGGCTTCTATCAGGCCGCGGAAGGCGTACTGCTGCGCAACGAGCGCTCGGACAAGACCCAGGCGCTGATGTACATGGACCTTGATGGTTTCAAGCGGATCAATGACACCCTCGGCCACGAAGCGGGGGACCGAGTATTGCGCTGGGTGGCCGAGCAGCTCAAGGATTGCCTGGGCAGTGAGGCCCTGCTGGCGCGCATGGGTGGGGACGAATTCACGGCGTTGTTCGATAACCTGCCGTATCCGGAACAAGCCGGGCGCCATGCCGAGCAGTTGCTCGAACGCGTGTCGGTGCAGCAGCAGGTAGATGGCATGGACGTCTGCTTGGGCGTCAGCATCGGCATCGCCACCTACCCGGACTGCGGCGCCAATGTCGAAGGCTTGCTGCGTGCTGCCGATGCGGCAATGTATGCGGCCAAACAGGCCGGGCGCCACCAGTACCGCTTTTACGACCAGGAGCTCAATGGCCGGGCACGCTCGCGGCTGATGCTTGAAGACAGCGTGCGCAACGCCGTCGAGGCCCGTGACTTCAGCATGGTGTACCAACCTCAGGTCGCTTTTGCCGACGGCCGTCTGCGTGGCTTCGAGGCCTTGCTGCGCTGGCAGCACCCCAGCGTCGGCGATGTGCCGCCGGGGCTGTTCATCCCGCTGCTGGAAGAGGCCCGGCTGATCAACCGCCTGGCCGGCTGGATCTACCGTCAGGGCGCGGCGCAGCGCCAGGCCTGGTGCGAGCGGTTCGCCCCGGACCTGGTGTTGGGGATCAGCCTGAGCCGCGCGCAGTTCACCATGCCCGGCCTGGTCGATGAGTTGCAGCGGGTGATCCAGGAGTACCAGCTCAACCCCGCGCAATTGGAAGTCGAAGTTGCCGAAACGTCGTTGATGTACAACATCGACACAGCGATCAAGCAGATCCACCGCCTGCGCGAATTGGGCGTGCGCGTGGCGCTGGATGATTTTGGTGCGGGTGACTGCTCGTTGCGCATGCTGCGGGACCTGCCGATCGACACCTTGAAAATCGACCGGCATCTGGTAGCGCGCCTGCCCGATTCGGCGGCAGACGCTGCGTTGGTGCGCTCGGTCATCGGCCTGTGCGCCGACTACAACGTTACGGTCATCGCCGAGGGCGTTGAAACGGCGTCCCAGGCTGCGTGGCTGAAGGCAAACGGTTGCGCCTACGTGCAGGGTTTTTTGGTCGCCCACCCAATGACCGCTGCGGATGCCAGCGGCTTCCCGGCGATTTTTCCCTGGCCGCGGCCTTGATTGGCTAGAATCGCCGTTCGTCACGCCGAATGCAGTGCCATGACCGTATTACGCTATTTGCATGCCTACCCGCCGCACCTGCAGGAGCAGGTGCAGCAGATGATCGACAGCGACCGCCTGGGTGACTACCTGCAGCGCCGCTACCCTGGCCGCCATGACGTGCAGAGCGACAAGGCGCTGTACGGCTATGCCCAGGAGCTGCGCCAGCAATACCTGCGCAGTGCGCCGAGCCTGGACAAGGTGCTGTTCGACAACCGCCTGGACCTGACCCACCGTGCCCTTGGCCTCAACACTGCGGTGTCGCGGGTGCAGGGCGGCAAGCTCAAGGCGAAGAAGGAAATCCGTATCGCCTCGCTGTTCAAGGAAGCGGCACCGCAGTTTTTGCGCATGATCGTGGTGCACGAACTGGCGCACCTGCGCGAGCGCGATCACAGCAAAGCGTTCTACCAGCTCTGTCAGCACATGGAGCCGGATTACCACCAACTGGAATTCGACCTGCGCGTCTACCTGACCTATCGGGAGCTGCCGGGTAACCTGTAAGGATCACGCAGCATGGATGTGAGCAAGACCAAGAGCAGTTTCTATCGCCGCTTGTATGTGGCCTGGTTGATCGACAGCCAGACCGCCACCAGCGTGCCGGCGCTGATGGAAGCCACCGGCATGCCACGCCGCACTGCCCAGGACACCATTGCAGCATTGGCCGACCTGGACATCGTCTGCGAGTTCGAGCAGCAGGAGGGTGCGCGCAACCATGCCGGGCATTACCGCATTCATGACTGGGGGGCGATCGACAAGCAGTGGATCATCCGGCATCTGCGGCAGATCAGGGAAGTGCTCGGTTACCCGTGAGCGTTGATCAGTGCGGCCAAAATAGAGGCTAAATGACACTATTGGCCGCTGCCCTGTGTGCAGCGGGTTTGTGTAACCTCACTGCCAGCGTCAACGTATACCGCCATCCCACTGCAATAGGACTTGAGCATGCGGCCACTGCTTTGCGCTCTGGGCCTGCTGGGCCTGATGCTTGCAGCGCCCGTCCTGGGCCAGGGCAAGCTACGGTTGGTGGCCGACACTTGGCCGCCGTTTACCGACACTGGCATGCCGGGTGGTGGCTTGGCCACCAGCATCGTCACCACGGCGCTGGCCCGCGCCGGTTACGCCAGCGTTTACGAAGAAGCGCCATGGGCGCGGGCGTTGGTCGGCGTTGGTGAGGGCCGTTACGATGTGCTGATCAATGCCTGGTACAACGATTCGCGCGCCCGCATCGGCCACTTCTCCAGCGCCTACCTGACCAATCGCATTCGCCTGCTCAAGCGCAAGGGGGACAGCTTCCGTTATCAGCGCCAGGCTGACCTGTACCCTTACAGCATCGCCGTGGTGCGTGATTATGCGTATTCGCCTGAGTTCGATGGCGATACCCGCTTGCTCAAGGTGCCGGTGCGCAACTTTTCCTCCGCCGTGCGCATGGTTGCGGCAGGGCGCGTGAACCTGGCGGTGGAAGATGAGTTCGTGGCGCGCTACAACCTGCAGCGTGAGCCAGAGCAGGTGCGGGAGGCGGTGACGATGGTCGAGCCGCCCTTAAGCGAAAATACCCTGCATATTCTGGTGAGCCTCAAACACCCTGAGCATCAGCAGATCGTCGAGCGCTTCGAGCGGGCCATTGCGGCCATGAAGGCCGATGGCAGCTATGCACGGCTGCTGCGACAGCATGGCTTTTGATCTCTGTTGCTTGCCCCGCGAAAGGGCCGGCACAGGCGAAAAAACCTCAGGCCGGTGCACCTTCCTTGATCAAATGCGCCGCCAATGTCCGCAACGGGCCCAACTGCCGGCAGATCAAAGCCAGCTGGGTCTGCACCAGGCGCTGATGTTCATCCAGCTCCTCTGGCATTTGTTCCAGCGCATTGGCCAGGGTCTCTTCGGCGTCACTGTGAATCGCCACCGGCAAGCGCGCCGCCAGGCCATTGGCGATTTCGTCCAGGCTGTTGGCCAGGCTCTGCCCTGCGCCATCGATCAATTGCTCCTGAACTTCGGCCGGCAGCGCGGTATCACGGTGCGCGCCAAGCCCCGAGAGGTAGCTGAGCAAGGTGTGTGACAGCACCAGGAAGCGGAAGCCTACATCCGCCTCCTTACGGAAATGCCCAGGCTCCATGAGCATGTTGGCCAATGTGGTAGACAGCGCGGCGTCGGCGTTGTGGGCGTTGCGCCGGGCCAGGCGGTAGGCGAGGTCGTCGCGCTTGCCGTGGGCGTACTGCTGCATGATCTGGCGTAGGTACACGCTGGCGCAGGCCAGGGTATTGGCCAATGCCTTGTTCAGGCGCCGGCCCTGCCAGTCGGGGAGGAACAGGAACACCGCGAGGATGGCGATCAGGCTGCCCACGAGGGTATCGAACAGCCTCGGCAGGAACAGGCCATAGCCATCGCCGATCTGGTTGAAGCAGAACAGCACCATCAGCGTGATCGCCGCCGTGGCCAGGGTATAGCGGGTGGTACGGTTGACGAAGAACACCACCCCGGCTACCACGGCGAACAGCGACTGGATGATCGGGTTGGGGAACAGGTCGAACAGCGCCCAGCCCACCGTCAGGCCGATCGCCGTGCCGAACACGCGCTGCACCAGCTTGCGCCGGGTGGCGCCATAGTTCGGCTGACACACGAACAGCGTAGTGAGGATGATCCAGTAGCCTTGTGTCGGGTGGATCAGGTGCACCATGCCGTAGCCGATCGACAGCGCCAATGGCAGCCGCAGGGCGTGGCGGAACAGCAGCGAAGTGGGCGTCAGCTGGGTGCGCAGGCGGGTCCAGACGTCCTTGAAGTTTCGCGGTGAGCGGTCGAGCAGGCTGCTGTCGCTGGCATCGGCCAGGCTGTCCGGGTTGCTGGCGGCGCCCAGCAGGCGGTCGAGCGTGGCCAGGTTGGCCGCCAGTGCGCGCAGTGAGCGCAGCAGCCCACGCCACGCCGGGTTGTTCTGGGTGCGCAGGTGCTCCAGCGAGGCGTTGAGGTCTTCGAGGGTGTCGGCAAACCGGCTGTCGAGAACAAACGGCTGACGCAGGCGGATCGAGCGGGCCAGGTCCTGGCACGCCGAGCCTTGATGGCGCAGCAGGCGCTGGCAGCGGAACATCACATCGCTGTGGAAGAACGCATCGGCCAAGGCATTGTAGGGGTAGTGCGAGGCACTGACGCGCTCGTGGATATCCTGGGCCAGGAAGTACAGCTTGAGGTAGCGGCTGACCTTGGAGTTGGGCTGGCTGTTCCCGACCCGGTGCAAGATGATTTCCTTGGCCGCATTGAGCGCTGCGACCACCTTGCCGTTCTGCTGGGCCAGCTCCAGGCGCCGGGCCTCCAGATCATGGTGGCGAATCGGCTCGAACAGGTTGGCTTTGAGCTTGAGGTAGCGTCCCAGTTCGAAGAACAGCTTGGCCAGGCTCTGCTGCACCGGCTGGTTGGAAAACAGCGCCTGCCACAGCACCGAGAGCAAGCCATACCAGGCTGCACCCGCCACCAGAAGCAGCGGTTCGTGCCAGAAGTCGGTGACCTGGCCGCCGCGTTGGTCCACGCCGATCATGGTGTATACCGCGGTGATCAGCGTGGCCGAGGCGATGGCGCCATAGCGTTCGCCCAGCGCACCCAGCATGGTCAGGCCAAACGCCGCCAACGCCAGTGCGATGGCGAAAACCCACGGGTAGGGGAACAGCAGCTCGACGGCTAGCGCGGCAATGGCGAAGCAGACCAGCGTCACGGCCAGGGCACTGAGGCGCCCTTGCCAGCTGTCGTCGGTCTCGGCCAATGCGCTGGCGATGATGCCCAGGAACAGCGGAATCAGCAGGGCCATCTCGTTCTGGTACCAGCACAGGGCCAGGCTGCCGGTGAGGGCGATGGTCACCCGGATGCTGTAGCTGAACTTGTCTTGGCCCCACAGGCGACGCAGTGACTGACGGAACGAACTCGATGACATGATGGCCTGCTGGCAGTGATCGAATGAATGCATTGCGGCACGGACCAGCAAGAAGCGTTCCGTGCTGCTGAATGGATTCTACTCTACACGAACTGCGCTGCAGCGTTGGCCGATGCCCAGGCCCACTGGAAGTTGAAACCGCCCAGGTGGCCGGTCACGTCCAGTACTTCGCCGATGAAATACAGCCCGGGGCTCTTCAGCGATTCCATGGTCTTGGATGACACCTCGCGGGTATCCACGCCACCCAGGGTGACCTCGGCGGTGCGATAGCCCTCGGTACCGGCCGGTACCAATTGCCAGGCCGACAGCCTGTCGGCGATCTGTGCCAGTTCCGCCGGCGTGTACTGCTTCATGGGTTTGGACTCGAACCACTGCTCGGCCAGCAGGGTGGCCAGCTTGCGGGTGAACACCTCGCCCAGCACGGTCTTCAACTCCGCGTTGGCGCGTTCGAGCTGTTGCTGTTGCAGCCAGGTCAGCGCATCGCGGTCGGGCAGCAGGTTGATCTCGACGGTGTCGCCTGCCTCCCAGAACGATGAGATTTGCAGGATCGCCGGGCCGCTCAGGCCGCGGTGGGTGAACAGCAGGTTTTCGCGGAAGCTGGTGCCGTTGCAGCTGGCAGTGCAGTCCAGCGAGGTGCCCGACAGTTCGGTGCACAGTGCCTTGAGTTGGGGCTCGGTGATGGTGAACGGCACCAGGCCGGCGCGGGTCGGCAGCAGGGTGTGGCCGAACTGGCGCGCCACCTGGTAGCCGAAACCGGTCGCGCCCAGGGTCGGGATCGACAGGCCACCGGTGGCGATCACCAGTGACTGGCAGGCGAACTGGCCGGCGCTGGTTTGCAGCAGGTAACCGGTTTCAGTCTTCTCGATGTGTTCGATGCTGGTCTGCATGCGCAGTTCGGCGCCCGCGTCGTCGCACTCGGCCAGCAGCATGTCGAGGATGTCGCTGGCCTTGTTGTCGCAGAACAGCTGGCCGAGCTTCTTCTCGTGATACGGCACGCCATGCTTGGCCACCAGTTCGATGAAGTCCCACTGGGTGTAGCGGGCCAGGGCCGATTTGCAGAAGTGGGCGTTGTGCGAGAGGAAGTTGGCCGGCTCGGTGTACATGTTGGTGAAGTTGCAGCGCCCGCCGCCGGACATGAGGATCTTCTTGCCTGGCTTGTTGGCGTGGTCGAGCAGCAGCACCCGGCGGCCACGGCGGGCGCTGAGCTGGGCGCACATCAGGCCGGCGGCGCCGGCGCCGAGGATGATCACGTCGGTGGAGTGCACGGTGTTACCTCATTGCGAGTTTGGGGCCGCTGTGCGGCCATCGCTGGCAAGCCAGCTTCCACGGGCACTGCGCAAGCCTGAGGCCTGGGGTGATCCTGTGGGAGCTGGCTTGCCGGCGATGGGCTGCACAGCAGCCCCAAAAAATGTCAAAGAATACGGACTTTCAGGGCGCGGCCCTTGATCTTGCCGCTGTTCAGCCGCTGCATGGCCTGCTTGGCCAGTGCGCGCTCCACGGCAACGAACGCCTGGAAGTCGAAGATCGCGATCTTGCCCACCTGCTTGCCCGGGATGCCGGCATCACCGGTCAGCGCGCCAAGAATGTCGCCAGGGCGCAGCTTGTCCTTGCGGCCAGCGGCAATGCACAGAGTAGTCATGACCGGCAGCAGGGGCTCGCCGCCTTTGTTCTTCAGGCTGTCCAGCTGGTCCCAGCGCAGCGGGCTCTTCTGCAGTGCTTCGATGGCCTGGGCGCGGTGGCCTTCGGCCGGGGCCACCAGGCTGACGGCGATACCCTTTTCGCCGGCGCGGCCGGTACGGCCAACACGGTGCACATGGATTTCGGCATCACGGGCCAGCTCGACGTTGATGACCATGTCCAGGCCATCGATGTCCAGGCCACGGGCGGCCACGTCGGTGGCCACCAGCACCGAGCTGCTGCGGTTGGCGAACATGGTCAGTACCTGGTCGCGGTCACGCTGCTCCAGGTCGCCATGCAGGGCCTGGGCAACGATGCCCTTGGCGGTCAGGTGAGCGACCACGTCTTCGCACTGCTGCTTGGTGAAGCAGAACGCCACGCACGACTGCGGGCGGTAGTGGCCAAGCACGCGGGTGACGGCCTCCAGCCGGTTTTGCGGGTCGATCTCGATGAAGCGTTGTTCGATCTGGTTGTCGGTGTGCAGGCTCTCGACCTTGACCTGCTGCGGCTTGCGCATGAAGTCGGCGGCCAGTTGCTCGATACCGGATGGATAGGTGGCCGAGAACAGCAGGGTCTGGCGGCGCGACGGGGTCTTGCCGATGATGCTGGCAATGGCATCGAAGAAGCCCATATCGAGCATGCGGTCGGCTTCGTCCAGCACCAGGGTGTTGAGCCCGTCGAGTACCAGGGTGCCTTTGTCCAGGTGCTGCTGGATGCGCCCCGGGGTGCCGACGATGATGTGCGCGCCGTGCTCCAGCGAGGCGATCTGCGGGCCGAGCGAGACGCCGCCGCACAGGGTCAGGATCTTGATGTTGTCCTCGGCACGTGCCAGGCGGCGCAACTCTTTGGCGACCTGGTCGGCGAGCTCGCGGGTAGGGCACAGCACCAGTGCCTGGCAGCCGAAGTAGCGCGGGTTGATCGGGTTGAGCAGGCCAATGCCGAAAGCGGCGGTCTTGCCGCTGCCGGTCTTGGCCTGGGCAATCAGGTCCTGGCCCCTGAGGATGACGGGCAGGCTCTGGGCCTGGATCGGCGTCATCGCGGCATAGCCGAGGGCGTCCAGGTTGGCCAGCATGGCGGCGGACAGCGGCAAGGTGGCAAAAGCGGTGGTTTCGGTGGTCACGAGGCGGGCCTGCGTTGCGAAGCGAAAAATGCCGCACAGTCTACCAGCCTCATGGCCATTCGCCCTACGACTCCATGTGCGGTTCCGGACGACGGGCACGCCTTCCGTCCGTCGGCGCCAGCTGCAGGAAGATCGCTGCCGCCAGCATTGCCATGACGCCGATGGTCACAAAGGTCAGCTGGAAGGCCCCCAGAGTGGTTTCCACACCGTCGGCGCTGCCGGCTGCGGTAAAGCCGCCGAGCAGTGCGCCGGCGCAGGCCACGCCCAGGCTCAGGGACAGTTGCGCGACCACCGACAGCAGGCTGTTGCCGCTGCTGGCGCTGGCGTCGTCAAGGTCGATCAGGGTCACCGTGTTCATCGCGGTGAACTGCATGGAGTTCACTGCGCCCAACAGGGCCAGTTGCACCAGCAGCACGGCGTACGGCGTCTGCTCATCGACCAGGCCGAGACTGGCCAGCAGCAGGCCCAGCAGCAAGGTGTTGCCGGTCAGCACGATGCGGTAACCGAGCCGCTCGATCAGTGGCCGGGCAATGGATTTTGCCACCATCGCCGCCGCCGCCAGCGGGATCATGCTCATGCCAGCCTGTGCCGGCGAATAGCCCAAGGCGACCTGCAGCAGCAACGGCACCAGGAACGGCAGGGCGCCACTGCCCAGGCGCGCGAACAGGTTGCCGAGGATACCGATGGCAAAGGTGCGCACGCGGAACAGGCTGGGCGAGAACAGCGGTTCCGGGTCACGCCCGGCACGCAGCCAGTAGGCGGCCAGGCAGGCCATGCCGGCGAACAGCAGCAGCATCACCCGCAGGTGCGGCAGGTGCAATTCGCCCAGGCCCTCCATGGCGATGGTAATCAGCACCATCGCTGCGCCAAACAGCAGGAAACCCGGGCCATCGAAGGTGGTGCGTTCGGCTCCGCGCAGGTCGGGGATGAACTTCCACACCGCGTAACAGCCAATGGCACCGACCGGCAGGTTGAGCAGGAAGATCCAGTGCCAGGTCAGGATTTCGACCAGCCAGCCGCCCAAGGTCGGGCCAAGCAGTGGGCCCAGCAGGCCGGGGATGGTGATGAAGCTCATGATCCGCACCAGCTCGGTCCGCGGATAGGCGCGCAACACCACCAGCCGCCCGACCGGCAGCATCAGCGCACCGCCCAGCCCCTGCACGATGCGGGCGAGTATCAGAAAGCCCAGGCTGTTGGCCATGGCACACAGCAAGGAGCCGAAGCTGAACAGCAGGATGGCACTGAAGAAGATGCGCTTGGTGCCAAAGCGGTCGGCGATCCACCCAGAGGCAGGGATCAGCAAGGCCACGGTGAGCATGTAGGCGATGATCACGCCCTGCATGCGCAGCGGGTCTTCTTCCAGCGAGCGGGCCATGGCCGGCAGGGCAGTGTTGAGGATGGTGCCGTCCAGGGACTGCATGAAAAAAGCAATGGCCACCACCCACGGGATCCAGCGGGCGGTGACGGGGTCGAGCGGGGTGCGTTCGGGCATGACGTCCTCGTTTGTCAGTACCGGCCTCTTCGCGGGGCAAGCTCGCAGCTATGCGCGAATCCGAACTAGCCCGCGAAGATGCCTGCAATTCCAATCACAATGTCAGGGTAAGCCCTTTGACCAAAGCTCCCGGCAAATGACTCGACCCGGTACTGCGCTGGCCATAGGTATTGGTTGAAAGGATCATCTCGCGTTCGCGGGTCAGGTCTTCGAGTTGGCTGCCCAGCAAGCTGTACAGGCTGTCATCGAAGCGCATGGTGCTCACCGGCCCCTTGATTTCACCGTCCTCTACCCAGAAGGTGGCAAAGCGTGTCAGCCCGGTCATCCGTGCGGCCGGCAGGTCGGAGTAGTTCAGGTACCACAGGTTGCTGATGTACAGGCCTGTGCCCAGCCGTTGCAGGATGTCTTCAGGCGCCAGGGTGCCCGGTGCAAGGCTCAATGCACAGGGCGATTCATGGCTGTCTGCGCCATTGGCAAGCAACTCGAATTCGACGGCGCTGCGCGCGCTGGCCAGCCTGTCCACAGCCTGCCCGTGCTGGATCAGCTGTACGTCCAGGCGTGGCGAACCTTCATCGGAAAATGCCGGGCTCAGCGAGCCGCTGACGTGCTCATTGAAGCTGACCAACGGGCTCAGCCGTGCATCGCTGCTGTACAGCCGCTGCAGTGCGCTGTTGCCGGTGGCCAGCGCCTGTGCCGAGAAGCCGCCCCAACACAGCATGCCGGCGATTTCGTCCATGGCGGCAGGCGCCAGGTAGGCGCGGTAGCTGCCGGGCTTGAGCGTAACGGCCGGGCGGCCGAGGAAGCCCAGTTGCTCACGGGCCTGGCGCAGCCGTGCGGTGAAGTCCTTGGCACTCCACAGTTGGCCGGCATAGTTAGCCTTCACGGCCTGGCCATTGCTGTGGAACAGGCTCCAGTCGAAGTTGAAACTGTTGGCCTGGTGCCAGCCGAAGGCGCCATACGAACTGGCGAAGCCCCGGCAGACCGGGCCTGCGGCATAGATACCGACCAGGTCCAGGTCGCCGGCTTCGCGGTCGAGTAGTTCCAGTACTTCGCTTAGCTCTGGCAGCGCCTGTTCCTGCAGGCTGTAGCTGTGCCATGGGTTTTCGTCCAGGCGCAGGTAAGGGTCAACGGCCAATAGCGGCAGGGTTTGACGCAACTGTTCCAGCGCCTCGCGCAGGCGCTGATGGTCCAGTTCGGCATCGCCGCTCAACGTGACCTGCTGTTCTGCCTGGCGCCCATCGCGGATCAGCCGCAGTTGCGCGCTGGCCTGGCTGACCTCGCCGGCCTGGCGCACCTTGGCGTGGTTGAAACGCACGAACTGCGACTGTTCGGCGCTGTAGCCGAGGGTGAATTGCTCTTCGGCTTGCCGTGCATCGTGCAGGGCGCTGACCAATTGTTCGAAAAGCTGCTGTGCTGTGGCGCTCATCAGGCGTCCCCTCCGAATACGTCGATCTGGCGGAACACGCAGGCCGGTGCGGCGTGGCCGACCCGTACCACCTGGTTGGGTTCGCCCTTGCCGCAGTTGGGGGTGCCCAGTACCTGGAAGGTGCTGCGGTCGCCGACCGCCGCAAGGTCGCGCCAGAACTGCGCGGAGATGCCGCGGTAGTTGGGGTTCTTGACGATGCCCTTGAGCTGGCCGTCCTCGATCAGTTGGCCCCACTCGCAGCCGAACTGGAACTTGTTGCGCGCATCGTCGATGGACCACGAACGGTTGGTGCGCATCAGGATGCCGTGCTCGATGCCCTCGATCAGTTGCTCAAGGGTTTGCTCGCCCGGCTCGATGTTGAGGTTGGCCATGCGGTCGATCGGGGCGCGGTTCCAGCCACAGGCCCGGCTGTTGGCCACACCGTCGAGGCCCGAACGGTATTGCGACAACGCGCCGCCCAGCGGCCGCAGCAGCAGGCCCTCACGGATCAGGAACTGCTTGCTGGCCTGGCTGCCGTCATCGTCGTAGCTGTAGCTGGCAAGCTCTTCGGCGATGGTCGGGTCGAAGGTGACGTTGAGCAGTGGCGAGCCGTACTGCAAATGGCCGAAGTCGCTGGCTTTGACGAAGCTGGTGCCGGCGTAGTTGCGCTCGTCGCCGAGGATGCGGTCCATCTCCAGCGGGTGGCCGATGGATTCGTGGATCTGCAGCATCATCTGGTCGGGCATCAGCAGCAGGTCGCGCTCGCCACTGGGTGTATTGGGTGCTAGCAGCAGTTGCAGCGCTTCGTCGGCGACCCGGTGGGCGGCACCGACCAGGCCGCAGCGTTCGATGATCTCGAAGCCACCCTGCTGGCCGAAGTTGTCACGGCCCAGGCTGCGGCTCTGGCTGTCCTGGCCGTCGCTGGCGGTTACGCCCAGGCCTGGGAACAGGAAGCGCTGCGCGTGGCGCAGTTCGGCGCCGGCGGAGTTCATGTAGGTCTGTTCGACCAGGCTCTGGCTCAGGCTGGCCTGCCAGTCCACCAGGCGGCTGTCCTTGGGCACGCTGGCCGACTCGGCAGCGAGCAGGCCGAGGCAGTCGGCGAGGGTGGGTAACGGGCGGTCGAAGTTCGGCGAGACATGGTCGTGACGGGCGTTGGTTACGGGTTGGTCGCGCAGGTCGAGCAAGCTGTGCCTGGCAATCTGCCGGGCCAGTGCCTCGGCGTGTTCCAGCGCACGTTGCAGGCCTTGCTGAGACAGGTCGGCCGTGGCGGCGTAAGCCTCCACGCCCTGCACCCGCACCGTGAGCATGGCGCCTTCGTCCTGGCTGAAGAAGGGCGGCTCGGCCACATTGCGCCTTACCGAAAGCGCTTGGTGCGATTGTTTGACATGGCGCAGGGAAAACAACTCGGCCGTGCTGCGCAGCGCGGCAAAGCGCTGGCGCAGCAGGGCGCTGGAATCGAACATGGGAAAACCTCCGCGTGCACGGTGGCTCCCCCTAGAACCACCCGTCTTGCATGGCCAGGCAGGTATCGTCGCGTGCCTCGAGCAATGCCAGGTCATTATGGCAGCCCGGTACTTCCCAGGTCAGGAAATAACGTGCGGCCTGCAACTTGCCCCGGTAGAAGTCGCGATCTGCGGCATTGCCCTTGAGCAGGCCGAGTTCGGCGTGTATCGCTTGTTCCAGCCAGCGCCAGCCGATCACGCAGTGGCCGAAGGCCTTGAGGTACAGGGCTGAATTGGCAAGGGCGCCCGCGACTTTGCCTTCTGCCAGGTCGCCGAGCAGGGCCAGGGTCACGCCCTGCAGGCGGTTTACCAAATGCTCCAGCGGGTGGCGCATGGCATCCAGGCCCGGGTGATGGCTGGCGCGTTCAGCGGTATCGGCGATCAGGCGGGTCAGTTGCTTGAGGCCTGCGCCGTTGTTCTGCGCCAGTTTGCGGCCCAGCAGGTCGAGTGACTGGATGCCCTCTGTGCCTTCGTGGATCGGGTTCAGGCGGTTGTCGCGGTAGTACTGCTCCACCGGGTATTCCCGCGTGTAGCCGTGGCCACCGAGGATCTGGATCGCCAGTTCGTTGGCCTTGAGGCAGAAGGTGGATGGCCAGGATTTGACGATGGGCGTCAGCAGGTCGAGCAGTTCCTGTGCCTGCTGGCGGGCGGATTCGCTGGCTGCCGTGTGGGTGTCGTCGAATAGCCGTGCGGCGTACAAGCCCAGGTCGAAAGCGCCTTCTACATAGGCCTTCTGGGCGAGCAGCATGCGCCGGACGTCGGTGTGGCTGATGATCGGCACCGCAGGGCTGTGCGGGTCCTTGTTGTCCGGCAGCCTGCCCTGCGGCCGCTGGCGCGCATATTCCAGCGAATACAGGTACCCGGCGTAACCGAGCATCACCGCGCCCATGCCGACGCCGATGCGTGCCTCGTTCATCATCTGGAACATGCAGGCCAGGCCTTGGTGCGGCTGGCCGACCAGGTAGCCGACGCACTGGCCGTTGTCGCCGAAGTTCAGTGCCGTGGAGGTGGTGCCGCGCCAGCCCATCTTGTGGAACAGCCCGGCCAACAGCACGTCGTTGCGATCGCCGCGGCTGCCGTCCGGGTTGACCAGGTACTTGGGCACGATGAACAGCGAAATACCCTTCACCCCAGGTGGTGCATCCGGCAGCTTGGCCAGGACCATGTGCACGATGTTTTCCGACAGCTCGTGGTCGCCGCCGGAGATGAAAATCTTGTTGCCCTTGATCCGGTAGCTGCCATCCGCCGCAGGCTCGGCACGGGTGCGGATATCGGCCAGCGAAGAGCCGGCATGGGGTTCGGTCAGCGCCATGGTGCCGAAATAGCGGCCGTCGATCATCGGTTGCAGGAACAAACGCTTCTGTTCGTCGCTGCCGAAACTTTCGATCAGGTTGGCCGCGCCCATGGTCAGGAACGGGTAGGCCGTAGTGCCGGCGTTGGCGGCCTGAAAGTGGGCAAAGCAGGCTTGCGAGACCAGGCTGGGCAACTGCATGCCGCCGACCTCGAAATCGCGGTTGGCGTTGAGGAAGCCCGCCTCGAGGAAGGCATCGACCGCAGGTTTCACCTCGGGGATCAGCTCGGCGCGGCCGTCCACATAGCGCGGCTCGTTTTCGTCGGCCTTGCGGTTGTGCGGGGCGAAGTACTTTTCGGCGATGGTGCGGGCGGTGGTCAGCGCGGCATCGAACGTTTCGCGGCTGTGCTCGGCGAAGCGCGGGCGCTGGGTCAGGGCCTCGGCGTCGAGCACCTCATAGAGTTCGAAGGCGAGGTTGCGGGGGCTGAGCAGGGTCTCGGGCATGGCGGTGGTCCTTGAACGGGCTTGGGGCGAGTCTAGGGGATCGGCTGGTTAGGGGGGAGATTAATAGGTTTGGGTGATAAGGGTTCAAAACGAGGAATGGGACTAGTGTCTGGAGTGCGTGTGGACTTTCAACTCCCTACGTCGAGAGAAATTTCCCACAACATTTTCAGACGTAGAATTACAGCTTTTTTGAGCGAGATGATCTAAATGTCAGCCTTTGAACGGAGAAGCTGATAATGGACAAGTTAACTCGCTGGACAAATGTCACGAAGGACGAGTTATGTAAGGTAGAAGATCCTTTCTTTTCGGTCTCAATAGTGCGATCTATCTTGATGAGTCGGGGCTACGTTTCAGAGATAAAAGGTATTGACGATCTTCTGCGGGCGTGCGGCGTCTACGGCTCGGTCCGTTTGACGAGCAATGCTATTGACAGGGTCCTCAGGCCTGTAGCGTCAGGCGAGTGGATGTTGATTAAAAATGAGCCATTCAAGCCCATAGATATCGAAAAGTGTTGGTGTGCGAGAGTGCGTAGCCAGTGTGTAGACGACACGTACTTGTTGAACACAGCCTCTACGATAAGTGGGCCTGGTAAGTGGAGGACAGTGGCGGTTCAGATTAACAAGTTTTCCTCGGGTGCTGCTTTTTTTGCGAACTTCCTGACTTCGAGAGGGGATGAAGGGCGGGTGTTTTTATCGTCTGGGAAAGATTTTGCTAACACCACAAGAACGGTAAGCCAGAAATGGGTGCCCCTTGATACCGAAGACCGAGGTTTTGCCAAAGCCTCTGTCATTCATCGATATGGGCTAGAGCGTGAAGTTACTCAGATTTACGTGGAAGCTGACGACGCTTGGGATGTGTCGGGGTCTTCATGGCACTGGCGACCCGTCGTGGCAAATGATGAGTATGAGTTCAAAGACGAATGATGCTTATCATGAATCTGATCAAGTCAAAACGTTCGGTTGGTTGGTTTTGGGGAGCGATGGATGCTTTTTACATTTGTTTTGTAGTGTTCAGCAGCCTGCGTAGAGGCGTGACACCATTTTTAAGTGATTTGAACGCCGCACTTGCGAACATGGAGCGGTGGGGAGGAGGGCTTGAGCTCATGGTGTGGATGGGACTGATCGCCCAGGCATCCCTTGTGGTTAGTGGCACTTTGCTTTGTCTGGGGAAATTGTCAGGGGTCTATCTGGCTGGCGTTCAAACTCCTTTTCGATTTGTATTTGTAATTCCATCGCTTTCCGTGATTTTAGTATTGCCTGACACTCGCGCATGGATTTGGTTGAGCCTTCTCTGTGCGTCTGAAGGGGCTAAAGTGTGGAGTCTTTGGTGGCTCTGGCGAAGGCGCGAATGATGGCATTGCGGCGTTTCGGCATTGCTTGTCGTGGCGGATCGCTAGTAGCGCTTGTTCCTACGTTTGTTTCGGGCGAGTAACCCCTTTGCAACTGCGCGCGGCCGCCTTGTTTGTACGACGCGATATTGACTCATGCGCCAAGGCGTTCGCGCGCAAAACCCTCTGGAGTAACCCGAAACAAATCTAGGAGCGAGCGCAGCTCGCGATCCGCCGCGCGGGCGCTCGATTTCCGCCGCGCTGAACCAATCAGGACAGGCACCTGGCCACCCAGACTCAATTTCGAGACAGGCACAAAAAAAGGAGAGCCTAAGCTCTCCTTCTTCTTCAACAACCCTCAGCCATCAGCCAATGGTCATCAAGCTGGCATTACCCCCAGCCGCAGCGGTATTGACACTCACCGCCCGCTCGATCACCAGTCGCTCCAGGGCAATCTGATGGTCGCCGCTGGACAGCCCGTGAACGCCAACGATCGCACCGGCCCGCTTGGCCACTTGCTGGCAAACGCCGCGCAGCTGGTCCGAATCACCATGGTGGATCACGGCATCGAATGCCACGTCATCCTTGTTCCAGTCAGCCACCAGCTTGACCTTGGCCTGCAGCTCCTTCGGCAGGCGGCCGCGCAGCGACTTGCCTGGCTCGCCATCCACCCACACTGCCGAGCTACCGACCGCCACTACAGCGGCAAACTGTGCCAGCAGGTCAGCCTCATTGTCCGCCAGGCACAGCACGTGCTCGCGCGGCAGGATGGTGTAGCTGTTGCGCTCGCCGGTCGGGCCTGGCAGCAGCCGCGCGATGCCGCTTTGCGACTGGCTGGCGAACTGGGTGCACAGTGCGGCCAGGTCGGCCTGTTGATTGCTCTCGGCCCAGGCCTTGAGGCTGTGCAGCGGCTTGATCAGCTGTTCGTGCAGGGTGCGGTCCGGCTTGCCGTCACCATCCTGCTGCTGGAAGTGACGGCCAATGGCGTCGGCCGGGCGGGTCGACAGCAGGCGGTACAGGTAGAGCGGGCCGCCCGCTTTCGGGCCAGTGCCAGACAGGCCTTCACCGCCGAACGGTTGCACGCCCACCACAGCGCCAACGATGTTGCGGTTGACGTACATATTGCCGGCGTTGGCATTTTCCACCACTTTGGCGATGGTCTCGTCGATGCGGGTGTGCACGCCGAGGGTCAGACCGTAGCCGGAGTTGTTGATCTGCTCGATCAGTTGGTCGAGGTTGCGGCGGTTGTAGCGCACCACGTGCAGCACCGGGCCGAAGATCTCGCGCTTGAGCTCGTCGAAGCTGTCCAGCTCGATCAGGGTCGGCATGACGAAGGTGCCGCGCTTGACCTCGGCCGTATCGGCGATGGCCACCTGATAGACCGCGCGGCCTTTCTCGCGCATGGCCTGAATGTGCTTGTCGATGCCCGCCTTGGCTTCGGCATCGATCACCGGGCCGATATCCACGGCCAGGCGGTCCGGGTTGCCCAGGCGGCTTTCGGCCATGGCACCTTTGAGCATCTCGATCACGCGGTCGGCGGAATCTTCCTGCAGGCACAGCACACGCAGGGCCGAGCAGCGTTGGCCAGCGCTGTCGAAGGCCGAAGACACCACATCGATCACCACCTGCTCGGTCAGTGCCGATGAGTCGACGATCATCGCGTTCTGGCCGCCGGTTTCGGCGATCAGCGGGATTGGGCGGCCCTGGTTGTCCAGGCGGCCGGCGACGTTGCGTTGCAGCAGGCGGGCGACTTCGGTGGAACCCGTGAACATCACGCCCTTGACCCGCTCGTCACCGACAAGGCCGGCGCCGACGGTTTCGCCGCGGCCTGGCAGCAGTTGCAGCACACCTTCTGGGATGCCGGCTTCGAGCAGCAGGCGCACGGCCTGGGCAGCGATCAGCGGGGTCTGTTCAGCAGGTTTGGCCAGCACCGGGTTGCCGGCAGCCAAGGCTGCGGCCACTTGGCCGGTGAAGATTGCCAGCGGGAAGTTCCACGGGCTGATGCACACTACCGGGCCCAATGGGCGGTGGGCGTCGTTGCTGAAGTCGTTGCGTGCCTGCACCGCGTAGTAGCGCAGGAAGTCCACGGCCTCGCGCACTTCGGCGATGGCGTTGGCGAACGTCTTGCCCGCTTCGCGGATCAGCAGGCCCATCAGCGGTTGGATCTCGGCCTCCATCAGGTCGGCGGTACGCTCGAGAATCGCGGCACGCTCGGCTGGCGGGGTTGCCTGCCAGATCGGTGCGGCGTTGAGCGCGCACTGGATGGCGTTGTCGACGTCGGCAACGGTGGCTTCCTGGACATGGCCGACCACATCGCGGTGGTCTGATGGGTTCAGTACAGGGGCGGCTGCGGCTTCGCTGGCGGTGCAGGCCAGCAGCGGGGTGGCCTTCCAGTCGTTGTGCGCGGTGGCCAGCATGGCGCAGGACAGCGAGGCCAGGCGGTGTTCGTTGGCCATGTCGATGCCGGCCGAGTTGGCCCTCTCGCTGCCATACAGCTCGCGCGGCAACGGGATGCGTGGGTGTGGCAGGCCGAGGTTGCCTTCCTGGGTGCCCATGCGCTCGATGCTTGCTACCGGGTCGGCGACCAGTTCCTGGATGGAAATGGAGTGGTCGGCAATGCGGTTGACGAACGAGGTGTTGGCGCCGTTCTCCAGCAGGCGGCGGACCAGGTAGGCCAGCAGGGTTTCGTGGGTGCCGACCGGCGCATACACGCGGCACGGGCGGTTCAGCTTGCCCTCGGAGATCTTGCCGACCACCTGTTCGTACAGCGGCTCGCCCATGCCGTGCAGGCACTGGAACTCGTACTGCCCTGGGTAATAGTTCTGACCCGCGATGTGGTAGATGGCCGACAGGGTGTGGGCGTTGTGCGTGGCGAACTGCGGGTAGATGGCTTCGGGTACGGCCAGCAGCTTGCGTGCACAGGCAACGTAGGAAACGTCGGTGTACACCTTGCGGGTATAGACCGGGTAGCCTTCCAGGCCTTCGACCTGGGCGCGCTTGATCTCGCTGTCCCAGTAGGCGCCTTTCACCAGGCGGATCATCAGGCGGTGGCGGCTGCGCTTGGCCAGGTCGATGACGTAGTCGATCACGTACGGGCAGCGCTTCTGGTAGGCCTGGATCACGAAACCGATGCCGTTCCAGCCTGCCAGCGAAGGCTCGAAGCACAGGCGCTCGAGCAGGTCGAGCGAAAGCTCCAGGCGGTCAGCTTCTTCAGCGTCGATGTTCAGGCCGATGTCGTATTGCTTGGCCAGCAGGGTCAGCGACAGCAGGCGCGGGTACAGTTCTTCCATGACGCGCTCGTACTGCGCGCGGCTATAGCGCGGGTGCAGCGCAGAAAGCTTGATCGAGATACCCGGGCCTTCATAGATGCCGCGGCCATGCGACGCTTTGCCGATCGAGTGAATCGCCTGCTCGTAGGAGGCCAGGTACTTCTGTGCGTCGTGCTCGGTCAGTGCGGCTTCGCCGAGCATGTCGTAGGAATAGCGGAAGCCCTTGGATTCGAAACGGCTGGCATTGGCCAGTGCTTCGGCAATCGTTTCACCGGTAACGAACTGCTCGCCCATCAGGCGCATGGCCATGTCGACGCCCTTACGGATCATCGGCTCGCCGCTCTTGCCGATGATGCGGGTAAGCGAAGAGGTAAGGCCAGATTCGTTATGGGTAGAGACCAGCTTGCCGGTCAGCAGCAGGCCCCAAGTGGCGGCGTTGACGAACAGCGACGGGCTGTTGCCCAGGTGCGGCTGCCAGTTGCCGGTGCTGATCTTGTCGCGGATCAGCGCGTCGCGGGTGCCTTTGTCGGGGATGCGCAGCAGGGCTTCGGCCAGGCACATCAGCGCCACGCCTTCCTGGGACGACAGCGAGAACTCCTGCAGCAGGCCCTGAACGATGCCAGCACGGCCGCCAGCGCTCTTCTGGTTGCGCAGCTTTTCGGCGATGCTGGCGGCCATCTTGTTGGTCGCCTCGGCCAGCGGTGCGCTCAGGCGCGCCTGCTCCAGCAGCATCGGAACCACTTCCTGCTCGGGGCGGCGATAGGCGGCAGTGATGGCCGAGCGCAGGACGGACTGCGGCAGGATGCTCTCGGCGAACTCCAGGAAGCACTGGTGAGCGTGGTCGGGCGTTACTTCACCCGCATCGTCGCCCAGGCTGCTGGCATGACCGTTGAGTTCGGTCAGGGTAGCACCACCCTCGAGCTTCTCCAGGTAATTGAAGATCGCTTGCTTGATCAACCAGTGAGGTGTGCGGTCAATGGACTGCGCAGCTGCTTTGAGTCGCTCACGGGTTGGGTCATCGAGTTTGACCCCAAGGGTGGTCGTCGCCATTTCTTATCCTCTTTATTGCCACGGCTGTGGCCTTAGCTGGCGCCAAGAGTAGCTGTAGGGCAATTCAGGTGCAACCAGGTGCAACCCGTTTTTTTCGTCGAAAAGGTGCAACTCGTCTGGCGAAAATTCCTACATCTAATAAAGGATTGTTTACGGTGCGTTTTCGTCTGAAAAAAACGTTTTTTGCTCCAAAAAGGAGCAAGAACAAGGTGTTTACTGAAATTGCACGAGCGGGTGCAACTTGCAAATGAAAAATGGTTGCACCCAGTTTGCGTTGTTGCATAGGATTCGCCGCCTGGGTGCAACCGCCTCAAAGCGGTTGTGCATGAGATAAAAACAAACGCCAGGGCACACGCATGGGCAATCCACTAACGATCACTTTCGTGATCTACATCGCGGCAATGGTGCTGATCGGCTTCGCTGCCTATCGCTCCACCAAAAACCTTTCTGACTATATCCTCGGCGGGCGCAGCCTGGGCAGCGTGGTTACCGCGCTTTCTGCCGGTGCTTCCGACATGAGCGGTTGGCTGCTGATGGGCCTGCCGGGCGCCATCTACTTCTCCGGCCTTTCCGAAGCCTGGATCGCCATCGGCCTCACCGTCGGCGCTTACCTGAACTGGCTGTTCGTCGCTGGCCGGCTGCGCGTGCAGACCGAACACAACGGCGATGCGCTGACCCTGCCGGACTACTTTGCCAGCCGTTTTGAGGACAAGTCCGGCCTGCTACGGATCATCTCGGCCGTCGTCATCCTGGTGTTCTTCACCATCTACTGTGCTTCGGGCATCGTTGCTGGTGCGCGCCTGTTCGAAAGCACCTTCGACATGCCGTATGAAACCGCACTGTGGGCCGGTGCCGCCGCGACCATCGCCTACACCTTCGTGGGTGGCTTCCTGGCCGTGAGCTGGACGGACACCGTGCAGGCTTCGCTGATGATCTTCGCGCTGATCCTGACGCCGATCATCGTGCTGATCTCCACGGGTGGCTTCGACACGACCTTCCTGGCCATCGAGGCGCAGAACCCTGCCAACTTCGACATGCTCATGGGTGCAACTTTCATTGGCATCATCTCGCTGATGGGCTGGGGCCTGGGCTACTTCGGCCAGCCGCACATCCTGGCGCGCTTCATGGCCGCCGATTCGGTCAAGTCGATCGCCAAAGCTCGCCGCATCTCCATGACCTGGATGATCCTGTGCCTGGCCGGTACCTGCGCCGTGGGCTTCTTCGGCATCGCCTACTTCTCCGCGCACCCTGACCTGGCGGGCCCTGTTACCGAAAACCATGAGCGTGTGTTCATCGAACTGGCGAAAATCCTGTTCAACCCGTGGATTGCCGGTGTGCTGCTGTCGGCCATTCTGGCGGCGGTGATGAGTACGCTGAGCTGCCAGCTGCTGGTCTGCTCCAGTGCGCTGACCGAAGACTTCTACAAGGCTTTCCTGCGCAAGAATGCTTCGCAGGGCGAGCTGGTATGGGTCGGCCGTCTGATGGTATTGGTCGTGGCACTGATCGCCATCGCCATGGCTGCCAACCCGGAAAACCGCGTGCTGGGCCTGGTGGCCTACGCCTGGGCTGGGTTCGGTGCTGCCTTTGGCCCGGTGGTGTTGATTTCGGTGCTGTGGAAGGGCATGACCCGTAACGGCGCGCTGGCGGGTATCGTGGTTGGCGCCCTGACCGTGATCCTGTGGAAGCAGATCGACACCTGGGGCCTATACGAAATCATCCCGGGCTTCCTGCTTGCCAGCATCGCCATCATCGTGGTCAGCAAGCTGGGCAGCCCGTCGCAGACGATGGTGCAGCGCTTCGAGACTGCTGATGCGGCGTATCACGCTGACAAGTAACCTTTGTGCCAACAGTCAGTTGTGCTGCTGACTGCCTGGTTGTGATCTGCTGGGCGTTGGCCCGGTAAAAGCAAGCGGCCCGAACAATCTGATTGTTCGGGCCGCTTGCTTTTCAGTGAAGGCTGCTTATAGCGAGAACTTCACTCGGGTTGCTTCAAACGCGTTTGCTTCCCTTGGGCGGATCAGAGCGTCGTAATCGCCAGGAGCGTAACTATCCAGGTTCATCGACCACTTTGTGCTTTGCGAGGATCCTACGACCAGGTTGTCGATCGTGCCATCAGGCTTGGTAACTTCCAGTACAGCGGTGTACGGCACATTGGCGATACCGAGGTCGCCGTGTACCAGTGGTGTTACGGTGTTGTCGAAGTTGATGGAAGCTTTCATGTCAGGTACTCCTTGATAGTGGAAGCGCTAGATTGAGCTCCATGCCTGAGGTGAAGAACGGGGAATGGCTACCTGAGATGGGGGCGGTGGGTGGATGAACTGTGCGTGCCCGTACCTGACTCCGCCGGTCTTACGAGGTAAACTTGCCACCCCCGCAGGAGTTGCCATGAACTATCGTCACGCCTTCCACGCCGGCAACCACGCCGACGTTCTCAAACACATCGTGCTGACCCGCCTCATCGCCCTGATGTCGCGCAAGGAGCAGCCGTTCGCCTATATAGACACCCACGCCGGCCTTGGTCTGTACGACCTGCAGGGCGACCAGGCGACCCGTACCGGTGAATACCTCGAAGGCGTTGCACGTTTGTGGAATCGCGATGATGTCCCGGCGATGGCCGCCGACTACCTGCGTGTCATCAAACGCCTGAATGCCGATGGCGAATTGCGCTACTACCCTGGGTCGCCAGAACTGGCTCGCCGCCTGATGCGTCAGCAGGACCGGGCGTTGCTCAACGAGAAGCACCCTGAAGACGGGCCGCTGCTCAAAGAGAACATGAAAAAAGACCCGCGCGTGGTGGTGCACCTGGGTGAGGGTTGGCATGTGCCGCGGGCGTTGCTGCCGGTGCAGGAAAAACGCGCGATCATGCTGATCGACCCGCCATTCGAGCAGGCTGACGAGCTCAAGCGCTGCACTAGCTCGCTGAAAGAGGCGATTGGCCGCATGCGCCAGACCGTTGCTGCCATCTGGTACCCGATCAAGGACCAGCGCTCGCTCACCCGTTTCTACCAGGACCTCACCAGTACCGGCGCGCCGAAGCTGCTGCGGGTCGAGTTGTACGTGCACCACCAGGACAGTCCGCAGGGGCTGAACGGCTCTGGCCTGGCCATTGCCAACCCGCCGTGGGGCCTGGAAGAGGAGCTCAAGGAGCTGCTGCCCTGGCTGGCCAAGGAACTGGCGCAGACCGCTGGCAGCTACCGGATGGACTGGCTGATCGCCGAATAAGCCACTGCCGCACCCCTGCAGACTTGCCGCACCGCCGCCCCCACAAGGGGCGGTGTGTCTTTCTCGTTTGCGTTATAATCCCGCCTTTTAGCCGCCACCCGCCCATGAGGCCGCTGGCGCATCTCTACCGAATGAAGAGGCTAATCCCTTGGCATTGACGATTCTTGGCCTGTCCGGCGCCCTTAGCCATGACCCTTCCGCGGCCCTGTACATCGACGGCAAGCTGATTGCCGCCGCCGAAGAAGAACGCTTCGTGCGTGACAAACATGCGAAGAACCGCATGCCCTACGAGTCGGCGAAGTTCTGCCTGGAACAAGCGGGCATCAAGCCGTCCGACGTGGACGTGGTTGCCATCCCGTTCGCCCCGATCAGCCTGTTCGGCAAAGCCCGCTGGCACTATGCCAAGCGCTACTGGTACGCCCCGGACCGCGCCCTCGACGCCATCCTGATGGGCAACCGTCGCTACAAGCGCTACCGCAAGAAGATCGTCTGGTGCCTGGAGCAACTGGGCTTCGATCCGAAAAAAGTCAAGATTGAGCCGGTCGAGCACCACTTGGCCCACGCCTCCAGCGCCTACCATTGCTCGGGCTTCAAAGAGAAGACCGCGATCCTCGGCATCGACGGCAAGGGCGAGTACGCCACGACCTTCTTCGGTTATGGCGAAAACGGCAAGATCCACAAGATCAAGGAATTCTTCGACCCGGATTCTCTGGGCGGCCTGTACGGCGCAATCACCGAGTTCCTGGGTTTCGAAATGCTCGACGGCGAGTTCAAGGTCATGGGCATGGCGCCTTATGGCGACGCCAGCAAGTATGACTTCTCGCGCCTGGCCAGCTTCGAAAACGGCGAACTGGTGATCAACACCGAATACGCCAACGTCATCGGCCTGCGCCGTTATAAAGAGAAGGGCAAAGGTTTCTACTTCTCGCCGAAACTGATCGAATGGCTGGGCCCCAAGCGCGAAGGCGACATCGCCGACGAGCCGTACATCCATTACGCGGCCAGCATGCAGGCGCTGTTCGAGAAGTTGGCCTTGCAGATGATCGACCACTACCTGGGCGACACCCTGCGTGAAACCGGCAAGCTGGCCTTCGCCGGCGGCTGCGCGCTGAACGTCAAGCTCAACCAGAAGATCATTGCCCGCCCGGACGTGAAAGAGCTGTTCGTCCAGCCGGCCTCCGGCGACGCCGGCACCGCAGTCGGTGCGGCCGCCTATGTTTCCCACGCCCGTGGCGTACCGGTCGAGAAGATGGAGCACGTCTACCTCGGCCCGTCGTACTCCAACGAAGACGTGATTGCCGCCTGCGCTCGTCACCCGGACCAACCGAAGTGGCGCAAGCTCGACAACATGCCGCAGCAGATCGCCCAAATCATGGTCGACGGCAACCCGGTGGCCTGGTTCCAGGGCCGCATGGAGTTTGGCCCGCGCGCGCTGGGTGGTCGTTCGATCATCGGCTGCCCGAGTGTCGAAGGCGTGGCTGATCGCATCAACCACCAGATCAAGTTCCGCGAGCGCTGGAGACCGTTCTGCCCGTCGATGCTCGACACCGTTGCCCCGCAGATGATCAAGGTCGATCACCCGGCGCCGTTCATGACCTTCACCTTCGAAGTGGCTGAAGAGTGGAAGACCCGCGTACCAGAAGTGGTTCACGAAGACGGCACGTCGCGTGCACAGGTGCTCAAGCGCGAGTACAACCCGCGCTACTACGACATGATGAAAGCGCTGGAGGACCTGACCGGCAACGGCGTGTCGCTGAACACCTCGCTGAACCGCCGTGGTGAACCGATGATCTGCTCGCCGACCGATGCCTTGAACATGTTCTTCGGCTCGGACCTGCAGTACCTGATCATGGAAGACATCCTGGTCGTCAAGGACGGCGCAGCCGCGTATGACCAGCCGCTCTGAACCGCGCATCCTGCAGTTCTGCCATGGCTATGACGGGCCGTTTCTCGACTGCGCTCGTCAATACGCCAGCCTGTTCCAAGGCAGCGGCTACAAGGTCACCACGGTGTTCCTCACCGGCGCCGCCGACCCGCAGGTTGCGGCCGGCTGCGCGTCGGACGAGGTGCTGTTTCTCGAATTCAGCTCCAAGGCTGTTCGCGGCCTGAAGCTCGGTGCCATCCGGGCGCTGCGCCGGGTCGCGGCCGAGCGCAACTTCAGCTTCTGCATCGCCCACCGCTTCAAGCCGATTTATGTGGCCTTGTTGGGCACTGGCTTGCCGGTGATCGGCGTGCACCATGCGTTCGGCGACTACCAGCGCAAGGGGCGGCGGCTGTTCGCCAACCTGTTCAGCAAACGTTTGAGCCTGCTCGGCGTGTCGGATGCGGTGCGTGACGACATACGCCGTTGCCTGCCGCAGTGGCCGGCCGAGCGTATTCAGACCTTGTACAACCGCATCGATATCGGCGCGCTCGACGCAGCGCTGGTGCCGCGTGCCGAGGCGCGTCAGGCTCTAGGGCTGGATGCCCAGGCTTGGATCGTCGGTAACGTCGGCCGTCTGCATCCGGATAAAGACCAGGCCACCTTGTTGCGCGGGTTTGCCCAGGCACGCCCAGGGCTGCCTGCGGGGGCTCGCCTGGCGATCCTCGGCAAGGGGCGCCTGGAAGGCAAACTCAAGGCCTTGGCCGCTGAGCTGGGTATCGTGGGGCATGTCGACTTCCTGGGTCAGGTGCCGGATGCCCGCCACTACTTCCAGGCGTTCGATGTCTTTGCGCTGAGTTCTGACCATGAGCCGTTCGGCATGGTCCTGCTCGAAGCCATGGTGGCCGGCGTACCCGTGCTGGCGACCGCCTGCGGGGGTGCGCGCGAGGTGGTTGAAGGCGTGGGCGTATTGTTCCCGCTGGGCGATGCCACGCAGCTGGCCCAGGGCCTCACGCATATGGCCAAGCTGGACGCGCAGCAGCGCCAGGCGTGTGCCGCGCACATGCTGCAGCGCCTGCACGAGCGCTTCTCCGACGCGGCTGTGCGCGAGGCCTTCTGGCAGCTGCCGCAAGTGCGTGCGCTGGTGGGGCAGGTATGATGCTCAATCATATTCAGGCCTTCCGTGAGCGGGGTTGGCAGGTTATCGACGCGGCAACCTACGCCCAGGCGTGGGGGCGATTCGGTGGCAGTGTCGCCACGCACCCGCTGGTGATCGAACAACTGGCTGACCTGGCGCAGATACCCGTGCGCTACCTGGGTTGGCATCAGGCGGGTGAACTTAAGGCCGCCGTGCCGACCTGGGGGCGCCATCTGGCGCTGTCCAAGGACGTGCTCAAGCGCGCTGGCAAGAAAGGCCTGTTCGACCTTGGCAATGCCGAGATCATTCTGCCGGCCGCCGCTGACGCTGCCGCGCCGTTGCGCCATGCCATGCGCTACCTGTCCGAGCTGAACCAGGGGCGCTTTACCGGCCTGAAGGCGCAGAAAGAACAGCTGGCCATGGCCCGCGCGCCCGAAGACCTGTCGAAGAAATTCCGCTACAACCAGCGCCGCGAGTTGCGCCTGCTGGAAGAGGCGGGTGGGGTGGTGCGCCCGATCACTGATTTCGGCGCCAGCGAAATCGCCGCCATGTACTGCGACCTGTTCCAGCGCCGCTGGGGCTTCCCGGCCACCGGCGCCGAGCGCATGGCGGACGTGCTGCAGCGCCTGCGCGAGCTGCTGATCGGGTCGGTGCTGTTGCTCGACGACAAACCCATCGCCATCCAGCTGGTGTATCGCGTCGAAGCGCCGGGCTGGATCAGTGTCGAATACGTCAACGGCGGCGTAGACCCTGAAACCAAGGCCTTCAGCCCCGGCAGCGTACTTAGCTTCCTCAACACCCAGGCTGCCTGGGAGGACGCCCGCGCGCGCAACAAGCCCCTGCGCTTCTCGTTCGGCCGTGCCGACCGCGAGTACAAGGATCGCTGGTGCAACCCTGTACCGGTGTACCAGGCGTGAGCCGCAAGCAGCAGTTGCTCAAGCGCCACCGGCGCAACAAGCGCCTGGGGCTGCTGGCCGGCCTGGCGGCGCTGGTTGCCCTGGGCGTATTCGCCTGGTGGTGGCTGCCGCTGTTGCTGCTGCCGTTGCTCTGGGCTGCCCACGAGGCGTGGTTCGCCGACCATCTGTTCTATGCGCCAGACGAGGACTACGCCTACAACTTCGGCGAGCAGGCCCGGCAAGCGCCTGTCACCTTGCGTGGCGGGGTGATCAAGGTGGGCGCGGCGTTGCAGGGCAACGAAACGCTAATCCTCGAAGTATGCGTGAAGAGCGGTTGGTTGGGGCGTTTTCTGGACCCGCGTGTCGAGTTGCTGGCAGATGAGCTCAGCGATCGGCAGGCTTTCGAACGCGGTGTCGCTGGGGTTCGCTTCCTCAACCTGACCGGGCTGGCTGCACCGCTTCAAGCGGGTACATTGCGTTTGCGTGGTCGCCATTGCCGCCTGCAGGGCGAGGCTCGGCTGTGGATAACTCCCAGCGTCGAGTTGCAGCGCCGTCGAGTGATGGTGATTGCGCCGCATGCCGATGATGCCGAGCTGGCCGCTTATGGCTTGTACAGCCAGGCCGACGAAACCTGGGTGGTCACGTTGACCGCTGGCGAAATCGAGGCCGAGCACTATCAGCAGATGGGCCTGGGCAAGGCCGAGGCGGCGCGCCTCAAGGGCCGTCTGCGCGCCTGGGACAGCATTGCCGTGCCGCGCTGGGCCGGGGTGCCGGAGTCGCGTTGCGTGCAGTTGGGCTACTTCTGCCTGCAACTGCCCACCATGCAAGCTGCGCCCGATGTGCCGGCCGCTTCACGTGAAGCCGACATGGCCGATATTCGCCCTTTCCGCCGCTTCAACCCGTTCCCGCTGCCGGCAGATGGCGATGGTGCGCCAACCTGGCGAAACCTGCTGGCTGACCTGCGTGCCTTGCTGATGCTTGCCAAGCCCGACGTGCTGGTCATGCCGCACCCGCAACTCGACCCGCATCCGGACCACATCTGTGCTCAGGCGGCAGTGCTGGAGGCTTTGCAGGGCCTGGAATGGCAGCCGCAAACGCTGCTGTGCTACGCCAACCACCTGCATGACAACGACCGGTGGCCGATGGGTGACAGCGGCGACGGTGTGGCCTTGCCGCCGCAATTGAGTGCCGAGCAGCCATGGGCGCCGTGCTCTCTGGTACTGGACCTGGCAACGCAACGCGACAAGGCAATGGCCTTGGGCATGATGCACGACCTGCAGCCACGCGCACCGTTCAAGCGCCGGCTGCGCCGGCTGTTGCAGCGCTGGCTGGCCGGGCGCCGCCCGTCGCCTTACGGGGAGAACGAATTCTTCCGCAAGGCCGTGCGCCGGCATGAACTGTTCTGGCGCCGTGAGCTGTAGACAACGCCCATGGTTGACCGCGATGGCGCAGAGCGCCCAAGGAAAGCAATGAAAGTCCTATTTCTGGTGCAGAAGGAACAGCGGGCCATCCTGGATCGCCTGTACGACGGCGTCGCGGCCAACTGTGAGTGCGACCTGCGCTGGCTGACCAGTGAAGACCAGCGCAACCTGCGCCGTTACTTCAAACGCGAAGTGCAGGTCGAACGTTATGACCGCATCGTCTTCTTCCTGCGTTTCAAGCAGGAGATCCGTCAGGTGGCGTTCATCCAGACAGTGCCGAACCTGGTCATCCTCGAACACGACGCCTACCAGAACTACATCCCTTGCAAGTACACCGGCAAGTTCAGCGCGCACTACCGCAAGTTGCCCTGGGCGCGGGTGATCAGCTCTGGATACACGGTCAGCGAGCGCCTGCGCCAGGAAGGTTTCGATGCGGTGTTCGTGCCCAAGGGCTACGACGAGCACCTGTTGACCGACCAGGGCCGTGACCGCGACATCGAGCTGGCGTTCGTCGGCAGCACCAACAGCGTCGCCTACAGCGGTCGCAAGGCACTGCTGGATGAGCTGGGGCGGGTGGAGAACCTGGTGGTGACGCGCACCAAGTCTGGCGAGGACTATTGCAACACGCTCAACCGTATTCGTTTCTTCGTCAGTGCCGATGTCGGCATGGGCGAGTACATGATCAAGAACTTCGAGGCCATGGCCTGCGGCTGCGTGCTGCTGGCCTTTGACCAGGGCGTGGAAGAAAACCGCGCCCTGGGCCTTCAGGACATGCACAACGTGGTGTTCTACGACAGCATCCCGATGCTGCAGGCGAAACTGCACACGTTGCGGGCAGACCCTGCCCTGGCCCAACAAATTGCCGAGAATGGGCGCCATCTGGCGGTTTCCCGTTTCAGCTTCGGTGAAGTTGGTCGTAGCATCGTCGACCACATGCGCCCGGCACTCAGGCCGCGTCCGCCCTTGTCTGCATGGCAGCGGTTGCGGTTGAAGCTGGGCTTTTAATTACAAGAACTTTCGCTTTCAGGGAATGCAGGCGAAAGTCGATTGTCGCAACGCGGAGGGAGTCCGGTGCGCTTTTCTCAAGAGAGTGATGTCACCCTGGTGGTGACCAGCTGCGGTCGGTTCGATCTGCTCAAAGATACCCTTGCGAGTTTCGATCGCTATAACACTGCGCCCATACGCGAAGTTTTCATCACCGAAGACTCCGGGGACGACGCGGTGCATGGCGCCGTGCCGGAACACTGGAAGCCTTACTGCACGGTGTTCGTGAATCGGCCCAAGCTTGGCCAGCTGCCTTCGATCGACCTGGCCTACAGCCACGTCAAGACGCCCTACATCTTCCATTGCGAAGACGACTGGCAATTCTATCGTCAGGCGTTCGTCGAAGATTCCAGGTCGATACTGCAGGCCAGCCCCGAGGTGTTGCAGGTGTGGCTGCGTAGTTATGCCCATGACCTGGCGATCCACAGCCCCTACATTCACTTGGGCGATCGCCAGGTGATTGCAGGCGTGCCTTGCTACCCACTGCTTTCCGAGAAAGCCGAGTGGCAGGCCTTTTCGCTCAACCCCGGCCTGCGTCGCCTGAGCGATTATCAGCGCTGTGCGCCATTTGCCGCCTATGCTGGTGAGAAGGCGCTTTCCCGTCGCTACGCTGAGATGAAACTTACAGCGGTCACGCTGGAAGGTGATGCAGTATTGCACACCGGCTTTGGCAGCCACGTAACCTTGCCTGAAGAAGTCCAGCGCAAGGCCAAGCGGCGCCAACGCGATCGGGTAAAGCTGGCATTGACGCTGATTATGGGTGCCTTGGTAGGCATGGGAATTTCTATTTTTGTTCACTGAAATCGCAGTCCCACCTGGCTTGAACGGGAGAGGGGCGCTATCCCCATGAACATCGTCAACATGATGTGGGCGGGCGGGTCACCGTACATGTCCATTCACAAGGTTCACCGGCAGGTGCTGTCGCACGCGGGTGCGGATGCCCGTATCAGCAACTGGCTGCTGCTGGGCAGCGGCCTTTGTTGCGGGCTCGGCTCCACCCGCGAATGGCACATGCCGCAACGTGCGCTCAAGGGGCGGCATCTGTGGCGCCTGCTGCGGCCATGGCTGCGCTTGAAGCTGCGCAGGGCGTTGGCCGAAGCCAAGGCCGATGTGTTGCTGCTCGATGGCGTCGGCGTTGCGCGCCTGGTGCTGCCATTACTGTTGCAGCTGCCTGGTATGCGGGCCAAGGTCCTGTTCCATGGCAAGACCCGTCTCACCGCCAGCGATGTTCGCCTGCTGTGCAGGTTCCCCGCCGACCGGCTGAGTATCGCTGCGGTTTCGCAGACCCTCGCGCAGGCGCTGGAGCGCGACCTGGGGCGGCCAGTGCAGACGTTGCGCATGGCGCTCGAACCGCACGCGTTTATCGAGTCGCTGATGACCCGCGAACGGGCACGGCAGGTTTTGGCGTTGCCGCAAACCAGCGGGCAAGTACTGGGCGCCGTGGGTCGGCTGGTAGAGAGCAAAAGCTTCGAGATGCTGATCGACGCATTCGCTCAGGGCACCGCGGCGCAGCCTGATGCGCAGTTGGCAATCATCGGTGACGGCCCTCAGCGAGCGGCCCTGCAGTCGCGCATCGATGCACTCGGCCTGCATGGTCGCGTCCATCTCTGTGGGCACCATGATGACTTGCAGCAACTCTACCGGGCGTTTGACTGGCTCATGGTGCCCTCGCGCGCCGAAGGCTTGGGGTTGGTCGTACAAGAAGCGGTGATGGCCGATGTGCCGGTGATCTGCAGCGATCTGCCGGTGTTCCGGGAGCAGTTGGAGGACACCGGCTGCTACCTCCCTGTTGGCGATGTACAGGTCTGGGCCCAGGCGATCGAGCGCTGTGATGACCGGAGCGCAGCGGCGCTGGCCGCCCGGCAGCGTCAGGCGCTGGCGCCGGAAGCGGCCTGGCAGGCTTTCAGCAGTGGCTCGGCCAGCCTGCTGCGCGGCTAAGGCTCAGCGCGCCAGCAGGGCCGCCTCGAAATCGGCGAGCGGGAAGCGGTCGCCAAGCTTCTCGCGTTCAATGTAACTCACCATGTGTTGCACATTGCGACGAACCATCCGGGCAGACAGTGGCGGGCGCAGGAAACGCATGTCTGCCACGTCGATCAGGCCCAGGCGCTGGTCGGGGGTGACCACCACATTGCCCAGATGCAGCGAGCGAAAGTACACGCCGCTGCGGTGTAACTGGCGGATCAGGTCGATCAGGCGGGGCAGGTAGATGTCCCAGCTGAAGCCGTCATCACGCGACATCTGCAGCAGCGTGCGCCCCGGCAGCGGCCGGTACAGCACCGCCGTTCTGCCGGGCAGGTCGAGCTTGTGCTGGCTGATGACCTCGAGCGTGGGGATGCCCAGTTGGGCAAGTCTCGTGGCGTTTTCAACAAAGCGCTGGGAATAGGGGCGCAGCAGCGCAGATGAAATCAGACGCTTGCGACGAAAAACCTTGAGGAAATTTCCATCTTCAAGGAGGTAGACTTTGGCGCCATGGCTGTCAGCCTCTAGAACCTGGGCGCCAAGTGTCAGCTGATCGAAGTCGACCTGGGTGAGCCGAGAGCATTGCATGAATTGAGCCTTGTCGTCTGGCGAGCAAAATGACCGGCAATAATGCCGAAAATAATGCTGTAGCACCATGATGGTGTCTTTGATTCACCGGGGGAGCTGATGTTGCATGAGAAAAACTGGGCGCGGGCCTGGTTGGGGTTGGGTCTGGTCTGGTTTGTGGCTGCCATCGCCCTGGCACCCAGCAACAAGGTGTATCAGCAGGGCCTGGTAGCGTTTCTGTGGTTGCCGACCTTGATACTGGCATGGCCCGCGCGCACGGTGCTGATCGAAGCCTGGCGACGTCAGCCGGCGCTCTGGGGGGCGGTGCTGCTGCTGATTGTATGGGGTGCCATCAGCCTGGTCTGGTCGGCTGCCGAAGATCCTGGGCGCGAAGCCAAGCGCTTGATTTATATCCTGGTGTTTCTGTTGGCGTTTCCCTTGGTGGCCCAGGGCGGGCCTGCACGCATTCGTCACTTGCTGCAAATCGGTAGTGGTTTGCTTGCCATTGCCGCGTTGATATCGATCGTCCAGTTCTATTTCGTATTGGGCAATCCGCTGATCGGTAGGCTTGGGGGCATCGGCGAAATCTCCCACCCGATTCTTGGCGCCTACGTCATAGGTACGGCGGTCCTGCTGCTGCTCTATCAGTTGCCACACCAGCGGGTTGTTCAGCTTGGCTGGTTGTTGGCACTGGCATGCCTGGGTGCATTCGTCATGCTCAGCCAGAGCCGCGGCGCGGTGCTGGCGTTGCTGTCCACCGTGGTACTTGCGCCGTTGTGGTTCCGCGACCGCCATAGCCGAATGATCGCGGTTGCGGCCGTAATCGCCACTGGCGTGGCGTTTTATGTGGTGTATGACGTGATCACGGCGCGGGGCTCCTCGTTCCGGCCAGAGATTTTCCAAGCCGTGATTCAGATGATCGGCGAACACCCATGGACTGGGCTGGGCCTGGGTGCGTCCTACAAAGTGAGCGCGGTCGGTATGGAATTCGACCATACCCACAACATGTTCACCCACGTTGCGGTGGAGCTCGGGCTACCTGGAATGTTGCTGTGGATCGCGGTATGGCTGTTTACGCTGGCTGAGATCGTACGCGCGCGCCACACATTGCTGGGCAAGATCCTGCTCGCGCTGTGGATTTTCTCCACCATGGCCATGCAGTTCGATGCCGCCAGCCTCACCGCAACACCGCGTGCGGAGTGGTTCGTGAGCTGGCTGATCGTCGGCCTGGCGATGTTGTTACCCTGGGGGAGTGCCGAAAATGACGCCTGTGGTAAAATTTCCGGTTCAACCTGAACAGCGAGCTCGATGATGGCCGAAACACCGCTACCGGCGGAGCACACCTCCAGCGTGAAGATCTACTTCCGGCTGCTGAGCTATGTGAAACCCTATGTCGGCATTTTCCTGCTGAGCATTATCGGTTTCGTGATCTTTGCCTCGACCCAGCCGATGCTGGCCGGGATCCTCAAGTATTTCGTCGATGGCCTCAGCAACCCCGAAGCGGTGCTGTTCCCCAACGTCCCTTACCTGCGCGACCTGCAGTTGCTGCAGGCCGTGCCGCTGCTGATCATCCTGATCGCTGCATGGCAAGGCCTCGGCTCTTTCCTTGGCAACTATTTCCTGGCCAAGGTCTCCCTTTCCCTGGTGCATGACCTGCGGGTCGAGTTGTTCAACAAGCTGCTGGTATTGCCCAACCGCTATTTTGACAACCACAACTCCGGCCACCTGATTTCGCGCATCACCTTCAACGTGACCATGGTGACGGGCGCCGCCACCGATGCCATCAAGGTGGTGATCCGTGAAGGCCTGACGGTGGTGTTCCTGTTTGCCTACCTGCTGTGGATGAACTGGCACCTGACCCTGGTGATGGTCGCCATCTTGCCGGTAATCGCGGTGATGGTCAGCGTCGCCAGCAAGAAATTCCGCAAGCAGAGCAAGAAGATCCAGGTGGCCATGGGCGACGTCACGCATGTCGCGTCCGAAACCATCCAGGGTTATCGCGTGGTGCGCAGCTTCGGCGGCGAGGCTTACGAGCAGCAACGCTTCGGCCGTGCCAGCCAGAGCAACACCGACAAACAGCTGCGCATGACCAAGACCGGTGCACTGTATACGCCGATGCTGCAGCTGGTGATCTACAGCGCCATGGCTGCGTTGATGTTCCTGGTGCTGTTCCTGCGGGGCGACTCCACCGCCGGTGACCTGGTGGCCTACATCACTGCTGCGGGCCTGCTGCCCAAGCCGATCCGCCAGTTGTCGGAAGTGAGCTCGACCATCCAGAAAGGCCTGGCCGGCGCTGAAAGCATCTTCGAGCAGCTGGACGAGCAACCCGAAGTCGACAGCGGTACCGTCGAGAAGGACCGGGTGCAAGGGCGCCTTGAAGTGCGCAACTTAAGCTTTACCTACCCAGGTACCGATCGCGAAGTGCTGAGCGACATCAGCTTTACCGCCGAGCCTGGGCAGATGATTGCCCTGGTAGGGCGTTCCGGCAGCGGCAAGTCGACCCTGGCGGCGCTGATTCCACGCTTCTACCACCACGACCAGGGGCAGATCCTGCTCGATGGCGTCGAGATCGAAGACTACCGCCTGCGCAACCTGCGCCGTCACGTTTCGCAGGTTACTCAGCACGTCACACTGTTCAACGACACGGTAGCCAACAACATCGCCTACGGCGACCTGGCCGGCGCACCGCGCGCGGACATCGAAGCCGCGGCCGCCGATGCCTACGCCAAGGAGTTCGTCGACCAGTTGCCCAAGGGCTTCGATACCGATGTGGGTGAAAACGGCGTACTGCTGTCCGGCGGCCAGCGCCAGCGCCTGGCAATTGCCCGGGCACTGTTGAAAAATGCCCCGTTGCTGATCCTCGACGAAGCGACATCGGCACTGGACACCGAGTCCGAGCGGCACATCCAGGCTGCGCTGGACTATGTCATGAAGGGCCGCACCACGCTGGTGATCGCACACCGCCTGTCGACCATCGAGAAGGCCGACCAGATCCTGGTCATGGACCAGGGCCGCCTGGTCGAGCGCGGTACGCATGCCGAGCTGTTGGCAGCAAATGGCTATTATGCCCGCTTGCACGCCATGGGCCTGGAAGAGCCGGCAAAGGCCGATATCACCTGAGTCCTCCCTGAACGGGGCCGTATGGCCCCGATTGTCACCGGAATTTTCCAGAGCCCGATCTGGCCGTAAAGCCGTCGCCTGCCCTGTGCTAATATCCTGCCCCTGTTCATTATTTCCATATGGGTTGCCCATGAAGTTGTCCATGCCGCGTTTCGATCAAGCCCCGGTATTGGTGGTCGGCGATGTCATGCTGGACCGCTACTGGCATGGCGGTACTTCGCGTATTTCGCCAGAAGCGCCAGTGCCGGTGGTCAAGGTCGATCAGATCGAGGATCGCCCCGGCGGCGCGGCCAACGTTGCCTTGAACATTGCCGCCCTCGGCGCACCGGCAGCGCTGATCGGCGTGACCGGCCAGGATGAAGCCGCCGACAGCCTGGCCAACAGCCTGCAGGCTGCTGGCGTGCGTTCGGTGTTCCAGCGCATCGCGCACCAGCCGACCATCGTCAAGCTGCGGGTCATGAGCCGTCACCAGCAGTTGTTGCGCATAGATTTCGAAGAGCCGTTCGCCACCGACCCGTTGTCGTTGGGCGCTGAGGTCGAAAGCCTGCTCGAGGGCGTCAAGGTGCTGGTGCTGTCCGATTACGGCAAGGGCGCGCTGAAGAACCACCAGAGCCTGATCCAGGCCGCACGAGCCAAGGGCATCCCGGTGCTGGCCGATCCCAAGGGCAAGGATTTCTCCATTTACCGGGGTGCCAGCCTGATCACCCCGAACCTCAGCGAGTTCGAGACCATTGTCGGCCGTTGCACCGATGAGGCCGAGCTGGTCGCCAAGGGCCTGCAGTTGCTGCTGGACCTGGACCTCGGCGCGCTGCTGGTCACCCGTGGCGAGCATGGCATGACCCTGTTGCGCACCGGCCAGCCGGCGCTGCACCTGCCTGCGCGTGCCCGCGAAGTGTTCGATGTGACCGGTGCCGGCGATACCGTTATCTCCACACTGGCGGCCGCCATCGCAGCGGGTGAAGACCTGCCTCACGCCGTTGCCTTGGCCAACCTGGCTGCAGGCATCGTGGTCGGCAAGCTGGGTACCGCGGCAATCAGCGCACCTGAGTTGCGCCGTGCCATCCAGCGTGAAGAGGGTTCGGAGCGTGGTGTGCTGGGCCTGGAGCAACTGCTGCTGGCCATCGACGATGCGCGCGCGCATAACGAGAAGATCGTCTTCACCAACGGGTGCTTCGACATCCTGCATGCCGGGCATGTGACTTACCTGGAGCAAGCACGGGCCCAAGGCGATCGGTTGATCGTCGCGGTCAACGACGACGCTTCGGTAAGCCGCCTGAAAGGCCCTGGTCGGCCGATCAACAGTGTCGACCGGCGCATGGCGGTACTGGCCGGCCTTGGCGCGGTGGACTGGGTGATCAGCTTCCCTGAAGGCACGCCGGAAAACTTGTTGAGCCAAGTGAAGCCGGATGTACTGGTCAAAGGTGGTGACTATGGCATCGACCAGGTGGTCGGCGCCGACATCGTCAAAGCCTATGGCGGTACCGTGAAGGTGCTGGGGCTGGTCGAGAACAGCTCGACCACGGCGATTGTCGAGAAGATCCGCAAGAACTGATGGCGCTGGGGCCGCTTCGCGGCCCAATCGCCGGCAAGCCGGCTCCTACAGAGAAGCCAGTGCCCTTGAGGCCAGCGCTATACAGGGGGGAGCCGGCAAGCCGGCTCCTACAGAGAAGCCAGTGCCCGTGAGGCCTGCGCTGTACATGTGGGAGCCGGCTTGCCGGCGATGGGCTGCAAAGCAGCCCCACTTCATTTATGCAGTGTGGTACGCGCCCGCTGCAGCAGCGCCCGCGCCTTGTCTCCAAAGCGCTGCAAATGTGAAACCTTGGCCGTTTTGCGCTCCACCAAACCCTGCTGCTTCACCCACTCTTTCCAACGTATCCGCTCATCCGTCACCACCCAGCCGTCCTGGCGCGCGAAGCTTTCGGCCAGGTACAGCCCGCGGGTGCTCGCCGGTACCAGTTCGTCTTTCTTCAACGTATACAGCTCAGCCAGTGGCTTGCCGTCCTGCAAGGGCATCAAGTACAGGTCTGGCCGTTTACGGTTGAGGCGTGCCACCAACTGGTCGCCCTCAAGGCGTTCATCCACATGGAACAGGCTCAGCTTCTTGGCCTCACGGGGCACTTGCAGGCGCATGTCGTAGATCAGTTGCAACGAGGCGGTGGGCAAATGCACATATGCCCGCGGCCGTTCCAGCAGCATCAGGTTGCCGCAATGCACCGGCCGTGCGGCGCCAGACTCTGGCGTCAGCACGAACGGCAGCGACTCACGGTAGTGCAGGGCGGCGTCATACGGCGCCGGAAGCCAGGTTTCGTTGAAGCGCCCGCCCAGCCAACCTTCCGGGGTTTCCAGCAGGCATTCTTCGGCCACTTCCTGAACGGCGGTGTGCAACGGCAGGTTCAACTCCTGGGCCGGGACATAACCTGAAATCAATTTCAGCACCACATCACCGCGGTCCTGGCGCCGCTGGCGCACGAGCACCCAATAGTCACGGTGCTGCCAGTGCAAGGTCAGGCGCACCGAGACACCCAGGTTGGCCAGTTCGACCACGAAGCGTTGGTTGTCTGGCAACTGGATGGCGCGCCGCCGCTGCTGGGTCTGGGCAAAGTTCAGCGGCATGCCGATGCTCTGGTAGACCAGGCCTTCCGGGGTGGCTTCGACATGCAGCGGCAGTGTCTTGAAGTTGCTCGGGTTCTTGCGGATCAGCGTACGCGGCACGAGGCTCCTCCTTGCGTCAGGGCTGTCTCCCGGCCCTTGGGTAGGGACAACTCAATGCTGGCCCAGGATACGGGCGACGGTGGCCACGTTGTGGGCCAGGTGCAGCGGATTGATAGTGCCGACGATAGCACTGCTGACGCCCGGGTGGGCAAACAGCAGTTCGAAGCTGGCCTGCACCGGATCGACGCCGGGGGCAAGGCAGACATGCCCGCTGGCCAAGGCCTTCTTTACCAGAATGGCCTTGCCGTGTTCGGCAGCGTAGTCCAGCACCGGGCGTTCCGCCTGCTCGTTGAGGTTGTAGGTGACCATGGCGCAGTCGCCTTGCTCGAGGGCCTTCAGGCCACCGGCGACGGTCTTGCCCGAGAGGCCATAGCCGAGGATCTTGCCTTCCTGCTTCAGCGCTGCAAGGGTCTGATAGACCTCCTGCTGCTCGAGAATCTCCAAGTCATTGCCATCGGAGTGCACCAGCACCAGCTCGATGCGGTCGGTCTCCAGCCGGCGCAGGCTGCGTTCGACCGAAAGGCGGGTGTGGGCGGCGCTGAAGTCGAAGCGTGACTGGCCGTCTTCGAACTCTTCTCCGACCTTGCTGACGATCACCCACTCATCACGCTGGCCACGCAACAACGGCCCCAAGCGCTCTTCGCTGCGGCCATAGGCCGGTGCGGTGTCGATCAAGTTGATGCCCAGCTGGCGCGCTTGTGCCAGCAGCATGCGTGCTTCGTCATCACCGGGGATGGTGAAACCGGTGGGGTATTTCACGCCCTGGTCGCGGCCAAGCTTGACCGTGCCCAGGCCCAGGGGCGACACCTTGAAACCGGTGCTGCCCAATGGGCGGTGGAAGTCGTGGAGGGTTGGCAGGGTCATGGCAGCAGTTGCTCCCAGGCTGGTACGCCGAGTGGCGGGCGCGGCAGTGCAGAGAGATCGGCCGGGGCGCCTGGGCGAACACCGTCGCGCTCGAGGCTGGCCAGCACGCGGTCACTGAAGTCTGGCGCCAAGGCCAGCTTGGTCGGCCACCCCACCAGCAGGCGCTGCTGATCGGCGAGGAAGGCGTTGTCCGGGCGCACCAAGCCAGATTGCGCCGGCTCGGCGCGGTCGACGCGCAGCGTTGCCCAGCGGATCAGGCTCTGGTCGACCCATGGCAACAAGTTGGCGATTTCCTTTTGTGCCGCAGCGATCTGCGCCGCAGGCTCGCGCGCTACCCCATCGGCTTCGGCAAGGTCGCCGCCGAGGTACCAGACCCATTGCCCATCGGCTGCTGGGTGGGTAGTCACGGTGACGCGCGGCTTGGGCCCACCACCCAGGCAGTGGGCATACAGCGGCTTGAGGTTCGGCCCTTTGGCCATGACCATGTGCAGCGGCCGGGTTTGCATGGCTGGCTGGCTCAGGCCCAGCGCGTGCAGCAAACCTTCGGTGCCGGCGCCGGCACTGAGCACGATGCGCTGGGCACGGATTTCACGGTCGTCCACGCGCAGGCCGACCAGCTCATCACCTTCGCGCAAGGGCTCGATATACTCACCTGCCAGCAAGCTGTCGCCAGCCAGCTCGGCCAAGTTGGCCAGCAGGCTGGGCACGTCGATAACCAGCTCTGCCAGGCGATACACCTTGCCCTTGAAGGCACGGTCCTGCAGCGCAGGTGGCAGCTGGTCGCCCTTCACCTGGTCGACCCGGCCGCGCACGGCCTTGCTGGCGAAGAAGCTGGTGAGGTTGCCGGCCAGGGTGCCTGGGGACCACAGGTAGTGCGCGTCGGACAGCAGTCGAGTACGCCCTAGGTCCAGCTCACCGTTGCCGGCCAGGGCCTCGCGCCAGCGCCGCGGCATGTCGGCAATGGCTTCAGAGGCACCGGTCAAGGCACCATGCAGGGCGTATTTGGTACCGCCATGGATAATGCCCTGGGACTTGATGGTCTGCTCGCCGCCAAGGCTGGCGCGCTCCACCAGCACTGTCGAATAACCCAGGCGACGCAGGCGGGCATTCAGCCAAAGGCCTGCGACCCCGGCGCCGACGATCAGCACGTCAGTGGAAATGGCGGTTGGCATGGGTTATCTCCGAGGTTGGACAGTCGAGCAGTATACAAGCTACGGCCCTGTCTCTGTGCACCCACCTAGCGCACCGCTCTACGGTCGAAGCATGATTAAAGGTTCGGGCTGCCTATTTGTTCATCCGGTTAACTCCTTTTATTCGGATTGGCAACTGTCATATTTGCTAGTTTAGGATTTGCGAGAGCGTTGCTATCCTGGGATCTCGGCCTTATGCCGCTTTTAATAGAGTTGAAAATACCGAGGGTTACGAATATGAATAAAGTTATTCACCTGACTGACTTCTCGCTTCAATCAGGCGTCGAGTATGATAAAGCGGATAATCCTAGGTATGGTTTGAATGGCTGGCGGCTTTATAATCAACATCGAAACGCGGAGATCATGGCAGATCAAGAACGAGAAGGAAAAGATTCTGTCCTGCGCTTCATCAGCTCATCAGAGGCGCCTCTGCGCCCAGGCATCATAATCTATAAAGTGATTTCGGGTTTTCCGATTGGTTATAAACTGAAATTCTCCATGACAGCCAGGCGCATAGGTAGCAATAACCAACCCGAATTGTCATTCTATTACGGTAGCACCCTCCTGAAGGACTCTTTTCACCTGACTGATGAGTACGAAGAGTACTTTGGGAATTTTACTGTCTGTGATGAGGTGACAATACTTGCGATAGAGAATTCAACTACCCAAAGCTCTGGTAATGATTTTTACCTTTCGGAATTAAAAATTCAGCCCCAGGACGTGGTTTAGTAACCGTTGTCAGGTAATTCAATCTGTCCAGTGTCTTTCATTTGCCGGTACGGTGATTTGGCGGGCCGGCAATTTTTGCGAGCGTTCAGTGTCCAGCCGATTTCGAGAAAAGCTGAATGATAACCACGCCTGCGACAATCATCGTCATACCCACCATCGCCGGCACATCCAGCTTCTGCCCATAGATCACCAGCGCCGCCACGCTGATCAGCACAATGCCCAGCCCCGACCAGATCGCGTAAGCAATGCCCACCGGAATGCTGCGCACCACAAGGGTCAGCATCCAGAAAGCGATCCCGTAACCGACCACCATCAACAGCAACGGCAGCGGCGTGCTCAGGCCCTTGACCGCTTTCATTGAAGCGGTGGCGATGACTTCGGCGCAGATCGCGATGGCGAGGTAGGTATAGGCATTCATGGCGATATTCTCCGGTTGCTGGTCGGGCATTCTAGACGCTGCCTGGATGGGGTAAAGTCATTACCTATCATCTTTGGAGATAGGTTCATGCCGGAACAGTGGAACCTTGAGCAACTGCGTCTCTTCGTACGTGTGGTCGAGCTGCGTTCGTTTTCTGCCGTCGCCCGCGAGCAGCGCAAGGCACAGTCGGCGGTCAGCAATGCCATCGCCTTGCTTGAGAGTGACCTGGGCGTAACCCTGTTTGACCGCAGCAGCGGCCGTCAGCCGAAACTGACCGAATACGGCACCGCACTGCTGGAGGATGCCCGCGAGCTGCTGCGCCAGTGTGAACGCCTGGATGGTCGGGCCCTGGCGCTGATGCGCGGGCAGGAAGCCTTGCTGCGGGTCGCCCAGGACGAGGCCATGCCTTATCAGCCGGTAATCGACAGCCTCGATGAACTGGCCAGCCGTTACCCCTTCCTTGAAGTGCAACTGGCCAGTGCCGCCCAGGGTGATGTGGCGCGCAAGCTGGTGGAGCGTCGCGCCGACCTGGGTTTGTTCTTTCACCACGAAAGCATGCCGGCATCGCTGGAGCGGCGGACCCTGGGCAGCGTGGAAATGGTCACTGTGTGCGCCGTGGACCACCCGCTGGCGCGCGAAGGGCGGGTGACCCGCCAGCAGCTGGCACGTCATCGCCAACTACTCATTACCCCGCAGCAAAGCGGCTACCCCGGCGGCGAGGCGATCAGCCCGCAGGTATGGCGTGCCGACAGCTTCTACGCCATGGCTGAACTGTTGATGCGCGGCCTTGGCTGGGCCTGGCTGCCGCGCCACGTGGTGCAATACCCGACCTATCAGGCGCAGATGGTCGAGCTGGCCAGCGAATGGCGGCCACCGGCGTTGGTGGTCGAACTGGCCTGGCGCCGTGACGAGCCGCTGGGGCCGGCCGCGCAATGGCTGGCCGAGCGCTTTGCAGTACACCTGCGTGCTATCGGGTAAACTTCGCCGCCATGAACAGAACTCTCTATACCCTGCTGTTTCACCTGGGCCTGCCACTGGTTGGGCTGCGCCTGTACCTGCGGGCACGCAAAGCGCCGGCCTACGGCCAGCGTATCGGCGAGCGCTTCGCCCGCCACCTGCCAGCCATGCGCCAGGGCGGTATCTGGGTGCACGCGGTATCGGTGGGCGAGAGTATCGCCGCCGCTCCCATGGTGCGTGCGCTGCTCAAGGCCTACCCGGACCTGCCGATCACGCTCACCTGCATGACCCCGACCGGTTCAGAGCGCATTCGCGCCCTGTTCGCCGATGAACCGCGCATCCAGCATTGCTACTTGCCTTACGATCTACCGTGGGCGGCTGGGCGCTTTCTCGACCATGTGCGCCCGTGCCTGGGTGTCATCATGGAAACCGAGCTGTGGCCCAACCATATCCATCAGTGCGCCAAGCGGGGCATCCCTGTGGCGCTGGCCAATGCGCGGTTATCCGAGCGCTCGGCCCGTGGTTATGCGCGCTTCGCCAAGCTAACCCGACCCATGCTGGCCGAGATGAACCTGATTGCGGTACAGACCGAGACCGAGGCGCAGCGCTTTCGCAACCTGGGCGCACGGCCCGAGTGCGTGCAGGTTACCGGTTCGATCAAGTTCGACCTGAAGATTGACCAACAACTGCTGCCCCGCGCCAAGGCGCTGCGCGAGCAGTGGGGTGCAGGCCAGCGCCCGGTGTGGATTGCCGCCAGTACCCATGAAGGCGAGGATACGTTGATCCTGCAGGCCCATCGGCAGTTGCTGCAGGTGCATGGCGATGCGCTTCTGATACTGGTGCCGCGCCACCCGGAAAGGTTCGATGCGGTGCACGCCTTGTGCAACGAGCAGTTCGCCACGGTTCGTCGTTCAGCGGGTACGGCAGTGGGCGCCCAGACCCGCGTGTTGCTCGGCGACACCATGGGCGAGTTGCTGTTCCTGTATGCCTTGGCCGACATCGCCTTCGTCGGCGGCAGCCTGGTCGCTACGGGAGGGCACAACCCGCTGGAGCCGGCGGCGCTGGCATTGCCGGTGATTATGGGGCCACATGTGTTCAACTTCCTCGAGATCAGCGCAATGTTGCGCGAGGCGGGGGCGTTGCAGCAGGTGGATGATGCTGAAGGTTTGGCCGAGGCGGTGCGCCGGCTGGTCGAGCTGCCCCAGGATGCACAGCGCATGGGCGAGGCGGGCAGGGCGGTGATGCAGGCCAATCAGGGGGCTTTGCAGCGGTTGCTGGATGGGCTTGGGCTGTTGATCCGCTGAGTCATGTGGAATTCGCTTCGCGGGTAGATCCCTCCCACAGGGTTAGTGCATGGTCTGCGACCTGCACAGTACCTGTGGGGGATTACCCAGCCTTTCGGGCTGCGTTGTCGGGCAGAGAACAAAGCCCGGGAGCGCGCCGCCTACCCTGTGGGAGCGGCTTCAGCCGCGAAGCAGGCGCTGCGGTGGATGGCACCGGCTTCGCCGGTGTTCGCGGCTGAAGCCGCTCCTACAGGATCCCCGCCAAATCACTAAGTTAGCGTTTGTTCTATGAGAGCGGATTCACCCGCGGATGGCGCGACACCTGTCTCAAGGCCTGCGTTCGAAGTTCTTCGCTGCAGCCGCAGCCAGGTCCGGCGGCAGGAAGTCCTTGTCCGGGTTGTAGTCCGGTTTCAGGTACCGCCTCAGGTCCACCAGGTCTTGCGGGCTCAAGGTGCCGGCAGCTTGCTTCAGGCTCAGGTTGTCGAGAATGTAGTCATAGCGGCTGTTGTTGTAGTCGCGCACCGAGGTGTACAGCTGGCGCTGCGCGTCGAGCACGTCGACGATGTTGCGGGTACCCACCTGGTAGCCGATTTCGGTGGCTTCCAGGGCGCTCTGGTTGGAAATGATCGACTGCTTGCGCGCTTGCACCTGTTCTACATCGGTGTTTACCGCGCGGTGCAGGTTGCGGGTGTTTTCCACCACCTGGCGGCGCAGGCTTTCGCGTTGCTGCTCGCTTTGGCTCAGGCGCTGGTAGGCCTCGCGCACCTGCGAGCTGGTCAGGCCGCCGCTGTAGATCGGGATGTTCAACTGCAGGCCGATGCTGGTCTGCTCCACGTCGCCGCTGTAGCGCACGCCCAGTTGCGAGGGGTTGGTGAAGCCAAGGTTGTCGTTGTCGCCTTTCTGGTACTTGGCCACCGCATCCAGAGTCGGGGCATGGCCGGCCTTGCGCTGGCGCAGGGTTTCTTCGGCGGCATTGACGGCGTAGTTGGTCGCCAGCAGGTTGAGGTTCTGGCGGCCGGCAGTCTCGACCCAGGCTTTGGCATCGTTTGGCGTGGGCACCTGAATCGGCAAGGTGTGGACCACGCCCTGGATCGACGAGTACTCCCGGTTGGTCAAAGTTACCAGGGCCTCGAAGGCGTCCTGTACCTGGCGCTCGGCGATGATCCGGTTGGCCCGGGCCGTGTCATAGCTGGCCTGGGACTGCAGCACGTCGGTCTTGTCGGACAGGCCCACGTCGAAGCGCTCGTTGGACTGGTCGAGCTGGCGCTTGAAGGCGGACTCTTCGGCCTTGGTCGCGGCCAGGTTGTCCTGGGCACGAAGCACGGCGAAGTAATTTTGCGCGGTCTGCAGGATCAGGTTCTGCTCGGTGGCGGACAACTCCAGCGCCGCCTGCTCGTTGACCGCCTCGGCGGCCTGCAACTGGAACCAGCGGTCGGCACGGAACACCGGCTGCGCCAGGGTTGCACTCCAAGAATTGCCGCTGCGGTTGGAGGTGATCGAAGGTTCGTCGAGCTTGGTGCGGGTGTTCAGCATCTCGGCACCCGCCGACAGGTTCGGCAACAGGCCGGCACGGGCCTGGGGCACCACTTCGCGGCGGGCGCCATAATCGGCGCGGGCGGCGGCAAGATCGGCGTTGTTGTCGACCGCTTCCTGATAAACACTGACCAGGTCGGTCTTCACCGTTGTGGGCACATCCGCTGCCCAGACCACTCCGTTGGACGCACAAGACACGGCTATCGCCAGTGAGAGTTTGCGCAGCATAGAGGCAATCCTTGTACGAAATTGTAATTTCTGAACTGTTGAGTATCGAATGACGGGCCAGTGTAAGGCCCTGCGCAACTGGCAACAATCGCCGAATGCGCCTTTCATCATCGCTACGATTTACTCGCTTGGCTTTGCCGACCACTCCAGTCTAGACTGCGCATGTTCTTGTCGGGGTGCCTTGAAGCAAAGGCTGAGATCGCAGAGGTGCGGATCCCGTTGAACCTGATCAGGTTAGCGCCTGCGTAGGGAACAAGATTGCTCGCCTTCCCGGGGAGCCTCTTGTGCCAGGTCCGGGAATGTCACAGCTGCGCGCAGCTCACGGCACCCCCATGTATCCGGCACTGCACACCCATCAAGGGGTGCGTCCGCGTCTTTCAGGTTCTCCCCGACATTCCACCGCTAGGAAGCTGTCTGGAGAGCCTGTGATGAGCAAACAAGAAAAAACGATCAACCTCAGCGAGTCGGCGCAAGTCGATCAGCAGTCCGTGCAACCGTTCCCGCGTTCGCGCAAGGTGTATGTCGAAGGCTCGCGCCCGGATATCCGCGTGCCGATGCGTGAGATCAGCCTGCACGACACCCCTACCGACTTCGGCGGCGAAACCAACGCCCCGGTGCTGGTCTATGACACTTCCGGCCCGTACACCGACCCCAACGTCATCATCGACGTGCGCAAGGGCCTGGCTGATGTGCGTTCGGCCTGGATCGACGCGCGCGGCGACACCGAGCGCCTGGGTGGCCTGAGTTCGAACTTCGGCCAGCAGCGCCTGAACGATGCGGAGCTTGCCAAGCTGCGCTTTAACCACGTGCGCAACCCGCGCCGCGCCAAGGCTGGCGCCAACGTCTCGCAGATGCACTATGCCCGCCAGGGCATCATCACCGCCGAGATGGAATACGTTGCCATCCGCGAAAACATGAAGCTGCAGGAGGCCCGTGCCGCTGGCCTGCTCAAGCAGCAGCACGCCGGCCACAGCTTCGGCGCCAACATCCCGAAAGAGATCACCGCCGAGTTCGTGCGCGAGGAAATCGCCCGCGGCCGCGCGATCATCCCGGCCAACATAAACCACACCGAACTTGAGCCGATGATCATCGGCCGCAACTTCCTGGTGAAGATCAACGGCAACATCGGCAACAGCGCCCTGGGCTCCTCGATCGAGGAAGAAGTGGCCAAGCTGACCTGGGGCATTCGCTGGGGCTCGGACACGGTCATGGACCTGTCCACCGGCAAGCACATCCACGAAACCCGCGAGTGGATCATCCGCAACTCGCCGGTGCCGATCGGTACCGTGCCGATCTACCAAGCGCTGGAGAAAGTCAACGGCGTGGCCGAGGACCTGACCTGGGAGCTGTTCCGCGACACCCTGATCGAGCAGGCCGAGCAGGGCGTGGACTACTTCACCATCCATGCCGGCGTGCTGCTGCGCTACGTGCCGCTGACCGCCAAACGGGTCACCGGCATCGTCAGCCGTGGTGGTTCGATCATGGCCAAGTGGTGCCTGGCGCATCACCAGGAGAACTTCCTGTACACGCATTTCGACGAGATCTGCGAAATCATGAAGGCCTACGACGTGAGCTTCTCGCTGGGCGACGGGCTGCGCCCGGGCTCGATCGCAGACGCCAACGATGCGGCGCAATTCGGTGAGCTGGAAACCCTCGGCGAGCTGACCAAGATCGCCTGGAAGCACGACGTGCAGTGCATGATCGAAGGCCCAGGCCACGTGCCGATGCAACTGATCAAGGAGAACATGGACAAGCAGCTGGAGTGCTGTGACGAAGCGCCGTTCTACACCCTCGGCCCGCTGACCACCGACATCGCTCCCGGCTACGACCACATCACGTCGGGCATCGGCGCAGCGATGATCGGCTGGTTCGGCTGTGCCATGCTCTGCTACGTCACGCCCAAGGAACACCTGGGGTTGCCGAACAAGGATGACGTTAAGACCGGCATCATCACCTACAAGATTGCCGCGCACGCCGCCGACCTTGCCAAGGGCCACCCTGGCGCGCAGATACGTGACAACGCCTTGTCCAAGGCGCGCTTCGAGTTCCGCTGGGAGGACCAGTTCAACCTGGGCCTGGACCCAGACACGGCGCGCGCCTTCCATGACGAGACCCTGCCGAAGGAATCGGCCAAGGTCGCGCACTTCTGCTCGATGTGCGGGCCGAAGTTCTGCTCGATGAAAATCACCCAGGAGGTGCGTGAATACGCCGCCAACCTGCGGATCGACGCGGTGGATGTATCGGTCGAGGAGGGCATGCGCGAGCAGGCCGAGCGGTTCCGCCAGGAAGGCAGCCAGCTGTATCACAAGGTGTAAGGCTTCAGGTGCCGCGGCGGTGCGTCGCTGCTTGCTACATCGGGGCCGCTGTGCGGCCCATTGCCGGCAGGCCGGCTCTTACAGGATTAGCGCAATGCCCGGGCTTGCGCAGTACCTGTGGGAGCCGGCTTGCCGGCGATGGGCTGCTAAGCAGCCCAACTGGCCCGATTTACGGGTTTGGCTCACTTCAACTCCTTCGGCGATACAACAATGACAACCCCCAGCCATTTCTCCCCCGACCACCCGGTCCCCACCCACCAGCGCCCGTTCGGCGGCCGCGACCTGTTCTCGCTGTGGTTCTCCCTCGGCATCGGCCTGATGGTCCTGCAAGTGGGCGCCATGCTCGCCCCAGGCCTTGGCCTGGCCGGCGCAGTACTGGCCATCGCCCTCGGCACCGGTGTGGGCGTGCTGCTGCTCGGGGCCGCGGGCGTCATCGGCAGCGACACCGGCCTGTCCGCCATGGCCACCCTGCGGCTTGGCCTGGGCAGCCACGGCGCGCGTCTGCCGGCTTTGCTCAACCTGCTGCAACTGGTGGGCTGGGGCGCGTTCGAGATCATCGTCATGCGTGACGCCGCCAGCTTGCTGGGGGCGCGCACCTTCGGCGAAGGCAGCCTGTGGAACAGCCCGATGTTCTGGACACTGTGCTTCGGTGGCCTGGCTACCCTGCTCGCGGTCAGCGGGCCGCTGGCGTTCGTGCGCAAAGTGCTGCGCAAGTGGGGCATCTGGGTGCTGCTGGGCGCCTGCCTGTGGCTGACCTGGAACCTGTTGGCCAAGGCCGACCTGGGCGAGTTGTGGAACCGTGCGGGTGACGGCTCGATGTCGCTGGCCGTGGGCTTCGACATCGTTATTGCCATGCCGCTGTCATGGTTGCCCCTGATTGCCGACTACTCCCGGTTCGCCAGCAACGGCAAGCATGTGTTCGGTGGAACCGTGCTTGGTTACTTCATCGGCAATACCTGGCTGATGAGCCTGGGCGTGGCCTACACCCTGGCTTTTGCACCAAGCGGTGAGGCAAACGCGCTGCTGCTGGCCCTGGCGGGTGCCGGTATGGGTATTCCGTTGCTGCTGATTTTGCTGGACGAGTCGGAGAAGGCCTTTGCCGATATCCACTCGGCAGCCGTATCGACCGGCTTGCTGGTTCGCGTGAAAGTCGAACACCTGGCGCTGGCCATCGGTGTGCTGTGCACCCTGATCGCCTTGTTGGCGCCGCTGGCCCAGTACGAAAACTTCCTGCTCTTGATTGGTTCGGTGTTCGCGCCGCTGTTCGGTGTGGTGCTGGTGGACCACTACGTGATCCGCCGCCGCCGCTTGCCCGCCCAGGTTGATGGCTGGCATTGGCAAGCACTGCTGGCCTGGGCGGTGGGCGTTGCGGCTTATCACATCATCGCCGCGCAAGCCCCGGAGCTAGGTGCGACCCTGCCAGCACTGCTGCTGGCAGGTGGGCTGCACCTGCTGTTGAGCTTCAGCCGCGGCCGGGAAACAGCTCAGGCTTGAGCACGCCATTGAGGCGAGGGTAGGGCAGCTTCAGTTCCACGTGGCCCATGGAATAGGGCGCGATGGAGTAGACCTCGTATTTGACCACCACCGCGCCGTACGTCAGGGCGATGTGCGGCGACTTCTTGAAGGGCCAGGTTTTGACGAACTCGGCGTCCTTGTCCATACCCACGCTGATCAGCCAGGCGCGATGCGATTCCTCGACCGTCTTCCAGAAGGTTTCTTCCTGGCCCGGCACCAGCATGTCCTGCAGGGTCAGCACCTTGTCCAGCTTGCGCGAGTAGTTGATGAAGCCCCGGCCGGGCATGCCGTGGGCACCACCGCTGTCGAGGTAGCTCGATAATTCGATGATCACCAGCCCGTCATGCTGTTCGCGTACCTTGGCTTGCAGGTAGCTGCTGTTACGTTTGTCGGCGTTGGCCAGGTATTGCTGCTCATACGCCTGCAAAGTGCTGGGCGCGGTGCCATGCTGGTTGTCTTCGGTCAGTTGCAACAGGCGTTTTTCGACGATGCCGTCGAGCTTGGGCAGGTCCGGGAAGTGGATGGTGTCGATGTTCACCAGCGGGCAGTCACTGGCGCTGCACCCGGGTTTCACATGCTCCCAGGCGTCACGCTTGACCTCAAGCGGGGCCCGGTAGTTGGGCGTGAACAGGCTCTGGCAGGCACCCAGGGCCAAGGCCAGCACAGCCACGGAGGTCAGTTTGACAAGTGTCATGATGATCCTTGCAGTACAGGGAAAAGTCGGCCTTTGACCGCCTGCGCGGCCTTCAGTTCGCCACTAAGCTAACAGAGAGCAGGCCCGCTGTCCCGACCGCGCGAACGGTTGCCGGAAGGGGGTGAAACGGGCAGTCGTGCAGAGTAGGATGGCGCGAAGCAGTATTTGAGGTAATGAGGATTTCCATGTCAGACGTGTTGAATTCAGTGCCCAAGGGCTTCGAGGTCATCGAGCGGGCCAATTGCTTCCAGGGCTTCTACAAGCTCGACAAGCTCCGCTTGCGCCATGAACTGTTTGCCGGGGGCATGGGCCGCGAGATCAGCCGCGAACTGTTCGTACGCCACGATGCCGTGTGCGTACTGCCCTACGATCCGCGGCGCGACGAAGTGGTGCTGATCGAGCAGTTTCGCGTTGGCGCGCTGGGCAAAACCGACAACCCTTGGCTGATCGAGCTGGTTGCCGGCCTGATCGACAAGGACGAACAGCCAGAAGAAGTCGCCCACCGCGAAGCCGAAGAAGAAGCCGGCCTGACTTTCAGCGCGCTGTGGCCAATGACGCGCTATTTCCCGTCACCGGGTGGCAGCGATGAATACGTGCACCTGTTCCTCGGCCATTGCAGCAGCGAAGGCGCCGGTGGCTTGCACGGCCTGGAAGAAGAGGGCGAGGATATCCGTGTGCGCGTCTGGTCGTTCGAAGATGCCTTGCAGGCTGTGCGCGACGGGCGCATCTGCAACGCGGCGACCATCATCGGCCTGCAATGGCTGGCGCTCAACCGCGATGAAGTACGAGGTATGTGGAAGTGAACCTGCTGCGTGAGCGTTATCGCGTCGATTTGGCCGGGCTGCAGGCAGCCTGCGAGGCCAACTACGCCCGGCTCATGCGCCTGCTGCCCGACATGCGCACCACCCAGAGCTCGCGGCGCATCGGCATGACCCAGGGCGACCAGATGCTGGGCGTGCTGGTGCTCGACGTGGTGCTTGCCTGCCCCTACACCACAACCCTGCGGGTACGCCAGGAGCACAGCCTGCCTTGGCTACCGGTGCCGCACCTGGAGGTGCAGGTGTACCACGATGCGCGCATGGCCGAAGTGATCAGCGCCGAACATACCCGGCGCCTGCGCAGCATCTACCCGTATCCTAACGATGCCATGCACCAGCCGGATGAGAAGGCCCAGCTCAACCTGTTCCTCGGCGAATGGCTAAGCCACTGCCTGGCGTGCGGCCACGAACTGGCAAGTGTGCGCTGAAATGTGATGGCGGTTGGTTTCGGGTGTTTGCTCGCAACCATTCCCCCGCCATAATTCCTGCTGAATCCGCACGAGGAGACGGCCGGTGCCGCACCCAGACCCTACCCAGGCACCCGTACACGTGGTGCAACTGACCGACGCTCACCTGTTCGCAGACCCTGCGGGCACGCTGCTGGGCCTGCGGACCCGCGACAGCCTTCGCCACGTGATCGGCCAGGTGCGGCGCGAGCAACCGCGCATCGACCTGCTGTTGTGCACCGGCGACTTGTCTCAGGATGGCAGCGTTGCGTCGTATCAGGCGTTTCGCGAGCTTACAGCCGAGTTCGCCGTGCCCACTCGCTGGTTGCCAGGCAACCATGATGAAGCCAGGGTCATGGCCGAGGTGGCGCCGGACCTGGTGCAGGCGGTTACCGATGTGGGCGCCTGGCGCGTGGTAATGCTCAATTCGGCCGTGCTCGGTGCTACCCATGGGCTGCTCGGGCCGGACCAGCTGTCGTTGCTCGATGATGCGCTTGAATCAGCAGGTGAGCGCTACTGCCTGGTGTGTTGCCACCATCAACCCGTGAATATCGGTTGTGCGTGGATCGCACCGATCGGCCTGCGCAATGCCGATGAGTTGCTGCGTCGGCTTGAGGGTCGTCCACACGTGAAAGCGTTGCTCTGGGGGCATATCCACCAGGAATGGGACGCGCTGCGCGGCGGTTTGCGCCTGCTGGCCACGCCGTCGACCTGCATCCAGTTCGCCCCGCGCAGCGAGGACTTCAAGGTGAGCGAGGAGCAGCCGGGCTATCGATGGTTGCGCCTGTACGCTGACGGGCGGCTGGAGACGGGGGTGGAGCGGGCCTTGGACTTCGAGGTGAAGCTCGACTTCGACAGCCCGGGCTATTGAAGTCGAGATGCTGCACAAGGTTTCAATCGATGCGCTCCTGGTGAGAGCCGGCTTGCCGGCGATGGGACGCACAGCGCCCCGCTGCAGCTGAGAAATTGTTGCGAAAATCCCACCGCTACGCCAAAACACGGCGAACGCGCTACACTGCGCATCCCTGCGCCCGCACCATTGGGCGCGAAGCCACAGATTTCGGGGGCAGCATGTCGGGTTCCATCCTCTATATCCATGGCTTGAACAGCTCACCGCTCTCCACCAAGGCGCGTCAGCTCGAAGCTGTGATGCAGCAGCTAGGCCTTGCGGACCAGTTGCGCGTCCCCGCCCTGCACCATCACCCGCGCCAGGCCATCGCGCAGCTTGAAGCAGCCATCGCCGAGTTGGGCGCCCCCTTGCTGGTGGGCAGTTCGCTCGGCGGCTACTATGCCACCTGGCTGGCCGAGCGCCATGGCCTGAAGGCGCTGCTGATCAACCCGGCGGTCACGCCGCACAAGCTGTTCGACGGTTACCTGGGCACGCAGCGCAACCACTACACCGACGAAACCTGGGAGCTGACCCACGACCACGTACAGGCCCTGGCCGAGCTGGAAGTGCCCGCCCCCACGGATGCCGGCCGATATCAAGTATGGTTGCAGACGGCCGATGAAACCCTGGACTATCGCCACGCCGAGCATTACTACCGTGCCTGCGCGCTGCGCATCCAGGCGGGCGGCGACCACAGCTACCAGGGCTTTGCACAGCAGATGCCCGCGCTGCTGGCCTTTGCCGGCGTTGCCCGGGGGCAGTATGCAGCGCTCGACTTTTCTGTATTTTGATCTTTTTGCATTCACCAGACTGACGACGAGAACCCATGGCCAATCCCAGCGCTAGCGCCTATAACGCAGACGCCATCGAAGTCCTCTCCGGCCTTGACCCGGTCCGCAAACGGCCGGGCATGTACACCGATACCAGCCGGCCGAACCACCTGGCCCAGGAAGTCATCGACAACAGTGTCGACGAAGCCCTGGCTGGCCATGCGCGTTCGGTGCAGGTCATCCTGCATGCCGACCACTCGCTGGAGGTCAGCGACGATGGCCGCGGCATGCCGGTGGATATCCACCCCGAAGAGGGCGTGTCGGGCGTCGAGCTGATCCTCACCAAACTGCACGCCGGCGGCAAGTTCTCCAACAAGAACTACCAGTTCTCCGGCGGCCTGCACGGCGTTGGCATTTCGGTGGTCAATGCCCTGTCGACCCAGGTGCGCGTACGCGTCAAACGCGACGGCAACGAGTACCAGATGACCTTCGCCGATGGCTTCAAGGCCAGTGAGCTGGAAGTGGTCGGCACGGTCGGCAAGCGCAACACCGGTACCAGCGTGTACTTCAGCCCCGACCCCAAGTATTTCGATTCGCCTAAGTTTTCCATCAGCCGCCTCAAGCATGTGCTCAAGGCCAAGGCCGTATTGTGCCCGGGCCTGCTGGTCAGCTTCGAGGACAAGGCCAGCGGCGAGAAAGTCGAGTGGCATTATGAGGACGGCCTGCGTTCCTACCTGGTCGACTCGGTCAGTGAATACCTGCGCCTGCCTGACGAGCCGTTCTGCGGCAGCCTGGCCGGTAACAAAGAGGCCGTGGACTGGGCCTTGCTGTGGCTGCCCGAAGGCGGCGACAGCGTTCAGGAAAGCTACGTCAACCTGATCCCCACCGCCCAGGGCGGTACTCATGTCAACGGCCTGCGCCAAGGCCTGCTCGATGCCATGCGCGAGTTCTGCGAGTTCCGCAACCTGTTGCCGCGCGGGGTCAAGCTGGCGCCGGAAGACGTCTGGGAACGCATTACCTTCGTCCTTTCGATGAAAATGCAGGAGCCGCAGTTCTCCGGGCAGACCAAAGAGCGCCTGTCCTCCCGCGAGGCCGCGGCGTTCGTCTCCGGTGTGGTCAAGGACGCCTTCAGCTTGTGGCTCAACGCGCACCCTGAACTGGGCATGCAGTTGGCGGAACTTGCCATCAGCAACGCCGGCCGTCGTCTCAAGGCCAGCAAGAAGGTCGAGCGCAAGCGCGTCACCCAGGGGCCGGCGCTGCCGGGCAAGCTGGCCGACTGCGCAGGCCAAGACCCGATGCGCGCCGAGCTGTTCCTGGTCGAGGGCGATTCTGCGGGTGGTTCGGCCAAGCAGGCGCGGGACAAGGAGTTCCAGGCCATCCTGCCGTTGCGCGGCAAGATCCTCAACACTTGGGAAGTGGACGGGGGCGAAGTGCTGGCCAGCCAGGAGGTGCACAACATCGCCGTGGCCATCGGCGTCGACCCAGGCGCTGTCGACCTGTCGCAGCTGCGCTACGGCAAGATCTGCATCCTCGCCGACGCCGACTCCGACGGCCTGCACATCGCGACCTTGCTGTGCGCGCTGTTCGTCCAGCACTTCCGCCCGTTGGTCGAGGCCGGCCACGTCTACGTCGCCATGCCGCCGCTGTACCGCATCGACCTGGGCAAGGAAATCTACTACGCCCTGGACGAGCCGGAGCGTGACGGCATCCTCGACCGCCTGGTGGCCGAGAAGAAGCGCGGCAAGCCACAGGTCACCCGATTCAAAGGCCTGGGCGAGATGAACCCGCCGCAGCTGCGCGAAACCACCATGGACCCGAACACGCGGCGCCTGGTCCAGCTGACCCTGGAAGACGTCGAAGCCACCTGCGAGCTGATGGACAAACTGCTCGCCAAGAAACGCGCCGGTGACCGCAAGAGCTGGCTGGAAACCAAAGGTAACCTGGCTGAGGTCATGGTTTGATTCGTCTGCTTGCCGCCTTTTTCCTTGCGCTGGTTGCCCTGCCGAGCCTGGCAGGCAACTGGCCGGAGCTGAAGCTGGCGTCCGGGCACCCGATCGATGGCATGCGCGGCGGTAACCTCTCGGGCCTGGCCTTGTGCCGGGGCGCCTTGTGGGGTGTTTCCGACCGTGATGATGACCGTATCTACCGCTTTGACCAGCAGAACGGGGTATGGCGCGCCCAGCCTCTGACCTTCGCCCCGCCACCGGTGCCGGAAAGCGGCTTGCCCTGGGGGCTGAAGTCGCGCAACTGGGCGGTGTCGTACATCCGCGGCGGGGAGCTGGATTATGAAGGCATTACCTGCGACCAGGCCGGCACTATCTACCTGGTCAGCGAGGCGCATGCAGCGGTGCTGCAACTGCCGGTCGACGGCGAGCCGGACTGGCTGAAAATCGACCCTGCGATGATTCGCCAAGCCCGTGCCAGCGGCATGCTGCTGCACTTCAACGCCTTGTTCGAAGGCCTTGCGATCAACCCGGCGGGTGACCGCCTGTGGCTGGCGGCCGAGCGCGAGCGTCGCGGCCTGGTGAAGATAGAGCGCCAGCAATCGGTGTGGACCTGCGGGCGCAGTTGCGTGCTACTGAGCGAGGCCGGCGTCGAAATGCAACCGCCGCAAATGCCCAATGCCCGTGCGCTTTCGCGTGATTTCGCCGACCTGGCCTGGTTCGAAGGCAAGCTGTTCACCCTCGAACGCAATGCCTACCGCATTTGCCGGCGTGACGCCGACAGCGGCAAGGTCGAGCGCTGCTGGTCGTTTGCCGCCGAAGCGCTGGTGCCCGAGCGCCGCTACGATCAGCCGTTCGGCCTGGCCGAAGCGCTGGTGATCGATGCCAAGGGTGCCTGGATCGGCCTGGACAACAACAATGGTGACCGGGCCGATGGCGAAAGCCGGCCGGTGGTCTGGCGCTTTACAGCGCCCGAAGGCGGCTGGAGCGCCAAGCCATGAGCCAGCCGCCGGGCAAGCGTGCGGGCAGGGTACTGATGGTCCTTGCCTGGGCAGCGGGGATGTTCCTGGCCACGCGCTTTTTCGGTGAGTGGGAGGCGCGTGACCGCAACCCCAATACCCAGGTGCAGTCGGCACACGGCGAAGGCTTCATCGAGGTGCGTCTGTTAAGCAATGGCCAAGGCCACTTCGTGGCTGACGGTGCGATCAATGGCAAGGCTGTGCACTTCATGCTCGACACCGGCGCCACCGATGTGGCGATCCCCGAGGTGCTGGCCCGTGAGCTCGACCTGCAGCGTGGCAGCCCGGTCATCCTCAGTACCGCCAACGGCCGTACCGAAGGCTACCGCACCCGGCTGGACAGCCTGCAACTGGGCGACATTCGCCTGCAGGGCGTGCGTGCGCTGGTGGTGCCGGGGCTGGATGGGCAGACCGTGCTGCTCGGCATGAGCGCGCTGAAACAACTTGAATTTACCCAGCGCGGCGGCACCATGCTGCTGCGCCAGAACCTGAAATAACGAGGCCCGCATGAGCGACCCACTGGAACTCAGCCTCGACGGCGTCGAACGCCGTTCGCTGGCTGACTTCACCGAACAGGCCTACCTCAACTACTCCATGTACGTGATCATGGACCGGGCCCTGCCGCATATCGGCGACGGCCTGAAGCCTGTGCAGCGACGCATCGTCTATGCCATGAGTGAGTTGGGGCTCGATGCCGATGCCAAGCACAAGAAGTCGGCGCGTACCGTCGGTGACGTGCTTGGTAAATTCCACCCCCACGGCGATTCGGCCTGCTACGAAGCCATGGTGCTGATGGCGCAGCCGTTCAGCTACCGCTACACCCTGGTTGACGGCCAGGGTAACTGGGGTGCACCGGACGACCCGAAGTCGTTCGCCGCCATGCGTTACACCGAAGCGCGCTTGTCTCGCTATTCCGAAGTGCTGCTGAGCGAAGTGGGCCAGGGCACCGTGGACTGGGTGCCGAACTTCGATGGCACGCTGCAGGAGCCTGCAGTGTTGCCGGCGCGCCTGCCGAACATCCTGCTCAACGGTACCACTGGCATCGCTGTGGGCATGGCTACCGACGTGCCACCGCACAACCTGCGTGAGGTCGCCAGTGCCTGCGTGCGCCTGCTCGACGAGCCCAAGGCCACACTCGAGCAGTTGTGCGAGCATATTCAGGGGCCGGACTACCCGACCGAAGCCGAGATCATCACGCCGCGGGCCGAGATCCTCAAGATCTACGAAAGCGGCCGTGGTTCGATCCGCATGCGCGCCGTGTACCGGGTGGAAGATGGCGACATCGTCGTTACTGCTCTGCCACACCAGGTCTCCGGGGCCAAGGTGCTGGAGCAGATTGCCGCGCAGATGCAGGCCAAGAAGCTGCCGATGGTCGCCGACCTGCGTGATGAATCGGACCACGAAAACCCCTGCCGCATCGTCATCATCCCGCGCTCCAACCGCGTGGATGCCGACGAGCTGATGCAGCACCTGTTCGCCACCACCGAGCTGGAAAGCACGTACCGGGTCAACGTCAACATCATCGGCCTGGATGGTCGGCCGCAGCTGAAAAACCTGCGTGCCTTGCTGCTGGAGTGGCTGCAGTACCGGATAGGTACCGTTCGTCGTCGCCTGCAACACCGCCTGGATAAGGTCGAGAAGCGCCTGCACCTGTTGGAAGGCTTGCTCACCGCATTCCTCAACCTGGATGAAGTGATCCACATCATCCGCACCGAGGAGCACCCCAAGCAGGCCCTGATCGCCCGTTTCGAGCTAACCGAAATCCAGGCCGATTACATCCTTGAAACGCGTTTGCGTCAGTTGGCCCGCCTGGAGGAGATGAAAATCCGCGGCGAGCAGGACGAGCTGCTCAAGGAGCAGGCCAAACTGCTGGCCCTGCTCGGCAGCGATGCCAAGCTGCGCAAGCTGGTACGCAGCGAACTGATCAAGGACGCCGAGACTTACGGCGACGACCGCCGTTCGCCGATCGTAGAGCGCAGCGAAGCCAAGGCATTGTCGGAAAACGAGCTGATGCCGACCGAGCCGGTCACTGTCGTGCTGTCGGAAAAAGGCTGGGTACGCTGTGCCAAAGGCCATGACATCGATGCCACAGGCCTTTCCTACAAAGCGGGGGATGGTTTCAAAGCGGCAGCAGCTGGGCGTTCCAATCAGTTCGCCGTGCTGATCGACTCCACCGGCCGCAGCTATTCGGTGGCAGCGCACACGCTGCCGTCGGCACGGGGCCAGGGCGAGCCGCTGACCGGGCGCTTGACGCCGCCACCAGGGGCGACCTTCGAGTGCGTGCTGCTACCTGAGGATGACGCGTTATACGTGGTGGCTTCCGATGCCGGTTACGGCTTCGTGGTCAAAGGTGAGGACCTGCAGGCCAAGAACAAGGCCGGCAAAGGGCTGCTCAGCCTGCCGAATGGCGCCAAAGTCATCAGCCCGAGGCCTGTGGCCAACCGTGAACAGGACTGGCTGGCGGCAGTGACCACCGAAGGCCGCTTGTTGGTGTTCAAGGTGGCCGACCTGCCACAGCTGGGTAAAGGCAAGGGCAATAAGATCATCGGTGTGCCCGGTGATCGGGTCGCCAGTCGTGAAGAATATGTTACAGATTTGGCCGTAATCGCCGAGGGCGCGACACTTGTTTTGCAAGCAGGCAAGCGTACCCTGTCTCTGAAACCAGACGACCTTGAGCATTACAAAGGCGAGCGCGGCAGGCGCGGCAGCAAGCTGCCACGCGGGTTCCAGCGCGTCGACGGTTTGCAGGTGGAAGGTCCGGCGTAACCGGTTGAAATGTCTGGGGCGGCAATTTCAGCGCCGTTCCAGGCAGAAATGCTGGAGTCGGACCGATATTTCGCGGATGATAGTGCCCCTTCGGTGCCAGCGTGGCTGTGTGCCCGATTGAATCTATATCAGTATCACTGCGGTTAGCCTGGTGGCGACCGCCTGGATGGGATGAATGAAATTTCTGCGCCTTCCATTTGCGCTGTTGATGACGGGCTTGCTGGGGCTGAGCGGATGCAGCATGCATCAGCCGGTTGCCCTGTATCAGCTCGACAGCGGTGATCCTGGCCAGCCTTCACAGAGTGCAGGCATGGCCGTGGTGCTCGGCCCGGTGTCGGTCGCCGATTACCTTCAGCGCGAAACCTTTTTGCAGCGTCAGACCGATGGCAGCCTGAGTTCAGCGACGGACGGTCGTTGGGCGGGTAGCCTGTCGGCAGACATCGACCAGCTGCTGGTTCGCCAGCTGGCCTGGCGGCTGGACAGCCAGCGCGTAGTCCTGGCCCCCGCCAGCACCGGTTTCTCGCCGGACGTGCAGGTATTGCTGTCGATCACCCGCCTGGACTCGGGCAAGAACCAGCCGGCCATTCTCGACGCCCAATGGCGTTTGCTCGACCGCCGCGGCCATGTGCGTGACAACCGCATCGTTCACCTCGAGCAACCGCATGAAGGTAGTGAGTCGTCGCAGGTGCAGGCCCAAGGCAAACTGCTGCAGAAGCTTGCAGAGCAGTTGAGCAGTGCGGTCAAGCCGCTGGCCAATCAGCCTGCAATTGCCGATGAGGCACCCAAGAAGCCCGCTGCACCGGTTCAGGTCAAAAAAGCGCCAGAGAAGTCGAAGATCCCGATGGCTTCACCGATCCGTACCGATATGGAAGTCTATCGGTTCTGATGGTTAGGCCAGATAAGAAAAAGCCCGCACATGTGCGGGCTTTTTTGTGGGCTTGTGGTGGCCTCATCGCCGGCAAGCCGGCTCCCACCATGTCTGCAGCGCTGCAGACTTTGGAGTGCTCCCCCAAAAGTTGGACACCAATCCAACCCTGGGGGCAGTCCACCTTGTAGGAGCCGGCTTGCCGGCGATGAGGGCAGCTCGGGGCTAGGCCCGGCGCTCGTGCATGCGCGCCAGCTGCCGCTCCAGCATTGACGGGTAAGGCTCCATCAACCGCTCCACACAGCAGGCCCCCTCAGGGCTGGCAATCGGGCGAATGCGAGCGCGCTGACGAATCAGTACGTCATCGCTGATCTGCCGCTCCACCAGCAACAGATTGCGGCTGTGCTGGGACAGCGCCAGGGCATCCTGGGCCTTTTCCGTCATCAGCAGGTCAACCTGCTCCAAGCCATGCAGGTCGTCACCCAAAGCCAGGCCCAGTTGCAGTTGCAGGGTGATGCCGCTGTCTGCCACCTCGATCTGCAGGGCATGGCCCAGGGCGCGCAACAGCTCGCCGCAGCAGATCGCATTGGTCAGGTAGTCCTCGCCGCAGTCGCGGCTGTGGAACAACACCAGTGTGCTGCCATCGTTGAGCGTGTAGGTCTCGCCTTCATATAGCGATGCGGCCTGTTCCAGGCAGTCGCGGTAACGCTCCAGCAGCTCGGTCAGGCGGGTGCGCGGCAGGCGGCGCAGTTGTTCCTGGGAGCCCAGCTGCACGGCCAGCACTGCAGAGTGCTGAGGTTCGTCGGACTCGACCACAGCTGCTTTAGGCGCGGGTTCATCGTTGTCCAGCAGGCCGGCAAAAGCCTCGTCGTCGTCTTCATCTTCGGCCAGGGCGGTAACCTTGGCGCGTGGCGCAGCTTTAACGGGCGCCGCAACCTCGTGCAGGTCGTCGAATTCGTCCTCTTCGTGTTCTTCCTCCGGCTCAGGCTCAGGCTCCGGGGGCGGCGGCGGGGCCAGGCGGGCGTGCAGCTGGCGGGCGATATCGCCGATCTCATCCTGACGATCAGTCGCCGGGGTGTACGGGTGCGGATCACGCAGCCATACCCGCAGCTGCAGCAGCGGCAGGGTGATGTGGCGGCCCTGGCGCAGGCTCAGGCTCAACGCCAGTGCCAGCAGGATCGCGGCAAGAATGCCCATGCTTTGCAGGCTGATCAGCATCGGCTGCTGGAACTGGCTCATGTCCAGGCTGATACGCAGTTGCCCGGCAGTCACGTCCTGGAAGGTGATCTTGGTCTGGTACAGACCTTCAGCTTCCCCCAGCAGGCTATTGCGCGGCCGCTGCCCGGCCTCGGCCAGGATGCGGTTGTCCACGCTGTAGATGGCCGCATGGGCCACCAGCGGGTTCTTCACCAGGTTGCCCAGCAGCACGTTGAGGCTGAGGATGTCGTTGGACACCAGCAGCTCGGTCGCCGAGGTGGCGGTCTGAGTGGTCAGGCTCTGGCCAAGGGCATCCGCCTGCTCGTGCATGGCCTGCTTGAACTGCAGGCCCATCACGCAGGCATAGATCACCAGCGCCAGCGCCACCAAGAATATATTGGTGCTGGCGATGCGCAGTGCCAGTGGAACGCGACGTTGGCGCAGGGCACGGAAGATCATGAGGAAGAAGTTGTCTGGTTTGACGGGCGTGGGCCGGTTCACAGAGCGCGGCTCTTAATGGCATGAAAGTGTTGCGCAGTATAGCGATCAGAGTTTTGTCGGCAAAGTATCGTTGGCGCCCGATGGTCACGGAAAATCGGTAGAATGCGCATTTTTCATCGAAGTCGGAGCCAGGTTGTGCGCGAAATCGTCCTGATCAACATCACCGGTGAGGACCGCCCCGGTCTCACTGCCGCAATTACCGGCGTCCTGCTCCAGGGCGGTGTGAACATCCTCGACATCGGCCTGGCGGTCATGCACGGCACTTTGTCGTTCGGCATTCTGGTCGATATCCCGGATAACGAAGTGGCCACCAGCCTGCTGCAAAGCGTGCAATCCAAGGCCCACGAGCTGAATTTGCAGGCCCGCTACACGCCGATTTCCGAAGCGGACTACCAGCACTGGGCCGATGGCCAGGGTGACCCGCGCTACATCGCCACCTTGCTCAGCCGCAAGATCACCCCCGAGCAGCTGCAGCGCGTGAGCGCGGTCATCAGCGAGTATGGCCTGACCATCGAGCGTATCGAGCGTCTGTCTGCCCGTGTTGCCCTGGATGCCCAGGGTGACAAAGGCAAGGCGGCGCTGGAAATTTCCGTGCGCGGCGAGCCAAGCGATGCCCAGGCGCTGCGCGCCGACTTCTTCGCGTTGTCCGAAGCGCTGAACATCGACATCGCCTTCCAGAAAGACGACCTGTTCCGCCGCAACCGCCGCCTGGCCGTGTTCGACATGGACTCGACGCTGATCGAGGCTGAGGTGATCGATGAACTGGCAAAGGCTGCCGGTGTCGGCGAGCAGGTGTCGGCCATTACCGAGCGGGCGATGCGCGGGGAGCTCGACTTCCGCGCCAGTTTCAAGGAGCGCATGGCGCTGCTTAAAGGCCTGGATGTCGGCGTGCTGGACCAGATCGGAGCTTCCCTGCGCCTGACCGAAGGTGCCGAGAACCTGTTCGCCGAACTCAAGCGCATGGGCTACAAGACAGCAATCCTGTCCGGTGGCTTCACCTACTTTGCCAAGCAGGTACAGGCGCGCCTGGGCATCGACTATGTGTTCGCCAACGAGCTGGAAGTGGTCGACGGCAAGGTGACCGGCGTGGCCATCGAGCCGATCGTCGACGCCCAGCGCAAGGCAGAGCTGCTGCAGCAGCTGGCGAATGAGGAGGGGCTGCAGCTGGAACAGACCATTGCCGTGGGTGATGGCGCCAACGACTTGCCGATGCTCTCGTTGGCCGGCCTGGGTGTGGCATTCCGTGCCAAGCCGCTGGTACGCCAGTCGGCCAAGCAGGCCATTTCGACCTTGGGCCTGGATGGTGTGTTGTATCTGCTGGGGCTACGCGACCGCGACGCCCGCGGTTGAGCTGAAACAAAAGGGGCCGCAATAGCGGCCCCAACTGTATCTACCAGGCAATCAGGCCTGCGCAGGCACCGCCAGCAGCTCACCCATGCGGGTTGCCGAACCTGCACCCAGGTTTTCAGCCCACTTCACTTGCTCCGGCCCGAACAGCACGATGGCCGTGGAGCCCAGTTTGAAGCGGCCCAGCTCCGCACCTTTTTCCAGGTGAATCGGTGCGCGGCTGCCTTCGTCGTAGCGGAAGGTTTTCAGCTCACGCTTCGGCGGCGTGACCAGGCCAGCCCACACGGTCTCGATCGAGGCAACGATCATCGCGCCGACCAGTACAACAGCCATCGGGCCGCGCTCGGTGTCGAACAGACACACCACACGCTCGTTGCGGGCAAACAGCTCAGGGACGTTTTCCGCCGTGGTCTGGTTGACCGAGAACAGCCGCCCAGGCACGTAGACCATCTCGCGCAGGGTGCCGGCCAGCGGCATGTGCACGCGGTGGTAATCTTTCGGCGACAGGTAGATGGTGGCGAACTCGCCGCCCATGAACGGCGCAGCCAGGGCCGGGTCGCCGCCGAGCAGCTCCAGGGCACTGAAGCTGTGGCCCTTGGCCTGGAAGATACGACCGTGCTCGATCGGGCCCAGCTGACTCACGGCACCGTCGGCCGGGCAGAGGATGGCGCCCGGGGTTTCGTCCAGCGGGCGAGCGCCTGGCTTCAGGGCGCGGGTGAAGAACGCGTTGAAGTGCTCGTAGGCGGTCAGGTCTTCGACCAGTGCCTCGTTCATGTTCACCTGGTAGCGCTTGGCGAACCAGGCGGTGAAGGCATTTTTGAACCAGCGCGCGCGGCACTCGGCAACGCAGCCGGCGAGCCGCGACAGCAGGTGGTGCGGCAGCAGGTACTGGCTGATGATGAACAAACGGGATTTCATGCAGGTTCCTTAGACTTCTACAGGCGTGTCCGGGTGGTTGCCCCATTCGCTCCACGAGCCGGCGTAAGCCTTGACGCGTGGGTAGCCGAGGGCCTTGGCCACCAGGTAAGTGAAACCGGAGCGGCGGTGTGACTGGCAATGGGTGATCACTTCCTTGTCGGGGGTGATGCCCAGTTGCAGGAGGACTTGCTTGATGTCCTGGCGGATGCGCAGGTGGTCGTTGAGGTCCATGCCAGCGGTCCACTCGAAGTTGATCGCGCCGGGAATATGCCCGCCTTTGGCGGCCAGGACTTTTTCACCGTTGAATTCCTGTGGGCCACGGGCATCCCAGATCACCAGGTCGTCGGCGCCCAGGCGGCTTTGCAGGTATTCGCGGGTGGCGGTCGGCTCGCCGTGCAGGTGCAAGCGCACAGGCGTATTGGCAGGCGCTGGTACTTCGGTCACCAGCTTGTCTGCCGGCCAGGCCTGGATACCGCCATTGAGGTAGTGGTAGTGCGGGTGACCGATGACATCGAGCATCCAGATGAAGCGCCCGGCCCAGCCGCCGCCTTCATCGTCGTACACCACGTAAACCGCGTCATCGCGGTGACCGAGCTCGCTGAACAGTTTTTCCAGGTCAGCCAGCGCCGGCAGCAGCCCCGGCGCGGGCGGCAGGCCCAGCTGGGTGCGTTTGCCTTCGACGAAGCGCGCGCCCGCAATATGCCCGCTGACATAGCGGTTGGCGCTGCTCAGGTCGACCAGGATCAGCTGGGGCGAACCCAGGCGCGGCAGCAGCTCCGCAGGCTCGATCACCAGCGGCAGTCCGGCAAAATCAGTCATCCACGGTCTCCAGTGTGGAAAGAGGTGCGATTGTAGCGCAAGGGTCAGGCATTGCGGTTGGCAAACACAGCGAGCGCACGCTCGATACATTGCGCGGTTTTGCCAAAAGCTTGCACGCTGACATCGGCCAGCGGCTTGCCGCCCTGGTCGGCCACCGCCAGCATCAGCACCTGGTCACCCACTGCCATTGAGCGCAACAGCAGGTGTTCACTACGGAAGAAAGCGCGCAGCGGGGCCGGCATCAAGGCCGAAAGTTGGGCATGGTTTTCTGGCGTCAGGCGCAATTGCGCGGCTTGGCCTACCAGCTTCTGCAGCAGCTTGTTCTGCGGGATGGGCAAGGCGATGGCTTCGGCTTCCTTGGGCAGGCCGGCGGTTTGCTGTACGCGCAGGGCGTCGTTGGCCCTGTCCAGAGTCAGCAGCATGATGCGCTGCATGCCACAGGCCAGCAACGCCTCGCGTGCCTGGGTAGCCAGGTGCACGGTATTGGTAAAGGGGCTGGGCTTGGCCAGCAGTTCCTGGCACAGCTTGCGCCACTGGCCCAGTGCCTCGCTGGAGGGTGGTGGTGGGATGATCATGTCGGGGTGCGGGCGGCGCTGGTGCCAAGGCCAGATCAAGGCTTCGGCGGGGTGGAACAGGGCGTGCCTGGCGTGGCGTCGGGCACTGGCGGCAGCCTGCTGGTGGACCTGCTGTTGCACGTCCTCCAGCGAGGTCTGCAGGTACAGCGCGGTGAGCAGTTGCCAGCGCAGCAGGTGCGGGTTGTCCCAGCCCACCTGGGCCGCCAGGGCCAGGTTGTTGGCCAGCAGCACGGTATTGGCTGGCTGGTTGAACCAGCGGCTCAGGGCGGGGGCTTCGTCCAGGCGGTGCTGCTGGCTCAGCAGGTCACCGTCACGGGCGATGCCGAGGATCTGGCCCAGCTGTTCACGTTCTTCCAGCAACAGGCGGTAGCCCTGGGTGACCCATTGCGACAGGCGCCAGTGTTCGGCCATGGCTTGGCACAGCACCATGATGCGCACGCCGAACAGTTCCAGCTCCACCTCTGCGGCCTCTTCGCCCTTGTGGATGACACGCAGCTCCCAGGCGTCGAGCAGCTTCGGGTAGGCCAGCGCCATCGGCCACAACGGCGACAGGAACAGCAGGCTGCCCCAGTGAATTTCCTGCCACAGCCGCGCCAGGCGGCTGGCGAACAGGCCGCTGGCCTGCTGCGAAGCGTGCTGGCTGATCAACAGGAATTGGCGCAGCACCGGCGGGATATCGTGGTCCGGCAGGGCTGGCAAGCGGGTAAGCAGTTCTCGGGTGCGCGCCAGGCCCAGCCGATTGAGGGCGATTTCCAGGCTTTCGGCGGGTTCGGCCTGGCTGGCATTGGCCGGGTGATTGGCCTCGCGCATCACCGACAGCACCAGTGCTGGGCTGTCCTGCATCAGTTCGGCGATGTCCCGCAGTGAGCGGCGGCTATCGTTGATGGCGCTCATGACCCGGTCGTAACTCTGCTTCGGCACCGGTACGCGAATACCGTCGAGCAGCTTTACCCAGGCCTCTAGCGTACGCGGATTCTGAGTGGGCACCTTGGATTCCATTGGCATTTTGACATCAGTCCGAACTGGCTTTTCGCATTGAGTGGCTATAGTCTGGCGCAGATCTGCCGATAAGTAGAAGAAGAGTTTTAAAGCTCCCGTCCCTCACCCTGACCACGACAGCAAGTGCTTTGAACCTATGGCTAAAATTATCGGCATCATCGTCGTATTCGCGAGCGTGCTCGGCGGATATGTGCTCTCCCACGGCAAGATCGCGGCACTGATTCAGCCGTTTGAAGTGCTGATCATCGGCGGTGCAGCCTTTGGCGCTTTCATGCAGGCCAACCCTGGTTACATGACCATGCATGTAATCAAGAAGTCGATGAAGATGTTCGGCTCGCGCTTCACCCATACCTTCTACCTCGAGGTACTGGGCCTGGTTTACGAGATCCTCAACAAGAGCCGTCGTGAAGGCATGATGGCGATCGAGAGCGATATCGAAGACGCTGCGGCCAGCCCGATCTTCGCTAAATACCCTGCTGTGCTGGGCGATGAGCGCATGACCGCATTCATCTGCGATTACCTGCGCATCATGTCCACCGGCAACATGGCGCCCCACGAGCTCGAAGGCCTGTTCGACATGGAACTGCTGAGCATGAAGGAAGAGCTCGAGCACCCGTCGCACGCGGTCACCGGCATTGCCGACGGCATGCCCGGTTTCGGTATTGTCGCGGCAGTACTCGGTATCGTGGTGACCATGGCTTCGCTGGGTGAGGGCGATCAGGCGGCCATCGGCATGCACGTAGGTGCGGCCCTGGTCGGTACCTTCTTCGGTATTCTTGCGGCGTATGGCTTCTTCGGCCCGTTGGCCAAGTGCCTGGAGCACGACGCCAAGGAAGAAATCAACCTTTACGAGTCGATCAAGGCTTCGCTGGTAGCCTCGGCCTCCGGCATGCCGCCTTCGCTGGCCGTCGAGTTCGGGCGCAAGGTGCTGTATCCGAAGCACCGCCCGAGCTTTGCCGAGCTGGAACAAGCAGTTCGCGGTCGCTAAGCCATGGAAAACAACCAGCCGATAATCATCAAGCGCGTCAAGCGCTTCGGTGGCGGGCACCATGGCGGCGCCTGGAAGATCGCCTTCGCCGACTTCGCCACGGCGATGATGGCGTTCTTCCTGGTGCTGTGGTTGATGTCCACTGCCACGCCTGAACAGAAGATCGCCATTGCCGGCTACTTCAAAGACCCGATCGGCTTCTCCGAGAGCGGAACCCCCTATGTGATCGACCTGGGGGGCTCGCCAGAGCTCGCCCCGGAGAAGACCATCAACCCGGAGCAGCAATCCGAGCAGAAGCCTGATACCAGCATCCAGCTGAACAAGGATCAGGTCGAGACCATGGCCGAGCAGGTTGAGCGCGAGCGCCTCGAATTGCTGCTGCAGGAACTGCAGAACAAGGTCGACGAAAACCCGCAGCTGCAGAAGTTCAAGGACCAGATTCTGTTCGAGATCACCCAGGACGGCCTACGCATCCAGATCATGGACGCCGAGAACCGGCCGATGTTCGACATCGGCAGTGCTCGGCTGCAACCTTACTTCGAGGACATCCTGCTGGCCATGGCCGACACCATCAAGGCGGTGCCGAACAAGGTCAGCATCAGTGGCCATACCGACGCCAAACCCTATTCGGGCAGTGGTGAGTTCGGTAACTGGGAGCTGTCGGCCAACCGCGCCAACGCGGCGCGCCGTGCGCTGGTTGCCGGGGGCTACCCGGATGACCAGGTGGCGCGGGTGGTGGGTTATGCCTCGTCGTCGCTGTTCGACCGCAAGAACCCGTTCAACCCGGTCAACCGCCGTATCGATATCATCGTCCTGACCAAGAAGGCCCAGCGCAACATCGAGGGCGAACAGGGCATGCCGGAGGCAGCACCTGCTCAGCCGAGCCCGGCTACGCCGCCTGCCGGTGGCGCACCTGGTGGTGCTGCCCCAGGTGCTTCGGCGGCCCCCGGTGCGGGCGATGCACCGATGCAGCCGCGTGAACTGCGCCAGAAGCTGAACATCTTCGAGGACGGTACCTTGAAGATGGACGAGGCCAAGGACCAGTAACCGATCGGGGCCGCTTTGCGGCCCCGATGCATTCAAAACCCCCGCCGGATCTTGGCCTTCAGGTCGGCATGGAAGAAGTCTGCATTGTCCCTGTCGGTGCAGCTTCCACGCCCTGCCGGCAACACCATGGCCCGCTCGAAGGTGCACTCATCGTGATAAGCCCGCACGAACAGGTCGATATGCGCGCGCTCGCGCATCACCGGCCATTTGCCAAACCATTCGGGTAACGTGCCGCCATCGCCCTGGTAGAAGACCACGCGCCGGGTGGCCATGACCGCAGTGCCCAGCAGCCAGGGCGTCCACCAGTCTGACGCAATGCAGGCTGGGAGCAGGCCGATCCAGTGGGTCGCATCACCCATCTGTTGGCAGAAGCTGCCATACAAGTCTTCGCTGGTCTGCCCTGGGCTGTCGAACAGGACCAGCTGGGCGGGAATGCCTTCGAGCAGCAAGCGCTCATTGAGGATGAAGGCATCAAGCCGCTGCTCGTGGCGGTAACTGATGAAAACCGGCATCGCGGTTGCCCTCCCTGATAGATGTAATGACCATCAGGGAAAGCAGCGGGTGGGGCAATAGACGACGGTGAAACCGGAGCGATCCTACGTGCCTCGGTAACGTTTCCTACAGATTAGTAGGCGTCTTCCGGCAGGCTGGCGATGATCGAGCGGTAGCTGTTCATGCGCTGTTGCTTGATGCGGCCGTCTTCCAATGCCTTGAGCAGCGCGCAACCTGGCTCGCGATCATGCTTGCAGTCGCGGAAGCGGCACGTGCCGAACAGGTCGCGGAACTCGATGAAGCCACCCTCCACGTCGTCACGGCTGACGTGGCCGAGCCCGAATTCGCGGATACCCGGCGAGTCGATCAGGTCGCCGCCGTTGGGGAAGTGGTACAGGCGTGCGGTGGTGGTGGTGTGCGTGCCCTGGCCCGACCATTCGGACAGGTCGCCGACCCGGGTGTCGGCGGCAGGCAGCAGACTGTTGACCAAGGACGACTTGCCCACTCCGGACTGGCCGACGAACACGCTGATGTGCCCGTCCAGCATCTGTTGCAGGCGTTGCATACCATCACCGTGGTGAGCAGAAACCTCCAGCAGCGGATAACCAAGGTCGCGATAGACCTCGAGCAGCGCCTGCAGGGCCGGGCCATTCTCGTCGTTGATCAGGTCGGCCTTGTTCAGCAGCAGCAGCGGGCGAATGCCAGCGTGCTCGGCAGCAACCAGGTAGCGGTCGATCAGGTTCGGGTGCGGTTCGGGCGCCGGTGCGAAGACGATCACGATCAGGTCGACGTTGGCCGCCACCGGCTTGAGCTGGCCGTGGTTGTTCGGCCGGCACAGCTCTGTGGTGCGTGGCATCTGCGCGACGATCACGCCGATGCCCTGGTTGCCGGCACGCCAGACCACACGGTCGCCGGTAACCAGCGCTGGCAGGTTGGCGCGCAGGTGGCAGCGGAACACCTGGCCTGCAACGTCGCCGTCCTGAGCTTCGACCTCGACCTGCACACCAAAGTGCGCGATCACCAGGCCCAGTTGTTCGGGCCCCAGGTCACCACCCTCCAGCTCCTGCAGCGCATGCTGCTCGCGTTTGGCGGCGCGCGCGGCGCGTTCGTTCTGGATCTTTTCGATGCGCCAGTTCTGGCGGCGGTTGAGCTGGCGTTTGGCCATGAATGTTCCGTGGTGGGGCAGAATGAAATCGGCAGGCAGTTTAGCACGGTGGGCGGCGGACCATTCTGGTTACCTTCGCGCCGGGAATGCGCGGCACTCTGCCGCTAGGCTACTATGACGGCCTATACGAGGAGCCTCTTCATGCAGAACCCACAGAACCTGATCTGGATCGATCTGGAAATGACCGGCCTGGACCCGGACAACGACGTCATCATCGAGATGGCCACCATCGTCACCGACAGCGAGCTGAACACCTTGGCCGAGGGGCCGGTGATCGCCATCCACCACAGTGACGAAGTGCTGGCCCGCATGGACGAGTGGAACACCCGCACCCATGGCGGCTCGGGGCTCACCCAGCGTGTGCGCGAAAGCCAGGTGAGCATGGCCGAGGCCGAAGCGCAGACCATCGCGTTCCTGGAGCAATGGGTACCGAAAGGCAAGTCGCCGATCTGTGGCAACAGCATCTGCCAGGACCGCCGCTTCCTCTATCGCCACATGCGTAACCTGGAAAACTACTTCCACTACCGCAACCTCGACGTCTCCACCGTGAAGGAGCTGGCTGCGCGCTGGGCGCCGGACGTGCGTGACAGCTTCAAGAAGGGCAGCACCCACCTGGCGCTGGACGATATCCGCGAGTCGATCGCCGAACTGCGCCACTACCGCGAGCACTTCATCAAGGTGTGAGCCGAAAGCGCGCAGATATTGTCGTGGCGCCCTCTTTTGGTGCCTGGGGCAACTGGTTAGACTGCGCGCCTTTCTCGCACGGACCCGCGCCATGTTGTTGATGCTCTACCTTATCGCCATTACCGCCGAAGCCATGACCGGCGCCTTGTCTGCCGGCCGTCGCGGCATGGACTGGTTTGGCGTGGTGCTGATTGCCTGCGTCACCGCCCTTGGGGGCGGCTCGGTGCGCGACGTGCTGCTCGGGCACTACCCGCTGACCTGGGTGAAGCACCCGGAATACCTGGTGCTGACCAGCTTCGCTGCGCTGCTGACGATTTTCATCGCACCGATGATGCGCCGCCTGCGCTCGCTGTTCCTGGTGCTGGATGCCCTGGGGCTGGTGGCGTTTACCCTGATTGGCTGCATGACTGCGCTGGAGATGGGGCAGGGCATGCTGGTGGCGTCGATCAGCGGCGTGATCACCGGGGTATTCGGCGGGATCCTGCGGGATATCTTCTGTAACGACATCCCGTTGGTGTTCCGCCGTGAGCTGTATGCCAGCGTGTCGTTTGCGGCGGCGTGGTTCTATCTGGGGTGCGTGTACTTCAAGGTGCCGGCGGAGCAGGCCATGCTGCTGACCTTGTTTGGCGGGTTTCTGGTGCGCTTGCTGGCGATTCGCTTCCATTGGGAAATGCCGAAGTTTCACTACAACGACCAGCAGTAGCCTTCAGGCGTCACATAACCTGGAGGCGCGGCGTAGCCGCAAAGCACGCGACGCGTTGGTTGGCACCGGCTTCGCCGGGTTCGCGGCTGAAGCCGCTCCTGCAGCGTGGGAAGTCGTTAATGAATGCCATGCCTGGCCAGCGCCCACTCGACATGCTCGCGCACCAGCTCCGACGGGTCTTCCCGCCGCGCCTTCAAGGCCTCCAGCACCGGAATGGTCGAGGGCGCATTGCCCAACCCTACGGCCAGGTTTCGTAACCACCGCTCATACCCCGCCCGCCGCAACGGCCCGCCCTCGGTCTTGCGCAGGAAGGTCTTTTCGTCCCACAGAAACATCTCGGCCAGTTCGGCATTTTCCAGCCCGTGCCGCGGCTGGAAGTCACCCTCCTGGGTCGGGCGGGCGAAGCGGTTCCACGGGCAGACGATCTGGCAGTCGTCGCAGCCGAACACCCGATTGCCCATCATGGCGCGCAACTCGACGGGAATCGCGCCCTTGAGCTCGATGGTCAGATAGGAGATGCAGCGCCTGGCGTCCAGTACGTAGGGCCCGACGAATGCCTTGGTGGGGCAGATATCCAGGCAGGCCTCACAGCGCCCGCAGTGCTCGCTGGTATGTGCTTCGTCCACCGGCAGCGGCAAGTCGACGAACAGTTCGGCCAGGAAAAAGTAACTGCCGGCCTTGCGATTGAGCAGCAGGGTGTTCTTGCCGATCCAGCCCAGCCCGGCCTGCTCGGCAATCGCTTTTTCCAGCACCGGGGCGCTGTCGACGAAGGCGCGGTAACCGAACGGGCCGATATCTTCCTGGATGCGATCGGCCAGGTGCTGCACGCGTTTGCGCACCAGCTTGTGGTAATCGCGGCCGAGGGCGTAGCGCGATACGTAGGCTTTTTCTGGCTGGGCCAGGCGTTGCGCCATCTGCGTGTCGCCCGGCAAGTAGTCCATGCGTAGCGAAACCACCCGTACCGTGCCGGGGATCAACTGGTCGGGGTGCGCACGTTTGCCATCATGGGCGGCGAGGTATTCCATTTCGCCCTGGTAGCCGGCAGCCAACCACCGCTGCAGATGTTTTTCGTGCTCGCCAAGGTCCACCCCGGCGATGCCAACGTGGGCAAAACCGAGTTCTTGGCCCCAGATCTTGATCGATTGGGCCAGTGCGGCGAGGTCAAGTGTGCAAGCAGACATGGATGGGCAAGGCAATACGGGCTCAGGTGCGTATAATTCTGCCAGACATTGGAGCCTTTGACCCCATGCCGCAGACCAAACACCCAAGCCACAACCCGCAACTGCTCAGCAGCGTCACCGTCGCGCGCCTGCCTGCCCGGCACCCGCACGCCCACAAAGGCGACTTCGGCCATGTGCTGGTGGTGGGTGGCGACCTGGGTACCGGTGGCGCGGTACTGCTCAGTGCAGAGGCCGCGTTGCGCTGCGGTGCTGGGCTGGTCAGCGTGGCGACCCGCCCCGAGCACGTTGCTGCGGGCTTGACGCGTATTCCCGAAAGCATGTGCCTGGGCGTGAATTCGGCCAACCAGCTGATGGGCGTGCTGGAGCGTGCCTCGGTGCTGGTGGTCGGCCCTGGCCTGGGCCAGGCCGCCTGGGGGCGTAGCCTGTTGTCTGCGGTGGCCAATGCCGAGCGGCCACAGGTGTGGGATGCCGATGCACTCAACCTGCTGGCGCGTGCCCCGTTGGCCTTGCCCAGCGGCAGTATCCTCACCCCGCACCCAGGGGAGGCCGCGCGGTTGCTGGGCATTTCCACCGAGGCAGTGCAGGCTGATCGGCCGGGCGCCGCGCGCAAGCTGGCGCGCCGCTATGCCAGTGTTTGCGTGCTCAAGGGGGCTGGTACGCTGGTTGCCGACCCGGCCGGCCAGCTGGCGCTGTGCCAACGCGGCCACCCGGCAATGGCCGGGGCTGGTTTCGGCGATGTGCTTACCGGTGTGCTGGCAGCGTTGTTGGCCCAGGGGCTGGATGCCTGGCAGGCCGCTGGCCTTGGGGTGTGGCTGCACGCCTGTGCGGGCGAGCGGCTGGGAGTCAAAGGTAGAGGCTTGGCGGCCAGTGATCTGGCGCCGGTCATTCGTGAGTTGTTGGAGGAGCATTCTGCGTGTCTGGCATAACCCTGTTTCTGGCCGATGAAGACGCCACGGTGAAATTCGGTGCATCACTGGCCGAAGTGACCGGCGGTCGCGGCGTGATCTTTCTCGAAGGTGACCTGGGCGCGGGCAAGACTACGCTTTCCCGAGGGCTGATTCGTGGCCTTGGCCATACCGGTGCGGTGAAAAGCCCGACCTTCACCGTGGTCGAACCCTACGAAATCGGCGAGGTGCGCGCCTACCATTTCGACCTGTATCGCCTGGTCGATCCGGAGGAGTTGGAGTTCATGGGGATTCGTGACTACTTCGAGGGCGACCCGCTGTGCTTGTTCGAGTGGCCAGAAAAGGGCGCGGGCGTTTTGCCAAAGCCTGACCTGACCATTACCATAAGCCCCCAAGCGGGCGGACGCTCGCTGATCCTTTCGCCGCAGGGGGCTCGCGGCGAGGCCTGGTGCACTGCATTGGCCAAACACTATAAACAGTAAGTGGGGTAGGTATGCGCATACGCGCACTGGTCGCTGTCGTTGGGCTGCTGCTGACAGCGGTGACCGTTGACGCTCTGGCCGTCACTCAAGTCAAGAGCGTGCGCCTGTGGCGCGCACCGGACAACACGCGGCTGGTCTTCGACCTGTCTGGCCCCGTGCAGCATAGTGTTTTCACCCTCAGCGCACCCGATCGCCTGGTCATCGACATCAATGGCGCCACCCTGGGCGCGCCGCTGAATGTGTCCACCTCCAACACGCCAATCAGCAGCGTGCGCTCCGCCCAGCGCACGCCCACCGACCTGCGCGTGGTGGTCGACCTGAAAAAGTCGGTTACGCCGAAGAGCTTCACCCTGGCGCCCAATGCCCAATACGGCAATCGCCTGGTGGTCGATTTGTACGACCAGGAGGCGGACGCCATTGCGGCCACGGCGCCGGTAGCACCGCCAACGCCTGTGCAAACCCCGGCGACCACGCCCGCGGTGCCGGTCTCACCGGCCCAGCCAGCGATCAAGCTGCCACCTGTGCCGAGCGGCAAGCGCGACATCGTGGTCGCCATCGATGCCGGTCATGGCGGCGAGGACCCTGGTGCCTCGGGCTCGCGCGGCCAGCACGAAAAAGACATCGTGCTGCAGATCGCCAAGGAACTGCAGCGCCAGATCAGTGCCGAGAAGGGCTACCGTGCCGAGCTGACGCGGACCGGTGACTACTTCATTCCGCTGCGCAAGCGCACCGAGATCGCCCGCAAGAAGGGTGCAGACCTGTTCATCTCCATTCACGCGGACGCCGCGCCGTCGCGGGCCGCCTTTGGCGCCTCTGTGTTCGCCTTGTCCGACCGTGGCGCAACCTCCGAGACTGCGCGCTGGCTGGCCGACACCGAAAACCGTTCCGACCTGATCGGTGGTGCCGGTAACGTCAGCCTCGACGATAAGGACCGCATGCTCGCGGGCGTGTTGCTTGATCTGTCGATGACGGCGACGCTCAGTTCCAGCCTCAATGTCGGGCAAAAAGTGCTGGGCAACATGGGCCGCGTCACGTCGCTGCACAAGCAGCGTGTCGAGCAGGCAGGCTTCATGGTGCTCAAGTCGCCGGACATTCCGTCGATCCTCGTCGAAACCGGGTTTATTTCCAACAACAGTGAAGCCGCCAAACTGGCCACTCGCAGCCATCAGCAGGCCTTGGCCCGCTCCATCCATACCGGTGTGCGCCAGTACTTCCAGCAGAACCCGCCGCCTGGCACTTACATCGCCTGGCTGCGCGACAGCGGCAAGATTGCCCAGGGCCCGCGTGAACACACCGTGCGCCCAGGCGAAACCCTGGCGATGCTTGCCGTGCGCTACCAGGTGAGCGTGGCCAGCCTGCGCAACACCAACAGCCTCAAGACCGATGAGCTGAAAGTCGGCCAGCACCTCGATATCCCCGCCACCACCCTGGCCTCGCAGCAATGAGTGGTGGTTCGCGCATCCAGCTGCTCAGCCCGCGGCTGGCCAACCAGATTGCCGCCGGTGAGGTCGTCGAGCGCCCGGCTTCGGTGGCCAAGGAGTTGCTGGAGAACAGCCTCGACTCCGGCGCCCGGCGCATCGATGTCGAAGTGGAGCAGGGTGGCGTCAAGCTGCTGCGGGTGCGTGACGATGGCAGCGGCATTTCCGCCGACGACCTGCCATTGGCCCTGGCCCGTCACGCCACCAGCAAGATCCGTGAACTGGAAGACCTCGAAGGCGTACTGAGCCTGGGCTTTCGGGGTGAGGCACTGGCCTCGATCAGCTCGGTGGCGCGCCTCACTCTGACCTCGCGCACTGCCAGTGCCGGCGAGGCCTGGCAGGTGGAAACCGAAGGCCGCGACATGACCCCGCGAGTGCAGCCTGCGGCGCATCCGGTCGGTACTTCGGTGGAAGTGCGCGACCTGTTCTTCAATACCCCGGCCCGGCGCAAGTTCCTCAAGGCCGAAAAAACCGAATTCGATCACCTGCAGGAAGTCATCCGGCGCTTGGCCTTGGCCCGTTTCGATGTCGGCTTCCACCTGCGGCACAACGGCAAGAGCATCCTCAGCCTGCACGAAGCCCCCGACGAAATGGCCCGCGCGCGGCGCGTCGGCGCTATCTGCGGTGCAGGCTTCATGGAGCAGGCACTGCCGATCGACGTTGAACGCAACGGCCTGCGCCTGTGGGGTTGGGTCGGCCTGCCGACGTTCTCGCGCAGCCAGGCAGACCTGCAGTACTTTTTCGTCAACGGCCGTGCAGTGCGCGACAAACTGGTCGCTCATGCCGTGCGTCAGGCCTACCGCGATGTGCTGTTCAACGGCCGTCACCCGACCTTCGTGCTGTTCCTCGAGCTCGAACCCAACGGTGTCGACGTCAACGTGCACCCGACCAAGCACGAAGTGCGTTTCCGTGAAGGCCGTTCGGTCCACGACTTTCTGTATGGCACCCTGCACCGTGCCCTGGCCGACGTCCGCCCGGAAGACCATCAGGCCGCGCCCGCCGCGGCAACCGAGATCGTCCGCCCGACCGGGCAACAGGCCGGTGAGTTTGGCCCGCAAGGTGAAATGCGCCTGGCCTCGCCGGTGCTCGAACAGCCCCGCGCGCCGCAGCATTCGATTTCCAACGGCGGCAGCGGCGCGGGGTACCAGTATCAGTACACCCCACGCCCGTCGCAGCCACTGCCAGCTGCCGAAACGCAGGCGGTCTATCGCGAGTTCTACAAGCCGTTGAATGATGGCGCGGCTGTAGCTTCCGCATTGCCGGAGAGCCAGGGCGACATCCCGCCACTGGGGTATGCGCTGGCCCAGCTCAAGGGCATCTACATCCTTGCCGAGAACGCTATCGGCCTGGTGCTGGTGGACATGCATGCCGCTCACGAGCGCATCATGTATGAGCGGCTCAAGGTGGCGATGGCCAGCGAGGGTTTGAGCGGCCAGCCGTTATTGGTGCCCGAATCGCTGGCGCTGAGCCAGCGCGAGGCCGATTGCGCCGAGGAGCACGCCCAGTGGTTCCAGCGCCTGGGCTTCGAACTTCAGCGTCTGGGCCCCGAGACCCTGGCGATCCGGCAAATTCCGGCGTTGTTGAAGCAGGCCGAGGCCAATCGCCTGGTGCAGGACGTGCTTGCCGACCTGATGGAATACGGCACCAGCGATCGCATTCAGGCGCACCTGAACGAACTGCTCGGTACCATGGCTTGCCACGGCGCCGTGCGCGCCAACCGGCGCCTGGCCATCCCCGAGATGAACGCCCTGCTGCGCGACATGGAAAATACCGAACGCAGCGGCCAGTGCAACCATGGTCGACCGACCTGGACCCAGATGGGCCTGGACGACCTGGACAAACTTTTCCTGCGCGGTCGATGACATGAGCGGCAAGCCCCCAGCAATATTCCTCATGGGCCCGACGGCGGCCGGCAAGACCGACCTTGCCATCGAGCTGACCAAGGTCCTGCCCTGCGAGCTGATCAGCGTCGACTCGGCGCTGGTGTACCGCGGCATGGACATCGGCAGTGCCAAACCCTCCAAGGAGGTACTCGCGGCCCACCCGCACCGGCTGATCGACATCCGCGACCCGGCCGAAAGCTACTCTGCTGCGCAGTTTCGCAGCGACGCCCTGGAGGCGATGGCCGACATCACCGCGCGCGGCAAGATCCCGCTGCTGGTCGGCGGCACCATGCTCTACTACAAGGCCTTGATCGACGGCCTGGCCGACATGCCAGCCGCCGATGTCGGGGTGCGCGCCGAACTGGAGGCCCAGGCCGAGGTGCTTGGCCTGGCCGAGTTGCACCGCCAGCTTGCCGAAGTGGACCCGGTGTCGGCGGCGCGCATACACCCCAACGACCCGCAACGGCTGATTCGTGCCCTGGAGGTCTTCCGGGTGAGCGGCGAGAGCATGACAGCCCATCGCCAGCGTCAATTCGCGGAAAGTAGCGGCGCAGACGCAGGCGCTGGCGGGCATTTGCCCTATACTGTCGCGAGTTTGGCGATTGCTCCTACAGATCGTCACATTTTGCATCAGCGAATTGCGCTACGATTTTCGCAGATGCTGGAACAGGGCTTCGTCGACGAGGTCCGATCGCTGCGAGCCAGAAGTGACTTGCACGCCGGGCTGCCGTCTATACGGGCAGTGGGGTACAGGCAAGTCTGGGATTACCTGGACGGCAAGCTGACTGAGAATGAGATGCGAGAACGCGGTATCATTGCCACTCGCCAGCTGGCCAAGCGGCAGTTCACCTGGTTGCGCGGTTGGTCCGACGTGCACTGGCTCGACAGCCTGGCCTGCGACAATCTGTCCCGCACCTTGAAATACCTTGGGGCCGTCTCCATATTGAGCTGAGTCCCTGCTGATTGCCGTCTATTCTTGCGAAGGGGCGGCCAAACTTATCGATTTCTTTGATTTACTACTATTTATCCTTACAGGAGTGCGGCATATGTCAAAAGGGCATTCGCTACAAGACCCTTACTTGAACACCTTGAGAAAAGAAAAGGTCCCGGTTTCGATCTATCTGGTCAACGGCATCAAGCTGCAGGGCTCGATCGAATCGTTCGACCAGTTCGTGGTACTGCTGAAGAACACTGTCAGCCAGATGGTCTACAAGCACGCGATTTCGACCGTGGTTCCTGCCCGTCCGGTTCGCCTGCCAAGCCCGTCCGATTCCGAACACGGCGACAGCGAGCCAGGCAACGCCTGATAGGAGCCTGCATTGTTCTTTGAGCGCCACGGTGGTGGTGAGCGGGCGCTGCTCGTTCACTTGGAAGGTCAGAACCCTGAGGCGCGCGAAGACCCGCAGGAGTTTCAGGAGCTGGCATTGTCGGCCGGAGCCGATATCGTCTCGCTGGTCACGGTGGCAAGGCATCAGCCTACCGCCAAATACCTGATTGGCAGCGGCAAGGTCGAGGAACTGCGCGACCTGGTCAAAGCCGAACAGGTAGACCTGGTAATTTTCAATCACACCCTCACGCCCAGTCAGGAACGCAACCTCGAACGTGTCTTCGAGTGCCGCGTGCTTGACCGTACCGGGCTGATCCTCGATATCTTCGCCCAACGGGCGCGTACCCATGAAGGCAAGCTGCAGGTCGAACTGGCCCAGCTTGAGCACATGAGCACGCGGCTGGTGCGCGGCTGGACCCACCTTGAGCGTCAAAAAGGCGGTATCGGCATGCGCGGCCCGGGTGAAACCCAGCTGGAAACCGACCGCCGCCTGCTGCGGGTACGCCTGCGTCAGATCAAGTCACGCCTGGAGAAGGTCCGCAGCCAGCGCGAACAGGCTCGTCGGGGCCGTCGCCGTGCGGATATCCCGTCGGTATCGCTGGTGGGCTACACCAACGCCGGCAAGTCCACGCTGTTCAATGCCTTGACCGAATCCGAGGTGTACGCCGCCGACCAATTGTTCGCCACCCTCGACCCGACCCTGCGCCGGCTCGAGCTCAACGACCTTGGGCCGATCGTGCTGGCGGATACCGTAGGCTTCATTCGCCACCTGCCGCACAAGCTGGTCGAGGCATTTCGGGCTACGCTCGAAGAGTCGAGCAACTCCGACCTGCTGCTGCATGTGATCGACGCCCATGAGCCAGAGCGCATGGAGCAAATCGAGCAGGTGCTGGCAGTATTGACCGAGATCGGTGCAGAAGGCTTGCCGATCCTTGAGGTCTATAACAAACTCGACCTGCTTGAAGATGTCGAGCCACAGATCCAGCGCAACGCCGACGGCAAGCCGGAGCGGGTCTGGGTATCGGCACGAGATGGACGTGGCCTGGAGCTGGTCGGTCAGGCGATTGCCGAGTTGCTGGGGGATGATCTGTTTGTCGGTACCCTGTGTCTGGAGCAGCGTTTTGCCCGCTTGCGCGCGCAATTCTTTGCCCTGGGTGCCGTGCAGAGTGAAGCGCATGACGAAGAAGGGCGCAGCCTGCTGAGTGTGCGACTGCCCATGGTCGAATTGAATCGCCTGGTCAGTCGTGAAGGCATGGAGCCGCAAGTGTTTGTCGAGCAACACACTTTGCAATAAATGCCCGCCGAGGTCGTCGGGCAGCAGTGGCAGGCATTCTGTAGCATTGGACGGCGCGCCGTGGGCGCGTCTTTGCTTTATCAGATGGAGAGCGCTATGGCTTGGAACGAGCCGGGTGGCAACTCGAACAATCAGGATCCCTGGGGCGGTCGCCGTGGTGGCGGCGGCGGTGGTGGCGATAAAAAAGGCCCGCCGGATCTGGACGAGGCCTTCCGCAAACTGCAGGACAGCCTGAACGGCATGTTCGGCAGCGGCAAGAAACGTGGCGGCGGTGACCGCAATGTCGGCAAGGGTGGCGGCTACGGCCTGCTGGGCATTGGCCTGGCGGTGCTCGCTGCAATCTGGCTGTACAGCGCCGTGTACGTGGTCGACGAGCAGGAGCAGGCCGTTGTGCTGCGCTTCGGCAAGTACTATGAGACGGTCGGTCCCGGCCTGAACATCTACTTCCCGCCAATCGATCGCAAGTACATGGAAAACGTCACGCGCGAGCGTGCCTACACCAAGCAGGGCCAGATGCTCACCGAAGACGAGAACATCGTTGAAGTGCCACTGACCGTTCAGTACAAGATCACCAACCTGCAGGACTTCGTGCTCAACGTCGACCAGCCGGAAGTGAGCCTGCAGCATGCGACCGACAGCGCCCTGCGCCACGTGGTGGGTTCCACCTCGATGGACCAGGTGCTGACCGAAGGCCGTGAGCAGATGGCCGTGGACATCCGCGAACGCCTGCAGCGCTTCCTCGACAACTACCGTACCGGTATCACCGTCACCCAGGTCAACGTGCAGAGCGCGGCAGCCCCGCGTGAAGTGCAGGAAGCCTTCGACGACGTGATCCGCGCGCGTGAAGACGAGCAGCGTGCCCGCAACCAGGCCGAGTCCTACGCCAATGGCGTGGTACCCGAAGCCCGCGGTCAGGCCCAGCGCATCATCGAGGACGCCAACGGTTATCGCGACGAAGTCATCGCCCGTGCCAAGGGTGAGGCAGACCGCTTCACCAAGCTGGTTGCCGAGTACCGCAAGGCACCTGACGTAACCCGTCAGCGCCTGTACCTGGAGACCATGCAAGAGGTCTACAGCAATACCAGCAAAGTCATGGTGGCAACCAAGGACGGGCAGAACAACCTGCTCTACCTGCCGCTGGACAAGATGGTCGAAGGCAGCCGCAATACGTCGGCACCGACTACCAGCGTGTCGCCATCGGCGAACGATGCGGCCGCACGTGCGGCGCAGGACCTGCAACAGCAACAGCAGCAGTTGCGTACTAGGGAGAGCCGCTGATGAGCAATAAATCGCTGATCGCCCTGATCGCCGCTGTGGTGCTGGCCGTCGTGGCCTGGAACAGCTTCTACATCGTGGCCCAGACCGAACGCGCGGTACTGCTGCAGTTCGGCCGTGTGGTCCAGGCGGATGTTCAGCCCGGCCTGCATGTGAAGGTTCCGTATGTGAACCAGGTGCGCAAGTTCGACGCCCGTCTGATGACCCTCGACGCCCCGACCCAGCGGTTCCTGACCCTGGAGAAGAAAGCGGTGATGGTCGACGCCTACGCCAAGTGGCGCGTCAAGGATGCCGAGCGTTTCTACACTGCGACGTCTGGCCTCAAGCAGATCGCCGACGAGCGCCTGTCGCGTCGTCTGGAAAGCGGCCTGCGTGACCAGTTCGGTAAACGCACCCTGCACGAAGTGGTTTCCGGTGAGCGTGACGCGCTGATGGCTGACATCACCGCCTCGCTGAACCGCATGGCCAACAAGGAGCTGGGTATCGAAGTGGTCGATGTGCGCGTCAAGGCCATCGACCTGCCGAAGGAAGTCAACCGCAGCGTCTTCGACCGCATGAGCACCGAGCGTGAGCGTGAAGCCCGCGAGCATCGCGCCAAAGGTAACGAGCTGGCCGAGGGTATCCGTGCGGATGCCGACCGTCAGCGCCGTGTACTGCTGGCCGAAGCCTATCGCGAAGCTGAAGAAACCCGCGGTGATGGCGACGCCCAGTCGGCCTCCATCTATGCCAAGGCTTACACTCAGGACGCCGATTTCTACGCGTTCTACCGTAGCCTGCAGGCATACCGCGAGAGCTTCTCGAGCAAGAGCGACGTGCTGGTCCTGGATCCGAAGAACGAGTTCTTCCGCTTCCTGGACAAGAGCAAACCCTGATGCTCTGAATCGGGATCGCCCCGCCTGGCAGCTAAAATTCCAGGCGGGGTGCATCCTGAATCAAAAGGGGTGTATGATGAGGCAGCCGGGAAATTTCCCGGCTTTTTTGCGTCTGCATGGTTGATTGGCAAAGCGCCAGTTGACGGTTTGGTCAGCTCGCAAGGCAATTCGAGGGTATTGGGTACGGTGGTGGCGCTGGGATCAGTGCTGCCTGCTGCTGTGCGCCAATGCCTGCTTTACTGACGGCTCGCCTGTTGGCAAGCCGCCCGGACCAGAGGGGAAATGGCGTAATGGCAACGGTAGACCGCTGGCTGCTGCCAGATGGCATCGAGGAAGTACTGCCACCTGAAGCTGCGCGCATCGAGATCGCGCGTCGGCAGGTGTTGGACCTGTTCCAGAGTTGGGGTTACGAACTGGTCGTCACCCCGCATATCGAGTACCTGGAGTCGCTGCTGACCGGCGCCGGCCAGGACCTGGATCAGCGCACCTTCAAGGTGGTCGACCCGCAGTCCGGTCGCCTGATGGGCTTCCGCGCCGACTTCACGCCGCAGGTGGCGCGCATCGACGCCCACACCCTGCGCCGCGAAGGCCCGAGCCGCCTGTGCTATGCCGGCAGCGTGCTGCACGCGCAGCCGCGTGCACTGTCCACCTCGCGCAGCCCGATCCAGCTGGGTGCCGAGTTGTACGGCGACGCCAGCCCCACCAGCGATGTTGAAGTCATCAGCCTGATGCTCGCCACGTTGCAACTGACCGACGTTGCGGATGTACACATGGACCTCGGCCATGTCGGCATCTACCGTGGCCTGGCGCGCGCCGCCGGCCTGTCGGGGGCCGTCGAGCAGCAGCTGTTCGACGCCCTGCAGCGCAAGTCGGTGGATGAAGTGCAGGCACTGACCGCGGACCTTCCGAAAGACCTGGGCAACATGCTGCGCGCCCTGGTCGAGCTATGTGGTGGCCGTGAAGTGCTGGCTGAAGCCCGCGTGCGCCTGGGCCGTGCCCCGGCCAGCGTGCTGGCCGCGCTGGACGACCTGTTGGCGATCGCCGATCGCCTGGCGTCGCGCTTCCCGCAGTTGCCGCTGTACTTCGACCTCGGCGAGCTGCGTGGCTACAACTACCACACCGGTGTGGTGTTCGCCGTGTTCGTGCCCGGCGAAGGTCAATCTATCGCCCAGGGCGGTCGCTACGACGACATCGGCGCAGATTTTGGCCGGGCCCGCCCGGCGACAGGTTTCTCCACGGATTTGAAGACCCTGGTCACACTGGGGCGAGCGGAGGTCGTATTGCCAACTGGCGGCATCTGGATGCCCGACAGTGGTGACGCGGCCCTCTGGCAGCAGGTCTGCCAGTTGCGCAACGAGGGCCAGCGTGTGGTCCAGGCTTTGCCTGGCCAGCCGTTGAGTGCTGCTCTCGAGGCGGATTGTGATCGGCAATTGATTCAGCAAGACGGGCGCTGGCAGGTTCTGCCGCTGACCCATTGAGTTTCTGCGTCGGCAGTAGGCCGGCAACCAAGTTTGCGTGAATGAGGACCAATGTAATGGGTAAGAATGTCGTCGTCCTGGGCACCCAGTGGGGTGATGAGGGCAAAGGCAAGATCGTCGATCTGCTGACCGAACATGCTGCCGCCGTAGTGCGCTATCAGGGTGGCCACAACGCGGGCCACACCCTGGTGATCAACGGTGAAAAAACCGTTCTGCACCTGATTCCGTCCGGCATCCTGCGTGAAGGCGTTCAGTGCCTGATCGGCAACGGCGTGGTCGTTGCTCCAGATGCTCTGATGCGTGAAATCACCAAGCTGGAAGAGAAGGGCGTACCGGTGCGCGAGCGCCTGCGCATCAGCCCGGCTGCTCCGCTGATCCTGTCCTACCACGTGGCCCTCGACCAGGCCCGCGAGAAAGCCCGTGGCGAAGCCAAGATCGGCACCACCGGTCGTGGTATCGGCCCAGCGTACGAAGATAAAGTCGCCCGTCGTGGCCTGCGTATCGGTGACCTGTTCCACCGCGAGCGTTTCGCCGCCAAGCTCGGTGAGCTGCTGGACTACCACAACTTCCAGCTGGTCAATTACTACAAAGAGCCGGCCATCGACTTCCAGCAAACGCTGGATGAGTGCATGGAATACGCCGAGCTGCTCAAGCCGATGATGCTCGACGTCACCGCCGAGCTGCACAACCTGCGCCGCGCTGGCAAAGACATCATGTTCGAAGGCGCCCAGGGCTCACTGCTGGACATCGACCACGGTACCTACCCGTACGTCACCAGCTCCAACACCACCGCTGGCGGTATCTCCACCGGTTCCGGCGTTGGCCCGATGTACCTGGACTACATCCTCGGCATCACCAAGGCCTACACCACTCGCGTGGGTTCCGGCCCGTTCCCGACCGAGCTGTTCGACGAGACCGGCGCTGGCCTGGCCAAGCGTGGCCACGAGTTCGGTTCGACCACCGGCCGTGCCCGTCGCTGCGGCTGGTTCGATGCCGTCATCCTGCGTCGCGCCATCGACGTCAACAGCATCTCGGGCATCTGCCTGACCAAGCTGGACGTACTGGACGGCCTGGAAACCATCAACATCTGCGTTGGCTACAAGAACGAGAACGGCGCCGTCATCGACGCACCGTCCGATGCCGACAGCTACATCGGCCTGGAGCCGGTGTACGAAGAGATGCCAGGCTGGAGCGAGTCGACCCTGGGGGCCAAGACCCTGGAAGAGCTGCCTGAAGCTGCCCGCGCTTACATCAAGCGTATCGAGGAGCTGACCGGCGCGCCGATCGACATCATCTCCACCGGCCCGGATCGCAACGAGACCATCGTGCTGCGTCATCCGTTCGCCTGATCTGCCCTCCAGGCTGATCTGACGCCGCGGCCCTGCAAGGGGCTGCGGCGTTTTTATTTGTCCGCCCGGCTATACGCGCTAAAAGCTCTACCTTGGCGTTTATACCTGCTGTTTTCGGCATAACCCTTGCTGTAAGAAGTTTCTGTAGATGCCATCAAAATAGTGGCGCCAGAAAGCACGAGGGTTTCACCGTGTCTGCCATCCTCTCACTGTTACGAAGCCGCCTGTTGCGGCCCGTGTTTGTTGCCCTTGGTATCGCCCTTTTGGTGCAGGTGCTGGTCGCCGTTGCGCTGACCCGAAGCACGGTCACCGCCCTTGAGGCCGACCTGGGCGAGCGGCTGGGCGCCGACAGCCGCAAACTTGCCAGCGAGCTTGAGCAGGCGGGGCAGGATGTGCGTTCGGGTCTCGACAGCCTCTCCAGCAGCACCCGTCAGCGCCTCAGTGCGGGCCTCTCCGAGCGCCTGCAAAGCGAACAGCAAAAACTACGCACCACGTTGGAAAAAAACCTGAAGGATTCGGCCAACGACATGGCTGAACTGCTGGCCTCGGTCGCGCCCCGTGCAATCTGGGACAACGACGTGCCGACCCTGTCCGACTTCGCCCGCCGTGCTCAGCGCAACCCGAATGTGCTGTTCGTGATCTACGACGACGCGCAGGGGCAGCACCTGACCCGTTACCTGAACCGGCAAAACCCGATCAACCAGGCCCTGATGGAAAAAGGCCAAGGTGAAAGGGCCCTGGACAAGGTATTGGAAGCCGCCCGCCGCGACCCGTCGGTGTACTTCGTCGAAGCCTCGATCAGCCCCAATGGCGCCGAGATCGGCAAGGTCTTGATGGGGGTTTCCACCGCCGGTGTCGATCAAGCGCTCAAGGCACTGGATCAGCGCTTCAGCGCCCTGATCACCAGCGGCGAACAGCTGGTGGGCGACAGCCTTGCTGCGGCAGCTGCAGACAGCGGCAAGGCCCTGCGCGAGCGGTTGGGAACTGCCCAAGGCAGTGCCACTGCCATGCAAGCCAACACCGCGCAAACCGTGCGCGAGTCTGCTGCCGAGCTGCGCTGGCGCATCGGCCTGGGCCTCGTGGTCGTTGGCTTGGGCGTATTGTTGGTGGTTGCCTTGGTGCTGGGCCGGCGCGTGCTCAGCAAGTTGCGCTTGTTGATCGCTGCGCTCGATGACCTGGCGGCCGGCGAAGGCGACCTGACCAAGCGCGTCAACCTCGACAGCCGCGACGAGATTGGCGACATGGCATCGGCGGTCAACCGCTTCGTCGACAAGCTGCAGCCGATTGTGCGCGAGGCAGGCGAAGTGGCGCAGCGCACCGGCGTCGAGATTGGTGCCATGGCGCAGCGCAATGCCGGCGCCGATGCAGCCGCCGCGCTGCAGCGCGACGAAGTGGCCGCCAGCCTGCGCGACCTGTCGAGCATGGCGGATGAAGCCCAGGCCGAAAGCCACGCCATGCAGGCGGCGCTGCAGCAGGTGGTAGACATCCGCCAGGCCACTGATGAGAACAGCCGCGCTTCGACGCAACTGGCTGGCATGATCGAGAACCTCGCGGGCCAGGTCGAGACCGGCGCCCAGGTCATCGAGCGCCTGGCCCGGCAGAGCGAGCAGATCGAGGTGGTATTGACCGTCATCCACGGCATCGCCGAACAGACCAACCTGCTGGCGCTCAACGCGGCCATCGAGGCAGCACGTGCCGGCGAAACCGGGCGCGGTTTTGCCGTAGTGGCTGATGAGGTGCGGGCGCTGGCGAGCAAGACGCAAAGCTCGACCGGTGATATCCAGGCGCATATTGCGGCCTTGCAGAAGGGCGCCAAGGAGGCGGTGGCAACCATTGGCCAGGCTGGCCTCAAGGCCAGCGAAGGCCTGTCGGTGCTGCGCGACAACGAGCGCCGCCAGCAGTCGGTGCAGGCAGCAGTGGAGCAGGTGCATGCTGCGATCGGCCTGGCTACCCGGGCGGCGGAGCAGCAGGCGCATGGGGCGCAGGCTGTGCGCGGCCGGGTTGAGAATATTCACGCCCAGGCGGAGCGTTCGGCAGAGGTGGTGATGCAGACCACGGCCAGCAGCAAGGTCCTGGACGACCTTGCTGCCCAGTTGCGGGCAAGCCTTGGACAGTTCCGCGCCTGAAGCAGATGAAGCGGTCGCTCCTGCGGCCGGCTTGTCGGCGAGGTTTACGGCCTGTTCAGGTACATCCGCGTGGTCAGCAAATACACCGGCAACCCGGAAACCACAATCAACAACGCGGCATAAGGTGCCGCTGCGGCAAACTCGACGTTGGCGGTGTGCGCCCAAACCTCGGTGGCCAGGGTGGTCATGCCGGTCGGGCTGAGCAGCAGGGTAGCGGTCAGTTCCTTCATGGCATCTAGGAATACCAAGGCAAACGCAGCGGCCAGCGCTGGGAAGATGATCGGCAGGGTTACCCGGCAGAACGCTGTGAAACTGCTGGCACCCAATGTCCGAGCGGCTTCTTCCAGTGTCGGCGAGGCCTTGTTCAGCGCGGTACGCACCGGCGCCTGGGCCAGTGGCAGGAACAACAGCGCATAGGCCAGCAGCAGCAGCGCAGTGGTCTGGTACAGCGCCGGCACATAGTGCAGCGCGAACACCACCAAGGTCAGTGCGATCACAAGGCCCGGCAGGGCATGCAGCAGATACGGCAGGCGCTCGGCCCAGATCGCCAGGCGGCCTTTGTAGCGCACCACAAGGAAGCTCACCGGCAACGCCAGCAGCACGCAGAAGCCTGCGCCACCCAACGATACCGACAGCGAGGTGAGCAGCGCCTTGCTGATGGCTGCCACCGGGAATGCCGCCGAGGAGCCGACACTCAGCCAATAACCGAGCATCGCCAGCGGAATGCCGCTGCCCAGTATCGCCAGGCCCAGGCAGAACAGCTGCGCCAGGGGCATCCAGCCACGCAGGCGTACCGGTTGCGCGCGGCGTGCCACGCCTTGGCCAATGCGCACATGGCGAGCCTTGCCGCGCACCTTCAGTTCCAGCCAGAGCATCGCCAGGCACAGCGCCAGCAGTACCGCCGACAGCATGGCGGCATTGGCGTTGCTGAACTCCAGCTCGAATTGCTGGTAGATGGCCGTGGTAAAGGTCTGCAGGCCGAGGATCGACAGGGCGCCGAACTCCACCAGCATGTGCAGGGCGATCAGCAATGCGCCGCCGAGCATCGACGGCCACAGCAGCGGCAGGGTGACCTTGGTGAATACGCCCCAGCGGCTGCAGCCCAGCGTACGCGCCGACTCTTCAAGCGAAGTGTCGAGGTTGCGCAGGGTGGCAGCCACCGGCAGGAATATCAGCGGGTACTTGGACAGCGCCATGACCAGGATCGCGCCGCCCAGGCCTTCGAAGTCCGAGCTCAGCGACACCCAGGTGAAGCTGCTTACGAACGAGGGCACGGCAAAGGGCAGGCACAGCACCACACCCCACAGCCGGCGGCCCGGCAGGTTGCTGCGTTCCAGCAACCAGGCCAGGGCCAGGCCAACGACCATGCATGCCAGCGTCACCCCGACCATCAACATCAGGGTGTTGCGCATCAAGCCCCAGACGAACGGGCGCCAGAGCAGGTGCAGGGCTTCGCGCCAGCCGGCCTCCCAGGCTTTCATGGCGACGTACAGCAGCGGCAGCAGGCTCATCGCCACCAGGAAAAGCACAGGCAGCACTACCCAGATGGAGGGGCGCTTGCGGCGCGGTACGAAGCGTACCAGCACCGGCTCGGACAGGGCGGCGGTCATCAGAGCAAGCCGACCTCGCGTTCAAGCTCCAGCGCTTCCTCGGCATTGCCGAGGTCGGCCGGCGAGATTTTCGGTGGGCGCAGCTCATCGAATGGCTTCAGGCCACGGTCGGAGACCATGCCTTTATGCAGCGGGTATTCGGCGGTGGTCTGGGTGATCACGCGCTGGCCTTCTTCGCTGGCCATCCAGTTGAGCAGGGCCTGCGCTTCCTTCGGGTGCTTGCTGGCCTTGACCGCAGCGGCGCCGGAGATGGTCACCAGGCCACCGGCATCACCATCGGCCAGGTAGTACAGCTTGGAATCCAGCTTGCCGCGCTCGCGCTCCAGGGCATACCAGTAGTAGTTGTTCACCAGTACCGCAGCCACTTCGCCTTTCTCTACCGCCTTCAGGGCGACCATGTTGTTGGTGTAGGTCTTGCCGAAGGCTTTCAGGCCGGTCAGCCACTCTTCGGCAGCATCACGCCCGTGCATCTTCAGGATGGCCACGGCCTGTTCCTGGAATGCACCACTGGTCGGAACAAACCCGACTTTGCCGTCCCATTCGGGGTTGGCAAAATCCATGACCGATTGCGGCAGGTCTTTCTCGTCGATCTTCTTCGGGTTGAACACCACCACGCGGGTGCGCGCGGTGACGCCCATCCACGTGCCATTGGCGGCAACGTATTCCTTGGGCAGCATGTTCAGCGTGGCGTCGTCGATCTTCGCCAGCAGGCCTAGCTCACCCAGGTTGTTCAGCGGCGGCGATTCTTCGGTGTAGATGATGTCGGCGGGCGAGCGGTCACCTTCCTCGATGATCTGGCTGGCCAGCTGGTTGCTGCTGCCCTTGCGGATATTGATGTGGATGCCGGTCTTGGCCTCGTAGGCCTTGGCGATGGCTTCGCCGATTTCCTTGTGCTGACCGTTGTACATGGTCAGGGTGACCGGGTCGTCTGCCATGGCGGCCGGGGCGCCGATCACCAGGCTCAGGACAGCGGCGGCCAGGGTGCGCATCAGCGGTTGCGGACGGATCGTCATGCGGGTACTTCCTCGCTTACGGCTACATATTTGGAAACAATGGTAAACGAAATCGTTTCTCAAGTGGCCGGGTGACGAGAAATTCATGGTCAGACCATCGTCCAGCGGCAGCCCATGCGGGGGAGGGCGATACAAAAACGCAGGCAAGAAAAAACCCACTAGCAAGCTAGTGGGTTTTTGTATGGTGCCCAGGAGAAGACTCGAACTTCCACGACCTTGCGGTCACTGATACCTGAAACCAGCGCGTCTACCAATTCCGCCACCTGGGCAAAGCTTTGCATCATCTGATGAAGGCGACTATTGTTCGCTTTCACACAGTAGTAACAGATCCTTGGTCATCTATTACTTGAAAATATTTGGTGCCCAGGAGAAGACTCGAACTTCCACGACCTTGCGGTCACTGATACCTGAAACCAGCGCGTCTACCAATTCCGCCACCTGGGCACACATTCGAGATTACAAGATGCTTTACAGCGCCGTTCATCTCTACTACAACTGCGGGTTGTCCGTCGTTGTGGTGCGCACTATACGGACGCTCCCGAGGGCTGTAAAGCCCCTAGTCAAAAAAAATTTCAAAAAATTCAACTTGTTGATTCCACACGCCTATTGCCGTTCGCCGGACATGCTGCAGGGGCTGTCCAAGCCCGACATTTCCGGTTTCAATAGGCCTATGCCAGAATTCATATCTATATACCCCAAGGTGAACCCCTTCTGATGGCCGATTGGCAATCCCTCGATCCCGAGGCCGCTCGCGAAGCGGAAAAATACGACAACCCTATCCCCAGCCGTGAGCTGATCCTGCAACGCCTTGCCGACCGTGGCGAACCGGCCGCGCGCGAGGAACTGGCGGCCGAGTTCGGTCTTTATGAAGAAGACCAGATCGAAGCCCTGCGTCGCCGCCTGCGGGCCATGGAGCGTGACGGCCAGCTTATCTATACCCGGCGCGGCACTTATGCCCCGGTAGACAAGCTCGACCTGATCTGCGGCCGTGTCTCGGGCCACCGCGATGGTTTCGGCTTCCTTATCCCTGACGATGGCAGCGACGACCTGTTCCTCAGCCCGTCGCAGATGCGCCTGGTGTTCGATGGCGATCGCGCTTTGGCGCGGGTCTCGGGCACAGACCGCCGTGGCCGCCGTGAAGGCGTGCTGGTCGAAGTCATCTCCCGCGCCCACGAAAGCATCGTCGGCCGCTACTTCGAAGAAGGCGGCATCGGCTACGTGACGCCAGACAACCCGAAGATCCAGCAGGAAGTGCTGGTGACCGCGGGCCGCAACGGCGGCGCCAAGATCGGCCAGTTCGTCGAGATCAAGATCACTCACTGGCCAACCCCACGCTTCCAGCCGCAAGGCGATGTGGTCGAAGTGATCGGCAATTACATGGCGCCGGGCATGGAAATCGATGTTGCCCTGCGCAGCTACGATATCCCGCACGTCTGGCCTCAGGATGTGATCAAGGAAGCGCGCAAGTTCCGCTCCGAAGTCGAAGAGAAGGACAAGGAAAAGCGCGTCGACCTGCGCCACCTGCCGTTCGTCACCATCGACGGCGAGGATGCCCGCGACTTCGACGATGCGGTCTACTGCGAGCCGCTGGGCAAGCTGCGCATGTTCTCCGGTGGCTGGCGCCTTTATGTGGCCATCGCCGACGTGTCCAGTTACGTACGCCTGGGTTCGGCCCTGGACGTCGAGGCTCAGCAGCGTGGCAACTCGGTGTACTTCCCCGAGCGCGTGGTGCCGATGCTCCCCGAAGAGCTGTCCAACGGCCTGTGCTCGCTGAACCCGCACGTTGATCGCCTGGCCATGGTCTGCGAAATGACCATGAACAAGGCCGGCCAGATGGTCGACTACCAGTTCTACGAAGGTGTTATCCACTCCCATGCCCGCCTGACCTACAACAAGGTCAGCAGCATGCTCGAGCATTCCCGTACCCGTGAGGGCAAGGCGCTGCGCGAGGAGTACAAGGAAGTCCTGCCAGACCTGAAGAGCCTGTACAGCCTCTACAAGGTACTGGTCGAAGCCCGTCACGCCCGTGGCGCCATCGACTTCGAAACCCAGGAAACCCGCATCATCTTCGGTGACGAGCGCAAGATTGCGGAAATCCGCCCGACCGTTCGCAACGATGCCCACAAGCTGATCGAGGAATGCATGCTGGCGGCCAACGTCGCCACCGCCGAGTTCCTGCAAAAGCATGGTGTGCCGGCGCTGTACCGGGTGCACGATGGCCCGCCACCGGAGCGTCTGGAAAAACTGCGTGCCTTCCTCGGCGAGCTGGGCCTGAGCTTGCACAAGGGCAAGGACCCTTCGCCGAAGGACTACCAGGCGCTGCTGGCGAGCATTGCCGGGCGTCCGGACTTCCACCTGATCCAGACCGTGATGCTGCGCTCGCTGAGCCAGGCGGTGTACAGCACCGACAACAACGGCCACTTCGGCTTGAACTACGAGGCGTATACGCACTTCACCTCGCCGATTCGTCGTTACCCGGACCTGCTGGTGCACCGCGCCATCCGCAGCATCATCCGCTCCAAGGTGGATACCCCGCACGTCAAGCGTGCAGGTGCCATGAGTATTCCCAAGGCGCGTATCTACCCGTACGACGTGAACACCCTCGACCAGCTGGGCGAGCAGTGCTCGATGACCGAGCGCCGTGCCGATGAAGCCACGCGTGACGTGGTCAACTGGCTCAAGTGCGAGTTCATGAAGGACCGCGTTGGCGAGACCTTCCCGGGCGTGATCACTGCCGTCACCGGTTTCGGTTTGTTTGTCGAGCTGACCGATATCTACGTCGAAGGCCTGGTGCACGTCAGTGCGCTGCCGGGCGACTATTACCACTTCGACCCCGTGCATCACCGCCTGTCGGGTGAGCGTACCGGGCGCAGCTTCCGCCTGGGCGACACCATTGAAGTCAAGGTCATGCGCGTCGACCTCGACGAACGCAAGATCGACTTCGAGGTGTCCGAACAGCAGCTCGCCGCCCCGATTGGCCGTAAGGGCCGTGGCGCCGCACCTGCCGCCGAAAAGGCCGAGCAGCAGCCGGTGACAGAAGCCAAGGCCACGCCGAAACCGCGCAGCCGCAAGGGCGAAACCGCCGAGGCGTATTTCCCGAAAGACGCCGTGCAGCGTAATGCCGAAGTGCGCAAGAGCCGCGAAATGAAGAAGGCGCTGATGACTGATGCCCGCAGTGGTGGGCACGCCAGCAGCAAGTCGGACAAAGGTGGCAAGCCTTCCGGCAAGCCGACCAAGCACCGTAAAGGCCCGCCGAAGTCCGGCGCGCCACGCAAGAGCAAGAACAAGTCATGAGTCAGCTGGAAAAGATCTACGGCGTGCACGCCGTGCAGGCGTTGCTGCAGCACCATCCGAAGCGGGTCAAGCAGATCTGGCTGTCGGAAGGGCGCAGCGAGCCGCGCATTCAGGCGTTGCTTGCACTGGCTGCGGAAAACCGCGTGCAGGTAGGCCAGGCTGAGCGCCGTGAGCTGGACGCCTGGGTCGAGGGTGTACACCAGGGCGTGGTCGCTGAAGTCAGCCCGAGCCAGGTATGGGGCGAATTGATGCTCGAGGAGTTGCTCGAGCGCACCGAGACGCCACCGCTAATCCTGGTGCTGGACGGTGTCACCGACCCGCACAACCTCGGCGCCTGCCTGCGCACCGCCGATGCCGCCGGTGCTACGGCGGTGGTGGTGCCCAAGGACAAGTCGGCGACCCTGACGCCGGTGGTGCGCAAGGTGGCCTGCGGCGCTGCGGAAGTGATCCCGCTGGTGGCCGTGACCAACCTCGCGCGCACCCTGGAAAAACTCCAGCAGCGCGGCCTGTGGGTAGTCGGCACGGCTGGCGAGGCCGAGCAGGAGATCTACCAGCAGGACCTGACCGGGCCGCTGGTGATGATCATGGGGGCAGAAGGCAAAGGCATGCGCCGGCTGACCCGCGAGCACTGCGACTTCCTGGTGAAATTGCCGATGTCGGGTAGCGTCAGCAGCCTGAACGTTTCGGTGGCTACCGGGGTTTGTCTGTTCGAGGCCGTGCGCCAGCGCCAGGCCAAGCGCTGATCTGTCGTCTGTGCTGGTCTCTTCGCGGGGCAAGCCCGCTCCCCAGGTCTCCTCGAAGGCTGCAGGGATCCTGTGGGAGCGGGCTTGCCCCGCGAAGAGGCCGGCACAGGCATAAACTGTTTCCGGCTGTTCAAATAATCGCCAATCACCTTGCTTGTGCGTTCCGCCTTCTCTACAATTGCGCCCCTTGCCGAGCTGGCAGGTGCGCATGCGCCTCCCCTCCATGGCAAGACATACAGTGTCATTCACTCCTTGTCTGACCAGCATCCTGGCAGACTACTAACCCGTAAGGAGCATTCATGCGTCATTACGAAATCATCTTTCTGGTTCACCCGGACCAGAGCGAGCAAGTCGGCGGCATGGTTGAGCGTTACACCAAGCTGATCGAAGAAGATGGTGGCAAGATCCACCGCCTGGAAGACTGGGGCCGTCGTCAACTGGCCTACGCAATCAACAATGTTCACAAGGCTCACTACGTGATGCTGAACGTTGAATGCACCGGCAAGGCCCTGGCCGAGCTGGAAGACAACTTCCGCTACAACGATGCCGTGATCCGTAACCTGGTCATCCGTCGCGACGAAGCCGTAACCGGTCAGTCCGAGATGCTCAAGGCAGAAGAGAACCGCAGCGAGCGCCGTGAGCGTCGTGAGCGTCCTGAGCATTCTGACTCCGCCGACGGCGATGACAGCAATGACAGCGACTCCAGCGATAACGCTGACGAGTAATCCACGGACCTTTTGAGGAGCCTATTACATGGCACGTTTCTTCCGTCGTCGTAAATTCTGCCGCTTCACTGCTGAAGACGTGAAAGAGATCGACTTCAAAGATCTCAACACCCTGAAAGCTTACGTATCCGAAACCGGCAAGATCGTTCCAAGCCGTATCACCGGTACCAAAGCTCGTTATCAGCGTCAGCTGGCTACCGCTATCAAGCGCGCCCGCTTCCTGGCCCTGCTGCCCTACACCGACAGCCACGGCCGCTGAGACCGGGCCGTCGACAAGAAGTAAGGGATAAGCATGCGAGCGTTGGCTGATTTCATCATGCGCGGTCGTGTGCAGGCCACCCTGGTGGTGGTCGTGAGTGCGGTATTACCGCTGCTGTTCTGGTTGAGTGCCGCTGCCGGCAGCCTTGTGCTGCTGCGGCGCGGGTTCAAGGATGCTTCAACGGTCATCGCGTTCGGCCTTGTGCCGGCGGTGGCCATCTGGGCCTTCGGTGATCCAAGTACCTTGCTGGTGCTGTTGGGAACACTGGGGCTGGCCGCCTTGTTGCGTGCCGGGCATTCCTGGAGCCGGGTGTTGTTGTCCAGTGTTGTGCTGGGGCTGGTCTACAGCCTCATCCTGGACGCGGTACTGCGCGAAACCTTCGCCGTGTTGGCCAAGGCGCTTTCCGAAGCGCTGCCGCAAGTCGAAGGCAAGCCAGTGATTCCCGGTGAGCTGATCGGCCCAGTGCTGGTCGCTTCCACAGCGGTGATGCTGCAGTTGTTCAGCGTGCTGGCTTTGATGCTGGCGCGTTATTGGCAAGCAGCGTTGTACAACCCTGGAGGCTTTGGTCGCGAATTTCGCGCGCTGAAGTTGCCGCGGGCAGTCATGCTGGCTCTGGTTGCCGCGATGGTGTTGGGCCCGTTCATCGGCCCGCAGTTCATCGTCCTGGCTTCCGCGTCCAGCCTGGTGCTCGTCCTGGCCGGCATCGCTTTGATGCATGGGCTGGTGGCGCAGGGGCGACTGGCCGGTTTCTGGCTGGTTGGCATGTACGTGACGCTGCCGCTGATCATGCAGCTGATTTATCCGTTGCTCGTGGTTCTGGCCATTGTCGACAGCCTGATTGATTTTCGCGGTCGCAAGTCCCCTCAGGGGGATGATTCCGCGAACGGTGAAGGTTAAAAGTTAAGAGGTTTTACCAAATGGAACTGATCCTGCTGGAAAAAGTCGCTAACCTGGGCAACCTGGGCGACAAAGTAAAAGTTAAGGCTGGTTACGGCCGTAACTTCCTGCTGCCATTCGGCAAGGCCACCGTTGCCAACGCCGCCAACCTGGCTGCGTTCGAAGAGCGTCGCGCCGAGCTGGAAAAAGCAGCAGCTGACCGTAAATCGTCGGCTGAAAGCCGTGCTGCCCAACTGGCCGAGCTGGAAGTGACCATCACTGCCACCGCTGGCGACGAAGGCAAGCTGTTCGGTTCGATCGGCACCCACGACATCGCTGACGCCCTGACCGCCTCCGGCGTTGAAGTGGCCAAAGCTGAAGTTCGTCTGCCGAACGGCACCATCCGTCAGGTTGGCGAATACGACGTAGCCGTGCACCTGCACAGCGACGTTGAAGCCACCGTACGTGTGGTCGTCGTAGCTGCCTAAGCTGCGCTGACTGGCTGGCCCCTGGCGGGCTTGCCGGTTAACATCGGGCACGGTCCTGTTCTTTACAGGCCGTGCCCTTTGTCTTTTTCATCCTCCAGAATTCTTTCGTGGCCATGAACGAGATCACCAATCCCGACCAGCTAGACCTGCAAACCGCTGCCCTCAAGGTGCCGCCGCATTCCATCGAGGCCGAACAGGCCGTGCTCGGTGGCCTGATGCTGGACAACAACGCCTGGGAGCGGGTGCTGGATCAGGTTTCGGATGGCGATTTCTATCGGCATGACCACCGCCTGATCTTCCGTGCCGTGCACAAGCTGGCGGACGCCAACCAGCCGTTCGACGTCGTCACCCTGCACGAGCAACTGGACAAGGAAGGCCTGTCGACCCAGGTCGGCGGCCTGGCGTACCTGGCCGAGCTGGCCAAGAACACGCCATCGGTGGCCAACATCAAGGCGTACGCTGCGATCATTCGCGAGCGGGCCACGTTGCGCCAGCTGATCAGTATCAGTACCGACATCGCCGACAACGCCTTCAACCCGCAGGGGCGCAACGCCGAAGAAATTCTCGACGATGCCGAGCGGCAGATCTTCCAGATCGCCGAGGCGCGGCCGAAGACCGGTGGCCCGGTGGGGGTCAACGAGCTGTTGACCAAGGCCATCGACCGGATCGACACGCTGTTCAACTCCGACAGCGACATCACCGGTGTCTCCACCGGCTACACCGACCTGGACGAGAAGACAAGCGGCCTGCAGGCGGCCGACCTGATCATCGTTGCTGGCCGTCCGTCGATGGGTAAGACCACCTTCGCCATGAACCTGGTGGAAAACGCCGTGTTGCGGACCGACAAGGCCGTGCTGGTGTTCTCCCTCGAGATGCCAGGTGAGTCGCTGATCATGCGTATGCTTTCGTCCCTGGGCCGTATCGACCAGACCAAGGTGCGTTCCGGCCAACTGGACGATGACGACTGGCCGCGCCTGACCTCGGCGGTCAACCTGCTCAACGACCGCAAGCTGTTCATCGACGATACCGCTGGTATCAGCCCGTCGGAGATGCGCGCGCGTACCCGCCGCCTGGCGCGTGAGCACGGCGAGATCGGCATGATCATGGTCGACTACCTGCAGCTGATGCAGATTCCAGGTTCGGCCGGTGACAACCGTACCAACGAAATTTCCGAGATCTCCCGCTCGCTCAAGGCCCTGGCCAAGGAATTCAACTGCCCGGTCATCGCCCTGTCGCAGCTCAACCGCTCCCTCGAGCAGCGGCCGAACAAGCGCCCGGTGAACTCCGACTTGCGTGAATCCGGTGCAATCGAGCAGGACGCCGACGTGATCATGTTCGTTTACCGGGATGAGGTGTACCACCCGGAGACCGAGCACAAGGGGATTGCCGAAATCATCATCGGCAAGCAACGTAACGGCCCCATCGGCTTCATCCGCCTGGCGTTCATTGGCAGGTACACCCGCTTCGAGAACCTCGCGCCGGGCATGTACAACTTCGACGACGACGAATAATCCAGGCAGGCCTGATCCATGAATCCGACCTCTGTCGTCGGATTTGGTCAAAATTTGTGCTATATTCCGCGCCCGCGATTTCCCTGAACACCAAAACCGGTCACTGACATGCAAGCAGCCAAACCACTCTACGACTATCCCAAGTACTGGGCCGAATGCTTCGGGCCAGCACCTTTCCTGCCAATGAGCAGGGAGGAGATGGATCTGCTCGGCTGGGATTCCTGCGACATCATCATCGTGACCGGTGACGCCTACGTCGACCACGCGTCGTTCGGCATGGCCATCATCGGCCGCCTGCTGGAAGCCCAGGGCTTCCGTGTGGGCATCATTGCCCAGCCGAACTGGCAGTCGAAAGACGACTTCATGAAGCTTGGCGAGCCGAATCTGTTCTTCGGTGTCGCCGCGGGCAACATGGACTCGATGATCAACCGCTACACCGCGGACAAGAAAATCCGCTCCGATGACGCCTACACACCTGGCGGCCTGGCCGGCAAACGCCCGGACCGCGCCAGCCTGGTGTACAGCCAGCGCTGCAAGGAAGCCTACAAGCATGTGCCGATCGTGCTGGGCGGCATCGAAGCGTCGCTGCGCCGCATCGCCCACTACGATTACTGGCAGGACAAGGTCCGCCACTCGATCCTGATCGACGCCAGCGCCGACATTCTGCTGTACGGCAACGCCGAGCGGGCGATCGTCGAGGTGGCCCAGCGCCTGTCCCAGGGCGAGAGCATCGAGCGCATCACCGATGTGCGCGGCACGGCATTCGTGCGCCGTGACACGCCAGAGGGCTGGTACGAGATCGACTCCACGCGCATCGACCGCCCAGGCCGCGTCGACAAGATCATCAACCCGTACGTCAACACCCAGGACACCCAGGCCTGCGCCATCGAGCAGGCCAAGGGCGAGGTGGAAGACCCGAACGAAGCCAAGGTGGTGCAGATTCTCGACAGCCCGGCCGTCACCCGGGAAAAGTCGGTGATCCGCCTGCCATCGTTCGAAAAGGTGCGTAACGACCCGGTGCTCTATGCACACGCCAACCGCGTGCTGCACCTGGAGACCAACCCGGGTAACGCTCGCGCCCTGGTGCAGAAGCACGGTGAGGTGGATGTGTGGTTCAACCCGCCACCCATCCCCATGACCACCGAAGAAATGGACTATGTGTTCGGCATGCCGTACGCCCGTGTTCCGCACCCGGCCTACGGCAAGGAGCGCATCCCGGCCTACGAGATGATCCGCTTCTCGGTGAACATCATGCGTGGCTGCTTTGGTGGCTGCACCTTCTGCTCGATCACCGAGCACGAAGGCCGCATCATCCAGAACCGCTCGCACGAGTCGATCCTGCACGAAATCGAAGAGATGCGTGACAAGGTGCCGGGCTTCACCGGCGTGGTCTCCGACCTTGGCGGCCCGACCGCCAACATGTACCGCATCGCCTGCAAGAGCCACGACATCGAGAAGCACTGCCGCAAGCCGTCGTGCGTGTTCCCTGGTATCTGCGAGAACCTCAACACTGACCACAGCTCGCTGATCGAGCTGTACCGCAAGGCGCGTGCCCTGCCGGGTGTGAAGAAGATCCTGATTGCCTCGGGCCTGCGTTACGACCTGGCCGTGGAATCGCCGGAGTACGTCAAGGAACTGGTCACCCACCACGTGGGCGGTTACCTGAAGATTGCCCCGGAGCACACCGAGCGTGGCCCGCTGGACAAGATGATGAAGCCGGGCATCGGCACCTATGACCGCTTCAAGCGCATGTTCGAGAAGTTCTCGAAAGAGGCGGGCAAGGAGCAGTACCTGATCCCGTACTTCATCGCCGCGCACCCGGGCACCACCGACGAAGACATGATGAACCTGGCCCTGTGGCTCAAGGGCAACGGCTTCCGCGCCGACCAGGTCCAGGCGTTCTACCCGTCGCCCATGGCGTCGGCCACCGCCATGTACCACTCGGGCAAGAACCCGCTGCGCAAGGTGACATACAAAAGCGAAGGCGTGGAGATCGTCAAGAGCGAGGAGCAACGCCGCCTGCACAAGGCGTTCCTGCGCTACCACGACCCGAAGGGCTGGCCGATGCTGCGTGAGGCGCTGGAGCGCATGGGGCGTGCCGACTTGATCGGCCCGGGCAAGCACCAGCTGATCCCGCTGCACCAGCCGCAGACCGACAGCTACCAGAGTGCCCGGCGCAAGAACTCGACGCCGGCCGGGAGCCACAAGGTGGCCAAGGAGCAGAAGATCCTCACCCAGCACACCGGGCTGCCACCGCGTGCCAGCGATGGCAGCAAGCCGTGGGACAAGCGCGAGAAGGCCAAGGCTGACGCGTTCGCCCGCAACCAGCAGGCAGCCAAGGAGCGCAAGGAAGCAGCCAAGGGTGGCGGCGGCAAGGGTAAGAAGCCGCGCCAGCCCGTCATTCCGCGCTGAATCGGGGCACGCCAGCTCCCACGAATTCTTGTAGGAGCTGGCTTGCCTGCGATGGGCCGTGAAGCGGCCCCAGCATGTCAGCCTTCAATCAGGTTGCTTGTCGACCCACTTGGGCAGCACCGGCGCCTCGAACCGCTCCATCCCGTCCAGCAGCGCATCGGCCTGCTGTTCAAGCAGCAACATCGCCCGATGCTGCGGCCGCACGAAGCCTTCTTCGACGATATGGTCGAGGAACCCGCCCAGCTTCTCGTAGAAGCCATTCACATCCAGTAAGCCCAGCGGCTTGGCGTGATAGCCCAGCTGGCCCCAGGTCCACACCTCGAACAACTCCTCCAGCGTGCCCAGGCCCCCTGGCAGGGCGATGAAGGCGTCGCTCAGCTCGGCCATGCGTGCCTTGCGCGCGTGCATGCCGTCCACGACCTCCAGGCGGGTCAGGCCACGGTGGCCGATTTCGGCGTTCATCAGGCTTTGGGGGATGATCCCGATCACTTCGCCACCCGCCGCCATGGCCGCGTCGGCAACGGTGCCCATCAGGCCGACAGCTCCACCGCCATACACCAGCGTCAGGCCGCGGCGGGCGATGGCCTGGCCGAGGGCGATGGCCGCTTCTCGGTAGGCGGGGTTGGCGCCGATGCTGGCGCCGCAGAACACACAAACGGAACGTACAGGCATTGCTCATCTCCAGTCACATGCGTGCACAGGGTAAGGCCGATGCCTGCCGGTTCCAAGGCCGGCTTCACTCGGGGCGGGAGAACTCGCAGATCGCGCCACTGGCGCCGTGGGCGTACGCGGCAAGCAGGCTGTTCATGAAACTTGAGAGGGACATTGCGGTTGCTCCTAAATGAGAGGTTGTCCCATCGTCTATTAAAAGGGCATGATGTGCCCTTAGATTGGTTGTATACAATCCATTGAACAATTCAACTGGCTGGCCACTTGACACCCCTTTGATGCACATCAGCAAGGGGGGCAGGGGTTTCAGGCAGTCTCGCAATTGATAAAACCCTGCCAAGGAGATTCATGATGTTTGCGAAAGCTGTAGCGGTATCCCTGCTGACCCTCGCCAGCGCCTCTGTCTTCGCAGCCGAGTGCTCGGTAACGGTCGAATCGACGGACCAGATGTCCTATACCACCAAGGAATTCACCGTCGACAAGAGCTGCAAGGAATTCACCGTCAAACTGACCCACTCCGGCAACCTGCCGAAGAACGTGATGGGCCACAACCTGGTGATCAGCAAGACTGCCGACATGCAGGCCATTGCCACTGAAGGCATGACCCAGGGCATCGACAAGGGCTACTTGAAGGAAGACAACGCCAACATCATCGCCCACACCGCGATGATCGGCGCGCCAGAGAAAGAAACCGAAGTGAAGTTCGACACTTCCAAGCTGGAAGCTGGTGGCGATTACAGCTTCTTCTGCACCTTCCCGGGCCACATCTCGATGATGAAAGGCAAGGTTGTAGTCAAGTAATGACTTGATGCAGGGGAGGGCTTAGCCCTCCATTCGCGGGACAAGCCCGCTCCTACAGGTACCCCACTAATCGATATCAAGTGGAGTACCTGTGGGAGCGGGCTTGTCCCGCGAAGCTTTTACGGGGCGAACGGCAATTCGCGCTTGTGCTGGGTCTTGCGGTAGGTAGCCACGATGATATCGAACGCTGCCGGATCCACCGGCTGCCCCTGCAGGAAGGCATCGATCTGCTGATAGGTCACGCCATGCGAGGCCTCGTCCGGCTTGCCCGGTTCCAGGTCCTCAAGGTCGGCAGTCGGCACCTTCTCCACCAGTGACTCCGGCGCGCCAAAGCTGCGTGCAATGGCCCGTACCTGGTTTTTCACCAAGCCGCTCAGCGGCGCCAGGTCGCAGGCTCCATCACCAAACTTGGTAAAGAAGCCCATCACTGCCTCGGCGGCGTGGTCGGTACCGATCACCAGGCCCGCGCGGGCGCCGGCGATGGTGTACTGGGCAACCATGCGCGTGCGCGCTTTGACGTTGCCGACGACGAAATCCACCAGGGTCGGCGAGCCGCTTTGCAACTCTTGCACTTCCGCTGCCAGCGCCCGCACGGCTGGGGCGATGTCGACCGTGTGCACTTCATCGGCCTTGATCACGTCCAGGCAGGCTTGCGCATCGTGCTCGTCATGCTGCACCTGGTACGGCAGGCGCACGGCGATGAAGGTGTACGCCTTGTCACCGGTCTCGGCGCGCAGTTCGTTGATGGCGCGCTGGGCGAGCAGGGCGGCGGTCAGTGAGTCGACACCACCGCTGATGCCCAGCACCAGGGTCTTGAGCCGGGCATTGGCCAGGCAGTCCTTGATGAACGCCACGCGCCGGGCGACTTCGGCGTCGAGCGCAGCAGCGTCGGTGAACGGCGGCTGCACCTTGAGCGCCTGGGCAATCTCTTGCTGAACGGCTTGCATCGGTTACTCCTTGCTGCTGGGGATTTTGAATACGTGACGCATGTAGGCGACGAAGTTCTCATCGCGGCACTGTGTCTTGGCGGCTTCGTCGGAGATCTTCGCCACCGGCGAGCCGTTGCAGTCGGTCATTTTAAGCACGATGTTCATCGGCGCCACGCCAGGGATATCACAGGTCAGGTTGGTGCCGATGCCAAAGCTGACGTTGATGCGCCCGCGCAGGGCACGGAATATTTCCAGCGAACGGGTCAGGTTCAGGCCATCGGAAAACACCAGGGTCTTGGTCATCGGGTCGATGCCCAGCTTCTGGTAATGGGCGATGGCCTTTTCCGCCCAGGCTACCGGCTCGCCTGAGTCATGGCGCAGGCCGTCGAACAGCTTGGCGAAGTACAAGTCGAAATCGCCGAGGAAGGCATCCATGGTGATGCAGTCGGTCAGGGCAATGCCGAGCAAACCGCGGTACTCGCGGACCCAGCAGTCGAGGGCGGCGATCTGGCTGTCGATCAGCCGCGGGCCCAGCTGCTGATGGGCCATGATCCATTCGTGGGCCATGGTGCCCAGCGGCTTGATATCCAGTTTCCATGCCAGGTCGACGTTGCTGGTGCCGACGAAACGTGCAGGGAAGTCGTCGCGTAGCACCCGCACCACTTCTTCCTGCACTCGGCCGGAAAAACGTCGACGGGTGCCAAAGTCAGCCACCTGGAGTTCAGCCAGCTCGTCGGCGCTGGCATGCGCCTGCAGCCAGTCGAACTTGCGGTACAGCTGGTCTCGAGCCTCGGCCAGGCGCATGCGCGGGTGCAGGTGGCGGTTGCGCACTTCGCTGATGATCGCCAGCAGCGGCACTTCGAAGAGGATCACATGCAGCCAGGGGCCTTTCAGGCGCAGGCTGAGCTGGTCGTTCTCGATGCCGAGCTGTACATAGCGCAGGTTGAAGCGGAACAGGCGCAGAAAGCGCAGGAAGTCGGGCTTGAGGAAGCTGATGCGTTCGAGGAAGGCCAGCTGGCCATCATCAAGGGTGAGTTCGCTGAGCCGTTCGAGCTGGTTGCGGATTTCACCGAGGTAGGGGCGCAGGTCCTCGCCATTGCGGCAGCGAAATTCCCATTCCACGTCGGCGTCGGGGTAGTTGTGCAGCACGCCCTGCATCATGGTGAGCTTGTAGAAGTCGGTGTCGAGCAGGTTGTGCACGATGCGCTCGGCGAATGCGCTCTCGCTCATCAAGGGTGGCTCCGGAAGCGGCGAATGGCGGCCATTGTGCCAGCCTTTTCGATTTTGATGTGTCTGTACCGGCCTCATCGCCGGCAAGCCGACTCACTCGGCTACATCATAACCTCTGAGTCATGCAGACATCCTGTGGGATCCGGCTTGCCGGCGATGGGGCCATAACAGGCAAAACAGGTGTTTTTTCGTGCACCAGCTAGCCTTGAAACAGTGCTGCCTGTAGCAGTCGCGCACCAGCGGTGTGCACTTCGGTGACGTCGGCTGTTACAGGGAGGTTGCACGTAAACACTTGCCAGGGTTGCAATGATGGCACAGGGCGGTTGCTCCTTGTCTGTACGTGTGGTGGCGCCTGCCGCGTGGCAGACGGTTGCACGCTCAATAAAGAAAAGGCCGTCGGTCGCCTCGCTGCCTCCCGCACAGTGTGTTTTCCCGGAAGACAAAACCAATGGCACGGCCCTTGCTCGGAGCACAGGGCTGAGAAGTTGTAGTGCCAACCAAAAAAAACTCTAGGAGCACCACCTCATGTCGCAGACGTTTTACAAGAAAGGTTTCCTGGCACTGGCCGTGGCAACGGCACTGGGTGTTTCTTCGTATGTTCAGGCCGACGTCAAGATCGGTGTCGCGGGCCCCATGACCGGGGCGAACGCAGCGTTTGGCGAGCAGTACATGAAAGGTGCGCAGGCAGCGGCCGACAAGATCAACGCCGCCGGTGGCGTCAACGGCGAGAAAATCGTCCTGGTGGCAGGCGATGACGCCTGCGAACCGAAGCAGGCCGTGGCCGTGGCCAACCGGTTGGCCGACCAGGACAAGGTGATCGGCGTGGTAGGGCATTTCTGTTCTTCCAACACCATTCCGGCGTCCGAGGTGTATGACGAAGCGGGCATCATCGCCATTACCCCGGGCTCGACCAACCCACAAGTGACCGAACGGGGCCTGAGCGCCATGTTCCGCATGTGCGGGCGTGACGACCAGCAGGGCATCGTGGCCGGTGACTACATCGTCGACGTGCTCAAGGGCAAGAAGGTCGCGGTGCTGCACGACAAGGACACCTACGGCCAGGGCCTGGCCGATGCGACCAAGGCGCAGCTCGAGAAGCGCGGCGTCAAGCCGGTGCTGTACGAAGGCCTGACCCGTGGCGAGAAAGACTTCAGCGCCGTGGTGACCAAGATCCGCTCCACCGGTGCCGACGTGGTCTACTTCGGCGGCCTGCACCCAGAAGCCGGCCCGCTGGTCCGCCAGTTGCGCGAGCAGGGCCTCAAAGACGTCAAGTTCATGTCCGATGACGGCATCGTCACCGACGAGCTGGTGTCCACCGCCGGCGGCAAGCAGTACGTCGATGGCGTGTACATGACCTTCGGCGCCGACCCACGCCTGCTGCCAGACAGCAAGGCCGTGGTGGAAGAGTTCCGCAAAGGCGGTACCGAGCCTGAGGGCTACACCCTGTATGCGTACGCCTCGGTACAAGCGCTGGCCGCAGCCTTCAATGGCTCCAAATCCAACAAGGGCGAAGACGCCGCCAAGTGGCTCAAGGCCAACCCGGTGCAGACCGTGATGGGCGAGAAGAAGTGGGACAGCAAGGGCGACCTGACCGTGTCCGACTACGTGGTCTACCAGTGGGACAAGGAAGGCAAGTACCACCAGCTGGAAAAACAAAAATAACAACGGCAGCCCGCCCGGGCGCAGGCCCGGGCCAATGCCCCTGCGGTACCTGTCTTTATTCGGAGATCTGCACGGTTCTGCACTGCGGGGGCCGCTTTATCCGTGGCCTGCCGTGGTCGGCGCCTGTGCAGTCTCACTCAGGTGAGATTGCGTTATGGATGGTATTTTCCTGCAGCAACTGGTCAACGGCCTTACCCTCGGGTCGGTCTATGGCCTGATCGCCATCGGCTACACAATGGTCTATGGCATCATCGGCATGATCAACTTCGCGCACGGCGAGGTGTATATGATTTCCGCGTACCTCGCGGCAATCAGCCTGGCACTGCTGGCCTATTTCGGCGTCGAATCGTTCCCGCTGCTGATGCTGGGGACGCTGTTGTTCACCGTCGTCGTCACGGGCGTCTATGGCTTCACCATCGAACGCATCGCCTACAAACCCCTGCGCAACTCCACCCGCCTGGCGCCGCTGATCAGTGCCATCGGCATCTCGCTGATCCTGCAGAACTACGCGCAGATCAGCCAGGGCGCCCGCCAGCAAGGCGTACCGACCCTGCTCGAAGGGGCCTGGCGCGTCGAAGTGGGCACCGGCTTCGTGCAATTGACCTACACCAAGATCTTCATCCTGATCGCCGCATTCGTCGGCATGGGCCTGCTGACCTATGTGATCAAGTACACCAAGCTCGGCCGCATGTGCCGTGCCACCCAGCAAGACCGCAAGATGGCCTCGATCCTCGGCATCAACACCGACCGGGTGATTTCCTACGTGTTCGTCATCGGTGCGGTGATGGCCGCGCTGGCCGGCGTGCTGATCACCATGAACTACGGCACCTTCGACTTCTATGCCGGCTTCATCATCGGCATCAAGGCGTTTACCGCCGCAGTGCTCGGCGGCATCGGCTCACTACCTGGCGCCATGCTTGGCGGGATCATCCTGGGTATTTCCGAGTCGCTGTTCTCTGGCCTGATCAACTCCGACTACAAGGACGTGTTCAGCTTCTCGCTGCTGGTGATGATCCTTATCTTCCGCCCACAAGGCCTGCTGGGTCGCCCGCTCGTGGCTAAGGTGTGAACATGTCCACTGCCAAAACTGCTCCTGTTGCCGAAACCAACGGTTTCGATCTCAAACGCAGCCTGCTGGAGACGATCGTCGCCGGCCTGCTGGCACTTATCGTGTTTGGCCCGGTCGTCGGCGTGGTGCTCGATGGCTACACCTTCAATGCCGAACCGCGCCGCGTGGCTTGGCTGGTCGGCGGGGTGATGGTCGGGCGTTTTCTGCTCAGCCTGTACTTCCAGAGCGCAGCGGGCAAACGCATGCTGCAAGGCTTCGACAGCGGTGGCTCGGGCGTGCATGTCAACGCGCCGGGCTACAAGTCGCGGCTGCGCTATATCATCCCTGCGCTGGTGGTGATTGCCATCGTCTTCCCGATCTTCGCCAACAAGTACCTTTTGACTGTGGTCATCCTCGGCCTGATCTACGTGCTGCTGGGCCTTGGGCTGAACATCGTGGTCGGCCTGGCCGGCCTGCTCGACCTGGGCTACGTGGCGTTCTACGCCATCGGCGCCTACGGCCTGGCGCTGGGGTATCAGTACCTTGGCCTGGGGTTCTGGAGCGTGCTGCCACTGGCGGCCATCGCTGCGGCGCTGGCGGGGTGCATACTCGGCTTCCCGGTGCTGCGCATGCACGGTGACTACCTGGCGATCGTGACGCTGGGCTTTGGCGAGATCATCCGCCTGGTGCTGAACAACTGGTTGTCGTTCACCGGCGGGCCGAACGGCATGCCGGCACCGTCGCCGACCTTCTTCGGCTTGGAGTTTGGCCGCCGGGCCAAGGATGGCGGGGTGCCGATTCACGAGTTCCTCGGCATCGATTACAACGCCAACCTGAAGTTCGTGTTCATCTACGCCGTGCTGTTCCTGGTGGTGTTGGCAGTGCTGTACATCAAGCACCGGCTCACCCGCATGCCGGTCGGGCGCGCCTGGGAAGCGCTGCGCGAAGACGAAATCGCCTGCCGCTCGATGGGCCTGAACCATGTGCTGGTCAAGCTTTCGGCCTTCACCCTCGGTGCCTCCACCGCCGGCCTGGCCGGGGTGTTCTTTGCCACCTACCAGGGCTTCGTCAACCCGTCCTCGTTCACCTTCTTCGAGTCGGCGCTGATCCTCGCCATCGTCGTGCTCGGGGGTATGGGCTCAACAGTGGGTGTGGTGATTGCCGCATTCGTGCTGACCGTGGCGCCCGAGCTGCTGCGCAGCTTCTCCGAGTACCGCGTGCTGCTGTTTGGCGTGCTGATGGTGCTGATGATGATCTGGCGACCGCGTGGGCTGATCCGCATCAGCCGTACCGGTGTGGTCCCGCGTAAAGGAGTGGCGCCATGAGCGACGAAATCATTCTCTCGGTCGACAACCTGATGATGCAGTTTGGCGGCATCAAGGCGCTCAGCGATGTCAGCCTCAAGGTCAAGCGCAACCAGATCTTCGCCCTGATCGGCCCCAACGGTGCCGGCAAGACCACGGTGTTCAACTGCCTGACCGGGTTCTACAAGGCCAGCGGGGGGCGTATCGAGCTGAACGTGCGCGGCAACCACACCAACGTCATCCAGCTGCTCGGCGAGCGCTTCCGGGCTGCCGACTTCGTGTCGCCGGCGCGCTTTGCCAACCGCATGTACTACAAGATGTTCGGCGGTACCCACCTGGTCAACCGCGCCGGGCTGGCGCGCACGTTCCAGAACATTCGCCTGTTCAAGGAAATGTCGGTGGTGGAAAACCTGCTGGTGGCCCAGCACATGTGGGTCAACCGCAACCTGCTGGCAGGTGTGCTCAACACCAAGGGCTACCGCAAGGCCGAAAGTGACGCCCTGGACCACGCCTTCTACTGGCTTGAAGTGGTTGACCTGGTCGACTGCGCCAACCGCCTGGCCGGCGAGTTGTCGTACGGCCAGCAGCGCCGCCTGGAAATTGCCCGGGCCATGTGCACGCGGCCAAAGATCATCTGCCTGGACGAGCCGGCTGCCGGCCTCAACCCGCAGGAGACCGAGGCCTTGAGCCGCATGATCCGCGTGCTGCGTGACGAGCACGACATCACCGTGGTGTTGATCGAACACGACATGGGCATGGTCATGAGTATCTCCGACCACATTGTCGTGCTCGACCACGGCAACGTGATCGCCGAAGGCGCGCCGCAGGATATCCGCCACAACCCGACGGTGATCGCCGCCTACCTGGGTGCTGACGAAGAGGAACTGGTATGACTGCACCCATTCTCGAACTGCAGGACCTGGACGTGTTCTACGGGCCGATCCAGGCGCTGAAAAAGGTTTCGATGCACATCAACGAAGGGGAGACGGTCAGCCTGATCGGCGCCAACGGCGCTGGCAAGTCGACGCTGTTGATGTCGATTTTCGGCCAGCCGCGCGCGTCCTCTGGGCATATCGTCTACCGAGGCACCGACATCACTCGCAAGTCATCGCACTACATCGCCTCCAACGGCATTGCCCAGTCGCCGGAAGGCCGCCGGGTGTTCCCCGACATGACCGTCGAGGAAAACCTGATGATGGGCACCATCCCAATCGGCGACAAATATGCCAACGAGGATATGCAGCGCATGTTCGAGCTGTTCCCGCGGCTGAAGGAGCGCCGCAACCAGCGCGCCATGACCATGTCCGGCGGTGAGCAGCAGATGCTGGCCATCGCCCGCGCACTGATGAGCCGGCCCAAGCTGCTGCTGCTCGACGAGCCGTCGCTGGGGCTGGCGCCGATCGTGGTCAAGCAGATCTTCGCCACCCTGCGCGAACTGGCGAAGACGGGGATGACCATTTTCCTGGTGGAACAGAACGCCAACCATGCCTTGAAGCTGTCGGACCGGGCTTATGTGATGGTCAACGGGCAGATCCGCATGACCGGCACAGGGCAGGAGTTGCTGGTAAACGAAGAGGTGCGCAACGCTTACCTCGGCGGGCACTGAGTTATACCCAGGGGAGCGCAGGCTGCTCCCCTGGCGTTGATGCACATGTGGACAACTTGTCGCACATCTTTCCCGAAGCTCTCCACATTCCCCTCGCAAGCCATTGTTTCCACAGGCTGTGCTTTTCCACGGATAATGTGGAGCCGCCTGTGGAAAACATGGTGGCATGTCGCTGCACCCCTTTGAATTCAATGGCTGCATAGGTTTGATCATAATTTGATCATAAGGCCCTTGTGGATGATTTTCTGAGTGTTTTCTACACAGCAAGGATCGCCTGGCACCGCGCCATACTTCTGTGGATAACTCTGTGAAAAACCCTTGGACAGACCGCTGCAGGCGGCATGCTTGAAAGCCTTGAGCCATCACTTCAAAGGTCGAAGGAGACCGCATTACGCTGAAAGGGTTCCGCTACCAGGCGAAGTTGCCCCCAATCCGTGGGGAAAGGCTTGTGGATAACATGCGCATAGCTACCGCCAAGGCCTCTGCCACGGGGCTTTGCGGATAATGTACAAAAAATGACCATATCATTGAGCGGCTTGCTGACAGCGCCAGGCGCGGGCATGCTGCAAACCCTGCCGACGACAATTCACTGCGAGGAACAGAGCATGACGTCCACCGTATTCATCACTGGCGCGACTTCCGGTTTTGGCGAGGCGACCGCTCGCCTGTTCGCCGACGCCGGCTGGAAGCTGGTCCTCACCGGTCGCCGCAAGGAGCGCCTGGACGCCCTGTGCGCCGAACTGTCGGCCAAGACCGAGGTGCATGGCCTGGTGCTCGATGTGCGTGACCGCAAGGCCATGGAGCAGGCCATCGCCAACCTGCCGGCCGGCTTCGACAAGCTGCGCGGCCTGGTCAACAACGCAGGCCTGGCGCTGGGCGTGGATGCGGCGCAGAACTGCAGCCTGGACGACTGGGAAACCATGGTCGACACCAACATCAAGGGCCTGATGTACACCACCCGCCTGCTGCTGCCACGCCTGATCGCCCACGGCCGTGGGGCGTCGGTCCTCAATGTGGGTTCGGTGGCGGGCAATTACCCATATCCGGGCAGCAACGTATACGGCGGCACCAAGGCATTCGTCGGCCAGTTCTCGCTGAGCTTGCGCTGCGACTTGCGCGGCACGGGCGTACGCGTCAGCAACATCGAGCCGGGGCTGTGCGAGAGCGAATTCTCGCTGGTACGTTTCGGTGGGGACCAGGCCAAGTACGACGCGACCTACGCGGGTGCCGAGCCAATCCAGCCGCAGGACATTGCCGAAACCATCTTCTGGATCATGAACCAGCCGGCGCACATCAACATCAACAGCCTCGAGTTGATGCCGGTGAGCCAGGACTGGGCTGGGTTCTCTATCGACCGTTCGGCCAAGGGCTGATGCGAAAGCTGATAGCACACGTGTAGGAGCGGCTTCAGCCGCGAACACCGGCGAAGCCGGTGCCACCCACCGCGGCGCCTGCTTCGCGGCTGAAGCCGCTCCCACAGGGTATGCGGCGCGCTCGCGGGCTTTGTTATCTGCTCGACAGCGCAGCCTGAAGGGCTGGGTAATCTCCCAGGAGTAAGCGGCGCCGCAACACCTGTGGGAGCCGGCTTGCCGGCGGATACGTCAGCCCAGGCGCTGCAAGCCTTCCAGGCAGGTCGCAAGGTGATAGGGGGTAGTCGAAGGCATGTCATGCCGGCTGACGGCGCCCTCACCATCCCGGCACTCATACCAGCCACCTTCATGCAGGAACCGTTGTTCCATTGCCTGCAATTGCTCAGCAAGCTTCGCTTCGCTTCCCGGACGCAACGCCAGCGCTCGAAGATACTCGGCCTGCGCCCAGACCCGCTGGGTGGCGTCGATCACCTTGCCATCCACATCCAGCATCGCCAGCACGGCGGCATGCTTCACACCGTACTGTTGCGCATAGCCGAATGCCCGGTCGATGGACGCATGCAGCGGCGTACCGCGCAGCAGCGTCGAGGTTTCGAGCAGGTAGAACCACTCGAACTGATGCCCCGGCTCGAACCAGTTATCCACAGCGCCACGCGGTTTCTCCAGCATCAGGCCATGTTGCGGTTCGATGAAGTGCGCCTGCAGGGCTTCGCACAGCGCCAGCAACGCCTGTTGCACGCCCTTATCATCACGCACGGCGATGACCTGTAAAAAGGCTTCTGCCAAATGCATCTGCGGGTTTTGCAACGGCCCGCTGCCGAGGTCTGACCAGTCTTCACCGAGGCTCGCCTCGTACAGGCCATCATCGCGGGCGAACTGCTCGCTGACGATCTCCAACGCTGCATTCAGCGCCGATTCCACCAACCCTTCTCGTACCTTGCCCCAGTAATGCGCGCAGGCAAACACGATGAACGCGTGGGTGTAGAGGTCTTTGCGCCGGTCCAGCGGTTTGCCGTCGGCATCGATGCTGTAGAACCAGCCGCCGTGTTCGGCGTCGTGGAAATGCTGCTGCAGTGAGCGGAACAGCGCCGCTGCCCGCTCTGCCGCGCCCGGTTGCTCGATGCGGCTGCTGAACAGGTACAACTGGCGTGCGCAGGCCATAGCCCGGTAGCGCTGCACGGGCAGTGGCCGGTGCTGGGCATCCAGCGCCTCGTAGGGCAGGGCCATTTCGGCGTTCCAGCCCGGGCCTTGCCACAGCGGCACGATGCGCTCGGCGAAGTGCTGGTTGAAGCGGGCCAGTTCGGGCAGAGTGGGGCGGGGGTCGGACATGAATGCGCTCGTCACAATCGGGCAGTGCGCCATGGTAGCAGAACTGCGCTTCAGCCCGGGTTGCCCAGGCCCTGCCAATGCCGCGCACCGACGAAGATGAAGCGCAATTGCTGGGTGATCTTCTCGCGCGCGCTCAGCGCCTGTGGATAACCTTGTTGCGGGTCATCGATCAGTTCGGGCAGGGTGGCAAATACCGTCTTCACCACCAGGTCGGCCATCACCGCCAAGGCCGCGTTGTCCAGGTGCTGCCAGCGTTTCATGCGCGCAAGGTCTGTGGACAGGTCGTTGCTGATGCCCTGGCGCAGGCGGGCGATGGCCTGGCGTACCGCCTGCGAACCACCGTACTGCTCGCGGGCGAGGAAGAGGAACTGCGCGCGGTGGGCGGCGACCACGTCGAGGAAGATACGCACAGAGGCATCGGTAATGCCGCCCAGTTCGAATTCGTTGTGCCGCACCAGGCGGATGGTCTGGCGGAAGGTGTCATCGACTTCGGCCACCAGGGCCAGGCCCAGTGCGTCCATGTCGGGGAAATGCCGGTAGAAACCGGTGGGCACGATGCCGGCGGCCTTGGCCACTTCGCGCAGGCTGATGCTGCCGAAGCCGCGGCCGCTCTCCATGAGCTGGCAAGCCGCATCGAGCAGGGCCTGGCGGGTCTGTAGCTTCTGTTCGGCGCGCGGCAGCATGGTGCAGGATTCTGTGACAGTGAAGCTGGGCACTCTAGTTAAAAAAACAAAGCCCGGTCAATGGACCGGGCTTGGAGGGGAACAGGCGCAAAGCTGCAAGTTGTTCTTTTCGGCCATGGTTATCAGCTCACACGGCTGATTTCGATCAGGCGATCCGAGCCACCTTCAGCAACGCGGCCACTTTGTTCGATCAGGCGATCCGAACCACCTTCAGCAACGCGGCCACTTTGTTCGATCAGGCGATCCGAGCCACCTTCGGCAACGCGGCCACTTTGTTCGATCAGGCGATCCGAGCCGCCTTCGGCAACGCGGCCACTTTGTTCGATCAGGCGATCCGAACCGCCTTCAGCAACGCGGCCACTTTGTTCGATCAGGCGATCAGAGCCGCCTTCGGCAACGCGGCCACTTTGTTCGATCAGGCGATCCGAGCCACCTTCTGCAACACGGCCAGCGCGTTCCTGCAGGCGCTCGGCGCCACCTTCGGCAACGGTTTTCAACGGTTGGGCGATTTCAGCGGCGCTGGAGCGCGATTCCGCAGTCAGGTGTTGGTCGGCAGCTGGCAAGGCGAAGGCGTTGGCAGCAAGAAGGGACAGAGTCAGGGTCAGCAGGTGGCGTTTCATGATTTCGGTGCTCCTCTCGGGGGCTGGAAAGTGGGTACGGAGCCAATGCTACGCCCGGTAACGCCAGAGAGAAGTTCATACGGGTAATGGTAACAATCGACGTTATTGATAGCGCACCGCGAGCGCTCTAGGGTGCAGATTTCGGGGTGGTGCGTGGCTGTTTGCCAGTAGCGTGCCCCTGGTGTGCGATGCATCCGTCACGAGGGAAAGCTGAGCCGGGAGCCAGGAAAAACTTCGCTATCATGGCCGCAATCGATAAAACCCAGAGGGTTTTCATCAGTCCGAAACAATGAGTGCCCTTGTTGCGCCCGTTTTGCGCCAAGCCGTCAGGAGAATCACGCAATGACGCGTCCCGCCAGAATCCTCGTCTGGACCTTAACCAGCCTGCTGACCCTGCTGGCAATATTGGTGGTGGTAATCGCCACTTTCGACTGGAACCGCGTCAAGCCGTTGCTCAACGAGAAGGTCTCCGAAGCCTTGCACCGGCCCTTCGCGATCAATGGCAACCTCGCCGTGCACTGGCGTACCGAGCCCGAAGAGGGTGGATGGCGCGCCTGGGTGCCGTGGCCGCATTTCATTGCCGAAGACCTTACCCTGGGCAACCCTGAGTGGCTCAAGCAGCCGAAGATGGTCGGCCTGGAGCGTGTGCAGTTCCGCCTGGCGCCGCTGCCGCTGGTATTCCAGCAGATCGTCATCCCCCGCATCGACTTGGTGAAACCCACCGCCAGCCTCACTCGCCTGGCTGATGGGCGCGCCAACTGGGCCTTCGATTTCGGCCCCAAGGACGAGAACGCAGAACCCTCCAAGTGGCAATTGGATATCGGCGCCATCGGCTTTGACCAGGGCAATGTCAGCTTCGACGACCAGACGCTGAAAACCAGCATGAAGGTGCAGATCGACCCGCTGGGCAAACCGATCCCGTTCAGCGATATCGTCGGCAAGGCCCGTGCGGAAAAGGCCAGCGGTACCCAGGACTACGCTTTCGGGCTCAAGGCCCAGGGCCGCTACAAGGGCCAGGCGGTTTCCGGCACGGGCAAGATCGGCGGCCTGCTGGCGCTGCAGGATGCCACCCAGCCGTTCCCCTTGCAGGCTGATGTGCGGATTGCCGATACCCACGTGGTGCTCGCGGGCACCCTGACCGACCCGCGCAACTTTGGCGCCCTGGACCTTCGCCTGCGCCTGTCCGGCGCTAGCCTGGGCAACCTCTACCCATTGACGGGCGTCACGCTGCCAGACACCCCAGCCTATGAAACCGACGGCCACCTCACCGCCAACCTGCATGCGGCCGAAGGCGCCACCTTCAATTACCAGGGCTTCAACGGCAAGATCGGCGACAGCGATATTCACGGTGACCTGGCCTTTGTCGCCAGCCAGCCACGGCCCAAGCTTTCCGGCAAGCTGGTCTCCAACCAGCTGCTGTTCAAGGACTTGGCGCCGCTGATCGGCGCCGATTCCAACGCCGAACAGAAGGCCCGCGGCGGTGCCAGCAAGCAGCCGGCAGGCAAGGTGCTGCCCGTGGAAGAATTCCGCACCGAACGCTGGCGCGCCATGGACGCCGACGTCGAGTTTGCTGGCAAGCGCATCGTCCACAGTGAACAGTTGCCGTTCAACGACCTGTCGGCCCACGTGATTCTCGAAGACGGCCTGTTGCGCCTGGAGCCACTGCGCTTTGGCGTGGCCGGGGGTAACCTGGCGTCGAGGATCCGCCTGGACGGGCGCAGTGTGCCGTTGCAAGGCAGGGCGCGACTGACTGCGCGTGGTTTCAAGCTCAAGCAACTGTTCCCAACCTTTGCGCCGATGCAGACCAGCTTTGGCGAGCTCAACGGCGATGCTGACATCAGTGGCCGCGGCAACTCGGTGGCCGCGCTGCTGGGCACGGCCAATGGCGACCTGCGCATGCTGATCAACGATGGGGCGGTAAGCCGCAGCCTGATGGAGATCGCCGGGTTGAACGTGGGCAACTATGTAGTCGGCAAGCTGTTCGGCGACGAAGATGTGCAGATCAACTGCGCAGCGGCGGATGTCGGGATCAAGGACGGCCTGGCGACAACCCGCCTGTTCATCTTCGATACCGAGAACGCGATCATCTACATCAATGGCACGGCCAACTTTGCCAGTGAGCAATTGGACCTGAAGATCACCCCGGAGTCGAAAGGTGTGCGGCTGTTCTCGCTGCGTTCGCCACTTTATGTGCGCGGGGCGTTTGCCAAGCCGAGTGCCGGTGTGCAGGCACTGCCGCTGGCGTTGCGCGGGGCGGGGATGGTGGCGCTTGGGGTAGTTGCGGGCCCGGCGGCGGGGCTGCTGGCGCTGGTGGCGCCGAGCAGTGGCGATGAGCCTAACCAGTGCACGCCGTTGCTGCAGCAGATGAAGGCTGGCAAAGCGCCAGCTACGGTGAAGAGCAAGAAATAGTGCAAGGGGGGGCCGCTTTGCGGCCCATTCGCGGCACAAGGCCGCTCCCACAGGTACTCCGCAAACTTTGAACTTAGCGGTGAACCTGTGGGAGCGGCCTTGTGTTGCGAATGGGGCGCAGCGCGCCCCCAAAAATTACAGCCCTTGCAGCAGGTCGGCCATATCGTCCGCGTGCTCTTCTTCCTGCGCCAGGATGTCTTCAAAGATGCGCCGCGTGGTCGGGTCGCTGTCACCAATGTACTGGATGATCTCCCGGTAGCTGTCGATCGCAATGCGCTCGGCTACCAGGTCCTCCAGCACCATTTCCCTAAGGTTGCTGCCCGCCACGTACTGGGCATGGGAATTCTTGGTCAGGTTGTCCGGGTTGAAGTCCGGCTCGCCACCCAGCTGCACGATGCGCTCGGCCAGCTTGTCGGCATGCTCGTTTTCCTGGTTGGCATGCTCGAGGAACTCTTCGGCAGCAGCGCTCGCCTTGATACCGCTGGCCATGAAGTAGTGGCGCTTGTAGCGCAGCACGCAGACCAGCTCAGTTGCCAGCGACTCGTTGAGCAGGCGCAGGATTTCATCGCGGTTGGCGTGGTAACCCTCGGTCACCGCGCCTTGCTCTACGTGCTGGCGGGCACGATTGCGCAGGGTTTGCACATCGGTCAGTTCAACGTTGCTCATGGTTATCTCCAAAAGATCAGGGACGGGTGGTCAAGGTGTGGCGTAGGCTCACGCGCCGTGTACGGCTTCGCTGTCCTCTTCTCGTTGCTTGCAGGTCTTGAAGCCCTTCGCATCGACATGGCCGGTGGCGTCGAAGCGCACGTAGTAAGCCTGCTGGTGGCCATCGCGGTTGAGGATGTAGTCGTTGCAGGTGCCCCCGTGTGGCAGGTCGATCACGTTCGACGGGCTACCGCCAATGGCGATGACCTTCTGCATGGTCATGCCGTTCTCCACTTGCTTGACCAGCGGTTGGTCGCGGTAGGTGGCGTAGTCCACAGGGTTTTCCGGGTGGCTGCCGCACGCGGCCAGGGTGGCGCTGGCCAGAAGGATTGCCAGGGTCTGCTTGTACATGGTCCCGCTCCTTGCTCAGGGTCTGTCTGGTTTGGAACCGCGCGGCGAGTCAGGAGTTCGATTGCGATGGTCATCAAAGCCCCTGTAGTGTTCACCGGTCGTCCACGGAAAGGGGCTGGGGCTATGCAGCGGGAATTGGCCACGCGATATCCATTGGTGCTGGTGCCGGGCATGCTCGGTTTTGTCCGCGTGCTGCTGTACCCCTACTGGTTCGGCATCGTGGCAGCCCTGCGCAAGGGCGGGGCGCAGGTGTTCCCCGTGCAGGTCTCGCCGCTGCATTGCAGCGAAGTGCGCGGTGAGCAACTGTTGGCGATCATCGAAGACATCTGCCAGCGCACCGGAGCCGATAAGGTCAACCTGATCGGCCATAGCCAGGGCGCCCTGGACGCGCGCTATGCCGCTGCCCGGCGGCCTGACCGGGTGGCGTCGGTGACGTCAGTGGCAGGGCCCAACCATGGCTCGGAACTGGCCGACCACCTGGAGCGTACGGCACCGGGCGACTCACCCCAGGGGCGCATCCTCAAGGCCGTGTTGCACGGCCTGGCGGTGCTGTTGGTGTGGCTTGAAACCGGCTGGCGGCGCGACCCGTTGCCGATCGACGTGCACGCCTCGCACCAGGCGCTGACCAGCGCCGGAGTGGCGCTGTTCAACCAGGCTTATCCACAGGGGTTGCCCGAAACCTGGGGCGGTCAAGGGCCGGCCCAGGTCAGCGGCGTACGCTACTACTCCTGGTCAGGCACTCTGCAGCCCGGCCTGACCGACCAAGGCCGTAATCGCTTTGACGGCAGCAACCGCTTTTGCCGCCTGTTCGCTCGCAGCTTCGTCAAGGAAAAAGGCCATTGCGACGGCATGGTCGGCCGCTTCAGTTCACATCTGGGGCAGGTGATCGGTGACAACTACCCGCTCGATCACCTGGACATCGTCAACCAGTCACTGGGCGCGGTGGGCAAGGGCGCCGAGCCGGTGCGCCTGTTTACCGAACATGCCGCCCGGCTCAAAGCTGCGGGGCTGTAATTTTGCCAAGCACCGGGGTGGTCCAGCGCTCGGCAAGGATCACCCCGACCAGGGTCAGCAGGCCGCCGACCAGGTGGTAGCTCGCCAGTTGTTCGTCGAGTACCGCAGCAGCAATCAGTGCGGTCACCAGTGGCAGCAGGTTGAAGAACAGCGTCGTGCGGCTGGGGCCTAGGCGGTGCACGGCCTGCATCCACACCAGCGGCGCGATCATCGAGGCCAGTACACAGGCGTACAGCACCAGGCCGGCGTTGTGAACGTTCAGGCCGGTCTTCTCCGACAGCAGGAACAGCGGCAACAACACGATGATCGCCACCACTACCTGCAGATACAGCAGCTGCAAAGGCGGCAAGCGCAACTGCCATTTTTTCAGCAGGAAGCTATAAAACGCGTAAGCCAGGGTGGCCACCAGCATCAGCAGGTCGCCGCTGTTCAGGCCTTGTTCCAGCAGGATGCCCGGCTGGCCTGCGGAGACGACTTCCAGTACACCCACGAACGAGACCACGGCTCCGGCCAGCGCCCCATAGCTCAGGCGCTGCCCCAGCCAAGCGATGGACAGTGCCAGTGACATCAATGGCATCAGCGACAGAATGATGCCCATGTTGGTGGCGCTGGTGATGCTGGCGGCGAAGTACGCCAGGCTCTGGTAGATCGCCATGCCTAGTACCCCGAGCACGGCAATCTTGCCCAAGTGCGGGCGGATGGCCGCGCGGTTGCGCCACACGGCCGGCAGCAGGAACGGGGTGAACAGCAGCCCGGCCAGCAGCCACCGGTAAAAGCCGATCTCGGCAGGGTGGATGGCACCGGCGGACAGCTTGGTGACCACGGTATTGCCGGCCCAGATGAGGATAGCGGTGAGGGGGAAGAGGTAATTCATGTTCAGGTGATGCTCTGGGGGAAGACAGTAATCCTGGGGCTGCCAAGCAGCACCCGATAGCACACTATTATCCGTTGTCTGTCCGCACGCCTATACTCGTATCCAGACAACCTGCCCCTTGAAGCAGACAGCATGCCGCGTAAATACCTCGACATCCCCCAGTTCGACCAGCTCCCGGCGCCAGTGTACTTTCGCCATGACGAGTTCGGCGCCGACACCCATAGCGCACCTCATCGGCATGCCTGGGGCCAGCTCAACTACACGGCCCACGGCGTCATGCACCTGGATGTCGACGGCCAGCGCTTCCTCTCGCCGCCGCACTACGCCGTTTGGGTACCACCGGGCACCGAGCATGGCTGCTACAACCCCCAGGCCATCGTCTACCGCTCGGTCTACCTGGACCGCAGCCTGTGCAACGAGCTGCCGCAGCAGCCCTGCAGCCTGGTGATCAGCGATATCCTCAAGGCGATCCTCGGCGACTTCGCCCGGCGTGACCTGAAAGTGGCACAGGGCGAGCGCGACCAGCGCCTGGTGCAGGTGCTGCTCGACCAGCTGCTGCTGGCGCCGACGCAGACCTGCTACCTGCCCTTCGCCCACAGCGAGGGCCTGCGCCAGGTGCTTGATGCCCTGGGTGCCGAGCCGGGCAACAACCGCCCGCTGGCCGAATGGGCAGCGCGGGTGCACGTGAGCGAGCGCACCCTGGCTCGGCAGTTTCTGCGGGAGCTGGGCATCAGTTTCGGCGAGTGGCGCCTGCGCCTGCGGTTTCTGCGGGCCATCGAAGCGTTGGAGGCGGGCGAGCCAATCCAGGCGATTGCCTTCGACCTCGGCTACAGCAGCGCCTCGGCCTTCATCGCCATGTTCCAGCGCCAGGCCCAGTGCACGCCGGAGCAGTACCGGCGCCAGGCCCGGGCGGGAGTGTAAAAATTCTTGTCTACACTGACGTGCACTACCGTGCATCGGGCGCGGAGCCAAGGAGACCACTCCATGAAGATGCTGCAAATGCCATTGCTGGTGTTGGCTGTGTTGTTCAGCGCGCAGGGATTCGCCGCCACCGCGCAGCAGGAAAAGATGACTTCGTGCAATGCCGACGCCTCGGCCAAGGCGCTCAAGGGCGATGAGCGCAAGGCGTTCATGAGCACCTGCCTGAAAAAGAGCGTGCCGGCCACCCAGCAGGAAAAGATGAAGACCTGCAACGCCGATGCTTCCACCAAGGCGCTCAAGGGCGACGAGCGCAAGGCGTACATGAGCGACTGCCTGAAGAAGAAATGACCTGCGCCTATGCCTGTCGGTCGAAGGCTGGCAGACTGCGGGTCTTTCCGCTGTCTGCCGCCGAGGCTGTATGACCTTCACCCCCCGCCAGATTACCCTTGCCAGCCTGATCATCGTGATGGCCGGGCTTCTGCTGGCACTCCCCATGAAGTTGCTCCCAAGCCTGCTGGCCGGGCTGCTGGTGTTCGAACTGGTCAACATGCTCACGCCGCGGCTGCAACCGCTGATCGCCGGCCAGCGAGCGCGCTGGCTGGCGGTGGCGCTGCTTGGCACGCTCGTGGTGATTACTCTGGCGCTGCTGATCGCCGGTGCGTTCAGCTTCCTGCTGCATGAGGCGGAGAACCCTGGCGCCTCGCTGGACAAGTTCATGGCCCTGGTCGAGCGTGCCCGTGGCCAGTTGCCGCCCTTCATCGAAGGCTACCTGCCGGCCAGTGCCGCCGAGTTCAAGGTGGCCATCGGTGACTGGATCAAGAGCCACCTGAGCGACCTGCAGCTGGTCGGCAAGGGCATGGCGCACATGTTCGTCACCCTGTTGATCGGCATGATCCTCGGGGCCATCATCGCCCTGCAGCGCATCCCTGACATTTCCCGACGCAAGCCGCTGGCCGCAGCGCTGTTCGAGCGCCTGAGCCTGCTGGTTCAGGCATTTCGCAACATCGTTTTCGCGCAGATCAAGATCTCCCTGCTGAACACCGCGTTCACCGGTGTTTTCCTGGCCGTGGTGCTGCCGTCGTTCGGCGTGCACCTGCCGCTGACCAAGACGCTGATCGTGCTGACCTTCCTGCTGGGGCTGCTGCCGGTGATCGGCAACCTGATGTCCAACACGCTGATCACCATCGTCGGCCTGTCGTTGTCGATCTGGGTGGCGGCGGCGGCGCTGGGGTATCTGATCGTTATCCACAAGGTCGAGTACTTCCTCAACGCGCGGATTGTCGGCGGGCAGATCAGTGCCAAGGCCTGGGAGCTGTTGCTGGCGATGCTGGTGTTCGAGGCGGCGTTCGGTTTGCCGGGAGTGGTGGCGGGGCCGGTCTACTATGCCTACCTGAAGAGTGAGTTGCGGCGGGCTGAGCTGGTCTGAGGTTAGGGGGCCAGTACCGGCCTCATCGCCGGCAAGCCGGCTCCTACAGGAATGACACCGCCCTCAGGCTTGTGCTATCCCTGTGGGGAGCCGGCTTGCCGGCGATGAAGCTGACGCAGATTCAGAGCGTGCCGTAACGCTTGCGCGCCTCGATCGCCAACCCGCTGCCAATGCTGCCGAAGATGTTGCCTTCCACATGCCGCGCATTCGGCAGCATCGCCGCCACGCTGTTGCGCAGGGCCGGAATACCGCTCGAACCGCCGGTGAAGAACACCGTGTCGACCTGGCCTTCGCTCACGCCGGCTTTGGCCAGCAACTCGGTCACGCTGGCCCGCACTCGCTCCAGCAGCCCTTCGATGGCCCCTTCGAATACCGCACGGGTCAAGTCCACGCCCAGCTCACGCTCGACGCGGCCGAGGTCGATACGGCGGGTTTCGTGGTCGGTAAGCTCGATCTTGCTGGCCTCGACTTCCATCGCCAGCCAGTGGCCGGCACGCTGCTCGATCAGCTTGAACAGGCGGTCGATACCCAGGGTGTCCTCGATGTCATAGCGCATGTTGCCCAGGGCCAGCTGCGATTTTTGCGAGTACAGGGCGTTGATGGTGTGCCAGGTGGCCAGGTTGAGGTGGTAGCTGGTGGGCATCAGCGCGCCGCTCTTCATCCGGCTGCCATAGCCGAACAGCGGCATCACGCCCTGCAGGCTCAACTGCTTGTCGAAGTCGGTACCGCCGATGTGCACGCCACCGGTGGCAAGGATGTCGCTCTGGCGCTCGGCCACATTGTGCCGCTCGGGGGAAAGGCGGATGAGGGTAAAGTCCGAGGTACCACCGCCGATATCGACAATGAGCACCAGCTCTTCACGGCTGATGCCGGACTCGTAGTCGAACGCCGCAGCGATCGGTTCGTACTGGAACGACACGTCCTTGAAACCGATCTTGCGCGCCACTTCGGCCAGGGTGTCTTCGGCCTCCTGATCGGCAGCCGGGTCTTCGTCGACGAAGAACACCGGGCGGCCCAGTACTACCTGGTCGAAGCTGCGATCGGCGGCGGTTTCGGCGCGGTTCTTCAGCTCGCCGATGAACATGCCCAGCAGGTCCTTGAACGGCAGGGCGCTGCCCAGCACGCTGGTATCGTGCTTGATCAGCTTGGAGCCCAACAAGCTCTTTAGCGAGCGCATCAGGCGGCCTTCGTAGCCTTCGAGGTATTCGTGCAGCGCAAGCCGGCCGTACACCGGGCGACGTTCTTCGATATTGAAGAAGACCACCGAGGGCAGGGTGATCTTGCCGTTCTCCAGGGCGATCAGCGACTCGACGCCGGGGCGGTGCCAGCCGACCGTGGAGTTGGAGGTGCCGAAGTCGATGCCAAGGGCACGGGCCGGGGATACGTCAGACATGGGAAAAGGGCTTCCGGAGGCAAAACGGCCGCGCAGTTTATGCCACTTGGCTCAAGAATCAAGACCGGTCGTCTGCCATGGAGCAAAGCCAAGCGCACCTTGAAAGGCTATGCTTGGACCCTATCTTCAGATGCAATACGCAAATTCACATTGGTGATCCATAGATGGACTTCAAAGACTACTACAAGATACTCGGCGTAGAGCCCACGGCGGACGAGAAGGCGATCAAGGCCGCGTACCGCAAACTGGCGCGCAAGTATCACCCTGACGTCAGCAAGGAGCGCGACGCCGAGGATAAATTCAAGGAGGCCAACGAGGCCTACGAGGTGCTTGGCGACGCCCAGAAGCGCGCCGAGTTCGACGAGATCCGCAAGTACGGCGGCCAGCACGGCCGGCCATTCCAGGCCCCGCCGGGCTGGCAGAGCCGTGGCGGTGCGGGTGGCGCGGGCGCGGGTTTCGAGGGCGGCGATTTCTCCGACTTCTTCAGCTCGATCTTCGGCGCGCGGGGCGGCAGCCCGTTTGGTGGCGCCCGGCAACAACGCAGTGCGGGCAGACGAGGGCAGGACGTGGAACTGGAACTGGCGATCTTCCTTGAAGAAACCCTGAGCAAGGAATCCAAGCAGATCAGCTTCCAGGTGCCGCAGACCAACGCCGCTGGCCAGCGTACCGGGTTCACCACCAAGACCCTGAATGTGAAGATCCCGGCCGGGGTCAGCGATGGCGAGCGTATCCGCCTCAAAGGCCAGGGCGCGCCGGGCAGTGGTGGCGGGGCTAATGGCGACCTGTTCCTGACCATCCGCATGGCACCGCACCCGCTGTTCGATGTCGAAGGTCAAGACCTGATCATCACTGTGCCGCTGGCACCGTGGGAAGCGGCATTGGGCACCAAGGTGGCAGTGCCGACCCTGGACGGCAAGATCAACCTGACCATCCGCCCCGACAGCCAGAGTGGCCAGCGCCTGCGGGTGCCGGGCAAGGGGCTGGCGAACAAGCAGGGCGAGCGCGGCAACCTCTACGCGCAGTTGAAAGTGGTGATGCCGACGACATCCGACGAGTCTACCCGTGAACTGTGGGCCAAGCTTTCCGAGAAGGCCGCGTTCAACCCGAGGGCACAATGGAGTAAGTGATCATGAGCAGCACCCTGATCGTTCAACTGGACATGCGCACCCTTTGCCAGGAGGCCGACATCACGGCCGACTACGTGGTCGAGATCGTCGAGCACGGTATCGTTGAACCGAAAGGGCGAACGCCGGAGGATTGGCTGTTCGACGATCAGGCGCCGCTGCTGGCCAGGCGTGCGGCCAAGCTGCACCAGGAGCTGGAACTGGAATGGGAAGGAGTGGCGCTGGCGCTGGAGTTGTTGCAGGAAGTGCAGCAGTTGCGCAGTGAGAACAGCATGCTGAAACAGCGGCTGGGGCGGTTTATCCAGCTGTGATGGTGCCCGCACTGGCCCTATCGCCGGCAAGCCGGCTCCCACAATGACTGCAGCGCTGCAAATCCTGTGGGAGCCGGCTTGCCGGCGATGAGGCCCATGCAGGCACTCTGAAATTCAAGCGGGCTCAGCCCCTGGGTTGAGCACCAGCTGCATGAACGTCAGGTCCAGCCAGCGCCCGAACTTCACACCCACCTGCGGCATCTGCCCGGTCACCACGAACCCCAGCCGCTCATGCAGGCGCACCGACGCTGCATTGCCGCTCTCGATGGCGGCTACCATCACATGCTTGCCACACCCCCGCGCCCGTTCGATCAGCGCCGCCATCAGCTGCGGCCCCAGGCCTTTGCCGCGCTGGTCGCCACGGATGTACACAGAATGCTCCACGGTATTGCGAAACCCTTCGAACGGTCGCCAGTCGCCAAACGAGGCATAGCCGAGCACGCCGGTGTCATCCGCCGCCACCAGGATCGGGTAACCCTGTTGCGCACGGGCCTCGAACCAGGCCTGGCGGTTGCCCAGGTCCACCGGGGTTTCGTTCCAGATCGCCGTGGTGTTGCGCACCGCGTCGTTGTAGATGTCGAGGATGCCCGGCACGTCGGTGGGCAGGGCATCGCGGATTTCGTGGCTCATTGCAGCGTCTCACTGGGTCGATGGGGGCAGATTAAATGGTTACCAGCCCGCGTACACCCTCGGCTTGCATGTTTTCACCGCGTCCGCGCTGGATGATCTCGCCCCGGGCCATGACCAGGTACTGGTCGGCCAGCTCTTCGGCAAAGTCGTAGAACTGCTCGACCAGCAATATGGCCATGTCGCCGCGCTCGGCCAGGCGGCGGATCACCGCGCCAATCTCCTTGATGACCGAGGGCTGGATGCCTTCGGTGGGCTCGTCGAGGATCAGCAGGCGCGGCCGGCTGGCCAGGGCGCGGCCGATGGCCAGCTGTTGCTGCTGGCCGCCGGACAGGTCGCCGCCACGGCGTTGCTTCATCTGCTCCAGCACCGGGAACAGCTCGTAGATGAAGGCCGGTACCTCCCGCGCCTCGCGGGCCGGAAAACGCGACAGGCCCATCAGCAGGTTTTCCTCGACGGTCAGGCGCGGGAAGATCTCGCGGCCCTGGGGCACGTAGGCGATACCGGCATGCACCCGTTGTTGTGGCTTGAGCGTGGTGATTGGCTTGCCTTCCCATTCCACGCTGCCTTCGCGGGCTTGTACCAGCCCCATCAGGCAGCGCAGCAGGGTGGTCTTGCCCACACCGTTGCGCCCGAGCAGGCAGGTGACTTCGCCGACCTTGGCCTCGAAGGACAGGCCACGCAGGATGTGGCTGCCGCCGTAATACTGATGCAGGGTGTCGATTTTCAGCATGTCATGTCCTTGTAGTCATCAACGGCCCAGGTAAACCTCGACCACCCGCTCATCTGCCTGCACCTGCTCCAGCGAGCCCTCCGCCAGCACACTGCCCTGGTGCAGCACGGTGACATGGTCGGCAATGCTGCCGACAAACCCCATGTCGTGTTCCACCACCATCAGCGAGTGCTTGCCGGCCAGGCCTTTGAACAGCTCGGCGGTGAACTCGGTCTCGGCGTCGGTCATACCCGCCACCGGTTCGTCGAGCAGCAGCAGCTGTGGCTCCTGCACCAGCAACATGCCGATTTCCAGAAACTGCTTCTGCCCGTGGGACAGCAAGCCCGCCTGGCGCTGGGCCAGGGGCAGCAGGCGCAAGGTGGCCAACACCTCCTCGATGCGCTGGCGTTGCTCGCCACTCAGGCGCGCCGCCAGGCTGGCCCACACCGACTTGTCGGTCTTCAGCGCCAGTTCGAGGTTCTCGAACACCGTTAGCGCCTCGAACACTGTCGGCTTCTGGAACTTGCGGCCGATCCCGGCCTGGGCGATCTGGTATTCGCTCATGCGGGTCAGGTCGAGGGTGTCGCCAAAAAACGCGCTGCCGGTGTCGGGGCGGGTCTTGCCGGTGATCACGTCCATCATTGTGGTCTTGCCGGCGCCGTTGGGGCCGATGATGCAGCGCAGTTCACCGACGCCGATGTACAGGTTGAGCGCGTTGAGGGCCTTGAAACCATCGAAGCTGACGCTGATGTCTTCCAGGCTCAGCACAGTGCCGTGGCGGGTGTCCAGGCCCGCGGTACGGCGGCTGCCCAGGCCGATGGCGTCACGCCCGCTACCCAGGTTGTCGAACACGGGTTCAAGCATGAATTCCGGATGCACAGGGGGCACGCCTCTCATGGCTGGCTCCTTTTCTTCAGCAGGCCGACCACGCCCTTGGGCAGGTACAGGGTGACGAGGATGAACAATGCGCCGAGGAAGAACAGCCAGAACTCCGGGAAGGCCACGGTGAACCAGCTCTTCATCCCGTTCACCAGGCCTGCGCCCAGCAGCGGGCCGATCAGCGTGCCGCGCCCACCCAATGCCACCCACACAGCGGCCTCGATGGAGTTGGTCGGCGACATCTCGCTGGGGTTGATGATGCCCACCTGCGGCACGTACAACGCGCCGGCCAGACCACACAGAACGGCACTGAGCACCCACACCAGCAGCTTGAAGCCGCGGGGGTCATAGCCGCAGAACATCAGGCGGTTTTCCGCGTCACGTACGGCGGTGAGCAAGCGGCCGAACTTGCTCTGGGTCAGGCGCCAGCACAGGTACAGGCTGGCCACCAGCAGGCCCACGGTGAGCAGAAACAGCACCGCCCGTGTGCCTTGCGCGGCGATGTCGAAGCCAAGAATGGTGCGGAAGCTAGTGAAACCGTTATTGCCGCCAAAGCCTGTCTCGTTGCGAAAGAACAGCAGCATGCCGGCGAAGGTCAGGGCCTGGGTCATGATCGAGAAATACACGCCCTTGATCCGCGAGCGGAAGGCGAAGAAGCCGAACACCAGCGCCAGCAGGCCGGGCGCCAGCACCACCAGGCACAAGGCCCAGGCAAAATGCTGAGTGCCGGCCCAGTACCACGGCAGCTCGGTCCACGACAGAAAGGTCATGAACCCCGGCAGGCCGTCACCGGCCGCCTGGCGCATCAGGTACATGCCCATGGCGTAGCCACCCAGGGCAAAGAACAGCCCGTGGCCAAGCGACAGCAGCCCGGCGTAACCCCAGACCAGGTCCAGCGCCAGCGCGACGATGGCGTAGCAGAGGATCTTGCCGACCAGCGTCAGGGTGTACGCCGAAACCTGCAGCGCATGGTCTGCGGGCAGTAACGAAAGCAACGGCAGGGCCAGCAACAGGAGGACGACGACGACGCCGATGGCCAGCGACAGGCGCGGCCCGGCCTTTTGCGAAGCGGTGACTAGCAGTGGCTGGTTCATCAGTCGATTACCCGTCCCTTGAGGGCGAACAGGCCTTGCGGGCGCTTCTGGATGAACAGAATGACCAACGCAAGGATGAGGATCTTGCCAAGTACTGCGCCGATCTGCGGCTCCAGTAACTTGTTGGCTATCCCTAAGCCAAAGGCGGCCCAGAGGCTGCCGGCCAGTTGCCCGACACCGCCGAGCACCACTACCAGGAACGAGTCGATGATGTAGCTCTGGCCCAGGTCCGGGCCGACGTTGCCGACTTGGCTCAGGGCCACGCCACCGAGCCCGGCGATGCCCGAGCCCACGCCGAAGGCAAGCATGTCGACGCGGCCGGTGGACACGCCACAGCAGGCGGCCATGTTGCGGTTCTGGGTGACCGCCCGCACGTTCAGGCCCAGCCGCGTGCGGTTGAGTAGCAGCCAGGTCAGCACTACCACGGCCAGGGCGAAGCCGATGATCACCAGGCGGTTGTAGGGCAGCACCAGGTTGGGCAGCAGCTGGATGCCACCGGACAACCAGGCCGGGTTGCTGACCTCGACGTTCTGCGCGCCGAACAGCAGGCGTATGGCCTGGATCAGGATCAGGCTGATGCCCCAGGTCGCCAGGAGGGTTTCCAGCGGGCGGCCGTAGAGGTGGCGGATGATCGTGCGCTCAAGCGCCATGCCGACCCCGGCACTGACGGTGAACGCTACCGGCAGGGCGATCAGCGGGTAGAACTCGATGGCGCCGGGTGCATAGCGCTGCAGCAGCACCTGGACCATGTAGGTGCTGTAGGCGCCGAGCATCAGCATCTCGCCGTGAGCCATGTTGATCACCCCGAGCAGGCCGAAGGTAATCGCCAGGCCCAGGGCCGCCAACAACAGGATCGAACCGAGCGACAGGCCGCTGAAGGCTTGGCCGAGCAGTTCGCCGAAGAGGAGTTTGCGCTTGACCTGAGCCAGGCTGGTTTCGGCAGCGGTGCGCACCACCGCGTCGGTTTCCGCATCGGGCTGCAGCAACGCCTCCAGGCGCGTGCGCGCCACGGGGTCACCGGTTTCACCGAGCAGGCGCACGGCTGCCAGGCGCACCCGTGGTTCGCTGGCGCCCAGTTGCAGGTTGGCCAGCGCCAGGCCAAGGGCGGCGTGCACGGCGGTGTCGGGTTCGCTGGCGAAGCGCCGGTCGAGGAAGGCCATCTGCGCCGGTTGCGCGGTTTTCTGCAGTTGCTGGGCGGCGGCCAGGCGGGTCCCGGTGTTGTCGCTGAGCAACTGATGGCTGGCCAGGGCGTTATCGATCAAGCCGCGCAGGCGGTTGTTCAGGCGCACCTTGCGCTTGTCGCCTTCGGCGATGCGGCCCTGGCGCAGGTTTTCCAGCAACGGCAGGCGCGCGGCATCGGGCTGCGCCGCCCAGGTTTCGAGCAGGCGGGCCTGTTCGGCGGGCTTGGCGCTGAGGAAGAATTCGCCCTCGCTGGCCTGGGTTGCCAGGGGCAGCAACAGGAGGAGGGTGAGCAGGAATCTGAGCATATGGGCAGTCCTGGAAAATCGGCGGTGGATTCATCGCGGATAAATCCGCTCCTACACGGACCTGTAGGAGCGGATTTATCCGCGATAGGGCTGCGCGGCAGCCCCAGTGCACTCAGTTACCTTTCACCGCATAATCCGGCCGCTTGTCATTGCCCGGAATGAACGGGCTCCAAGGCTGCGCCCGCAGCGGCTGCTCGGTTTCCCATACCACACTGAACTGCCCGTCATCCTGGATCTCGCCGATCATCACAGGCTTGTGCAGGTGGTGGTTGGTCTTGTCCATGGTCAGCGTGAAGCCGGACGGTGCCTTGAAACTCTGCCCGGCCAAGGCCTCGCGAACCTTGTCGACATCGGTGGACTTGGCTTTTTCAGCGGCCTGCGCCCACATGTGTATGCCCACGTACGTGGCTTCCATCGGGTCGTTGGTCACCGCCTTGTCGGCGCCTGGCAGGTTTTTGGCCTTGGCGTAGGCTTTCCAGTCGGCGACGAACTTCTGGTTGACCGGGTTATCCACCGACTCGAAGTAGTTCCATGCTGCCAGGTGGCCCACCAGCGGCTTGGTGTCGATGCCGCGCAGCTCCTCTTCACCCACCGAGAAGGCCACCACCGGCACGTCGGTAGCCTTCAGGCCCTGGTTGGCCAGTTCCTTGTAGAACGGCACGTTGGAGTCGCCGTTGACGGTGGAGATGACCGCCGTCTTGCCGCCTGCGGAGAACTTCTTGATGTTGGCGACGATGGTCTGGTAATCGCTGTGGCCGAACGGCGTGTACACCTCTTCGATGTCTTTGTCGGCCACGCCCTTGCTGTGCAGGAACGCGCGCAGGATCTTGTTGGTGGTGCGCGGGTAGACGTAGTCGGTGCCCAGCAGGAAGAAGCGCTTGGCGCTGCCGCCGTCTTCGCTCATCAGGTATTCCACCGCCGGGATCGCCTGCTGGTTGGGCGCGGCACCGGTGTAGAACACGTTCGGCGACATTTCTTCGCCCTCGTACTGCACCGGGTAGAACAGCAGACCGTTGAGCTCTTCGAACACCGGCAGCACCGACTTGCGCGACACCGAGGTCCAGCAGCCGAACACCACGGCGACCTTGTCTTGGGTCAGCAACTGGCGGCTTTTCTCGGCGAACAGCGGCCAGTTGGAGGCTGGGTCGACAACCACGGGTTCGAGCATCTTGCCGTTTACGCCGCCCTTGGCGTTGATCTCGTCGATGGTCATCAGCGCCATGTCCTTGAGCGACGTCTCGGAAATCGCCATGGTCCCGGATAGCGAATGCAGGATGCCGACCTTGATGGTCTCGGCGGCCTGGATGCTCCAGCTAAGACCCATCGCCGCAATCGATGCGCTGAGGGTAAAGGCCTTGATCAGACTGCGACGCTTCATGTGCTCTCTCCGCTGAGTTTTTTGTGGTGTTGGCCAAGCGGGGAGGGGCGTTGCAAGGGGTGTGCCGAGTGGCTGAAGGTGCGTGTTAGAAGGGTTGTGCGAGGTGTTGGGGCGCGGGGCAGGTCCAGGATGGTGCCTGAATGTTTTGCGTGCACAGCATTGGGGCCGCTCTGCGGCCCATCGCCGGCAAGCCGGCTCCCACAAGGGGTGCATTGTGCTGAAGAGCAACGCTGTACCTGTGGCAGCCGGCTTGCCGACGATGGGCTGCAAAGCAGCCCCTCCTGTGACTCAGCTTTCGCGAACCGCGCTGCGCGGATGGCGCCTGCTGCGCACACCCTGGTAGGTGGCGGCCAGCAGCACGAACCAGATCGGCGTGACGATCAGCGCAGAGCGCGTGTCCGCTTCCAGGCTCAGCAACACCAGAATGAACGCGAAGAACGCCAGGCACACGTAGCACATGAAGCGCCCGCCCGGCATCTTGTAGGTCGACGCCTGGTGCAGCGCCGCACGGGTTTTGCGGTATTTCAGGTACGACAGCAGGATCAGCGTCCAGACGAACATGAACAGCACCGCCGAGACCGTGGTGACCAGCGTGAACGCCTCGACCACATTGGGCACCAGGTAGATCAGCACGGCGCCCAGCAGCAGGCAGGTGCATGAGAAGTACAGGCCGTTGGCCGGCACGGCACGGCGTGACAGCTTCTCGAACGCGCGGGGGGCATCACCTTCCTGGGCCAGGCCGAACAGCATGCGGCTGGTGGAGAACACGCCGCTGTTGGCCGACGAGGCTGCGGAGGTGAGCACCACGAAGTTGATGATGCTCGCCGCCGCCGGCAGGCCGGCCAGCACGAACAGTTCGACGAACGGGCTCTTGCCCGGTACCACATCACGCCATGGGGTCACGGCCATGATCGCGATCAGCGCCAGCACGTAGAACACGATGATACGGATCGGGATCGAGTTGATCGCCCGTGGCAGGGTGCGTTCGGGGTCTTTGGCTTCGGCGGCGGTGGTGCCGACCAGTTCGATACCGACAAAAGCGAACACGGCAATCTGGAAACCGGCGAAGAAGCCCATCAGGCCATTGGGGAACATGCCGCCGTCATTCCACAGGTTGGCCAGCTGCGCGGTGCGCCCGCTCGGCGATTCGAAGCCGGTGATGACCATGTACAGGCCGGTGGCGACCAGGCCGAGGATGGCGACGATCTTGATCAGGGCGAACCAGAACTCGAGCTCGCCGAACATCTTCACCGTCACCAGGTTCAGCGCCAGCAGCACGCCCACACAGGTCAGTGCGGGTATCCATTGCGGCAGGTCGGGGAACCAGAACTGCGTGTAGGCGGCGATCGCGACCACATCGGCAATACCGGTGACCACCCAGCAGAACCAGTAGGTCCAGCCGGTGAAGTAGCCGGCCCAGGGCCCGAGCAGGTCGGCGGAGAAGTCGATGAACGACTTGTAGTTGAGGTTCGACAGCAGCAGTTCGCCCATGGCGCGCATGACGAAGAACAGCATGAAGCCGATGATCATGTAGACGAAGATGATCGATGGCCCCGCCAGGCTGATGGTCTTGCCCGAGCCCATGAACAGGCCGGTGCCGATGGCGCCGCCAATGGCGATCAGCTGGATGTGACGGTTGGTCAGGTTGCGCTGCAGGTGCTGGTCTTCAGCAGGTGGGGAAGAGGTCCGGGTCATTGGCTGCATTCCATTGAGGGTCAGTCTTTTTGTGAAAGCCGAGTAGGCTAACACGGGCGTCCCAATTCGGGGCGCGACAGATCGACACGACCTTTGTGGAGCGCTTACCGGCCTCTTCGCGGGGCAAGCCCGCTCCCACAAATTCGGTAGCGCTATGAACTCTGTGGGAGCGGGCTTGCCCCGCGAAGAAGCCCGTGAAGCCACTGCAAGGGTCAGGCGCTGGCGAGTACCCGACGGCGCCGCACCACCAGGCTATCCACCACCCACATCACTACCATCGACACCCCCACCAGCGGGAAGATCACCCCCAGCACCAGCATCACCCCGACCGCCGCCTTCCAGCGCGGCAGGTCATGGCGCAGCGGCGGCACGCCCAGCCCTCCGGCCGGCCGGCGCTTCCACCACATCACCAAGCCGCTCACCGAACCCAGCAGGATCATCAGGCACACCAGCAAAATGATGATCTGGTTCAGCGCCCCGAACATCTTGCCCTCATGCAGCATCACGCCCAACTCGGTAGCGCGGGCCACCGGGCTGTAGTCCTGCCAGCGCACGTCGGCCAGCACCTTGCCGGTGTATTGGTCGACATGCAGGGTGGCATCGTTGCGCGGGTCGTCGGCGAACACCGCGATGGTGAATACGCCGTCTGCCGTGGTCGGCAGGGTGATGCTGTAGCCCGGCTCGACCTGACGCGCCGTGGCGATGTCCTCGACCTGCTGTACGCTCACCTGCGGCGCCGCCGGGGCGTTCGACATCATGTGATGCCCGGCGTGTTCGGCATGCGCGCCGGATTGCGGCATCGGTGTGTTTTCCATGGCCCATGGCACAGTCTGGCGGTGGGCATGGTTCAGTTCACCGGCTTGTTGATCGGATTTGGGCACGTCGTTCCACATGGCGGCTGGAAAGCGGTTCCACAAATCGGCGTACTGCTTGCCCCACAGGCCGGTCCAGGTCATGCCACTAAGCAACATCAGCAACAGCAACGCTGATCCCCAGAACCCGGTCACCGCATGCAGGTCGCGCCACAACAGCCGACCGCGTGCGCTCAGGCGTGGCCAGAGCACGCCTGCGCCATTGCGCCCCCGCGGCCACCACAGGTACAGGCCGGACACCACCAGCACGATGCCCCAGCCGGCAGCCAGCTCCACCAGGCGGTCACCCAGCGTGCCTACCATCAGCTCGCCATGCAGGGCGCGGGCGACGGCTTGCAGGTTTTGCTTGGCGTCCTGCTCGCCGAGGATCTTGCCGCTGTAGGGGTCAACGAACACATTCAGCTCGCGGCCGCTGTCGTGCACCACGAACTGCGCGCTGCGTTCGGCATCGATAGGCGGCAGATACTGGCCGACGTGGCCCTTGGGGTAGGCCTGGCGTACTTCGGCCAGCATCAGGTCGGCGCCCTGCCGGTGATGGCCGGCCTCGACCACCATCAGGTCACGGTACAGCAGCGGGTCCAGCTGCGGTTTGAACAGGTAGATGATCCCGGTGATCGCCAGCAGGATCATGAACGGTGCAACGAACAGCCCCGCATAGAAGTGCCAACGCCAGGCCAGGTTATAGAAATTGACGCGTGTTCCTCTCATGGGAACCTCCTGTTTGACCAGCAGATGGGCGCAACCGAAGCTGCGCCCGTTGTTGTTGTCAGAAGCTGAAATCGACCTTGGTCCAGAACGTCCTGCCTGGCTCGTTCACCGGCTGTGGATCGGTGGCCGGGTAGCCGAACCCGGCATTGCCTGCCAGGTTCAGGTGCTCGGCGTAGGTTTTGTCGAACAGGTTGTCGACCCCTGCGCTGAGCTTGAGGTTTTTGTTCACCTTGTAGGCACCGTTGAGCGAGAACACGCCGAAGCCTGCGCTTTTCTCGTAGTCCTTGCCCACCACGTTGCCCTGGTTCTCGGCGATGCGGTTTTGCGCCGACACCAGCCGCCACAATGCCCCTGCACTCCAGGTGTCACGGCTGTAGGTCAGGCCAAGGCGGCTTTCCAGGGGCGGCATCTGCGGCAGCGCCTTGCCGTCACTGCTGTTCTTGCCCCAGGCGTAGGCCAGCGTGGCATCGGCTTTCCAGTTTTCCGTCAGCTTGTAGGCGGCGCCCAGCTCGCCGCCCATGATGCGGGCGTCGATGTTCTGCGCCTGGGAGGTGCTCATGCCCATCATGCCGGTGCGGTAGTCGAACAGGATGTAATCGCGGATCTGCCCGACATAGCCCGAGGCCCAGGCCTCCAGGCGTTCATCGCGGTACTGGATGCCGAAATCGAGCTGGGTGGTCTTCTCGGGCTTGATACCGTCGAAGGCGTTGGCCGCACCAGGCGGCGCCAGCTTGGGCGAGAACAGCTCCCAGTAGTCCGGGAAGCGCTGCGCGTGGCCAAGGCCGATGTAAGTGGTGGCGGGGAGCGCCGCCAGGTCGTGCTCGTAACGCACGAAGCCGCTGGGCAGGGTGTCGGCGCGGGTATCGCCTTCGGTGGCGCTACCCGTGCGCAAGTCGCGGGCCGAGGCGCGGTCCAGGCGGGCGCCGGTGATCAGCCGGTCAACACCTGTGGCGTACCAGGTGAGTTCGCCGAAGGCACCGTAGTTGTGGAAGTCGGCGTCCTTGGTCCAGGGTTGGCCCTTGTGTGCATCGACGCCCATGCCACCACGCTGGCGGTGTTCGTTGGTTTGCGCGTCGATGCCGCTGATCAGTTGCACGTCTGCCCAGCGCCAGGTTGCCTTGAGCCGTGCACCCATGGTGCGGCGGTCGACGTTGCTGACCATGGGCATGCCCATCATGCCGCTGCCCGATGGCGTGCGCAGGCTGTAGTTGTCCATCACGTGGTCGGCGTAGTTGTAGTAAACCTGCGCCTCGACCTTGTCGAGTACCTCGCCGAGGTTGGACTTTTCAAAGCGCAGGCCCAGGCTTTCGCGCTTGAACTGCGAGCCGTCCATGCCACGCCCGGCATAGCGGGCTTCGCCGTCGCCCTTGCCGGCAGTGAGTTCCAGCAGGGTGTCCTGGTCTGGCGTCCAGCCCAGGGTCACATCGCCGTTCCATTTGTCCCAGCGCGAGGGCACGGTGTCGCCGTTGCCATCGTGGTAGTCGTCAGAGCGCGACTGGTTGCCGACGAAGCGCGCGTAGGCCTGGCTGTTGCCAGCGGCGGCGTCGAGCACTTTGTCGAAGCGGCCGTTGGAGCCGGCCAGGAGGCTGGCGTTGACGCGGCTACCAAGGGTGCCGAACTTCTCCGGCTCACGTTCGAAGAGGATGGTACCCGCCGAGCCGCCCGGGCCCCAGATCACACTTTGCGGGCCCTTGATGACGGTGAGGCGGTCGTACGTTTCGGGTGCGATGTACGAGGTTGGTGCGTCCATGCGGTTGGGGCAGGCACCGAGCATCACGCCGCCGTTGGTGAGGATGTTCAGGCGCGAGCCGAACATGCCGCGCAGCACCGGGTCACCGTTGGTGCCGCCGGCACGGATGGCCGAAAAGCCTGGGATGGTCTTGAGGTAATCGGCGCCATCGCTGGCCGGTACGGGCTGGCGTGGGTCTTTCGGGTTGGTGACCACGGTCAGCGGCGAGCTTGGCGCAATGGCGGTGATCACCGTCGGGTTAAGCTCGGGCAGCGTTTGCTCGTGGCCTTCGTGGCCATGGTCGGCGGCGATGGCCATGGGCGCGAGCAGCGAGCCGCACAACGCGGCGAATGTCCCGCGCAGGGCGGGGGCGAAAACAGGGGTGCAGCCGGACATAGTGATTCCAGTCGATCAGTCATGAGTCAGCGCGAAGCTCCAGGCTTCGTGCGGCAAAAGGCGATGTCAGATGCTGATCGAAAGCGGCGGCGCGCGGCTGCGCGCACCGGGGAAGACGGCCTGCCGGGCATGGCCTTGGTGCGTGGGCGTGGCGCTGAGGGTGGTCGGGGCGACGTGACCGGCGCTGAGCGGGCTGAGGGTTTGTGGTAACGCGGGGCAGTTGAACAGCAGGCTGCAGTAGCCGCACTTTTCCCACATCACATGCAGCTGGCCATCATCGCCGTGGCCGTTATGCGCGTCGCCATGCTGATGCTCCATGGACATGCTCATGTCCATCGGCATGCTCATGCCCGCGTGGTGCTCCATCGGCATCGACTGGGAAACCAGCGGGCCGATGAAGATCATCCACATGGCGAACAGGCTCAGCCAGCCGCCACCGACGCGCCTGCGTTCAGGGCGGGTGGTACGGCTGCGGCCGTTGCGGGGCTGGCTCATGTTGGCGAGCGCCGGTCAGCTAGTGGTCAGTGCGCGTGTTCGTGGCCTTGCGGCTGGTCCGCCGGCGGCTGCTTCTGCACAGCCACGTCGACGGTGATGTCGCCGGCCTTTTCGAAGTGCAGTGTCAACGGGAAGCGCTTGCCGTCGAGCAGCAGGCTGCGGTCCTTGGGCTGCATCAGCATCACATGGTAGGCGCTGGGGGCGAAGACCAGGTCCTTGCCGGCCGGCACGGTCACGTTGGGCACCTGCTGCATCTTCATGGCGCCGCTGGCGCTCATTGTATGCTCGTGCAGTTGTGCATCTGCAGTGATCGGGCTGTCGACGCTCAGCAGGCGGTCATCTGCCTTGCCGTTGTTGTGCACGATGAAATAGGCCGCGACGTTGGGCGCATTCGGTGGCAACGCGAGCGACCACGGGTGGGCGATGTGCAGGTCGCCCACGGTGTATTCATGGGCATTGGCGAAGGCGCCGGGCAGCAGCAAGGCGGCCACGATGAGAGCTTGCTTGAGCATTGTGTGAGTCTCCGTTCTGTTCAGGTTCAGGCAGACAGCGTGATGAACTCAGACCAGGGGAGGGGCACGGGGGTTGAGCGCAGGCCATAGCTGGCGCGGCGTCGGTTGGTAGGTGGCGAGCGGCGGTGGATACCCGACCAGCAGCGTGGGCGGGTTGTGCAGCTGCGGCGGATAGCCCGGCAGCGCCAGCAGCGGTGCGGCGCCAGAGCAGCACCAGCAGTGCTGCATGTTGGCATGCTGGTCGCTTTGGGTGCCGAGGTCGATCTTGGCCAGGGCCTGGACATCGACCTTGGCCTTGCCGGCCAGGCTGGAACAGAAAGCCCCCCACAGCAGCTGTTCGGCCGGGCCCTTGGGCGCAGCAGAGGACAGCGGCATGGCCAGCAGGTTGAACAGCACTGCTAGGCAGGCTATCCAGGCAATGTGCCGACGTGGGGGCATGGAGAGATCCGGTCAGGAATCGTGGCGGGTATTGTAAGGCGGAGTATAGGTAAAAATGGCGGGGTGCGGTGAAGTGCCGCAGATGGAGTGACATCTGGGGCTGCATAGCCGCCCCGGTGACATCAAGCCTTGTTGCGGCCCATCAGGCCACGCACGGTTTCCTGCAGATCCGCCGGCAGCACCACCACCTTGGCGTTGTTGCTGTTTGCCAGGTTCTCCATGGCGCCGACGTAGCGCTCGCCCAGCAGGTACATGGCCGGTACCGTCTCGTTGCCCACGGCTTCCTTGACCAGCGAGATCGCCCGCGCCGAAGCCTCGGCCAGGTTGATCTGCGCCTCGGCATCCAGCTTGGCCGACTGCAGCCGTGCTTCAGCTTCGAGAATCGCCGCCTGCTTGGCACCTTCGGCACGGGTCACGTCGGCTTTACGCTCACGTTCCGCAGCGGCCTGGCGCTCCATGGCCAGCTGCATGTTTTCGGACGGTTTGATGTCCTGGATTTCCACCGAACGCACCGTCACGCCCCAGTCTTCGGTCTGTTCCGACATCGCTTCGCGCAGGCGCGCCTTGATCTGCTCTCGGCTCGACAGCGCTTCGTCCAGGTCCATGGCGCCGACGATGGCACGCAGCGAGGTCATGGTCAGGCTGGTGACGGCAAACGAGAAGTCCTGCACGCCATAGGAAGCCTTCTGCGGGTCGACCACCTTGGCGAAGCACAGGGCATTGGCGACGATCACCGCGTTGTCGCGGGTGATGATTTCCTGTTGCTGCACGTCGAGGATGATGTCCTTGGTCGGCAAGCGGTAAGCGACAACGTCCATGTATGGGATGACGATGTTCAGGCCGGGCTTGAGCGTGCTGTGGTAGCGGCCCAGGCGCTCGACGATCCATTCTTCGCCCTGGGGCACGATGCGCACCCCTTTGAACACCGTGATCAGAACGAATACGGCAAGTGTGGCGACAACGATGAGGCTGGTCATGCTGCGAACTTCCTTTTAATGCAAGCTGTTGACAAGGCGTCAGGCCCGAATGACCCGGGCGGTATTGCCTTCGATGGCGACGAGGCGCACGCGCTCGCCGGACGGGATGTCGTTGTCGGCCACGCAGATCCACTCCTCATTGCCCAGGATCGGCTTCTGGAAGCGCACACGGCCTTTCTGAAATTGCGAAACGCTGCTTATCAGCAGCCCGACTTCGCCGATCACGCTGTCGGCGGTCCAGCGCACATCCGGCTGCTTGCGCCGAAACAGCTTGAACCACAGGGCCGTGGTGGCAGAGGAGAACAGCACCCAAAAAAGCACCTGCATATCCAGTTGCAGCGTGGGGGCGGCCAGCGAAATGAGTGCGACCAGTACGGCACCGATGCCGAACCAGATGATGAAGAACGTGGGCAGGACCAGTTCGAGCAGGATCAGCGCGATGCCGAAGACCAGCCATATCCACCATTGCATTTCCATATGAGTGAACCTTCCGGGGGAGGGGGGGGGATTTTAGGTTAATGGAGAGGCATAAGGCTATTCAGGCAAAAGAGTGATGTGCGTAGGGAAATGCTGATGCTTGTCGGGAGTTTGGCGGTGCCAAGGCAGGCGCCCTGAAGGTTAATCGCCAAAACCATCGAGAGCAGCCGTCAACGCATCCAGGGACGCATACTCACGGTCTACGCCAGGCAATGCAGGACGTTTCAGAATCAGTACAGGAACCCCGAGCTCTCTCGCCACCTCAAGCTTCGGTTCGGTCGCCACGCTACCGCTGTTCTTGCTGACCAGCACATCGATATCGCGCCGCGCAAACAGCGCCCGTTCCCCTTCAAGCTGAAACGGCCCACGCGCGCCGATCACTTCACAGCGATCATTGCCAACACAGGCCTCCAGCGCCCGCAGCGTCCAGAACTGGTCCGGGGGAATGTCGTCAAGGTGTTGCAGCGGCTCGCGGCCGAGGGTGAACAGCGGCCGCCGGAACGGCCTGAGCGCTTCGATCAGCCCTGCCCAATCTTTCACTTCGCGCCAGTCGTCACCCGGCTGTGCCCGCCAGGCCGGGCGGCGCAGGGCCCAGCAAGGAATGCCAGCGGCCTGCGCGGCAGCGGCGGCATTGCGGCTGATTTGCGCCGCGTAGGGGTGAGTGGCGTCGATCAGCAGCGTGATACCCGCCTCGCGCAGGTAGCTGGCCAGGCCTTCGGCGCCACCATAGCCACCGACCCTGACCTGGCAGGTCAGGTCGTGTGGCACGCGGCCGATGCCGGCCAGGCTGTAGACATGCTCGGGGCCCAGCTGGCGGGCGATGGCCAGAGCTTCGGTAACGCCGCCCAGCAACAGGATGCGCCGGTTCACTGCACACCTGCCTGGCCGACGATGCCGCCCTGGCGGTCGATGGCGAATACTTCCACCTGCACCTGCGCCGGTACGATGCTGCGGGCGAAGGCCAAGGCGTGGGCGCAGACCGCGTCGCCCAAGCCGATACCGGCGGCGTGCGCCAAGGCCAGGGCCTGCTGGCTGGTGTTGGCGGCGATGATCGCGGCCTGCAGGTCGGTATCGGCGCCAATGTCTGCGGCCCAGCCGGCCAGTTGCGGCAGGTCGATGCTCGAATGGCGGCTATGCAGGTCCATGTGGCCGGCGGCCAGTTTGCTGATCTTGCCGAAACCTCCACATAGGGTCAGGCGGGGCACCGGCACCTTGCGCAGGTGCTTGAGTACCGCACCGACGAAGTCGCCCATCTCGATCAGGGCGATTTCCGGCAGGCCATAGACCCGGCGCATGGTGTCCTCGCTGGCATTGCCGGTGCAGGCGGCGATATGCGTGTAGCCATTGGTGTGGGCTACGTCGATGCCTTGGTGGATCGAGGCGATGTAAGCCGCGCAAGAGAAGGGCCTGACGATGCCGCTGGTGCCCAGAATCGACAGCCCCCCGAGGATGCCCAGGCGCGGATTCATGGTCTTCAAGGCCAGCGCCTCGCCGCCCTGCACATTCACAGTGACTTCGAAGCCACCCCGGTAATCGCACTCATCGGCCAACTGCTGCAGGTGCTCGCTGATCATGCGGCGGGGTACCGGGTTGATCGCCGGTTCACCCACCGCGAGTACCAGCCCGGGGCGAGTGACGGTGCCGACACCTTGGCCCGCGACAAAGCGCACGCCCGGCTCATCCAGCAAACGCACCTGGCTGTACAGCAGGGCGCCGTGGGTGACATCCGGGTCGTCGCCAGCATCCTTGAGCGTACCGGCTTCGGCGCGCTCGCCCTCGCAGCGGCAGAACTCCAGGCGCATTTGCACCACCTTGCCCTTGGGCAGCGTAATGCTGACAGCGTCGTCACGCAGGCCGGTTAGCAGCAGGCGGGCGGCGGCCAGGCTGGTGGCGGTTGCGCAGCTGCCGGTGGTCAGGCCGCTGCGCAGTGGCGCGGGTTGTTCGCGGGTTTCCTCACGCATCGAAGGGTTTCACCAGGTCGAGCAGGGTGATCGGCAGCGCCTGGCGCCAGGTGTCGAAGGCCCCGAGCGGCTGGGCCTGGGCGACATGGATGCGGGTCAGTTCGCCGCCATGCTGTTGGCGAAAATGCGCCAGGGCCAGTTCGCTCTGCAGGGTTACTGCGTTGGCCACCAGCCGGCCACCGGGGCGCAGGCGCTCCCAGCACAGCGCCAGCACGCCTTCACGAGTGACGCCGCCGCCGATGAAAATGGCATCCGGCCGCTCAAGTTCGGCCAGCGCCTGCGGTGCTTTGCCGCGTATCAACTGCAGGCCGGGCACGCCGAGCGCGTCACGGTTGTACTCGATGAAACCCTGACGGCCTTCATCGGCTTCGATCGCCAGTGTTCGGCAAGCAGGGTGGGCGCGCATCCACTCGATGCCGATCGAGCCGCAGCCCGCGCCCACGTCCCACAGCAATTCGCCCGGCTGCGGGGCCAGCCGGGCCAGGGTGATGGCGCGTACGTCACGTTTAGTGAGTTGGCCGTCATGGCGGAATGCGTCGTCCGGCAGGCCTGGCGTACGCGAGAGGCGGGGAGCATCTGCGGTGGCCTGGCACTCGATGGCAACCAGGTTAAGTGCGGCCGCCTCAGCGTGCGCCCAGTCATCTGCGCTGCCCGTCAGGCGGCGCTCAGCTGCGCCACCGAGGTGTTCGAACACCTGCAGGCGGCTTGGCCCGAAGCCGCGCTCACGCAGCAAAGCGGCGATGGCGGCAGGGCTGCCGCCGTCGTTGCTCAGTACCAGCAGGCGCATGCCGCTGTACAGGTGAGCGTTGAGAGTGGCCAGGGGGCGCGCGACAATCGACACCACCTGCACGTCCTGCAGCGGCCAGCCCAGGCGGGCGGCCGCCTGGGCGCAGGAGGAGGGCATCGACAGAACCTGCATTTCTTCGGCCGGGACCTGCCGTGCCAGGCTTGCGCCGACGCCGTAGAACATCGGGTCACCGCTGGCCAGTACGCACACGGGTTCACCGCGCAGGGCCAGTACCGGGGCCAGGGAGAACGGGCTCGGCCAATCCTGCCGAGCAGCGCTTATGCAGCGCGGCAGCAAGGCCAGCTGGCGTGGGCTGCCAATGATCCGCGAGGCGCCTATCAGGGCGCGCCGGGCCTGTTTGCCCAGGCCGCTGAAGCCGTCTTCGCCGATGCCTACTACTGTCAGCCAGGGTGCCATGTGTTTCGTTCCGTGGTGTTGGGGCTGCAAAGCACCCTGTTTTTTGCCAAATCACTAATGATGCTCGACCACCGGCTTTTCATGCCGCCGGACAAAGCAGGCATAATACCGCGCCTTCTACACTCAAGCGCATTTTCAGCGATTGCCGGACGCCCCATTGAAGCAGGACCATGCCCCCACCGTATCGCCCCGTCCCTCGGCTTGCCCGGGGTTGTGGCGTATCGTCAGCGCCCTCGATGGCGGGATCTGCCGGGTCAAGCTGCCTGGCGGGCTGCTGCTCGCCGACCAGGCCGATGCGGTGGCGGAGGCTGCCGAGCGTTTCGCCACCGGCGTGATCGAGGCGACCAACCGCGCCAACCTGCAAATTCGCGGTATTGGGGATGACCACCAGAACCTGATCGACGGCCTGTTGGCAGCAGGCCTTGGCCCGCGTGATGCCGCCAGCGACGATGTGCGCAATCTCATGCTCAGCCCCCTGGCCGGGCATGACCCGTCGACGGTGCTGGATGTGCGGCCTTTGGCCGATCAGGTTCTCGACCTGTTGCAAGGCACGCCGCGATTTCACCAACTGTCGGCCAAGTTCGCCGTGCAGCTGGACGGCGGCGAAGGCCTGGCGATGCTCGAACACCCTCACGACCTGTGGCTGTCGGCCATGCGCCTTGAACAACGTACCTGGCTGGCGTTCGGCCTGGCCGGCTGCCCGGGCGATGGCCAGGTAGCCGGTGCGGTGCCGGTGGAGCAGGGGCTGGCGCTGGTGCGGGCCGTACTTGGGCGCTTCCTCGATCTGGCCCAGCCTGATCAGGCGCGCATGCGGCAGTTGCTGGAACATTGCACTGTGGACTATTTCATCGACGGGCTTGGGCTGGATGTGCGCCGCGATGCTGCAGTGCTCGGCTGGCGGCGCGTGGCAGGCAACAGCGGGTGGCTTGGTGCAGTGCCTCAGCAGCAAGGTGTGGCGCTGGGCATCGCCCCACCGCTTGGCCGGCTGACCGCCGATATGCTCCGCGGCGCGGCGCGTGTCGCCCGTCAGCACGGCGATGGCAGCCTGCGCCTGACCCCTTGGCAAAGCCTGATGCTGCCCAATATCGCCCCCACAAGCCTCACCCAGGCGCAACACAGGTTGTCGAGCCTGGGCCTGCTCTGCCACAGCGATGCACCCTTGGCCCGCCTGGTTGCCTGCACCGGCGCCAGCGGCTGCGCCAAGGCGCAGGGTGATACCAAAGCCGATGCCGTGCGGCTGGCCGCGCTGTTGCCCGCATGCGCCCCTGCCAGCGTGCACCTCTCCGGCTGCCCCCGATCCTGCGCCGTGGCCCATGTCGCCCCGGCCACGTTGCTGGCCCGTTCGCCGGGCCGCTATGACCTCTATTTGCGTGACGCGCGCCTGCCGGGCTTTGGCGCCCTGCGCGGCACCGACCTCACCTTGAATGAAGCAGGCGCCATGCTCGCCCTGCCGACGGAGCACCTTGATGATTGATTACATCCGCGATGGTCAGGAGATCTATCGCAATTCCTTCCGGATCATCCGTGAGGAAGCCCGACTCGAGCGGATCCCCGCAGACCTCGAGAAGCTTGCCGTGCGTGTGATCCACGCCTGCGGCATGGTCGATGCCATCGATGGCTTGCAGTTCTCCGAAGGCGCCGGCCGGGCCGGGCGCGAGGCGTTGCTTAACGGCGCGCCGATCCTGTGCGATGCGCACATGGTCGCCGAAGGCATTACCCGGGCCCGCCTGCCAGCAGACAATCAAGTCATCTGCACCCTGCGTGATCCAAGCGTGCCGGGCCTGGCCAAGGACGCCGGCAACACTCGTTCCGCCGTGGCCCTGGAGCTGTGGCGGCCCTACCTGGAAGGCAGCGTGGTGGTGATCGGCAACGCGCCTACCGCCCTGTTCTACCTGCTTGAGATGATTGACGCCGGTGCACCCAAGCCGGCGCTGATCCTCGGTTTCCCGGTCGGTTTTGTCGGCGCTGCCGAGTCCAAGGCGATGCTCGCCGCCGATAGCCGCGGTGTGCCGTTCGTTATCATGCAAGGCCGCCTGGGCGGTAGCGCGATGGCCGCGGCCGCGGTCAACGCCTTGGCCACGGAGGTGGAGTGATGGCGCCGCGTGGACGTCTGCTGGGCCTGGGCGTGGGCCCGGGCGACCCTGAACTGATCACCCTCAAGGCCCTGCGCCTGCTGCGCGAAGCGCCAGTGGTCGGCTACTTCGTGGCCAAGGGCAAGCGTGGCAATGCCTTCGGCATCATTGAGGCGCACCTGCAAGCGGAGCAGACGCTGCTGCCGCTGGTCTACCCGGTCACCACCGAAGCACTGCCGGCGCCGCTTTCCTATGAGCAGGTGATCAGCGACTTCTACGACGAAGCCAGCTTGCAGGTGGCCGAGCACCTGGATGCCGGTCGCGACGTGGCGGTGATCTGCGAAGGTGACCCGTTCTTTTACGGTTCCTACATGTACCTGCACGACCGCCTGGCGCACCGCTATGAAGCCGAAGTGATTCCCGGCGTGTGCTCGATGCTCGGTGGCGCCTCGGTGCTGGGTGCGCCGCTGGTGTACCGCAACCAGAGCCTGTCGGTTTTGTCTGGCGTGTTGCCCGCCGAAGACCTCAAGCGCCGCCTGGCTGACGCCGATGCAGCGGTAATCATGAAGCTTGGGCGCAACTTCCCTAAAGTCCGCGAAGTACTGGCCGAACTGGGCATGGACGGGCGGGCGCTGTATGTGGAGCGGGCCACCATGGCCAACCAGAAGATTGTGCCGCTGGACCAGGTCGACCCGCAGTCGTCGCCGTACTTCTCGCTGATCATCGTGCCGGGGGAAAAATGGCAGGGATGAGCATGCACAAGGCACCGGCGATCATTGTTCTCGGCCCGGGCAGCCTGGCGACGGCGAAGCGTATCCAGCAATGTTATCCACAGGCCAAGGTCCATGGCCTGGAGGGGCGTGTCGAGGGTGTAGACCAATCGTACAGCTCGTTCGGCGATACCCTGCGCGGGTTGTATCAGCAGGATACGCCGATCATCGCCCTGTGCGCTGCGGGCATTGTCATCCGCAGCCTGGCCAGTCTGCTCAGCGAGAAGGGTACCGAGCCGCCGGTACTGGCCGTCGCCGAGGATGGCAGTGCGGTGGTGCCGCTGCTCGGTGGCCTGGGTGGCGTGAACGTGATGGCACGCGAGATTGCAGAGGCACTGGGCGTTGCTGCTGCGATCACCACCAGTGGCGAGCTGCGTTTCGGCACTTGCCTGCTGAACCCGCCGCAGGGTTATGCACTGGCGGATATCGAGCAAGGCAAGCGCTTTGTCTCTGATTTGCTGGCTGGCGAGGCGGTGCGCATCGAAGGTGATGCGCCGTGGCTGCAACAGGTGCAGTTGCCTGCCAGCGAAGCAGCCCGGCGCACCATCCATGTGGGGCATCAGGCCCGCCCGGCCAACCGCGACGAACTGCTGATCCACCCGCGCTCGGTGGTGGTGGGTGTTGCAGGTGGCAACCTGCACGGTATTCGTGCTGCATTGCAGCAGGCCGGCATCGCCGAGCCATCTGTTGCTTGTGTGCTGGCGGACGAGCAAGCCATGGCCGACAGAGCCTTGCACGAGGCTGCACAGGGGTTGGGTGTCGCCTTGCGCTTCGCTGCCAGGCCAGGGGATGTGGCCAGCATGGTGGCTGCAGCGTTGCCAGATGCAGAGTTGATAGAGCAGGCCGAAGTGGTCATCGCAGTCGCGCCTGCCCCGGTCGATGTGGCGCAGGTTGGCCGCCGCCGTGGTCGTCTGGCTGTTATCGGCCTGGGCCCGGGGGCCGCCGAACTGATGGTGCCGGCGGTCAAGGCCGAGCTGGGGCGGGCCGAGGATGTGCTTGGCTACGAAACCTACGTGCGCATGGCCGGCCCGTTCCGTGACGACCAGGTGCTGCACTGCACTGACAACCGGGAAGAGATGCAGCGCGCCCGACATGCGTTCGAGCTGGCGGCACAAGGCCGTTCGGTGGTGGTGGTCTCGTCGGGCGACCCTGGCGTGTTCGCCATGGCCGCTGCAGTGCTCGAAGCGCTGCACGAATCCAGTGACCCGGCCTGGCAGCGCGTCGACCTGGAGATCCTGCCCGGGGTGTCGGCTTCGCTCGCTACGGCTGCGCAGGCGGGGGCACCGCTGGGGCATGACTTCTGTGTGATGTCGCTTTCGGACAACCTCAAGCCCTGGTCGATCATTGAAAAGCGCCTGAACCTGGCGGCCCAGGCCGACCTGGTGCTGGCCTTCTACAACCCGATCTCCAAGTCCAGGCCGCACCAGCTCGGGGTGGCGCTGGAGGTTGTGCGTCGCCATCGCGAGGGGAACACGCCTGTAGTCCTTGGCCGCGACATCGGTAGGCCGGGGCAGACGCTTAAGGTAGTCACCTTGGCCGAGCTGCTGCCGGAAATGGTCGATATGCGCACCATGGTTCTGGTCGGCTCCTCTACAACCTGTGTATTCCCTCGCCTGTCGGGTGGTGTGTGGGCGTACACGCCGCGTTGGTACCCCACCGCGAACTAGTTGCGTCGGAAACCCTTCAGCGCGCTGTGTGGCCAGCGCGCTGGCTAAGGTGATTGCCCCTGACTCAAGGGGCAACATCAAGGAGTTTCCAATGTCCGATGCAACACAAGTCACCACCACCGATGCCGCGATCCTGGTAGAAGGCAACCTGCTTGCATGCGGCGCGGGCATGTCTGCGCAAAACCGTCATGATGTGAAGAATGCCTTTCACTTCGCCACGTTGGTCGCCGATAAAGCGTTTGACGCCGAAAAGCAGAGCCGGGAGTGGTACGACAAATTCATCGATGTCATGCGTGACCTGGGCTTTACCATCCCACGCCGTACCTTCGAACTTGAAACGTCGGCGGAACTGTCCGTCACCGTAGGCGCCGTAGCCATCCGGGCAATAAGTGTGGTTGGCAATGCGCTGCTGGGCGGCACAAAGCTGGGTGAAGTGGCAAAGTTGGCTCTCGACAAGCTGACCACTGTCGAAAACGACGCCACGGTGCTCGACCACAAGCGCAAGAATAAAGCCAGGGGCATGGTCGGCCTGGCGGCCTGCATCGAAACCGTAAACAACGATGTGGTCATGGTGGTGAGCTGCATCCAGGCATCTGCCCCAAAACTGGACGACGACGTGCTCGGCATTCAGTGGAAGCTGGACAAGACCACGTACTACGCCGGCACGGCAGTGCTCACCCTCAATAACTTTGTCTACGACAAAATTCGCGAAACCGTAGAAAACAAACTCGGCGTGCGCAGTGTCGAGAACGTTCTCGAGTACGACATCTGATTGCTTTGCGGCGTATTCGCAACGCTGCCTTGTTCGGTTCTTTGTGGTGAGGTAACACGATGGATAGAGCAGCTGAGCAATTGATGTTGATTGGCGGAACAGCATTGCTGTATTCGCCGGGCGCGGTCGAGGCACAACGCCAGGCCGCTTTCGATTCAATCTTGTACGCACAGTTGGTAGCCAACAAGCACGCCGGTTCACGCGTTGAACATTATGAAAACTGGTATGCCGCGTATCGGGAGGCCTACCGCCAACTGGGCTGGATCAAGCTGGCCAGCACCTATGACCTGAAACCGTTGGGGCGACCTGTGCGCAACGCGCATATACAGCCACTTGAAGCGTGGCTGAAAGTGCGTTCGCTTCGCCATGAGACCGTGCTGGCGGCGATAAAGACGGGCCTTGGCCGATCTGCCGAGGGCTTGCGGCACTTGCTGAAGTTCAGTGCGCATGATCAGGCGCAGTGCTCCACGCTGGTCATCGAACTCGGCTTACTCAAGCCGGGGCCGACGCTGGAGCTGTGCAGCATCTCGCTGCAAATCGACAAGCCACTTTCGCTAGTTTCGCTGGAGACATTTCTGGGCGAACAAGTACTCGAGGGCGAGGCCGAGTTCAACGGCGTTTCCCTGGCGTTGGATGAAGGGCGCTTCCAGCGCCAGCGTGATGAATTGCAGGCCTTGATGAAAACCAAGGATGCACAGGCCGTTTATCGCTTCGACCCTCACGCACAACCTACAGGAGCAGCATCATGAGTGAAGCCACATCTGCCGTTATCGGCGCTGGGATCGTTTCGTTCTTGCCGGGCATTGATGCCGCGCAGAAAAACAAGGTGAAGCTGGCCCTGGCAATGGCCGAACGTGCCACTGATACCGCTTACAAAGAGGGCCTGATTAAAGACTGGTTCGCTTATTACCGTAACCAGCTCAAGTTCATGGGGTGGGATGCCGTCACGGCTGAGCAGATTCATTGGCCGGACAAGACGCGTACGCAACAGACTGACCACGTATTGCAAACCCTGTCCAAAACGGCCGGGGACAGCTTTGCGTCGTCGGTCAAAGTTTCCATCCAGAAGTTGCTGACCCAGCCCTCGGTGCTGAGCGAACTTGAGAACAAGGCATTCGAGAGGCAGCACTTTCAAGTGTTGGCCTGCGCACCAGCCGGCAACAACCGGGTGGACATGGTGATTTACCACGAAGCAGACAAGCAGTCGGTTTTCAGTGCAGGGTTCATTAGCCGCAAGCGCAGTTACAAGAATGTGCGTGCGGAGCTGGTACGGTTCAATATTCTGGCCTTTGAGAACAGCGTATTGCCAAAAGTGCAGGAAAGCGTGGTCAAGGTATCCCTCGCACGCATTCATGACTATGCCATCTAAGGCACCAGATACCCTTTGATCCCGGTGAAAATGATCTGCGCCGCCAGGGCACAGACGAAAAGCCCCATCAGGCGGCTGACGATCTGCAGCCCCTGGTCGCCAAGGATCCGCTCGATACCGTGCGACAGGTAAAGCACCAGGCCGACGGTGAAGCTGGCCAGCGCGATACTGACGATGGCCAGCAGTTTATCGTCCCAGTGCGGCTGGCTTACACCCATCACCAACAGGGCACCGATGGTACCTGGCCCAACCGTCAGCGGTATGGTCAGCGGCACGATGGTCACATCCTGCTGCACGTTATCGGCCTGTACCGCCGGCTTGCCCTGGGCCATGCCCAACGCCGAAATGAACAGCACGCTGCCGGCACCGATGCGAAAGGCGTCGGCGGTGATGCCGAAAATACCGAAAATCGCCCGCCCGAACAGGTACAGCAGCACGCTGGCGACCAGTGCGGCGAAGGCCACTTTCCAGGCCAGTTGCTTGCGCTCCTTGCTGGAGTGGCCACGGGTCAGGCTGATGAAGCACGACAGCACGAAAAACGGGCTGTAGAGCACCAGCATCTTCAGGTAGACACTGAACAACTCATGGAGCATGCGGTGTGTCCTTGTAGGGGCGGTATCGGCTACGAGGTATGCAGCGGATCGGCCTTGGCTTCGCGCTGGTTCGCCCAATACTGGATCAACTCGCGCAATTGCGACAGCTCCACCGGCTTGGCCATGTGCCCATCCATGCCGGCCAGCCGTGCGCGCTCCTTGTGCTCGGCAAGAATGTGCGCGGTCAGTGCCACCACCGGGGTTCGCTGGCGCTGGTTGTCGAGCTCCCAGGCGCGCAGTTGCTGGGTGGCGGAGAAGCCGTCGAGCACCGGCATTTCACAGTCCATCAACACCAGGTCGTAGCGCCGAGCCTTCATCGCTTCCAGGGCTTCTTCGCCGTTGCTGGCGGTGTCCGGTTCGAGGTTGAGTTTGCCCAGCATGCCGCGGATCACCTTGGTCGAGATGCTGTTGTCCTCGGCGACCAGCACGCGGAAGTCGCCTGGCAACTCGTGCGCTGGCGGCGTGTTGGGCAACGGCATCGGCACGGTCTGTTCGCGGCCGCGCTGGGCCAGCTCTTCGGCCAGGGTGGTCTTGAGTGTATAACCGGCGACAGGTTTGGCCAGGATCCGCTTGACCCCGGCATTGCGGGCGATGACCTTGCTTGGCGCATTGCTGATACCGGTCAGCATCACCACCAGGATGTCGTGGTTCAGGCTTGGATCTTCCTTGATCTTGGCCGCCAGTTGCATGCCGGTCATGCCCGGCATGTTCTGGTCCAGCAAGACTGCATCGAAATAGTCGCGCAGGTGCGCCTTGGTCCGCAGCAGGGCCAGGGCCTCCTTGCCGGACGGCACTGCACTCACGTTCATGCCCCAGGCACTGCACTGCTGCACCAGGACCTTGCGGCAGGTGTCGTTGTCGTCTACCACCAGCACCCGTGCATCGCGAAGCGGGCCGTCGAGGTCCGCCGGGGGTTGTTCCAGCCGCGACGGGTCGAGCGGCAGGGTCAGCCACAGGGTGTTGCCCATGCTGGTGCTGCTTTTGATGCCGAATTCGCCCTGCATCAGGCCGATCAGCTGCTTGGCGATGATCAGCCCCAGGTGGCCACCGAGCTTGTTGCTGGAAAGGAACTGGTGGCTGTGCAGCTCTGCCTGCAGCAGGGCTTCGCGCTCGGCGGCGGGCAGCGGCTCGCCACTGTCCTGCACGGCGATGCGCAGGCGCGGAGTTTCGCCGCGCTGGTCAAGCGCCACCACCAGCAGGATCTCGCCCTGGTCGGTGTTTTTCAGGGCGTTTTCCAGCAAGCTGGACAGTGCCTGACGCAGGCGTGTGGGGTCGCCGCTGATAACCCGCGGTACTTGTGGCTGGGTGAAGCTGATCAGCTCGATGTTCTGCTGCTCGGCCTTGGCCCGGAAGATGTTCAGGCAGTCTTCGATCAGGGCGTTGAGGTCGAACTGCACATCGTCCAGTTCGATCTGCCGCGATTCGAGCTTGGAGATGTCGAGGATTTCGTTGATCAGCGTGAGCAGTTCATTGCCCGCGCTGTGGATGGTCTGCACGTAGTCACGCTGCTTGACCGACAGCGGTGTGCCCAGCAGCAGTTCGGTCATGCCCAGCACACCATTCATGGGCGTGCGAATCTCGTGGCTGATCTTGGCCAGGAACTCGGCCTTGGCGTTGATTTCCGCGTCGCTGGCGGCCAGTGCGCGGCTGGCGCTGAAGCGCTCTTCGTTCATCCGCCGCAGGCGTTCGCTGACGGCGAGGTTGAGCAGCAGGCCGCTGGCAACCGCCAGGCCCAGCAGAATGCACAACAACCAGGGCGTGGAGGTGCGTGTCAGGCCAAGCAGGGCCGGCAGCAGCACCAGGCCACCGAGGTTAAACACCACCATGGCCAGGCAGAACAACCGCGCGGGCGCATAGCCCCTGTACCAGTGGTAGCTGCTGACCAGCAGCATGCTCACGCTGCCCAGCGCCAGCAGGGCATAGGTCATCAGGTTGAGCGGCAGGGTGTCGACGAACAGCAGGACCAGCCCGCTGACCGCCGCCACCAGCATTTCGCCCTGCAGCAGGCGGTTTAACTGCGGTGAGTTGCGGGGGGCGAAAAAATGCTGGGTGAAGTACAGCCCCGCCATACCTGCCAGAACCAGCGTCAGGTAGGCGGCCGGGGTTTGTGCGCTGTGCCACAGGTGCCACCAAGGGCCGCTGAGGTTGAGCAGGATCAGGCCGCTGAGCAGCATCAGGCCGTGGTACAGGGCAAGAATCAGGGTAGTGGTGGAGCGGGTGTACAGGAAGCGGATCAGGTTGTGCAGGATGAGCATCACCAGGCCGCCGAACAGCATGCCGAACAGCAACGGTTGGTTGTGGTTCGACGCGGCTACGGCTGCGGGCTCAAGGCTGATGGCCGGGCGCAGCTGGTGCTCGGACACCAGGCGCAGGTAGATATCCAGTGCTTGCGGGCTGTTTGGCAGGGGCAATACATGGTCGCTGCCGCGCAGGGTCGGGTTGGCGTTGCCGGCCTGGCGCCCATGGTGCAGCTGGCGTACCAGCCTGTCGCCGTTGAGGGCGTAGAGGTCCAGCTGGGACAGGTCGGGGGCGAAGACCCGCAACAGTTGCTCCTGATCGCCTGGTTCGAGGCGATAGTGCAGCCAAAGGGCCTGTTCCGCCGGGGCGGCATCGAGGTCACCTAGCGCTGTCGGGCTGAACTGGCTGCGATAGCGATCGGAGCGGACATCGCTTAGTTGCAGGCTGGCCTGTTCATCAAGCAAAACCGACCACCCTCCGCCTTGATCGGCCGAAACCGGGAGCAGGCAGAGCAAAGTCAGCAAGCTGACGATCAGAGCTGTGGCAATCCGAAGCCGACGCACTACGAGATCCCTTCCTAGCCGATGTGCCGTGTATTAACTATGCGCGGCGCGCCAAGTCGAAGGCAAGGCCCCACTGGGGCCCTGTCGACGAGCCGGATGCCGCAGGCGCCAGGCGCCGCGGCCATCCGGTAATACTTACTGCTGGTGCTCACCGCGTTCACGGGCAATCGCCCGGTAGCCGATGTCGGTCCGGTAGAAGCTGCAGTTCCAGCTGACTTCCTTGGCCAGGCGGTAAGCTTGCTGCTGCGCGTCGGCAACGGTGCTGCCCATGGCGGTGGCGCACAGGACGCGGCCGCCGTTGGTGACTACTTGGCCGTCCTTGAGCGAAGTGCCGGCATGGAACACCTTGCCTTCGATCTTGGCTGCGGCGTCCAGGCCGCTGATCGCATCACCCTTGGCGTAATCGCCCGGGTAACCGCCGGCTGCCAGCACAACGCCGAGGCTTGGGCGCGGGTCCCACTGTGCTTCGACCTTGTCCAGGGCCTTGGCGAACGCTGCTTCGATCAGCAGCACCAGGCTCGATTCCAGGCGCAGCATGACGGGCTGGGTTTCCGGGTCGCCGAAGCGGCAGTTGAACTCGATGACCTTGGGGTTACCCGCCTTGTCGATCATCAGGCCGGCATACAGGAAACCGGTGTAGACATTGCCTTCCTCGGCCATGCCGCGCACGGTCGGCCAGATCACCTGGTCCATCACGCGCTGGTGCACGTCGGCGGTGACCACCGGGGCAGGGGAGTAAGCACCCATGCCGCCAGTGTTCGGGCCGGTGTCCTGGTCGCCGACGCGTTTGTGGTCCTGGCTGGTGGCCATTGGCAGCACGTTGTGGCCATCGACCATCACAATGAAGCTGGCTTCTTCGCCGTCGAGGAACTCCTCGATCACCACGCGCGAACCGGCTTCGCCGAAGGCATTGCCTGCGAGCATGTCACGCACGGCGTCTTCGGCTTCCTGCAGGGTCATGGCGACGATCACGCCTTTGCCTGCGGCCAGGCCATCGGCCTTGATGACGATTGGCGCGCCTTTTTCCTGCAGGTAGGCCAGGGCCGGCTCGATCTCGGTGAAGTTCTGGTAATCGGCGGTCGGGATCTTGTGACGTGCCAGGAAGTCCTTGGTGAATGCCTTGGAACCTTCCAGCTGGGCCGCGCCCTTGGTCGGGCCGAAGCAGTCCAGGCCGCGGCTGCGGAACAGGTCGACAACACCGATGACCAGCGGCGCCTCGGGGCCGACGATGGTCAGGTCGACGTTCTTCTCGGCGAAGTCGGCCAGTTGCTCCAGGGCGGTCACGTCGATGGCGACGTTCTCGCACTTGGCTTCAATGGCGGTGCCGGCGTTGCCCGGGGCGACGAAGACTTTCTCGACGCGAGGGTCTTGGGCGACTTTCCAGGCCAGGGCGTGCTCACGGCCGCCGCTGCCGATGATCAAAACTTTCATGTCAAAACCTCGAATTCTTTCGGGCGCAAGGTAAAGCCTCACGCTGTACGAGGTCGCAATGAAGCAGGTAGATGCAAGGCGGGGCCGGTTCCGATGAGCGGAGTTGCCTTCTGGCAATGAGCATCAGCGGAACCGGCCCCAACGCAGCAGATGCCTGCTTCAGTGCGGCCGATTGCCGTAAATCAGTGGCGGAAGTGGCGCATGCCGGTGAACACCATCGCAATGCCGGCTTCGTCTGCTGCAGCGATGACTTCGGCATCACGCATCGAGCCACCCGGCTGAATCACAGCGCTGATACCCACTTTAGCCGCATTGTCGATGCCGTCACGGAACGGGAAGAACGCGTCCGATGCCATCACTGCACCTTGAACCTGCAGGCCAGCATGCTCGGCCTTGATGGCCGCAATACGTGCGGAGTTGACGCGGCTCATCTGGCCGGCGCCGACGCCGATGGTCTGGCGCTGTTTGGCGTAGACGATAGCGTTGGACTTGACGAACTTGGCCACTTTCCAGGCAAACACCAGGTCGTGGATCTCTTGCTCGGTCGGTGCACGCTTGGTCACGATCTTCAGGTCATCGGCGGTGATCATGCCGATGTCGCGGCTCTGCACCAGCAGGCCACCGTTGACACGTTTGAAGTCCCAACCGGCAGCGCGCTCGGCTGGCCATTCGCCGCACTCCAGCAGGCGTACGTTCTGCTTGGCCGCCACCACGTCGCGGGCAGCCTGGGAGATTTTCGGTGCGATGATCACTTCGACGAACTGGCGCTCGACGATGGCCTTGGCGGTTTCGCCATCCAGCTCGCGGTTGAAGGCGATGATGCCGCCGAAGGCCGACTCGGTGTCGGTGGCGTAGGCCAGCTCGTAGGCCTGGCGGATACCGCCTTCGTCTTCAGGCACAACGGCCACGCCGCATGGGTTGGCATGCTTGACGATGACGCAGGCCGGCTTGACGAAGCTCTTCACGCATTCCAGCGCGGCGTCGGTGTCGGCCACGTTGTTGAACGACAGTTCCTTGCCTTGCAGCTGCACGGCGGTGGAGATGCTGGCTTCGCCTTTGTTGGCTTCCACGTAGAACGCCGCGCTCTGGTGCGGGTTCTCGCCGTAGCGCATTTCCTGAGCTTTGACGAACTGGCTGTTGAAGGTACGCGGGAATTCGCTGCGTGCGGAAGTCGACAGGGTCGCTTGGGCCTGGTCGATGGTGCCCATGTAGTTGGCGATCATGCCGTCGTAGGCAGCGGTGTGCTCGAAGGCCTTGAGCATCAGGTCGAAGCGCTGCGCATAGGTCAGGCCACCGGCCTTGAGGCCTTCGAGGACGCTGGCGTAGTCGCTGGCGTTGACCACGATGGCAACATCCTTGTGGTTCTTGGCGGCCGAACGGACCATGGTCGGGCCACCGATGTCGATGTTCTCGATGGCGGTCGGCAGGTCACAGCCAGGCTTGGCGATGGTAGCTTCGAACGGGTACAGGTTGACGGCGACCAGGTCGATCGGCTTGATGCCGTGCTCGTTCATGATGGCGTCGTCGGTACCGCGACGGCCGAGGATGCCGCCGTGGATCTTCGGGTGCAGGGTCTTGACCCGGCCATCCATCATTTCGGCGAAGCCCGTGTAGTCGGCCACTTCCACCGCGTTCACGCCGTTGTCCTTGAGCAGCTTGTAGGTGCCGCCGGTGGACAGGATCTCGACACCGAGCTGTTGCAGCTCACGAGCGAATTCGAGGATACCGGTCTTGTCGGAGACGCTGATCAGGGCGCGGCGGACTGGCAGGCGGGTAGTCTGGTCGGTCATTTCGGATTCCAATAACGCGGTGGAGTCAGCAAAAAAGGCGCCTCTGTTCAGGGAGCCGCCTTTTCTGATTGGGATTCTGGCTTACAGCAAGTCGTACTGCTTGAGCTTCTTGCGCAGGGTGCCTCGGTTGAGCCCGAGCATCTCACTGGCCTTGGTCTGGTTGCCCTTGACGTAATTCATCACGCATTCGAGCAGGGGCGCCTCGACTTCGGAGAGCACCAGGTTGTACACGTCAGTGACGGTAGCGCCTTCCAGGTGTGCGAAGTAGTTGTGCAGCGCCTTCTCGACGCTGTCGCGAAGGGTCTGGCCCTCTTCGCTCGGCGTGTTGAGGTGCTGTTTGAGGTTGGCGTTGTCGCTCACGGGCGTTGTTCCACTCACTAATGTCTCGGTCATCATCGTCATGCGGCCACCCCTTGTCCGTCCTCTGTCTCAAGGCTCTGTCGACGTTCGTTAAAATAACCGCGAACGTTGGCGCACTGCGCTTGTGTGTCTTCCAAAGCGTTGAACCGGGAGCGAAACTCCTTGCCGCCGGGTCGTGTTGCCAAGTACCAGCCAACGTGCTTGCGGGCGATACGAACGCCCATCACATCGCCATAGAAGGCGTGCAGCGCGGCCAGGTGCTCCAGCAGGATACGTTCCACTTCGTCCAGCTGTGGGGCTGGCAAATGCTGGCCAGTCCCTAAAAAATGCTCGATCTCGCGAAAGATCCATGGCCGCCCCTGGGCAGCCCGGCCAATCAGCAGGCCGTCGACGCCAGTGGCGTCCAGCACCGCCCGGGCCTTTTCTGGCGATGTGATATCGCCGTTGGCAAAGACCGGGATGGACACCGCCTGCTTGATTGCAGCGATGGTGTCGTATTCGGCTTCGCCGGTGTACAGGTCGGCGCGTGTGCGGCCATGCACCGCCAGCGCCTGGATGCCGGCCTGCTCGGCGATCTTCGCCACGTTCAGGCCGTTTTTGTTCGCCCGGTCCCAGCCGGTGCGGATCTTCAGGGTCACCGGGACGTCCACGGCGCCGACGACGGCGTGGAGGATCTCGTGAACCAGAGCTTCATCTCTCAATAAAGCAGAGCCTGCAGCTTTGTTGCAGACTTTTTTTGCCGGGCAGCCCATGTTGATGTCGATGATCTGAGCACCCGCTTCGACGTTGGCCCGGGCCGCCGTTGCCATCATCTGCGCATCACCACCGGCGATCTGTACCGAGCGTGGCTCGGGATCACCTTCATGGATGCGGCGCAGGCTCGACTTGCGGCTGTTCCACAGGCTCATGTCGCTGCTGACCATCTCCGACACCACCATGCCCGCGCCCAGGCGCTGACAAAGTGTACGGAAAGGCTGGTCCGTGACCCCGGCCATGGGCGCGAGGATCAGGTTGTTGCGTAGTGTGTATGGGCCGATGCGTACCGCCGACATAGGTGTTCCCTGTTGTGGGGCCGAATCATTGGAGTTCGAAAAAGGGTTGGCATAATACCCGCTCTCGGTGACCGGATAAAGATGGATCTGGATAAAATCTGAACAACTTTGGGCTTATGCCCGATGGTTAGCGACAGCAGGCTGGCGCCGAAAACACGGCGGCCAGCCGCGGCCGGTCACTCCGGGGAGCGGAAGCTGAGGCTGTAGTTCACGGCCTTCGGCCCTGGGTCGAGGATATCCAGGGCGATGTGGATCGGTGTCTGGCTGGGCATTTCGCCACGGCCAGCCAGTTCACCCGAAAGGTATTCGCTGGGCTTGAACCGACGGCTGGCGATCAGTTGGCCATTGAGGTCGGCGAAGCGCAGCTCCAGCAGCGGGAACGGCTGAGCGAACGGTGCACGGTTGTAGATGATCGCGTCGACGATCAGTGCTCCCTTGAAGTCCGGGTGGCTGCGTACCACCAGGTTGCTGCTCTTGATGCGGCCGATGTCGACCCGGGTAGGCACTTCGCAACCGAGCAGGGGGCACAGCTGCTGGAACAGCGGCCGGTACTGGTCCTGGCGGACCATTTCGTCGAAATGGAACCATACATACTGGAAGGCCAGCAGGCCCGCGGCCAGAAGCGTCAGGAAGCCCCACAGCAGGCGCTTGCCCCAGTTGGGCTTGGGTTTTTCCCAGCCCAGCTGCAGCGGGTCGTCGACAACATCGACCAACGGCTCCTTGCGTGCCGGGCGCTCGCCCTTGGCGCTAAAACCAGGCTCCAGGCGCTCGCCGGGCAGCGGTTCGTCAGGGTCGTCATCCCGCGCCGACAGGCGGATATCCGTTTCGTCGTCGTCACGGGCACTCAGGCCTTTTTCGTGGATGATTTCCTCTCCCGCTGGCAGCGGCTCGTGGAAATCATCCATGTCATCGTGTTGGGTAGCCCGAGGCGCAGTAGGCTCGTTTTCGAACTCCAGGTCCAGGTTGCCGCCCAGCGTGGGCTCGGTGCGGTCCCCAGGGGCTGGCTCCAGGTCCAGCGGCTCCTGCTCCAGCAGCACCGGCGCGGGCTCGACGGCTTCAAGCGGCTCATGGTGTTCGTCAGTTGCATTGCCAAACAGCGCGTCGCCATGGGTGTCGGTGGCGGGCTCGTCACGCCGTGCCTGCAGCGCATCGGCAGGTGGGGCAATACGTGGCTCGTCAGGTTTGCCGCGCCGTTCAAGGCGGGCCAGCTCCTGGTCCAGGTCGAGTTCGTCCAGGGCTTGGGCAGTGGCCGCCCAGTCTTGCGGCTGGGCGCTCGGGCGTTCGCTTACCGGCGGTTCGAGCACGGCGACGGGCTCGACCACCGGGATCGGCGGGATCACAGGCGCAGCGCCAGCGCGGCTCTGCTCCAGCAACTGCTTAGCCGCATTGAACACCTGCAGGCACTGGCCGCAGCGGACCACGCCACGCGCCACGCTCAATTGGTGATGGGTGACGCGAAAGCTGGTCTGGCAATGCGGGCACTGGGTGACGAAACTGTCGGTCATGCGGCGATCCGGAGGGCTGTGCAGAGAAGTATTCTAGGCCCGCTTAGCGGCGGCGACCACTGATGCGCACCCAGCCGTCGCGTACGACGATCGGGTCCAGCTCGAAGTCGGCGGCGTAGGCTGCGGCCACCTCCTCACCCTGCTCGGCAAGAATGCCCGAGAGGGCCAGCAGGCCACCGGGGCGAACCAGGCCGGACAGTTGCGGTGCCAGCGAGACCAGCGGGCCTGCGAGGATGTTGGCGACCAGCACGTCGGCCTGCATGGCCGGCATGTTTTCGGGAAGGTGTAGCGCCAGCTTCTCGTCGGCGATGCCATTGCGCTGGGCATTGTCGCGCGAGGCTTCGATAGCCTGCACGTCGATGTCGGTACCGACCGCTTCACGGGCGCCCAACAGCAGCGCGGCAATGGCGAGGATGCCCGAGCCGCAGCCGAAGTCCAGCACCTGGGTGCCTTCGAGCTGTTGGCCGTCGAGCCATTCCAGGCACAAGGCGGTGGTCGGGTGAGTGCCGGTGCCGAAGGCCAGGCCCGGGTCGAGCAGCAAGTTGACCGCGTCTTTCTCCGGCGCATCGTGCCAGCTTGGCACGATCCACAGGCGGCGGCCGAAGCGCATTGGCTTGAAGCCGTCCATCCAGCTGCGCTCCCAGTCCTGGTCCTCGATCACCTCGGCCTGGTGCTCGGGCAGTTCGGCACCGGTCAGCAGTTGCAGGTGGGCGAATACTGCCTCAGGCACGGCGTCGGCTTCGAACAGTGCCAGCAGGTGGGTGTGCGACCACAGCGGGGTGGTGTTGAGGTCGGGTTCGAAGATCGGCTGATCTTCGGCATCCATGAACGTGACCGAGACGGCGCCGACTTCGAGCAGGGCGTCTTCGTAGGTTTCGGCTTGTTCCGGGCTGATGGCCAGGCGTACTTGCAGCCAGGGCATGGCGGGCACCTTTGGTAAATCGACAGGGGCAGCTCGAGGCTGCGCGAAGGCTGGCAGTTTACGCGAGTGCGGGGGGTTTGTAGAGGAGGGGGTGGACCGCTAGTTTTGCCGGTGATGGCCAATCCGGAGCAATGTGTATCGCTTTAGACCCCTGTCGGGGCGTTAGCGTGGAGGCTCCCTGAGTATTGTGGATGACATGCCATGCACGACAGCGAAAACTTGCAACAGCGGTTGGTTTGGTGGAGTGACGTATTCGAAACCAGCTTGCAGTCCCAGGCGCCGTTATTGGCCGTACTGAATCAGCAGTTGACGGTTGAATATCAAACATTGACAGGAGATGTCCTTGCAACAGGGCTTAGGGCCAAATTGCAGGATGCAGTGCTGGACCGGTCTGATCAGGCCTGGCGTGCCGAAGCCGACGGCAAGGTCCATGAATGGATCGAGATCGTGATTGAAAGCGTGGACAGCAGGCTGGTTGAGGCCTATGAGGACTACCTGCTGCGGCACTGGCAGGCTCGGCCGGCAGATCTGGTAGAAGCCGCTGCCTATGACAAGCGGATTACGCTACTGCTGCATGCGCATCTGCAAAGTCTGCGGGACTTGCGGAGCAATAATCGCGGGGGTGCGCTGCTCACGGCTATTTCGAGCTTCCAGGATGCATGGCGAAACACGTCGGCCATGGAGGCCTTTGCTTCGCCCGAATAGCGCGCTTCGCGTTCGGGGCGCGGCCTCCCAGCAATAAAAAACCCCGGCACTCGGCCGGGGTTTTTCATGCATCACGCTAACGCGATCACTCCTGGTTGGCCAGTTTGTGCTCGAGGTAGTGGATGTTGACGCCGCCTTTGCAGAAACCTTCATCACGCACCAGGTCGCGGTGCAGCGGGATGTTGGTCTTGATGCCGTCGACGACGATCTCGTCCAGGGCATTGCGCATGCGCGCCATGGCTTCCTCGCGGTCTTTGCCGTAGGTGATCAGCTTGCCGATCAGCGAGTCGTAGTTCGGCGGAACCGAATAACCGCTGTACAGGTGCGAATCGACGCGAACGCCGTTGCCACCCGGGGCGTGGAAGTGCTTGACCTTGCCTGGGCTCGGGATGAACTTGCGCGGGTCTTCGGCGTTGATCCGGCACTCCAGCGAGTGGCCACGAATCACTACGTCTTCCTGGCGGAACGACAGCTTGTTGCCAGCGGCGATGCTCAGCATCTCCTTGACGATGTCGATGCCAGTGACCATCTCCGACACCGGATGCTCAACCTGTACGCGGGTGTTCATCTCGATGAAGTAGAAACTGCCGTTCTCGTACAGGAACTCGAACGTACCGGCACCGCGGTAGCCGATTTCGATGCATGCATCGACGCAGCGCTTGAAGACTTCCTGGCGGGCCTTCTCGTCGATGCCCGGAGCCGGCGCTTCTTCCAGTACCTTCTGGTGACGGCGCTGCAGCGAGCAGTCACGGTCACCCAGGTGGATAGCATTGCCCTGGCCGTCGGACAGCACCTGAACTTCCACGTGGCGTGGGTTGGTCAGGAACTTCTCGAGGTAAACCATCGGGTTGCCGAAGGCTGCACCGGCTTCGGTACGGGTGAGCTTGGCCGAGGAAATCAGGTCCTCTTCCTTGTGCACCACGCGCATGCCGCGACCACCACCGCCACCGGCGGCCTTGATGATCACCGGGTAGCCGACATCACGGGCGATTGCCAGGGCGACTTCTTCGTCTTCCGGCAGCGGGCCATCGGAGCCCGGTACGGTCGGTACGCCCGACTTGATCATCGCGTCCTTGGCCGAAACCTTGTCGCCCATCAGGCGAATGGTGTCGGCTTTCGGGCCGATGAAGGCGAAACCGGACTTCTCGACTTGCTCGGCGAAGTCGGCGTTTTCCGCCAGGAAGCCGTAACCCGGGTGAATGGCGGTGGCGCCGGTCACTTCAGCCGCGGCGATGATCGCCGGGATGTGCAGGTACGAATCCTTGGACGAAGCAGGACCGATGCAGACCGACTCGTCTGCCAGGCCCAGGTGCATCAGTTCGCGGTCAGCCGTGGAGTGTACGGCCACGGTCTTGATGCCCAGCTCTTTGCAGGCACGCAGGATCCGCAGGGCAATTTCCCCACGGTTGGCGATCAGGACTTTTTCCAGCTTCCCAGACATCGTTGGCTCTCCGCGAATCAAACGACGGTGAACAGCGGCTGGTCGAACTCAACCGGCTGACCGTCTTCCACCAGGATGGCGTCGATGACACCGCCGATTTCGGCTTCGATGTGGTTCATCATCTTCATCGCTTCAACGATGCACAGGGTGTCGCCTTTTTTCACCGACTGGCCAACTTCAGCGAAGTTAGGCGAGGTCGGCGACGGCTTGCGGTAGAAGGTACCGACCATTGGCGAGCGGATCACGGTGCCTTTCAGGGCAGGTGCAGCAGCGGCAGCTTCAGCAGCCGGGGCGGCAGCGGCGGCGGCCGGAGCAGCTACAGGTGCGGCAGCCATCGGTGCTGGTGCGTAGAACTGTTGAGCAGCCGGGGTCTTGCTGTGACGGCTGATACGGACCGACTCTTCGCCTTCCTTGATCTCCAGCTCGTCGATGCCAGACTCTTCCAGCAGCTCGATCAGTTTCTTGACTTTACGGATATCCATTAATCATCAACTCCCAAAGGTTCGGTCAGGGGGCGTAAGTTAAAAAACGTATCTGAACGTTTCTCTCGAACCCCGGCCCACTCAGGCCAGGGTTTCAATCATCAGGGCTGTGCGTTGGCAGCCAGTTGTTCCAGCGCGGCTTCCAGGGCCAGGCGGTAACCGCTGGCGCCCAGACCGCAGATCACACCTACGGCTGCATCGGAGAAGTAGGAGTGGTGACGGAACGGTTCGCGTTTGTGCACGTTGGACAGGTGCACTTCGATGAATGGGATGCTCACCGCAAGCAATGCGTCACGTAATGCGACACTTGTGTGGGTGAAAGCAGCCGGATTGATCAGGATGAAGTCCACACCCTCGTTGCGTGCGGCATGAATACGGTCGATCAATTCGTACTCGGCATTGCTCTGCAGGTACTGCAGATGGTGGCCTGCGGCGCGCGCGCGCTGCTCCAGGTCCTGGTTGATCTGGGCCAGGGTCACGGCGCCGTAGTGGCCCGGCTCGCGGGTACCGAGCAGGTTCAGGTTGGGGCCGTGGAGCACCAGTAGCGTTGCCATCTGCGGATTCCTTGGATTTGTAGGGCAATTCGACACAGCGCGGCGAGTGTGCCGCAAAGCGACGGCAAGTGTCCAGTTCCCGGCAATAGCCAGCACGATGTCCGAGGTTCGCGCGAAGTATGTGACCGAATATTTAAATCCGGTCACTCATACGCAGATTTTTCCTGGCACGCGGGAAGTTATAGACCGAGTTTGCTGCGCACGCGCGTCAGAGTGTTGGCAAATTCGCCGGCGTTTATCTCGCCAACCACCCGATCATCGGTGATTTCGCTACCGTTAGCTGCAAAGAACAATAGCGCTGGCGGGCCGAACAGTTGGTAACGATCCAGCAGCACGCGCTGTTCTGCGTTGCTTTCGGTGATGTCGAAACGCAACAGCTTGAATGCGCCCAGCTGCGGTTGAACCTGTGGCGCATTGAGCACTTCATGCTCGATGACCTTGCAACTGATGCACCAGTCCGCGTACCAGTCCAGCAGTACCGGCTGGCCTGCCTCCTTGGCCTGGGCCAGGGCGGCGTCGAGTGCTGCAGGTGTGGTGATGGTCTGCCAGGCGTCCGTTGCTGCTGCCGGGCTGTTGCCTGCAGCTGCGTGGGTGGGCGCGGGCAGCGGGCGCAGCGGGTCGCCCTGGCCATTGAGGGCGCCGTACCAGCAGGCCAGGGCATACACCAGCAGGGCCAGGCCGAGCAGTTGCGCCAGGCGTTGGCGCGGGGTCTTGATCACGAACTCCAGGGCACCCAGGAACAGCGCCACGCCCGCACTCAGGAAACCGACCAGCAGCAAGGTCGCGGGGCCCGGCAGGACTCGGCTGAGCAAGCCGATGGCCAGGCCCAGCAGCAGCACGCCAATGGCGTTTTTCACGGTGTTCAGCCAAGGGCCACTCTTGGGCAGCCAGGCCGCGCCACCGGTGGCGATCAGCAACAACGGCGCGCCCATGCCCAAACCGAGAGCGAACAGCTTCAGTGCACCGCCCAAGGCGTCGCCGCTGGCGCTGATGTACAGCAAGGCGCCGGCCAGTGGCGCCGAAACGCACGGCGAAACCAGCAGGCTCGACAGCACGCCCAGCACCGCCGCACCCAGCAGCGAGCCGCCCTTGGTGCGATGGGCGAGTGTGTCCAGGCGCTTGCTCAAGGCTTGCGGCAGTTTCAGTTCGAACAGGCCGAACATGGCAAGGGCGAACAGCACGAAGAACAGCGCGAACGGCACCAGCACCCAAGCCGATTGCAGCCGCGCCTGCAGGTTCAAGCCCGCGCCGAAAAGGCCCATCAGCGCGCCCAGTACGGCGAAGCTGGCGGCCATCGGAACCACGTAAGCCAACGACAGGGCGAACCCGCGCAGGCCTCCGGCCTGGCCACGCATGACCACGCCCGAGAGGATCGGCAGCATCGGCAGCACGCACGGAGTGAAGGTCAGGCCAACGCCGGCGAGGAAGAACAGTAACAGCGATTTCCAGCTCCAGCTGTGTTCGCTGACCGTCGCCGCTGCACCGGCCGCAACGCCACCTTCGCCACCGATGCTCAGGCGTTCGGTTTCCGGTGGGTAGCACAGGCCCTTGTCGGCGCAGCCTTGGTAGCCCACCAGCAGGGTGAACGCGCGGGGGTCGGTGCGCGGCAGTTCGATGTCGACTACACCGTGATACACCTCGACGTCGCCGAAGAATTCGTCATGCTTGGCCTCGCCCGCAGGGATGACGGGCGTGCCCAGCGCGACGTCCGCAGGCTCGGTGCGGAACTGGAAACGATGGCGGTAGAGGTAATAGCCGTCGGTGGCGACGAAGCGCAGTTTGACGGTTTGCGCATCGGCCTTGACCAGGCTGAGCTTGAACGCTTCGTGTACCGGCAGGAAGTCTGCGCTGTTGCTCAGAGAGGCGGCGCCGAGGGTAGCGCTGGGGCGGTTGTCGAGCAGGCCCGAGGCGAAGGCAGGGCTGGCCAGCAGCAGGAACAGCAGGAAAAACAGGCGGCGCATGGCGGACTCGCGAGGTGGAACATGGCGGGCATGATAGCGGAGTTGGGGAGTGTTGGGGCCATGCTCCCACAAGGGGCGCATGATTCCTCAGACCCTGAACGCACCCACCGCCCGGTTCAGCTCACCGCCGAGGGTTAACAGCTGCTCGCCGTGCTCGCGCCCCTCGCCGATGCGCTGCAGGTTGTCTTCACCCAATTCATGAATTCGCTCGCTGTGCCCACGGATCTCGCTGACCGCGCCGGTCTGCTGGGCGGTGACATCGGCGATGCGCACCGCAGTATCGGCAATGGTGCGGATTGCACTGACGATCTCATCGAGCGCGCCATCGGCTGCCTGGGCTTTGTCAGCCGTGGCTTCGGCGTGTTCGAGCTGCGCCCGCATGCCCGCCACCGATTCACGCGCGGCCAACTGCAGCCGGTCGATCAATGCCTGGATCTCGCCGGTGGCGCCTGTGGTGCGTTGCGCCAGCGAGCGAACTTCGTCTGCCACCACCGCAAAACCCCGGCCCATCTCGCCCGCACGGGCGGCTTCGATGGCGGCGTTGAGTGCCAGCAGGTTGGTCTGTTCGGCAATCGACCTGATCACGGTCAGCACACCGCCAATGGTGGCTGATTCCTCCGCCAGCTGTTCGATCATGCGGGCGTTGCCCTGCACTTCGTCGACCAGTGCCCGCAGGCCGGAAAGGCTCTGGCCGATCACCGTCTGGCCTTGTTCCACGGCACGGCCGGCATCGCGGCTGGCATCGGCGGCAGCGCTGGCATCACCAGCCACTTGTTGGATGGTCGCTTCCAGTTCGCCCAAGGCATCGCGGATCTGCCCGGTGTCGCCCGCCTGGCGCTCGGCGCCGTCGTGCAGGGCGGCGCTCATGCCTGCCAGGGCGTGGCTGCTGCCGGCGACCTGTTCGGCGTTGTGGCGGATGGTGCCAACCAGCTCCACCAGGTACTGGCGCAGGCGGTTGAGCGATTCCTCGATGTCGTGCAGTTCGCGGTTGGTCTTGCCCAAGGCTATGGGGGCGGCGAAATCGCCCTCGGCCCAAGCGGACAACCCGGGGGCCAGACTGGTCAGGGTGCGCGTCAGGCGTCGCTGCAAGGTGTCGATGAGCAGCGCGATCAGCAGGATCAGGCCAATCATCAGCCCCTGCATGGTGCGCACTTCGCTGGCGATCTTCGCGTGCTGTGCACGCACTTCCGGCTCCAGGCTGGCGATGGCCTGTTGCACGGCGTCGAGCCGTTCGTTGGTGCTAGTGGCCAAAGCGGTGCGCTGCTCGATCTGCGCGCGGGTGCGCTGCAGTTCGCCGGGGTAGCGGTTGAGCAGGCTTTGCAGTTCGCGCTTGAGGCCGACGGCGACGTCTTCCTGCTGCTCGCTGGCCTGGGTTTCCAGGCCCAGCATGGCGGCGAAATCATCGGCATTGGATTCGGCCGCGCGCGTCACCCCCAGTAGCGGCAGGCCTTCAATGACCTGGGCCTGCGCGCGGATCAGTTGAAGCTCGCGCTCCACCTCGTCAGCCAGTTCGGCGCGGCCACTGCTGACCAGTTTTTCCCGCGCCAGCGACAGGCGGCCCAGGTGCACGCTGGCGTCGAGCAACGGCAGCAGATAGCGGCTGGCTTCGCTGTTGCCGCTGTCACGCGCATAGCCGGCCAGCTGCTCGAAGTTGCCACCCAGCTCACGTTCGGCCTGCAACAGCAAAGCCTGCGGGTCGCCGGCCAACTTGCCGGCGGCAAGCAGTTCGTTGGCGGCGTACGCCTGCAGGGTGTCCAGGCTCGGGCGCAATTTGCCGGCAAGTGCGTCGGGCCAATCGGTCAGCGCGGCCTGCAATTGCTGGTTGGCATCTATCGCGGCCGCATGGCGCAGCGCGTCGCCACTCCCCAGGTAGGCCTGGATGTTGCGGGCAGCCTGGTTCTGGAACTGTTGCGACAGGCCCAGGTAGCGTTCCATCAATTGATAGGGCCGTTCCAGGGCGCGCTGCGACCACCACAGGGTTGCGCCCAAGGCGATACACACAGTCACCAGCAACAGGGTGTTGAAATTGGTCAGCCACTTCAGGCGCATAGCCGCGAACTTCCTGCGGGGGAGAAGATAGGTGGCTGAAGTTATTGCTATTTTGTGACGTGGTGATGACGGTGGTGGCTTATTGCTATGTTGCGATTGAACGCTAAGGCTCTACCCGCACCACGCAGTTGCGACCCGCATGCTTGGCCCGATACAGCGCCTCGTCAGCTGCACTGGCCATGGTCAATGCATCGAGTTCTTCATCCATCTGCACCACCCCGGCACTGAACGTGCACTGCAGGTCGCTGGGCTGCGCCGGGTAGAGAATCTCGGCAAAGCGCCGGCGAATCTCGTCGAGCACCTTGTGCGCAGCGTCCAGCGCGGTGTTGGGCATGACGATGGCGAATTCTTCGCCGCCGTAGCGGCCGATGAAGTCGCTTTTGCGCAGGCGTTGCTTGAGGAACAACGCCAGGCTCTTGATCACCCGGTCACCCATGGGGTGGCCATGGTGGTCGTTGATCTTCTTGAAGTGGTCGATATCGAGCATGGCGAAGCTCAGCGGCTGGCGCTCGCGGCGGGCGCGGAAGCTGCAGTCTTCGAGCAGTTGCAAAATATGCGTGTGGTTGTACAAACCGGTCAGGCTGTCACGGACCATGCGTGCTTTGAGGTGGCGGGCGCGGGCGGCACGGTTGCGCACCGTGGTGATCAGGTGGCGCGAGCGGATTGGCTTGGTCAGGAAGTCGTCGCCGCCTTCGCTCATTGCGTCGAGCTGTTTGTCCAGGTCGTCCTCGGCCGACAGGTAGATGATCGGCACGCTGACATAGCGGTCGTTGTGGCGGATCACCTTGGCCAGTTCCGGGCCGGAGCAGCCTGGCATGTACAAGTCGAGGATGATCAGGTCGGGTTGGAACTCGGCCAGCTCGGCCATGGTGCGGATCGGGTCGGTCAGGCTGCGGGTGATCATGCCGGCATTGGCCAACACGCGCTCGGTATGCAGCGCCTGGGTGCGTGAGTCGTCGATGATCAGCACCCGCAGCGGATCATGCGGGGCCGTGCTGGTGATCATCTCGAGCTTTTCCAGCAGGCTGGAGGCCTCCAGCGTGCCGGTCAGAAACGCCTGCCCACCCGCGCGCACGGCCGCCAGGCGGGTGGGCGTGTCGGTTTCGTGGTGGCTGAAAAACAACAGTGGAAAGGTTTGTTCCTGGCCTTGCTGTACGCATGCGGCCAACGGCACGCCGCCCCCAGGCCCGTCGAAGTCGACATCCATCACAATGGCTGCGGGCGGTTGTTCAGCCACAGACGCCATGAATGCGACGGCGTTGGGCAGCGGCTGCACGCTCAGGCCGAAGAACTCCAGCTGCTGGGCCAGGCGCTCGGCCCGCTCGTGGTCACGCAACAACAGGTACACGGGTTTACGTGCCGGTCGCAGCAGCGCCTGATCGGGAGGGTCGCCTTCGCGCAAGCGGGTGCGCGAAAGGCGTTGCAGCAGGTGGTCGAGCTCCTGCTTGAGGCGCTCTTGGCTCGGCTCCGCGGCTTGGGTCATGTCCTGACTACTTATAGGTGGGAGGTGCAGGTGCGATGATGGCTCTATGCTAGCAGCTCTTTTGAGGCGTGCGCGTGCGCAGCATCAACAAAGCGTTGATAACGAATATTCAGTTACTGACCCACTGGTCGCTTATGCGTACGGCAGTGTCTGCTTTATAGTGCAGCTACACGGGCTTGCCGTGGCACCCTGGCGAACGCCTGTGGTCAAAGCCCCTGAACCGTCGTGACTGATTAAGGACAAAAGCCATGCTGGACTGGAAAAACCGCGAGGCCAAAGCCGAGCCCCGTGAGCGTGTCGACGGCCGCGGCGCTGCCGCCCGTAGCTACTTGGGTGGGCTCTGGAGCCGTGCCCTGGGGACCCTGATCGGGTTGTACCTGCTGGTCTGTATTGGCCTGGGCTGGTACTGGAGCCAGGAGCCGGAATTGTTCCCGGTGCAGCAGAATGCCCAGGCGGCGGCCGAGCGCAACGGCCAGCAGATGGTGATCGGCTACACCACCATCGAAACCCTCAAGACCGTGGCCGGTACCTTGCTGAACAAGCCGGGTGGCTATATCTCCAACGACCGCTTCCCGCCGGGCCTGTGGATGGACAACATGCCGAGCTGGGAATATGGCGTGCTGGTGCAGGTGCGTGATCTGTCCCGTGCCCTGCGCAAGGACTTCGCCCGCTCGCAGTCGCAGTCCACCGAAGACGCCGACCTGGCCAAGGCCGAGCCGCGTTTCAACTTTGACAACAAGAGCTGGATCCTGCCGTCGAGCGAATCGGAGTTCGAAGAGGGCATCAAGTCGCTCTCGCGCTACCAGACCCGTCTGGCCGCCGGCGACAAGGGTGCGATCTTCTACACCCGTGCTGACAACCTTAACAACTGGCTGGGTGATGTCGCCACGCGTCTTGGCTCGCTGTCGCAGCGCCTGTCGGCCAGCGTTGGCCGGGTCAAGCTCAACACCAACCTGAAAACCGAGTCGGTGGTTGCTGGCCAGGCGCCGCAGGTGGATGAGGAAGTGGTCGAAACCCCGTGGCTGCAGATCGACAACGTGTTCTACGAAGCCCGCGGCCAGGCCTGGGCGCTGTCGCACCTGTTGCGTGCCATCGAGGTGGACTTCGCCGACGTGCTGGCCAAGAAGAACGCCACCGTCAGCGTGCGCCAGATCATCCGTGAACTGGAAGCCTCGCAGGAACCGCTGTGGAGCCCGATGGTGCTCAACGGCAGCGGCTTCGGCATGTGGGCCAACCACTCGCTGGTCATGGCCAACTACATCTCGCGGGCAAACGCTGCGGTAATCGACCTGCGTCAGCTGCTGTCGCAAGGTTGAACATGGCCATCAGCCCAAACGAGGCCGCCCACCGGGCGGCCTCCGACCGCGAGTTGGTCGCCTGGGTGGACGAAGCCGACCAGGTGCTCGGCGCCCTGCCCAGGGCTGAACTGCGTGAGCGCGGCCTGATCGGCCGCTGCACGTTCATTCTGCTCTTCAATGGTGCCGGTGAGTTGTGCGTGCACCGTCGTACCTTGAGCAAGGCGCTGTACCCCGGTTACTGGGATGTGGCGGCCGGCGGCATGGTGGCGGCGGGCGAGGCTTACGCCGATTCAGCGGCACGCGAACTGGCCGAGGAGCTGGGGGTGGAAGGTGCCGAATTGCGCTTTCATGAGCGCTTCTACTTCGACCAACCAGGCAACCACCTGTGGTGTGCGGTGTATTCGGCGGTGTCCGATGCGCCCCTGCGGTTGCAGCCGGAAGAGGTGATCGAGGCTAGGTTTGTCACCGTCGCCCAGGCGGAGGCTGAGAGCAAAGTACTGCCCTATTGCCCTGACTCGCTGGCGGCTTTGCAGCGATATAAAGCCAGCCCGTAGGAGCGGATTCATCCGCGAGGCGCCGGTCCAGACACCTGCATTTCATGGCAAGGACTACGCCCTGTTCGCGGATAAATCCGCTCCTACACAACCGCCCGATTTATCGTTACACTGCGCGCCCTTTTCGGGCTGTCGCAGGTACTTGCGGCAGTAGCGCCGCCCCTGCCAGAGTGGGGCTTCGCGGTCGGCTCCCGCCGACCAGTTTTTGTCCTCAGCACAGAGGAACAAAAGTGGCCAAGAAAGCTTCTTCCTTTTCCGCCCTTGGCGGTCTCGTGTTCTCCACCGACGCTGGTCGGCACTGCCCCGACTGTAGCCAGCCGGTGGATGCCTGCATCTGCAAGCAGCAAACCCTTCCCGAAGGCGACGGCATTGCCCGTGTGCGCCGCGAGAGCAAAGGCCGTGGCGGCAAGACCGTGACGACCGTCACCGGCGTGCCGCTGCCGCCTGGCCAGCTCAAAGAGCTGGCCACCACGCTCAAACGCCGCTGCGGCACCGGCGGTGCCCTGAAAGACGGGGTTATCGAGATCCAGGGCGACCATGTCGAGCTGTTGATCGGCGAGCTGACCAAACAGGGTTTCAAGGCGAAAAAGTCCGGCGGCTGAGGCCATCGCGCGATTTTTTGCCCAGTGCTTTCTAAACTCGTTCCCGTGGCCAGGGTCTATGCCTGAGCACGGATGAATCGTCATTTTCAGCTTTTACACTCGCCCCGCTGCCTGCGGGGCAGTGTCTTCGACTTATCTATAGGGGACTTGAATGTCCGTACGACGCACACGCAAAGACGATGGTAGCCAATGGACCGTGGCCGACAGCCGCAGTGTTTACGGCATCCGCCATTGGGGCGCTGGTTATTTCGCCATCAATGAAGCCGGGCGCGTCGAAGTGCGCCCCAACGGCCCCGAGAGCGCGCCGATCGACCTGTTCGAGCAGGTCGACGAGCTGCGCCAGAGCGGTTTGTCGCTGCCGCTGCTGGTGCGTTTCCCGGATATTCTGCAGGACCGCGTGCGCCAGCTGACCGGTGCCTTTGACGCCAATATCGCGCGCCTGGAATACCAGAGCCAGTACACCGCGCTGTACCCGATCAAGGTCAACCAGCAGGAAGCGGTGGTGGAAAACATCATCGCCACCCAGAACGTCTCGATCGGCCTTGAAGCCGGCTCCAAGCCCGAGCTGCTGGCTGTGCTGGCGCTGGCGCCGAAGGGCGGCACCATCGTCTGCAACGGCTACAAGGACCGTGAGTTCATCCGCCTGGCGCTGATGGGCCAGAAGCTCGGCCACAACGTGTTCATCGTCATCGAGAAAGAGTCCGAAGTGGCGTTGGTGATCGAAGAGGCTGCCGACCTGAAGGTCAAGCCGCAGGTCGGTCTGCGTGTGCGCCTGTCGTCGCTGGCTTCGAGCAAGTGGGCTGATACCGGTGGGGAGAAATCCAAGTTCGGGTTGTCGGCTGCCCAGCTGATCTCGGTGGTGCAGCGCTTCCGCGATGCCGGCCTGGACCAGGGCATCCGCCTGCTGCACTTCCACATGGGCTCGCAGATCGCCAACCTGGCCGACTACCAGCACGGCTTCAAGGAAGCCATCCGTTACTACGGCGAGCTGCGCGCGCTGGGCTTGCCGGTCGACCACATCGACGTGGGCGGTGGCCTGGGCGTGGACTACGACGGTACTCACTCGCGCAACGCCAGCTCGATCAACTACGACATGGACGACTACGCCGGTGTAGTGGTGGGCATGCTCAAGGAGTTCTGCGACGCGCAGGGCCTGCCGCACCCGCATATCTTCTCGGAGAGCGGCCGTTCGCTGACCGCGCACCACGCCATGCTGGTGATCCAGGTGACCGACGTCGAGAAGCATAACGACGACGTACCGACCATCGAAAACAAGGAAAGCCTGCCCGAGACCGTTCAGTGGCTGGCCGACCTGCTCGGCCCGACTGACATCGAGATGGTCACCGAAACCTACTGGCGCGCCACCCACTACATGGGTGACGTGGCAGCGCAGTATGCCGATGGCAAGATCAGCCTGGCCGAGAAAGCCCTGGCCGAGCAGTGCTACTTCGCCGTGTGCCGTCGCCTGCACAATTCGCTCAAGGCCCGCCAGCGCTCCCACCGCCAGGTGCTGGACGAGCTCAATGACAAGCTGGCCGACAAGTACATCTGCAACTTCTCGGTGTTCCAGAGCTTGCCGGACACCTGGGCCATCGGCCAGGTGCTGCCGATCATCCCACTGCACCGCCTGGACGAGGAGCCGCTGCGCCGCGCTGTGCTGCAGGACCTGACCTGCGACTCCGACGGCAAGATCAACCAGTACGTCGACGAGCAGAGCATCGAGACCAGCATGCCGGTCCATGCGCTCAACGAGGGCGAGGACTACCTGCTGGGCGTATTCCTGGTCGGCGCCTACCAGGAAATCCTCGGCGACATGCACAACCTGTTCGGTGACACCGATTCGGTGAACATCTACCAGAACGCCGATGGCAGCGTGTACCACGCCGGCATCGAGACCCACGACACCATCGAAGACATGCTGCGCTACGTGCACCTGTCGCCGGAGGAGTTGATGACCCACTACCGTGACAAGGTGGCCAGCGCGAAGATCACCGCCCGCGAGCGCACCCAGTTCCTCGATGCGCTGCGCCTGGGGCTGACCCGGTCTTCTTACCTGTCGTCGTAACCGCCGGGGCCGCTTCCACTTTTATGTGTGGGAGCGGCCTTGTGTCGCGAAAGGGCTGCAAAGCAGCCCCAGCTTCAGTGAACCCACAACCCTTTTTGCTGCAACCGCCACCCCACCCACCCCAGCGTCACCGCCCGCAACGCCATGAAGCCGAGGAACGCCAACCACAACCCATGGTTGCCAAAGCCACTCATGGCCCACGCCAACGGCAGTGCAATCAGCACTGAAACCAGCATCGCGTTGCGCATCTCCCGTGCCCGCGTTGCGCCGATGAACAGCCCATCGAGCAAATAACTCCACACCGCCACCAACGGCAGTACCGCCAGATACGGCAAGTACGGGTAGGCAGCCGCGCGTACGCTGGCAATATCGGTCTGCAGGTCGATGAACAAGTGCCCAGCCAGCAGGAACAACCCGGCAAAGCCCAAGCTGGTGATCAACGACCAGCCACAGGCCACCACCAGTGAGCGGCGCAAGGTGTCGCGGTCGCGCGCGCCGATGGCATGGCCGCAAAGGGCCTCCACCGCATGCGCCAGGCCGTCGAGGGCGTAGGCAGTCAGCAGCAGGCCATTGAGCAGCAGCGCATTGGCCGCCACCGTGGCTTCACCCAGGCGCGCGCCCTGCACGGTGATCAACAAAAACACCAACTGCAGCGCCAGGCTGCGCAGGAAGATGTCGCGGTTCACCGCCAGCAACGGCCGCCAGGCCTGCCAGCGCTTGAGTGCCGCCCAGGCGATATGGCCGGGGTAGGCGCGCAGGGCAGGGCGGGTGAGGGCCAGGCCGAGCAGCGCCGCAGCCCACTCGGCGATTACCGATGCCCGCGCCGAGCCCAGCACCCCCCAGCCCAGACCCAGTACAAACCAGAGGTTGAGCGCAATGTTCAGCAGGTTGGTGGTCAGCAGAATGGCGAGCGGCGCACGGGCATTCTGGGTGCCGAGGAACCAGCCGACCAGCGCGTAGCTGGCCAGTGCTGCAGGAAGGCCGAGCAAGCGCGTGTGGAAGAAGGCTTCGGTGGATTGTTGCAAGGCCTCGCTCGGTTGCATCGCGTGCAGCGCCAGCTGGCTGAAGGGCAGGGCGAGCAGGCCGATGAGCAAGGCGAAAGCAAGCGCCAGCAGCAGGCCTTGCACCAGGACCTGGCGTAGCGCGGCGCCGTCCGCGCGGCCCGCTGCCTGGGCGGCGAACCCGGTGGAGCCCATGCGCAAGAAGCCCATCAGGCCGACCATGAAGGTGAACAGCGTGGCGCCCACCGCCACTGCGCCAAGCTGGTGGGCGTGGGGCAGGTGGCCGATTACCGTGCTGTCTACCAGTGCCACCAGGGGCACCGAGATGTTGGACAGGATCATCGGCGCGGCCAGGGCCCAGACCTTGCGATGGGTGAGACGGTGCTGCCAGTCGGTGGCAATTTGCGACATTTGAAGTCCTGGGTAAGCGGGGCCCAAGCCAGCCCCCACGGGGCATGCACCGCCTTTGCCGGCGCTGAGGACGCTGTGGGAGCCGGCTTGCCGGCGATTGGGGCGCGCAGCGCCCCCTTTTGGATCGAATAGCCGCATTGTACCGGCCAGCCACCTGCCGTTGCGCTATAGTTGCGCCCTCACGTACACGCTGCCAAAGAGTCCCCACTCCATGTTCAACAAAGGATTGTTGCTGGCCTGCGCGCTGGCCCTGCTCAGTGCCTGTGATTCCTCGACGCCGGACAAACCCGCCGCTACCGAAAAGCCGGCCGCGACTGCTGCAGCCGAGGCCCCGGCGCCCAAGCGCGAGGACCCCGCGGTGCTCGCCAAGCGTTACGAGGGCCGCGAACTGTCCGTGCTGGATGTCTCGGAAGTGCAGCTCGATGGTGCCAGCACCCTGTCGGTCAGTTTTTCCGCACCGCTGGACGCCAAGCAGGACTTCGCCACCAAACTGCACCTGGTCGACACCGTCAAAGGCAAGGTGGACGGTGCCTGGGAACTCTCCGACAACCAGATGGAACTGCGCCTGCGCCACCTGGAGCCGCAGCGCAAACTGGTGCTGACCGTCGACAAAGGCCTGCTGGCGGTGAACGGCAAGCAGCTCGACAGCGAATCGGTCACCCGCCTGGAAACCCGCGACATGCAGCCGACCATCGGCTTTGCCAGCCGCGGCTCGTTGCTGCCCACCCGCCTGGCCGAGGGCCTGCCGGTGATTGCCCTGAACGTCGACAAGGTCGATGTCGAGTTCTTCCGGGTAAAACCCGAGATGCTGTCGACCTTCCTGGTCAACTGGGGGCGCAACAGCAGCCTGTACTACTACCAGTCCAAGGAAACCCTGGCCCTGGCAGACTTGGTCTACAGCGGCCGCTTTGACCTCAACCCGGCCCGCAACACGCGCGAAACGGTGCTGCTGCCGATCGCCGGGATCAAGCCGCTGCAAGAGCCGGGCGTGTACCTGGCCGTGATGCGTGCCTCGGGCACCTACGACTACTCGCAGCCGGCAACGCTGTTCACCCTCAGCGACATCGGCGTGTCTGCCCACCGCTATCGCGACCGCCTCGATGTATTTGCCCAGGCGCTGGAGGGTGGCAAGGCACTGAAGGATGTGAACCTCGAGCTGCATGACGAGAAGGGCAAGCTGCTGGCCCAGGCCAAGACCGATGGCGACGGCCATGCCCAGTTGCCCATCACAGCCAAGGCCGACACCCTGATCGCTACCCAAGGCGTACATACCACGCTGCTGCGCCTGAACACGGCAGCCCTGGACCTGGCCGAATTCGACATCACCGGCCCCCAGGCCAACCCCTTGCAGTTCTTCATCTTTGGCCCGCGCGACCTGTACCGCCCGGGGGAGACGGTGCTGCTCAACGGCCTGCTGCGTGACCAGGACGGCAAGCCGGTCAAGGCCCAGCCGGTAAGCGTGGAAGTGCGCCGACCGGATGAACAGGTGAGCCGCAAGTTCGTCTGGGAGGCCGATGCCAATGGCCTGTATCAGTATCAGTTGCAACTGGCCACAGAAGCCCCGACCGGCCGATGGCAGCTGCTGCTCGACCTTGGCGGTGGGCACAAACAGGTCTACGAATTCCTCGTCGAGGACTTCCTCCCCGAGCGGCTGGCGCTGGAACTCAAAGGCAGCAGCACGCCGCTTTCGCCGGACCAGGCTGCAGAGATCCAGATTAACGGTCGTTACCTCTATGGTGCCCCGGCAGCCGGCAATCGCCTGAGCGGCCAGGCCTACGTTCGCCCCCTTCGCGAAGCGGTGCCCGCGCTGCCTGGCTACCAGTTCGGCTCTGTGACCGAGAGCGAATTGAACCAGGACCTGGAGCTGGACGAAGTTACCCTCGACCAGGCCGGCAAGGCCACGGTCGCTATTGAAAGCCGGTGGGCCGAAGCCCGTTCGCCACTGCAACTGACCGTGCAGGCCAGCCTGCAGGAGTCTGGTGGCCGCCCGATAACCCGCCGCCTCGAACAGCCAATCTGGCCTGCCGAGCGCTTGCCTGGCTTGCGTGGTCTGTTCGATGGCGAAGAGACCGACAGTGACGGCCCGGTGGAATTCGAGTTCCTGGTTGCGGACCGCGACGGCAACAAGCTGGCAGCCAACGACCTGAAGGTTCGCTTGGTCCGCGAACGCCGCGACTACTACTGGAACTACTCGCAGAGCGACGGCTGGAGCTACAACTACAACGAAAAATTCCTCACCCAGAGCGAGGAAAACATTCAGGTCAAAGCCGGCTCTACCGCCAAGCTGACCTTCCAGGTCGAGTGGGGCCCGTACCGGGTCGAGGTGGAAGACCCTGAGACTGGCCTGGTTTCCAGCGAACGCTTCTGGGCGGGCTATCGCGCCCAGGACAACGCCGAAGGCGGCGCGGTGCGCCCCGACCAGGTCAAACTGGCACTGGACAAACCCGCCTACGCCGACGGTGACACGGCAAAGGTCACCGTCACGCCCCCAGCCGCCGGTACCGGGTACCTGATGATCGAGTCCAGCGATGGCCCGCTGTGGTGGCAGGAAATCGACGTGCCGGCCGAGGGCAAGACCTTCGACGTGCAGCTGGACAAAAAGTGGGCACGGCACGACCTTTACATCAGCACCCTGGTGATTCGCCCGGGCGAGCGCAAGGCCAATGCCACGCCCAAGCGTGCTGTGGGCGTGCTGCACCTGCCGCTTGGCCGTGCCGAGCGCAAGCTTGCGGTCAGCCTGCAGGCGCCGGAGAAGATGCGGCCCAAGCAGCCTCTTACAGTGAAGTTCAAGGCCGCTAATGCCGACGGCAGCATCCCCAAACAGGTGCATGTGCTGTTGTCCGCAGTCGACGTGGGCATCCTCAACATCACCGACTTCAAGACCCCAGACCCATTCGCAAGCCTGTTTGGCCGCAAAGCCTACGGCGCCGACCAGCTGGATATCTACGGTCAGCTGATCGAAGCCGGCCAGGGCCGCCTCGCCAGCCTGGCGTTCGGTGGTGACGCGGCCATGGCCAAGGGCGGCAAGCGCCCTAACACTACGGTGACCATCGTTGCCCAGCAGAGCCTGCCGGTAACCCTGAATGAGCAGGGCGAAGGCGAGGCGACGGTCGATATCCCGGATTTCAACGGGGAGCTGCGGCTGATGGCCCAGGCTTGGACCGAAGAGCACTTCGGCATGGCCGAGGGCAAAACTGTAGTGGCCGCGCCGCTGATCGCCGAGCTTTCGGCGCCGCGCTTCCTCGCCGGTGGCGACCGCACCAGCCTGGCGCTGGACCTGGCCAACCTGTCTGGCAGCGCTCAGCAACTGAGCGTCGACATCACCACCGAGGGCCAGTTGAGCCTGGCGGCGAGCGCGCAGCAGACTGTGGCCTTGGCCGAAGGCCAGCGCACCACGCTGATGGTTCCGGTGCAGGCTCAGGGCGGCCTGGGCCAGGGCAAGGTGCATGTGCGGGTCAATGGCCTGAAGCTGCCGGGCGAGGCGGTGAATGCCTTCGAGCGCGAATGGACCCTGGGCATCCGCCCGGCCTACCCGGCAATGCTCAAGCACTACCGGGTGGCCCTCAAGGACCAGCCGTGGACCTTGCCGGAAGCCGACCTGGCCGCCTTCGAGCCTGCTGGGCTGGAAGCCAGCCTGGCCCTGTCGAGCCGCCCACCGCTTAACCTGGCCGAGCAGATTCGCGCACTCGAAGCCTACCCCTACGGCTGCCTGGAGCAGACCACCAGCGGCCTGTACCCCTCGCTCTACGCCGACGCCGAGAGCCTCAAGCGCCTGGGCATCAAGGGCGAGCCGGCCGACGTGCGCAAGCGCAAGATAGAGATGGGCATCGAGCATTTGCTGGGAATGCAGCGCTACAACGGCAGCTTCGGCCTGTGGAGTTCGGACAGTGAAGAAGAGTATTGGCTGACCGCCTACGTTACCGACTTCCTGCTGCGCGCCCGCGACCAGGGTTACGGTGTGCCGGCCGAGGCGCTGAAGAAGGCCAGCGAGCGCCTGCTACGTTACCTGCAGGAGCGCAACCTGATCGAGGTCGACTACAGCCAGAACGCCGAGCACACCCGCTTTGCCGTGCAGGCTTACGCCGCGCTGGTGTTGTCGCGCAGCCAACAGGCGCCGCTGGGTGCCTTGCGCAGCCTGTTCGAACGCCGCGCCGACGCACGCTCCGGCCTGCCGCTGGTGCAACTGGCGGTGGCGCTGGACAAGATGGGCGACAAGCCGCGTGCCCAGGAGGCCCTGCAGGCGGGCCTGGGCATCAGCCGCAGCAAGGGCTGGATGGCCGATTACGGCAGCAGCCTGCGGGACCAGGCGTTGATCCTGGCGCTGTTGCAAGAGAGCAACCTGGCCAGCAACCAGGTCGACCAGCGCCTGTTCGCGCTGTCCGACGAGCTGGCAGCCAACCGCTGGCTGTCGACCCAGGAACGCAATGCGTTGTTCCTTGCCGGCCGGGGCTTGCTCGGCAAGCCGGAAAGCCCATGGAAGGCGCGCCTGGACAGTGCCGGTGAGGTCCGTGAGTTCAACAATGGGGAGTCAGGCATGAAGCTGGAAGGCCCGTTGCTGGCTTCGCCGCTGAGCCTGCAGAACGAAGGCAGCGAAACCGTGTACCAGCAACTGACGCTCTCCGGCTACCCGCGCCAGGCGCCTGCCGCTGGCGGTAATGGCATGGAGATCCGCCGTGAGTACCTGGGCATGAATGGCCAGGCGCTGGACCTGCACAACCTGCGCAGCGGCGACCTGGTGCTGGTACACCTGGCACTCAAGGCCAGCGACGCGGTGCCGGATGCGCTGGTGGTCGACCTGCTGCCGGCGGGCCTGGAGCTGGAAAACCAGAACCTGGCGCAGAGCGCTGCCAGCCTGGACAACGCCAGCAGCGCCGTGAAGCAGTGGCGCGAGTCGATGCAGAACGCCAGCGTGGTGCATCAGGAGTACCGTGATGACCGTTATGTGGCGGCGCTCAAGCTCGACGGCTATGGCACCACCCACCTGCTGTACCTGGCCCGTGCGGTAACCCCGGGCACCTACCGCGTGCCGCCCCCGCAGGTCGAGTCGATGTACCGGCCGAACCTGCAGGCGGTGGGTGATGGGCAGGGTGAGATGACCGTCATAGGGCGCTAACGTGCAGCTGCAAGCTACAAGACAAAGCCAAACGCGGTGGGTCTTCCATCGCCAATCGGCTTGAAGCTTGTAGCTTGAAGCTTAATGAATCACCCAGCTCATCACCCACAACCCCAGCACCAGCCAGATGATCCCGAGGATGATCGAGGCGCGCATGAAAGCGCGGATCGCCGAGTACAGCAGCATCAAACCGACGATAAGGGCGAGGATGCTGACCAGTGAGGTGTCCATACCCAACGTGCGTGCCAGGCCATCGATGAAGTTGCCCCCGGCGTTGGCCAACAGGTTGAACAAGCCGCTCAATGCGTCGACGATGAAGCGGATCAACGAACCCAGTGCCTGGCCAAGCCACTCGAAAAAACCTTCTACATGCATAGTTGCTTCCTGATGAACGAATCGGCGAGGTTGCCGTTCCCAAGCCTTTGGCCATTACCTGGCCAGGTCGGTTCCCGATGCCAAGCTTAGCCCGGCCGCGCACGCGAGCGGGAAGGTTCCTGCGTGCCGGTGTGGTCACCGTGGTCGCGTTGCTTGGCCTGTTGTGGCTGGCTGACCGTATCTGGCCGCTGCCCATGCCGGCTGATGACCTGGCGCGGGTGGTGCTGGCGGAAGACGGCACACCGTTGTGGCGCTTCGCCGATGCCGATGGTGTGTGGCGTTACCCGGTCAGCCCCGAGGAGGTTTCGCCGTTGTACCTGCAGGCGCTGCTGACCTACGAGGACCGCTGGTTCTACCGCCACCCGGGGGTCAACCCGCTGGCGCTGGTGCGCGCGGCCTGGCTCAACCTGCGCGGCGGGCGCGTGGTGTCTGGCGGCAGCACGCTGTCGATGCAGGTGGCGCGGCTGCTCGACCCGCACGATCGCACGCTGGCTGGCAAGCTGCGGCAACTGTGGCGCACGGCGCAGCTGGAGTGGCACCTGCCCAAGCGTGAAATCTTGCAGATCTACCTGAATCGCGCGCCGTTTGGCGGCACGTTGCAGGGGGTGGCAGCAGCCAGCTGGGCTTACCTGGGCAAGTCGCCGATGCACCTCACCCCAGCCGAGGCGGCGCTGTTGGCGGTGCTGCCGCAGGCGCCCAGCCGTTTGCGCCCGGACCGCCATCCCGCGCGTGCCCAGCGTGCCCGCGACAAGGTGCTGCAACGCCTGGGCGAGTACCAGGTGTGGCCTGCCCAGCAACTGAAGGAAGCCGCCGAAGAGCCTTTGCTATTGGCACCGCGCCAGGAGCCTGCCCTGGCGCCGCTGCTGGCGCGCCGCCTGAATACCCCCGGCAGCCCGCCGCTGATCCGCACCACCCTCGATGCCTCGTTGCAACGGCGCCTCGAAGACCTGCTGCTGGGCTGGCGTGCGCGCCTGCCCGAGCGCACCTCGGCCGCGGTGCTGGTGGTCGACGCACAGAGCATGGCCGTGCGCGCCTACCTGGGCTCGGTCGACCTTGCCGATGAGCGCCGCTTTGGGCATGTCGACATGGTCCGCTCGCTGCGCTCGCCAGGCTCGACACTGAAGCCGTTCCTGTATGGCATGGCGCTGGACGATGGCCTGATCCATTCCGAATCCCTGCTGCAGGATGTGCCGCGCCGCTATGGCGACTACCGCCCCGGCAACTTCTCCATGGGTTTCAGCGGCCCGGTCTCGGCCAGTTCGGCGCTGGCCTTGTCGCTCAACCTGCCGGCGGTGCAGTTGCTTGAAGCGTACGGGCCAAAGCGCTTCGCTGCAGAGTTGCGCATGGCCGGCATGCCGCTGGCGCTGCCGCCCCTGGCCGAGCCCAACCTGTCGTTGATCCTCGGGGGGGCCGGCAGCCGCCTGGAAGAGCTGGTCGGTGGCTATGCGGCGCTCGCTCGGGGCGGCAACAGCGCTCGGGTGCGCCTGCAACCCCAGGACCCGCTAGTGGAGCGGCGCCTGTTGTCGCCGGGGGCGGCATGGATCATTCGGCGCATCCTCAGCGGCCAGGCACGGCCTGACCGCGACCCACATGCCGAACTGGTACAGCGCCCTCAGCTGGCCTGGAAAACAGGCACCAGTTACGGCTTTCGCGATGCATGGTCGATCGGTGTCGGGCCGCGCTACTTGATAGGTGTATGGATTGGCCGCCCCGATGGCACCCCGGTGCCTGGGCAGTTCGGCCTGGCCTCGGCAGCACCGCTGATGCTGCAGGTTCACGACCTGCTGAGCAACCGCGACAGCCAGCGAGGGCTGCCCGTGCCGGTCGAGCAGGTGCCGGGCAGCGTTGGAGTCGCCGCGATTTGCTGGCCGCTGGGCCAGCCCATGAACCGCCAGCACCCGAACTGCAGGCGCCAGCGTTTTGCCTGGACACTCGACGGCACCACGCCACCCACCCTGCAGGCGGCCGACCAACCGCTCGGTTTGGGCTTGCGCGAGAGCGTGTGGGTCAACGCCCAGGGTTTGCGTGTGGATGGCAGCTGCCCAGGCGCGAAGGCGCGCGACATCGCCCTCTGGCCGGCGCCGCTGGAGCCGTGGCTGGGGCGTGTGGAGCGGCGAGCCGCTCGGTTGCCGGCGGTTGACCCTAGCTGCCCACCCCAGGTGCCTGCCAGTGCGCCGCCGTTGGCCATTGTGGGCGTACGCAGCGGTGACAACCTGCGCCGCCCAGCGACCAGCGCCGAGCCGTTGCAACTGCATGTCTCGGCGCTGGGTGGAGGTGGGCGGCGTTGGTGGTTCGTGAACGGCCAGCCGTTGGGCGAAACCGAAGGCCAGGACAGCCTGCTGGTTCGCTTCGAGCACGCCGGGCAGGTCGAGCTGAGCGCGCTGGACGAGAGCGGTGAAACCGCACGGGTAGCGTTTCAAGTCAGCGACTAGCCGTTCGACGTTTGCCGGGGCAGCACCTACGCTTGCTGGTGACGGGTGTGACCGGCCGACGCCCCGGCGCCCAAGGGATTGTGGAGCGTCCTATGCGTCCTCTGGTCGTGCCCCTGTTGCTGCTGACCTGGGCCAGCCTGGCCCGTGCCGAACCGTTGCCGGGGTTTCTCGACAGCCACGAGTACGAGCGTCGCCTGCCCACCGCGAACCTGCCGGTTGAACACTACCTACCTGGTGCCACGCAGCTGCGACTTGCAGTGCCTGGCACCGGCGCCGCCGCGCTGCCGGCGGACACGCGCCTGCGCTTGCACAAGGTGCGCTTCGAGGGGGGCACGGTCTATCCGCTGAGCGAGTTGCGTGAGCACTACCAGCCCCTGATCGGCCACATGATCTCGGTGGGCGAGCTGCAGCAGTTCACCGAGCGGCTGACCCAGCGTTACCGGCGTGACGGCTACCCGTTGTCGTATGCCTACCTGCCACCGCAGGACCTCGCCGAAGGCCGCGTGCAGGTGGTGCTGGTGGAAGGGTACATCCATGACTATGAGTTGCTGGGCGATATCGGCCCGGCTGCGGCCTACCTAAAACAGATGATCGCGCGGTTGCAGGCCGAGCGCCCGCTGACCCAGGAAGCGTTCGAGCGCTTTATCGGCTTGACGCAACGTCTCCCGGGCGTTTCGGTAGAGGCGCACGCTGCCGCCGCGCCGGGCCCGGATGGGCACACGCGGCTTACGCTTCGCGTGCAGCGCAGGCCGTTCGATGCCGATGTGACGCTGAGCGATGGTAACCGCAACGATCTGCAGGCGCTGTTCAAGGTGTCGAGCAACGCCCACACACGCTTCGCCGAGCAGCTGACTGCGCGCTTTCTGCTGCCGCCGGGCGATGATTCGATGCATTACCAAAGCCTGGACTACAGCCAGTATCTGGACGCACAGGGCAGCCAGTTGCTGGTGTCGGCTGCGCGTTATCGCGCTGAGCCGGGCACGCGTGTGCGGCTGAAGGATGGCAGCGATGTCACCCAGCGCCGTGAAATCGAGCGTTATTCGATCGGCCTTGGACAGTCACTGATGATTGCGCCGGATGAGTGGGTCAATGTGTCCGGGCGCTTGTATTCGCTGAGTGACCACATCGACGATCGGCGTGCAGGGCAGCTCGAATACGACACGTATGTGCGCGCACTGTCATTCGAGGGCGACTGGCGCAAGGCGGATTCGCGTCGGCTGCGCATCGTCAGTGCCGGGGTTTATCAGGGCCTGGATTACCTTGGGGCTCGTAGCGATGCCGACTACGACATGGACTTCTTGCGCTTTCGGGTCTCTGCCTTGCAGAGCGACCAGCTATTCGACAGTGGGCAGGGCGTGGCGTCGGCGGCGTTTTACTGGAGTGACGACAGGGTGCCCGACACTGAGCGAGCGGTGTTCGGTGGGCAGCATTTCGGCCGTGGTTACCCCCGGGACCAAGCTGCTGGCGACAAGGGGTGGGGGGTAGCTTACGAGCTGAACTACAGCATTAGACCGGGTGACGGCTGGGTAAAGTTGCTGCAGCCCTATGCCGTGCTCGATGCCGCCCAGGCCTGGTACAACGGTGGGCCATTCGAGGATGCGCATATGAGTTCGGTAGCGCTGGGCCTGCGCCTGGGCGATGGGCGCTTAGGCAGTGTGGCGGTTGAAGTGGCCAAGCCGTTGGCGGATGTGGCGCTGGACAGCTTGAACCGTGGGCCGCGGTTGATGCTGACCATCAGCTATCAGCTTGAGTGAGGTTGCCTGTGGAGGCGGGGCCCTGCGTCGCGAAAGGGGGCGCACGGCGCCCCCAGGTTTCTCAGTGGGTAGTAAAGCGCAGATGCACCGGTGAAGAGCTGGGCGTCAGCGCCAGTGCCAGCTGCGTGCGGTTGTGCATATGGGTGAGGCGCAACACCTGCGAGACGTACAGTTTGACGGTGTTCTCGGTAATCCCCAGCTCGCAGGCAATCTGGTAGTTGGTCTTGCCCTTGCTCACCAACCGGGCGACCTCCAGTTGGCGCGGCGAAAGCTTCTCGAACGCTGCTGGCAGCTCGCTTTCAGGCTCTTCGCCATCGGTGGCGCGGCGGTGCACGCCTTGGCCGCGGGCTTTTTCCAGGTCCTGATAGAGCTCGTCGATGCACCCTGCCAGGTCTTGCAGGCGCTGGTTGAGGTTACCCAAGTCCTGGAAGTTGGCTTTGCGCTCGCGCAGCACCTTCTCCTGCCGGCGCAAACCTTCGAGCAATTCGTCGAGGTCCATGGGCTTCTGGTAGTAATCGGCGAAACCCTCGCGCAGGGCGCGGATCACATCCTGCTTCTCGGCACGGCCGGTGAGCATGATCGCTTCGAACATGCGCTGGCGCCCGGCAACTTCCTTCAGCGCCCGAACCAGCTCGATGCCATCGCGCTCGGGCATGTGCAGGTCGCACAACACCAGCCCAATCGCCTCATCCGCTACATAGCGCTCGATGGCTTCGTCGGTGGAATGAGCCGCCACGCAATGGTGGCCCTGGTTTTCGAGGAACTCGCACAACTGTTCGACGATCAGGGGCTGGTCATCGACCACCAGAACCTTCACCTCACTAAATGACTTGTTCACGATCAACTCCCTGTTCGTAAGCGGCCCTGCTCCCGGGCCAGACGCTCTGGCAGCTTAACCATAGACGCTGCTGGCGACCCTGTACAACGCATGTACAAGTTATCGGACAACGGGATTGATTATTGGATCCATACAGCTGTGAGCATGAACCCGGCCAGCACATAGGGCACGAAGGCTTGTTTGTCGCCCATTTCTTCGGTCAATGCCTGCAGGCGCTTCTTCACTTTGGGGTTGAGCAGGGTCCACAGGCGACGGCGCATGAGCAACCACACCAGCACGCTGACGCCAGCACCGATGAAGGTGCCGAGCACGTATTGCGGGCTGGTTGCCAAGGCCAGGGCGCCCATCAATTTGACGTCGTCGGCGCCGAAGCGGCCGAGCATGTAGCCGGGCAAGGTCAGCAGCATGACGATGGCCAGTGCCCAGCCGGCCTCACTGGCGTCGGCACCGATCCAGCTGTGGCCAGTGACGAACAGCCAGACCAGGGCGCACGCTGCTACGCCCAAGGTCAGCATGTTGGCGATCTGGCGTTCGCGAATATCCTGTTCAGAGCACAAGGCAAGCCACATCAGGAGAACAATGCTTTGCATTGGCAGGTCGCCATCCCTATTCGTTGAACACGTCTACCCGTTCACTCAGGTGTCTTCATCAGGGTAGACGCGATCTGACGAACGGGCTACGTGGAGGCTACTTGGCTCTGCCTGGCGGGTAATTGCCCAGCACTTGGCTCACGGTCTTCTGGATGGCGCTGTTGCGCTCATCGGGGCTGGGCGGGTAGTTGTTCATGATTTGCTCGGCACTGCCGCGCCAGACCAGCTTGCCGTCACGGCCGTCGAACATGTCGACCTGGATGGTCGCCACCTTGTAGTCGACGCTGCGGGTCTCGTTGTACATCGGCCCGCCCCAGTAACCCCCCCAATAGCCACCCCAGCCGCCGCCATAGTTGGTGGTGATCTGTTGCTGGCGCTGCTCGACGATCAGGTAGGCCCGCACCTTGAGGTCAGGCCGGGCATTGCCCTGGGCCGGGCGTAGGCCGCGCTGGTCAAGCTGGTCGGTGACGGCGGCGCGGATGCGCTGTTCGGTGAGGTCGCTCTTGATCCGTGGATCATCCGGGCGGTATTGCAGGCCCGGCTCCTGCCACGCCCAGCTGCGGTAGGCGGCGAAATCGCGGCTGGCGTCGAAATCCTGCTGGACGTTGTTGCTGGAGCAAGCCGCCAGCAAGAACGCGAATGACAGTAGAACGAGACGACGCAACATGATGGTTCTCCGTTAGGTGTTAACTGGGAGGATAGCCGCTGAGTGCCTTGTGTACCGATTCGCGCAAGGCGCTTTCGCGATCACGTGGCGAGCCTTTGTCGCTGCCGCTTTCCGCGCTCGCGCTCCACACCGGCTGGCCGTTGCGGGCATCGAACAGGTCGATGCGCACCACCATCACTTCAACTTCGTAGGTGCGCACGATCGGCACGCTGCCATAGGCGCCGTAGCCGTTGCGGTAGCCGCCGAAACCGACGCCACCGTAGGGGGACGGGCCGTAATACGGGTCGTAGTAGTCGTAATCACGTACCTGGCGTAAGCGCCGCTCCAGGCGCATGTCGGCACTCACCAGCAGGTCGCCGGCGGCGCCCCGGGCCGGGCGCAGGCCGTGCTGGTCGAGTGCGCCACTGACAGCGTCGGCCAGCTGCGCCGGGTCGGCATCGGCGGTACCACTTGGCAGCTGGCCGCCCCGCCAGCTCCAGCTGCGGTAGCGCCCATAATCGCGCGCCGGTGCCGGGTAGGCACTGGCGTCGAAGGTGGTAGCCGCTTGCGCGGGGGCGGGTGGTAGCGGGCGGCTGCTGGCAACGTAGGGGTTGCTGCCCTGGCAAGCGCAGAGGGCGAGCGGCAGCAAGGCCAGGCATAACAGGCGGTACGGCATGGATTCCTCCCGGCGGGCAGGTCAGCGGGGGCGGCACATCCAGTGCAGGTAGCGGCCCAGCCCGGCAAAGCTTGGGTGACGGCGGTGGGCCAGTTCCATTTCCAGCAAGTCGAGCAGTTCGGCCTTGGCCTGGAAGTCCTTGGGCATGTAGTCGTGGAACACTCTCACACCACTCTCGCTTTCGACTTGCCAGATAGGCTCAAGTTGCGCCTTGAGTTCACGCGGATCAAGCGGTTTTTGTGGGGTCAGGCTCTGCTTTTCACCTTCCAGGCGGTTGCTGCGCAGCTTGCGGAAATGGCCCTTGAGCAGGTTGCGATAAACCAGTGCGTCGCGGTTGTAGAAGGCCAGCGACAACCAGCCGCCGGGTGCGGTCAGCTGGTGCAGCACCGGCAGGATGCTTTCCGGCTCGGCCAGCCATTCGAGTACGGCGTGGCACAGCACCAGGTCGTAGGGCTCGGTAAGTTGGCCGAGCAAATCCTGCCATGGCGCCTGGATGAACGTGGCGGCCTGGCCGGCCTCAGCAAAGCGCGCGCGGGCGCCTTCAAGCATGGGGGCGGCAGGTTCTGCGAGGGTCACATGGTGGCCGCGCTGGGCCAGCCACAGGGCCATGTGGCCGAGCCCGGCACCGATGTCGAGGACCCGCAGTGGGCGGTCGGGCAGGGCTTCGGCCAGGTCGGCCTGCAGCACAGCCAGCCGGATGGCGCCCTTGGCACCGCCGTAGATTTTCTCGGCGAAGCGGGTGGCCAGCTCATCGAAATGACGGTCGTTCATCGGGCGAAACGCCTTTCAGTGTCGGCCAGCTTGGCCCGTACCACCTGCTCCATGTCCAGGCCCAGTTCGCTGCAGAGCAGCAACAGGTAGAGGACGACGTCACCCACCTCCTGCCCGGCGTGAGCGAGTTTGTCGTCAGGCAGCTGGCGCGATTGGTCTTCGCTGAGCCATTGGAAGATTTCCACCAGCTCGGCCATTTCGACGCTGGCGGCCATGGCCAGGTTCTTCGGGCTGTGGAAGCCGCGCCAGTCGTTGTTGTCACGGATCTGGTGCAGGCGTTTGGTGAGTTCTTGCAGGTTCATTGCGGGTCTCCTAGTGCCGCATAGCTTCGGTGGAGGCCTGTTGCAAAGCAAGTGGATTCGGGGCTGCGCAGCAGCCCTGGCCGTCAGAGCAAGGCCCATCTCCCGACCATGTGCAGCAGTTCGCCATGGCCATCCAGGCGCAGCTCACCCGTGGGGCCTGCCGCGCTGGCGCTCAACACAACCTCGGAAGGCAAGCGCACCGGCTTGCGAAAATCCACTTCGAAGGCATACCCGCTGTGCGGCAGGTGCCCGCCCAACGCGGCCAAGGCCATGGCCTTGCTCCACATGCCATGGGCAATCGCCTTGGGGAAGCCGAACAGCCGAGCGCTGGCGGCGCTCAGGTGAATCGGGTTGTAGTCGCCACAGACTTTGGCGTAGCGCCGGCCGATGTCGCTGTCGGCGTACCAACGCGTCGCTTCAGGCAATGGCGCCGGTTCGCGTTCTTCGTGCTCATCGGCTGAGCCCTCGAGTTTCAGGCCGCGTACCAGCATGCGGCTGGTTTCGCGCCACAGCAGGCCAAGGCCATCCTCAGCCTCGGTGATCAGGTCGAAGGTGCCGCCCTTGGTATGCGCCTGCAGGTTGTCGGCATACACCGCGAAGCGCAGCCCATCGATGCCGCCCAACGGGCGCAGCACTTCGATGCGGTTGTGCAGGTGCACCAGGCCGAGCAACGGGAAAGGGAAGTCGGGCGCCGTCAGCAATTGCAGTTGCAGGGTGAAGGCCATCACATGCGGGTAGGTGCCCGGCAGGCGGCCGTCCTCGGTAAAGTGGCAGAGCCGCCGGTAGGCTGCGAGGTTGTCGGGCTGCACGCGAATGAAACAGCGCAGGCCATCTGTTGGCAGCGTGTTGCCGCTGATCTTGCGTTTGCTGGCCGCGCGCAGGTAAAGGCTGGCGCGCGAGTCGGGGCTGTTCAGGTCGTGCCATTGCCGGTTCATGCTCAAGCCCCCATCAATGCCTGGCCACAAACACGCAGTACCTGGCCGGTGACCGCGCCTGAATCGGGCTGGCTCAGCCAGGCGATGGCTTCGGCGACATCCTGCGGGCGACCGCCCTGACCCAGCGAACTGAGGCGCCGCCCAGCTTCGCGCAGGCCCATTGGCATGGCGGCAGTCATGTGGGTTTCGATAAACCCGGGTGCCACGGCATTGATGCTGCCACCGCGCTCGGCGAGTTTCGGCGCCCAGGCTTGCGCAAAACCGATCAGCCCGGCCTTGCTCGCGGCGTAGTTGGCCTGGCCGCGGTTGCCAGCGATGCCGCTCACCGAGGCCAGCAGCGTGATACGAGCGTTCTCGCCCAGCGCGCCGCCATCGTACAGTGCCTGGGTCAGCACCTGAGGGGCCTTGAGGTTGACGGCCATGACCGCGTCCCAGTATTCCGGGGTCATGTTGGCGAGGGTCTTGTCACGGGTGATGCCGGCGTTGTGCACGACGATGTCGATGCCGCCGGGCAAGGCTTGAAGCAACTTTGCCGCGGCATCGCCGGCGCAGATATCCAGGCCCAGCGCTTTTCCGCCCAGGCGGGCGGCGAGGGCGTCGAGGTCTTGCTGGGCTTGTGGCACGTCAAGCAGCATCACCTCGGCGCCATCCCGGGCCAGGGTTTCGGCAATGGCGGCACCGATACCACGTGCTGCACCGGTTACCAGTGCGCGTCGGCCCGCGAGCGGACGGGTCCAGTCTTCGACTTGGCTGGCGCAGGCCTGCAGGCGCAATACCTGGCCAGAAATGAATGCACTCTTGGGCGAAAGGAAGAAGCGCAAGGCCCCTTCAAGCTGCTCATCCGCGCCCTCGGCGACATACAACAGTTGCGCGGTTGCGCCATTACGCAATTCCTTGGCCAATGAGCGGGTGAAGCCTTCCAGCGCACGTTGGGCGACACTGGCCAGCGGCTCGTCAATGCCTTCGGGTGCGCGGCCGAGGATCACGATATGCGCGCTGGGCGCCAGGCTGCGGAGCAAGGGTTGGAAGAATTCGCGCAACTGCTTCAGCTCGTCGCTGTCGGACAAATGACTGGCATCGAACACCACCGCCTTGAGTTTGGGCCCCAGGCCAGCGACCCAGGCAGGCGCTTGCAGGCTTTCGCCATTGAAGCTGTAGATTTCATCGGTCAGGCGCGGGGCGATGGCTTCGACTTGGGTTGCCAAAGGGCCTCCGCCGATGACCAGTGCGCCCTCCACCGGGCGCAGGCGGCCGGCCTGCCAGCGCTCCAGCGGCGCCGGGCTTGGCAGCCCGAGGGCATCGACGAGGCGGCGGCCGAGGTTGGAGTTGGCAAAGTCGAGATAGCGGTCGCTCATGTGCGGGTCTCCCTGAAGGCAAGCATTGAAGTGTGGACCAACTTTGTGGCGGGGTCGTTCGAATGCAGCAAAAACACCTAGGCTTTGTACGGAAAGTGCCTGCGCGACGATCATGCTGCGTTGAAAACAGGCTCGGAATGCTCATTTGCAACCAGCAAACTCCGCTTCCTCGCCTGTTTTCGCCTTGCCTGATCGCCGCTCGGCGACTTTCCGTACAAACCCAAGGCTATTCGGATCGAATTGTTTAAGGAGGAATCTACGCATGCGTTCACTTCGCCGGGTCGCGATTCTGGGCGGCAACCGAATCCCTTTCGCCCGTTCCAACGGCGCTTACGCCACCGCCAGCAACCAGGCGATGCTCACCGTTACGCTGGAAGGGTTGATCGAGCGTTACCGCTTGCACGGGCTGCGCCTGGGCGAGGTGGTCGCGGGCGCGGTGCTCAAGCACTCGGGCGACATGAGCCTCACCCGCGAATGCGTCCTGGGCTCGCGCCTGTCGCCGCAGACGCCGGCCTACGACATCCAGCAGGCCTGTGGGACGGGACTGGAGGCGGCGCTGCTGGTGGCCAACAAGATTGCCCTGGGGCAGATCGACAGCGGCATCGCCGGTGGCGTTGACACCACGTCAGATGCGCCAATCGCCGTTAATGAGGGGCTGCGGCGCATCCTGTTGCAGGCTAACCGTGGCAAGGCCTTGAGCGAGCGGCTCAAGCCGTTCCTGCAACTGCGCCCCGGCCACCTGAAGCCCGAGCTACCCCGCAATGGCGAGCCGCGTACCGGGTTGTCGATGGGCGAACATTGCGAGCGCATGGCGCAAACCTGGCAGATCGGCCGCGCCGAACAGGATGAGTTGGCGCTGCTCAGCCACCAGCACCTGGCGGCGGCGTATGCCGAGGGCTGGCAGGACGACCTGCTCACACCGTTTATGGGCCTTACCCGCGACAACAACCTGCGGCCGGACCTGACGCTCGAGCAACTGGGCAAGCTCAAACCTTCTTTCGACCGTAGCGGCCTGGGCACGTTGACAGCGGGCAACTCCACACCACTTACCGACGGCGCTTCGCTGGTGCTGCTGGGCACCGAGCAATGGGCTCAGGCTCAGGGCTTGCCGGTGCTGGCCTACCTGGTCGATGGCGAAACCGCAGCAGTGGACTTCGTCAAAGGCCAGGAGGGGCTGCTGATGGCGCCGGTCTACGCCGTGCCGCGGCTGCTGGCGCGCAATGGCCTGAGCCTGCAGGACTTCGATTACTACGAGATCCACGAAGCCTTCGCTGCCCAGGTGCTGTGCACGCTCAAGGCTTGGGAAGACGCCGATTACTGCCGTGAACGGCTGGGGCTGGATGCCCCGCTTGGCGCGATTGACCGCAGCAAGCTGAACGTGAAGGGCAGCTCGCTGGCCGCCGGGCACCCGTTTGCGGCCACCGGTGGGCGAATTTTGGCCAACCTGGCCAAGCTGTTGGCGACGTCAGGGAAGGGCCGCGGGCTGATTTCGATCTGCGCGGCAGGCGGCCAAGGGGTGACGGTAATCGTCGAGCGGTGAGCCCCTGACGGCCTGCAGTGGTAGGCTTGTCTGCTCACAACTACAAGAATTGTCTATGTCGAGTATCGGACAGCCGCGCGCTATTCCTGCCCTGGACCACCTGCCCAGGGCACTCTACGCCCGGGCCGAGAGCTTGGGGGCAGGGTCGTGGACCACGCGTCATAGCCATGACTGGGTGCAGTTTTCCTACGCCATCAGTGGCGTATTGGGTGTGTACACCCGTGACGGCAGTTACTTCGCACCGCCGCAGTGGGGGGTGTGGATCCCGGCCGATGCCGAACATGAAGTGCTGACGTCCGGGCAGGCTGAAATGCGCAGCCTGTATGTCCGCCGTGATGCGTGCCCGTGGGCGCCGGCGCAATGCCGGGTGCTGGAGGTCACGCCGCTGGCGCGCGAATTGATCAAGGCGTTCTGCCTGTTCCCGGCGGATTACCCGGAGGATGACAGTGACGAAGCGCGCCTGGTTGCGGTGCTGCTCGACCAACTGCGGACGCTGCCAGAGGTGGGCTTTTCGCTTCCGTTACCGCGCCATCCTGGGCTGCTGGCACTGTGCAATGGCCTGATCGCTGCGCCGGATCAGGTGCAGACCTTGCAACAGTGGGCACGGGAACTGGGGTGCTCGGAGAAGACCCTGATGCGGCTGTTCCAGCGTGAAACCGGGTTGAGTTTCCGTAACTGGCGCCAGCGCATGCGGCTGTTGTCGTCGCTGGCGTTGCTGGAGGCGGGGGAGAGCGTGACCGATGCGGCGTTGGGCTGTGGGTATGATTCGACTTCAGCTTACATTGCCGCTTTCAAGCAGATGTTTGGCTCAACCCCGGGCGAGCTGAAATTGTAGCGTTGGCTGCACTGGGCTCATCGCCGGCAAGCCGGCTCCTACAGGTACAGCGCGGGCCTGAAGGCTTGTGCAGTACCTGTAGGAGCCGGCTTGCCGGCGATGGGGTCAGTATTGGCAACCGATCAGGTACGGAAGCGCCGCACCAGCGAATCCAGCTCATTCGACAACCCCGCCAGGCTCTGCGAATCCTGCCGCGCCGCCTGGGCCAGCTCGGCCACCAGCTGCGCATCGCCGTGAATCTGGCTGATATGGCGGTTGATGTCCTCGGCCACCTGGTGCTGTTCCTCCGCCGCCGTGGCGATCTGCGTGTTCATGTCGCGGATGATGTCCACCGATTCGCGGATCTGGCCAAAGCTGTCGCGGGCCAGGCCAATGCGGCTGACCGACTGCTGCGACACTTCGAGGCTGGCGTGCATCTGCTGGGCCACTTCGGCGGTGCGGCTGGCCAGGTTGCCCAGCAGGCCATCGATCTCGGCGGTGGAGTCGGCAGTGCGCTTGGCCAGGGCCCGCACTTCGTCGGCGACCACGGCAAAGCCACGGCCCTGTTCGCCCGCGCGGGCGGCCTCGATGGCGGCATTCAGCGCCAGCAGGTTGGTCTGTTCGGCAATCGAGCGGATGGTGCCGAGGATCGACTGAATGGCATTGCTGTCACGCTCAAGTTGCTGGATCGACTGCGCTGACTGTTCGATCTCCTGGCTCAGCCGATCAACGCTGTTCACCGCTGCATCGATCTGTTGCTGGCCTTCCCGGGCCTGCTGTTGGCCGCTGTCTGCCGACTGCGCGGCTTGGCTGCAGGAGCGGGCGACTTCGTTGGCGGTGGCGACCATTTCGTGGAAGGCGGTGGATACCATGTCTACGGCTTCACGCTGGCGCCCGGCAGCCTCGGCCATGTCGCCGGACACCCGGGTGGAGCTGGTGGAGGTTGCGAGGATCTTGCTGGCGGCCGAGCCGATGTGTTGGATCAGGCTGCGGATGGCACCAAGGAACTGGTTGAACCAGCTGGCCAGTTGCGCGGTTTCGTCACGGCCGCGCACTTCGAGGTTGCGGGTCAGGTCGCCTTCGCCCTGGGCGATGCCCTCGAGGCCGCTGGAGACACTGTTGATGGGGCGCACGATGAGCTTGGCGAACGCCGCGCCGACCACGGCAAACAGGGCAGCGAGGATGAGCGCGATACTGCCGACCAGCCAGGTCAGGCGGGTGGTGGTCTGCATCACCTCGCCTTGTTGGATCAGGCCAATGAAGGTCCAGCCGAGTTTCTCGTCGGGGTAGACGTTGGCCATGTAGCGCACCCCGCCGAGGTCGACTTCAACCAGGCCTTTACCGGCCTTGGCCAGCTCCGCATAACCGTCACCAAAGCTGGCCAGCTGTTTGAAGTTGTGGCTGGCATCGCGCGGGTCGACCATCACGTTGCCGTTGTTTTCCATGAGGATCAGATAGCCGCTTTCGCCCAGTTTGATCTGCTGGACGATCTCGGTCAGGCCCTTGAGCGACACATCGATGTTGACCACGCCACCGGGGTTGCCGAGCTGATTGGCGACGGAGCGCACGGTGCTGACCAGCACGGCATCATCGCCTGCCCAGTAGTAAGGCGCTGTGCGCAGGGTCTTGCCGGGGTTGGCCATGGCGGCCTGGTACCACGGGCGGGTGCGCGGGTCGTAGTTGCTCATGCTCGGGTCGCCGGGCCAGAACGCGTAACCACCGTCCTTCAGGCCGTAGGACACGTAGGCGTAGTCAGGGTGGCTGGTGGCCAGGCGGGTGAACAGTTCGAACAGCGCTTTGTCTTGCTCGCCGGGGGCAATCTGCGCGGCGTCGGCGCTGATGTGCTTCTTGATGGTCCCGCCGGCACCTGTAACCTGCGGCAGGCTGGCCAGGTAATCGACGTTTTGCGTGATCCCCTGGAAGAACAGGTTCATCGCATTGCTGACCTGGCGGATTTCCCGGCTGCTGCTGTCGAGGAATCCTTCGCGGGCTTCACCGCGCAAATTGATGACCACCAGCGTGGCCACAAGGACGATGGGCAACGCGGCGATCACCGCGAAGGCCCAGGTCAGTTTCTGTTTGATGTTCATCGACGCTCCCGGAATTTATTTTTTTCGACACGCGAGGCAGGTATTTCTGCATCGGCAGCGTCCGGGATTTTTTGAGCGAAAATGCCCGTATTTATTGGGCAAAGTCGGGTTTGGCGACTATTCGGTCGGCTTAAGGCTAATATGGCATACCAAAAAGCTGATTCCGTGCTCAATGCGTCAGTGGCAGCACTCGCCTCCGTTTGCCAGGTCTTTGAGAATCGGGCAGTCGGGCCGATCATTGCCTTTGCAGTGGGCAACCAGCTCAGCCAGCGTGTCGCGCAGGCTGACCAGCTCCTCGATACGCCGGTTCAGCTCATCGATGTGCTGCAAGGCCAGCGCCTTGACGTCGGCACTGGCGCGTTGCCGGTCCTGCCACAGGGTGAGTAATTTGCCGACCTCTTCCAGCGAAAACCCCAGGTCGCGGGAGCGTTTGATGAACGCCAGGCTGTGCAGGTCTTGCGCCTGGTACAGGCGGTAGCCGCTGTCGCTGCGGGTGGCCGGCTTGAGCAGGCCGATGGACTCGTAATAGCGGATCATCTTGGTGCTGAGCCCGCTGCGGCGGGCGGCCTGGCCGATGTTCATTGCTCCTCCTGCTGGGTGCTGGACGGTTTCCAGGTTTTCAACCACAGGGCATTGCTTACCACGCTGACACTGGACAGCGCCATGGCGGCGCCGGCCAGCACCGGGTTGAGGTAACCCAGCGCGGCCAAAGGGATGCCGATCAGGTTATAGATGAACGCCCAGAACAGGTTCTGGCGGATTTTCGCGTAGGTTTTGCGGCAGATTTCCAGGGCGGCCGGCACCAGGCGCGGATCGCCACGCATCAGGGTGATGCCGGCGGCCTGCATGGCCACATCGGTGCCACCGCCCATGGCGATGCCTATGTCGGCGGCGGCCAAGGCCGGGGCGTCGTTGATACCATCGCCCACCATCGCCACCACGCCGCCCTTTTTCAGTTCGGCCACGGTGGCGGCTTTGTCGGCGGGCAATACTTCGGCGTGCACATCATCGATACCGAGGCTATCGGCCACCACGTTGGCGCTGCCGCGGTTGTCCCCGGTCAGTAGGTGGCTGCTGATATGTTGTGCGTGTAGAGCGGCAATCGCCTGATCGGCGCCGGGCTTTAAGCTGTCACCGAAGGCGAACAGGCCGAGAACGCGTGGCTGCGCGCCACGTTCGATCAGCCACGACAGGGTGCGGCCTTCGGCTTCCCAAGCCTGAGCCAGGGTGGCCAGGTCGCCAGGTTGCAGGCCGCTTTCGTCTAGCAGGCGGCGGTTGCCTAGCGCTAGCTCGCGGCCTTCCACCTGGCCTGCGATGCCTCGGCCGGTGAGTGACTGGCTGTCGGCCACGGTTGGAACGTTCAGGCCCTGCTCGCTGCAGGCATCCAGTACGGCCTTGGCCAGGGGATGTTCGCTGCCGCGTTGCAAAGCGCCGGCCAGGCGATGCAGCTCGCCGCTGTCATCCACCACTGCCTGGCTGTGGACCACGCGCGGGCTGCCGGAGGTGAGCGTGCCGGTCTTGTCGAACACTACACGGTTCACCGCATGGGCACGCTCCAGTACCTGCGCATCCTTGATCAGAATGCCATGGCGCGCGGCCACCCCGGTGCCAGCCATGATCGCTGCAGGTGTGGCCAGGCCAAGGGCGCAGGGGCAGGCAATGACCAGCACGGCGACGGCATTGATCAGCGCGGTCTCCAGCGCTGCACCCGCCAGCCACCAGCCAATCAGCGTGAGCAATGCAACGATGAGTACGGCCGGGACGAACACCTGGCTGACCCGGTCCACCAGTTTCTGGATCGGTGCCTTGGCTGCCTGAGCATCTTCGACCAGGCGGATGATCCGCGCCAGCACGGTCTCGGTACCCAAAGCCTGGGTGCGCACCAACAGCCGGCCTTCACCGTTGATGGCGCCACCGGTCACACTGTCACCTGGTTGCTTGGGCACCGGCAGGCTCTCGCCGCTGATCAGGGCTTCGTCAGCGTGGCTGCTGCCTTCTTCCACTTTGCCATCGACCGGAAAGCGCTCCCCGGGCTTGACCAGCACCAGATCTCCCAGCTGCAACCGTGCAATCGCGACGTCTTCCTCGCGGCCATCGACCAGCCTGACGGCCCGCTCGGGGCGCAGTGCTTCGAGGGCGCGTATGGCACTGGCGGTCTGGCGCTTGGCTCGGCTTTCCAGGTATTTGCCCAGCAGCACCAGGGCGATGACCACCGCCGACGCCTCGAAGTACAGGTGCGGGGCCATGCCGGCAGGGGCCTGGGCCCACTGATACAGGCTCAGGCCATACCCGGCACTGGTGCCCAGTGCCACCAGCAGGTCCATGTTGCCGGTACCTGCGCGCACCGCCTTGTAAGCTGCCACATAGAAGCGTGCGCCAAGGATGAACTGCACCGGCGTGGCCAGGAGAAACTGTACCCAGGCGGGCAACATCCAGTGCAGGCCAAACGGCTGCACCAGCATCGGCAGCACCAGTGGCATGGCCAGCACCAGGGCGGCGCCAACCGCCAGGCGTTCCTTGCGCAGGCGGCGGAGTACTTGCTGTTGTTGGTCTTTGTCGGGCTGCGGCAGGCTGGCGCTGTAGCCGGCCTTTTCCACCGCGCTGATCAGCAGGTTGTCATCCAGAGCCTGTAGCACCTCAAGGTGGGCGCGTTCGTTGGCCAGGTTGACACTGACCTGCTCAACCCCTGCCAGCTTGCCGAGGGCGCGCTCGACACGGCCGACGCAGCTGGCGCAGGTCATGCCGCCGATCTGCAACTCGACGCCCCGGGTTGGTACGCCGTAGCCGGCGCTGCGCACGGCATCGACCAGGGCGGGCAAGCTGTCGGCCGGGGCTTGGACCCGGGCCTGTTCGGTGGCGAGGTTGACGCTGACGTGTTCAGCGCCGCTGACTTTGCGCAGAGCGCGTTCGACGCGGCCAGCACAGCTGGCGCAGGTCATGCCGGAAATCGGCAGGTCGAAAACGGTGGATGCGGACATGGCTCTCCTCCTTGGACAGGCCACCAGCATCAACCTTGCCATGTGGGGAAGGTCAATACTCCAGATTGGCGCGTCTGAGCTCCAGCCCATTGTGGCCCATGGCAATGCGGTATTTGTTGATCTGACCCGCCTGCAGCGTCAGGCGCGTGCTGCGCTGGTCCTCGATGCCGGGGGCGCAACCCGGCATCTGCCCGGGCAGCAAGCGCAAGCGCACGTCGATTGGGCCGGGCGGCAGGTTGAACGAGGTCGACTGCTCCTGGAACAGGCGCCCGGAAAGCTGATCGTTGAGGTACACGCCGATTTCGCAACTGGTGGCCACTTCCAGACGTTCCCGCGAAATGATCAGCACGCTGTAGTCCGAGTTGCCCTCGGCACTGGCCGGAGGCACAACCGCCAGCGCGGTCATTAGCCCGGCAACGCCCACTGCTGCCCTGAACATGAAGAATCTCCTGCTTGCCAAATCGTCAATGGCGCAGCTTGGCCGAGGTTTGCGCGGATTTCCAGCCCGGCCGTTCAACGCAGAACTTGACCTTGCCCCGGTGGCAAGCTTGAAACTGCGTAAAATCCCTAAGGAGGCAACACCCATGCAAGCGTTCAATGTTCAAGGCATGACCTGCGGCCATTGCGTGAAAGCGGTGACCCGTGCGGTGCAGGAACAGGATGTGAATGCTCAGGTGGAGGTCGACCTGGCTGGCAAGCAAGTGCGTGTACAAAGCGCGCTGCCGGCCGAGCAGCTGCTGGCGGCAATCCGTGAAGAAGGTTATGAGGCCGAACAGGCTTGAGCGTGAAGGGGCCGCACGTCGGCCCCTAGTTTGTTGCAAATGTTTTCATGCTGATGGCGCCCACTGCAGGTAGACTTGTGCGCTTGCTTAGCCTGCTATGGATTCCTGATGAACCTGCGAATGGTGCTGATCCTGGGCGCATTGAGTGCGTTCGGGCCGTTGGCGATCGACTTCTACCTGCCTGCCTTCCCGGCGATGGCGCAGGCGTTCGCCACCGATGAAAAACACGTACAAACCACGTTGGCCGCCTACTTCCTGGGCCTGTCCCTCGGGCAGTTGGCCTACGGCCCGGTAGCCGACCGCTTTGGCCGGCGCATACCGCTGCTGTTTGGTGTAGCGCTGTTCACCCTGGCCTCGCTGGCGTGCGCCTACGCCCCCAGCCTCGACACGTTGATCGTGGCGCGCTTTGTCCAAGCCTTGGGTGGGTGTGCCGGGATGGTGCTGTCGCGGGCGATCGTCAGCGACAAGTGCGACCCGGTGGCCTCGGCCAAGGTGTTCTCGCAGCTGATGCTGGTCATGGGGCTGGCGCCGATTCTCGCGCCGATGCTGGGTGGTGTGCTGGTGAACCTGGCCGGCTGGCAGTCGATCTTCCTCACCTTGAGCTTGTTCAGCGCCGCCTGCCTGGTCGCGATCGGCCTGGGGCTGCCGGAGAGTTTGCCCGCGCATATGCCACGCCAGCCACTTTCAGGCGCATTGCGCCAGTACCTGCGGCTGCTGGCTGATCGGGTGTTCGTTGGGCATGCCTTGACCGGGGGAATTGCCATCGCCGGGATGTTTGCCTACATCGCCGGTTCGCCTTTCGTATTCATCAAGCTCTATGGCGTACCGGCCGAGCATTACGGCTGGTTGTTCGGCACCAACGCAGCGGGCTTCATTCTGGTGGCGCAAATCAATGCACGCCTGCTGGCCAAGCGTGGCCCGGCGTTCCTGCTGGTGCGCGCAGTCTGGTTGTACCTGGCGGCAGGGTTGGTGTTGCTGGGTGTTGCAGCGCTGCGCCCGGCGCACCTGTGGCCACTGCTGGTGCCGCTGTTTGTCTGCATCTCAAGCCTCGGCTGCATCATCCCCAACGCGTCGGCCTGCGCCATGAGTGGCCAGGGCGCACGCGCAGGCAGTGCCTCTGCACTCATGGGTTGCCTGCAGTTCAGCGTCGCGGCCGGGGCGGCAGCGTTGGTCGGCCTGCTGCACGACGGCAGTGCGGTACCCATGACCTTGGTCGTCAGCCTGTGTGGGGCACTGGTGGTCAGTGTCGCGCTGTTGACCCACCGTTTGCAGGCCAGGCGTCTGGCATGAGGGTATGGGGGGCCTGTAGGCGGGCCTCCAGGGTGACCACGAAGGCGCGCGCTTCGGCCTCGCTGCGGAAACTCACAACATGCTGGTCGAGCCGGACCTGCCAGGGGCAGTTGGGGTTACGGTTCGACGCACTGACGACAATCTTCATCGCGGCATACCTCCGAATGGGGGGAGAGCGGACCTAGTGTAGCGCTGTGGCCACGTGGCGCCATGGCCGGCGTGAGCGTCCTGACTGGCGGTCGGGGCGCTTGTCCGCGAGTAGTGTCAGCCGTATCCAGGTGCAATGTCTGGATACGTGTAGAAGGTTCGCTTTTGTTTGCGCTATTTAAGGAACGAGGCTGTCGGCAGAGTCGCTGGCCGCGTGGGGCCATTCTTCCTGATGCGGTGTTTCTTCCCTTACACCTCTCGGTTCCTGCCTGTTTTCGGGACCAGCGGCCAAACCGTGCGCCGGTTCGAACCCCGTGAGGGTGGTCATACCCATTCCACTTCAACACAGCAAGCCGGTGGGGCAGCTGCCGGAGTGCCCATTCGTGCGGCTTATACTTACCCCGGTGCCAGGCTCCCAGCTGCTGGGATGGCTACCGTCGTTGCCAGGCTTTGCCATTGGAAATCAGATGTGATCTTGCAGGGAGTTGAAGGACATGAGTGCAGTCAGCAGTATCAGTCAGATTGCCGGCCTGATGGCCGACCCCAAGCGCAGCGCGATGTTGTGGGCGCTCATCGATGGCATGCCGCGACCAACCGATGAGCTGGCGATGATAACGGGGCTGACCTCATCGTCAGCCTGCGCGCATCTGTCGTTGTTGTCTTCTGCAGGTTTGCTCAGGCTCGAAGCGCGGGGCCGCAAGCGCTACTTCAGGCTGGCAACGCCCCAGGTGGGGGCTGCAGTCGAAGCGTTGGCCAGCGTACAGCTGGGAGGCGAAAAAGGGGGGCAGGCGACGCCGCTGCAGATGCCGATGTCGATGCGCCGGGCCCGCCGCTGTGGTGATCATCTAGGCGGCGAACTGGCGGGTGAACTGTATCACCGCCTGGTGGTGGCAGGCTGGCTGGAGGGCGGCGTGCAGCAGATGATGGTCAGTGACGAGGGACGGACGCAGTTGGCCAGCATCGGCGTTTACATCGATGCGCTGGCACCCCGTCAGCGAAAAGGCTGCGTGATTTGCCACTGCAATGAGTGGAGCGATCAGGGGCCGCATCTAGGCGGAAGCCTGGGGCAGGCGTTGCTCAGGTTGTTCCTGCAGTCGGGCTGGATACGCGAGGCCGACAACACGCGGGCGTTGCAGATATCGGCCTTGGGTATTCAGCAGATCAACCGCATTGCCCGCGTGCCGACGTTGCAGGTGGGGTGACCGCAACGCCGTGCCCCGGTCAGACCAGGCGTGCGTCCAGGCTGTTCTGCGCCAGGCGACGAGCCTGGTCTTCGGTCATGCCCAGGTGGGTGTGCAGGGCATGGAAGTTCTCGGTGACGTAGCCGCCAAAGTAGGCCGGGTCGTCAGAGTTGACCGTAACCTTCACGCCGCGCTCAAGCATGTCGAGGATGTTGTGCTGGCTCATGTGATCGAACACGCACAGTTTGGTGTTGGACAATGGGCAGACGGTGAGGGGGATCTGCTCGTCGATGATGCGTTGCATCAGGCGCTCGTCTTCGATGGCGCGCACGCCATGGTCGATGCGCTTGATCTTGAGCAGGTCGAGGGCTTCCCAGATGTACTCGGGTGGGCCTTCCTCACCGGCGTGGGCCACCGCCACGAAACCTTCGCTGCGGGCGCGGTCGAAGACGCGCTGGAACTTGCTGGGCGGGTGACCTTTTTCAGAGCTGTCCAGGCCGACGGCAATGAAGGCGTCGCGGAAGGGCAGGGCCTGGTCGAGGGTCTTGTGCGCTTCGTCTTCGCTGAGGTGGCGCAGGAAGCTGAGGATCAGGCCGCTGCTGATGCCCAGTTGTTCACGCCCATCCTTGAGTGCCTGGTTGATGCCGTTAAGTACCACTTCGAACGGGATGCCACGGTCCGTGTGGGTTTGCGGGTCGAAGAACGGTTCGGTGTGGATGACGTTCTGCGCCTTGCAACGCTGCAGGTAGGCCCAGGTCAGGTCGTAGAAGTCCTGCTCGGTGCGCAACACGTCCGCGCCCTGGTAATAGAGGTCGAGGAATTCCTGCAGGTTGTTGAAGGCATAGGCGCTGCGCAGCGCTTCGACGTCATTCCAGGGCAGGGCTATCTTGTTGCGCTCGGCCAGGGCGAACAGCAGCTCGGGCTCAAGCGAGCCTTCGAGGTGCAGGTGCAGTTCGGCCTTGGGCAGGGCGTTCAACCATTCATACATAGTGGGTGTTCTCGAATCAGGTACGGTTGCCGCCATTCTACAGGGCCTGGCCAGGCATTGCGCCCGGACAGGCCCTGGAATGCGTCAACCACTGATCAGTTGCACGTCACCAGGTCAGGGCCTCGCCCTTGTAGTTGATGAAACGCAGGCCGCCGTTGCCGCTCTGGGCGTTGATCTGTTCAAGCAGGCCACGGGTACTGGTGAGTACATCGATTTCCGCATTCTCGCCGCCCATGTCGGTCTGCACCCAGCCCGGGTGCATGGCCAGCACGCAGAGGTCGGGGCGCTGCAGGTCGACCACGAAGCTGTTGATCATGGAGTTCAGGGCGGCTTTGCTGGCTTTGTACAGGCAGATCTCGCCACCATCGGGGATGGTCACGCTGCCCAGGATCGAACTCATGAACGCCAGCACACCGGACCCTTCACGAACCTGGCCAGCCAGGCGGCGGGCTACGCGGATCGGGGCTACGGCATTGGTCATGAACAGGTCGCCGATGTCGCTGCGTTGCACGGTTTCCAGGTCTTGTGGCAGGGGGCCCATGACCCCGGCATTGACGAACACCAGGTCGAATACCTCACCGTGCACGCGCTGCTTCAGGCCGTCGAGCTGAGCGGTGTCATTCATTTCCAGCTGTTCGATGCGTACACCTGGCACATCTTTCAGTGCGCCGGGGCTCTGTGGGTCGCGCACCGTGGCAATGATGTTCCAGCCATCTTCGTTCAGGCGTTGCACCAGGCCCAGGCCAAGCCCGCGGGAGGCGCCGATGATGAGGGCAGTTCTTGAGGTTGCCATTGGAACCTTCCTTTATCGGTTCAGGAAAAAGAAATTCAGCATACTTCAGGCGGGCTGAATGCGCCTGTATTCACGATTGATTAAAAAACGATCAGTTACGATTTGCCGTGCGCAGACGGGCGCTTCGCTTGTTGGCTAACGGGTTATCCACAGCCTGATCCACAGTTAATGTGCGCAAGCTGCGCTGAAGCCCTGTCGGATGCTGATTGCCGGATTGGGGATAACTTTCGATGGCTCAGTGCGTTACGGCTGTCATCAAACAGTGATCAAAATATGCTCAATGCATTGCAGGCCATGTTATACGTGGCCTGCAGAGGGTTGCCCCAAGCTTATCCACAGCCAGGCCCACAGCAGTTGTGTGCAACCTTCAGCAGGCCTGCAGCAGAATGCGGCCGCGGCTGAGGTCAGCAAGCTGCTGTTGCAGAGCGCTGATGAAGGCCTCGCCCACGGCTATCTGCAGGTCAACCCCGTTGGCGGTGAACTGCTCATCCAGCACCAGCCCATCGATTTCCGCCAAACGCAGTTTGACCAAGGCCAGCTCACTGAAGCTGCAGCTGCAGCGGTATTCGCTGCGTTGCACCAACAGCCTTTTCGGCCCCTGTTGCAAGCATTTGTTGGCGCCACCGCCGTAGGCGCGAGCCAGGCCGCCGGTGCCCAGCTGGATACCGCCATACCAGCGGATCACCAGTACCACCACCTGGTCGCAGTCCTGGGCTTCGATGGCCGCAAGGATCGGCCGCCCGGCCGTGCCGCCAGGTTCGCCATCATCGTTGCTGCGGTATTGCCCGCCCAGTTTCCAGGCCCAGCAGTTGTGCGTGGCGGCGAGGTCGCTGTGCTGTTCGATGAAGCTCATCGCCTCGGCTGCACTGGATATGGGGCCGGCGAGGGTAATGAAACGGCTCTTGCGGATTTCCTCGCGAAATTCGCAGAGGTCGAGCAGGGTAGAAGGCATATATAGATGTCAGGCACTCGGCGCGATGCCGCACCCCTTGAGGATGATGTGGATAAGGTTGTTGCTCGCGTCTTCCATGTCTTGCTTGGTCAGGCGGCTGCGGCCGGTGACCTGGCAGATCTGGGTGGCGAAGTCGGCGTAGTGCTGGGTGCTGCCCCATAGCAGGAAGATCAGGTGCACCGGGTCGACCGGGTCCATCTTGCCGGCGTCGATCCAGGCCTGGAACACTGCGGCCCGGCCTCGGAACCACTCGCGGTAGTCGGCACTGAAATACTCGGTCAGGCAGGTGCCACCGCTGATCACCTCCATTGCGAAGATCCGTGAGGCTTGGGGGTTGCGCCTGGAGAACTCCATTTTGGTGCGGATGTATTCGCTCAGCGCCGCACCGGGGTCGTCCTCCACGCTCAAGGCGTTGAAGGTGCTGTCCCACAGTTCGATGATGTTACTCAGCACGGCGATATAGAGCCCGAGCTTATTGGTGAAGTAGTAATGCAGGTTGGCCTTGGGCAAGCCGGCCTTCAGCGCGATAGTGTTCATGCTGGTGCCCTTGAAGCCATGGCGGGCGAACTCGTCTTCGGCGGCCTGGATGATGGCCTGTTCGTTCTTCTGGCGGATGCGGCCGGCGGGCTTGCCCGAGGCGGAAAGGCGATGCGCAGGGACTTCTAAGGTCATGGACGATTCCGTACAGGTCTGTGGCAACGGATGTCGGACAAGATTACCTGCCTGCGCTCACGTGACAAGCATTAGCGTCACAAGCAGGCATCAGCGTGTCGCTGCCAGGCTTTCGAGGAAGCTTTCCAGCACCAAATTCGGTCGACGCCCCTTGCGGGTTACCCAGCTCAGGCTCAGGTCGTAGAAGCGTTGGGCAGGCTTGAGCGCGCGCAGGCGGCCTTGCTGCACCCAGAAGCTTGCGTAGTGGTCGGGCAGGTAGCCGATGTAACGGCCGGTGAGAATCAGAAACGCCATGCCTTCGCGGTCGGAGGCACTGGCAGTGCAGTTGAGCGCCTGGTAGTGCGCCTGAATATCAGCGGGCAGGCGGAATGTCGGGGCGATCGCTTCCTGGTCGTTGAGGCGTTCATCGTCGATTTGCTGGTCGTCGGCATAGAACAGCGGGTGGCCGACCGCGCAGTAGAGCAACGAGCGTTCGCTGTACAACGGTTGGTACTCGAGGCCGGAAAGCGGGCTGGTCTGCGGGACCACCCCAACATGCAGGCTGCCGTCCAGCACGCCCTGCTCGACCTGGCTGGGCGCGATCATGCGGATGTGGATACGCACATCCGGGCCGCGGTCCTTGAGTTCGGCCAGGGCGTGGGTGATGCGCATGTGCGGCAGGGTCACCAGGTTGTCGGTCAGGCCGATGTTCAGCTCACCACGCAAGTGCTGATGCAGCCCGTTCACCTCGGTGCGGAACGACTCCAGCGCGCCGAGCAGTTGCAGCGCCGAATGGTAGACCTCGCGGCCTTCCTCGGTCAGCGAGAAGCCCGCGCGGCCACGCTGGCACAGGCGCAGGCCCAAGCGTTGCTCAAGGTCGTTCATCTGCTGGCTGATGGCCGAACGGCCGATGCCAAGCACGTTCTCGGCGGCCGAAAAACCGCCGCATTCAACGACGCTGCGGTAAATTTTCAGCAGGCGGATGTCGAAATCACTGACTTGAGCGAGAGGGTCGGGGCGTCGGCTCATATGTTTAGTCTTGCGCTACCTGAAGATTAGAAATGTAGGCTTTTTCAGACTTTATCTGCGTGCCAATTTAGCTGCAACAACATCCATCGTTGCCTAATCGTCTCCCGAGGAACCGCCGATGAACATGCCCGAAACCGCCCCCGCCGGTATCGCCAGCCAGCTCAAGCTGGACGCGCACTGGATGCCTTACACCGCCAACCGCAATTTCCATCGCGACCCACGCCTGATCGTGGCGGCCGAAGGTAACTACCTGGTCGACGACAAGGGGCGCAAGATCTTCGATGCCCTGTCGGGGCTGTGGACCTGTGGCGCCGGGCATACCCGCAAGGAAATTGCTGATGCAGTCACGCGTCAGCTGAATACCCTGGACTACTCCCCGGCCTTCCAGTTCGGCCATCCGCTGTCGTTCCAGCTAGCGGAAAAGATCACCGCGCTGACCCCGGGCGACCTGAACCACGTCTTCTATACCAACTCCGGTTCCGAGTGTGCCGACACCGCGCTGAAGATGGTCCGTGCCTACTGGCGCCTGAAGGGCCAGGCCACCAAGACCAAGATCATTGGCCGCGCCCGTGGTTACCACGGGGTGAACATCGCCGGTACCAGCCTGGGTGGCGTCAACGGCAACCGCAAGATGTTCGGCCAGCTGCTGGATGTCGACCACCTGCCGCACACCGTGCTGCCGGTGAACGCTTTCTCCAAGGGCCTGCCGGTAGAGGGTGGCATCGCCTTGGCTGATGAGATGCTCAAACTGATCGAACTGCACGATGCTTCGAACATCGCCGCGGTGATCGTCGAGCCGCTGGCGGGTTCAGCGGGTGTGCTGCCGCCGCCGAAGGGTTACCTGAAGCGCCTGCGTGAAATCTGCACCCAGCACAATATTCTGCTGATCTTCGACGAAGTGATCACCGGGTTCGGCCGCATGGGCGCCATGACCGGCGCCGAAGCCTTCGGCGTCACCCCGGACCTGATGTGCATCGCCAAGCAGGTCACCAACGGCGCCATCCCGATGGGCGCCGTGATCGCCAGCAGCGAGATCTACCACACCTTCATGAACCAGCCGACCCCGGAATACGCCGTGGAATTCCCACACGGCTATACGTATTCGGCTCACCCGGTTGCCTGCGCCGCCGGTATTGCCGCGCTAGACCTGCTGCAGAAGGAAAACCTGGTGCAGTCGGCTGCCGAGCTGGCACCGCACTTCGAGAAGCTGCTGCACGGCGTCAAGGGCACCAAGAACGTTGTCGACATTCGCAACTACGGCCTGGCCGGCGCGATCCAGATCGCTGCCCGCGATGGCGATGCCATCGTCCGTCCGTACGAAGCTGCGATGAAACTTTGGCAAGCCGGCTTCTATGTCCGCTTTGGTGGTGACACCCTGCAATTCGGCCCAACCTTCAATACCCAGCCGCAAGAACTCGACCGCCTGTTCGATGCGGTCGGTGAAGCGCTGAACAAGGTCGACTGACCGTTCCGAATTTGACGTAAGGCGTGTGAGCCGATTACGCGCCAGCCTCAACCTCTTTATCTGGAGTTTTGCATGAGCATTGTTCAGCACCTGATTCACGGCGAGCTGGTTACCAAAGGTGAGCGCACCGCCGATGTCTTCAACCCGTCCACTGGCCAGGCGGTACGCAAGGTCGAGCTGGCGAGCCGCGCGACCGTGCAGGAAGCGATCGATTCGGCCAAGGCGGCCTTCCCGGCCTGGCGCAACACCCCACCGGCCAAGCGCGCCCAGGTGATGTTCCGCTTCAAGCAATTGCTGGAGCAGAACGAAGCACGTATTTCGCAAATGATCAGCGAAGAGCATGGCAAAACCATCGAAGACGCTGCAGGTGAACTGAAGCGCGGCATCGAGAACGTCGAGTTCGCCTGCGCAGCGCCTGAAGTGCTGAAGGGCGAGTACAGCCGCAACGTCGGCCCGAACATCGACGCCTGGTCCGACTTCCAGCCACTGGGCGTGGTCGCTGGCATCACCCCGTTTAACTTCCCGGCCATGGTCCCGCTGTGGATGTACCCATTGGCCATTGCCTGCGGTAACGCTTTTATTCTGAAACCGTCCGAGCGCGACCCGAGCTCGACCTTGTACATTGCTCAGCTGCTGCTGGAGGCTGGCCTGCCTAAGGGCATCCTCAACGTGGTGCATGGCGACAAGGAAGCCGTGGACGCGCTGATCGAGGCACCGGAAGTGAAGGCCCTGAGCTTCGTCGGTTCGACCCCGATCGCCGAGTACATCTACGCCGAAGGCACCAAGCGCGGCAAGCGTGTCCAGGCACTGGGCGGCGCCAAGAATCATGCAGTGCTGATGCCCGATGCCGACCTGGACAACGCCGTCAGTGCTTTGATGGGGGCCGCGTACGGTTCGTGCGGCGAGCGTTGCATGGCCATTTCCGTTGCGGTGTGCGTAGGTGACCAGGTAGCCGATGCGCTGATTGCCAAGCTGGAACCGCAGATCAAAGCGCTGAAAATTGGTGCCGGTACCTCTTGTGGCCTGGACATGGGCCCGTTGGTAACTGCCGCTGCCCGTGACAAGGTGGTCGGCTACATCGACGACGGCGTTGCTGCTGGCGCCAAGCTGGTGGTGGATGGGCGTGGTTTCCGTGTGGCAGGCAATGAAGATGGCTATTTCGTGGGTGGCACCCTGTTCGACAAGGTGACCCCTGAGATGCGCATCTATAAAGAAGAGATTTTCGGCCCTGTGCTGTGCGTAGTGCGGGTGAACAGCCTGGAGCAAGCCATGCAGTTGATCAATGATCACGAGTACGGCAACGGTACCTGCATCTTCACCCGCGATGGCGAAGCCGCGCGGCTGTTCTGCGACGAGATCGAAGTGGGCATGGTCGGCGTCAACGTACCGCTGCCGGTGCCGGTGGCGTACCACAGCTTTGGCGGTTGGAAGCGCTCGCTGTTTGGCGACCTGCATGCCTATGGCCCGGACGGGGTGCGCTTCTATACCCGTCGCAAGGCGATCACCCAGCGTTGGCCGCAGCGGGCCAGCCATGAGGCGTCGCAATTTGCGTTCCCTAGCCTTTAAGGCATGAGGAGAAGCGGGGAGGCCGAAAGGCCTCCCCGTTTTGTTTTTTATGGTGGGGCTGAGGGGTGCTTGGCTTGGGGGATACGGCGCCCTTGAGATCGAGCGCCGCCCGCGCGGCGCATCGCGGATAAATCCGCTCCTACATTTGTTGCAACGTGCCGTTCCAGACAGGCCATGGTTGTCCGCTTTGGCGCATGGCTGAAGACGGGTGGGGCGGCGCTAGAGCGCCAGCCGAAATATCGCGCCGTGCCAACAAGGCTGACAACTATGGCCTAGTCAGGCCATGGCACGTTGCAACAAATGTAGGAGCGGCTTTAGCCGCGATGCGCCGCGCGGGCGGCGCTCGATCTTATAGGCGCTGAATGTGTTGTGGCGGGCACCTGGTGGCCTTGATACGGCCTTCGCCTGGAATATTTCAAATACCTGAAATTAACCCTTGACCCATTTCCAGATCCCCTTATAATGCGCCCCACTTCCAGCGACATCGGAACGACAAACTCCTTGAGATTCAATGAGTTAAGTAGTTAAGGTGGTGCTGAAAGGGCTACGATCGAATGATCGCAAGCGGTTGAAATGGTGATTGACAGCGCTTCTAAACGCTGTATGATTCACCTCCCGCTATGAGAGATCGCAGCGAGTTAAGTGTTTGAAGCTAAACGAGTTTCTCGGTAAAAACTTCAAAATAAACGCTTGACAGGCTCTGGGGAAAGCGTATAATGCGCGCCTCGGTTGAGGCGAAAAGCTCTTAACCAAACGCTCTTTAACAAATTGAATCAAGCAATTCGTGTGGGTGCTTGTGAGTACGGACTGATAGT